>JBIPNO010000061.1:0-31204 GCA_044372775.1 Haloferula sp.
GGGGCATCCTTGCCCCAGCCACGGTTCCGGGAGCGTCTCGCTCCCAGGAAGAATCCGCCGGCACGGCGGATGCCGACGAAGACTACACCTCCATTGCAACTGGCCCAAACGTCTTCGTCATCCCTCGCCGCCGTGCCGGCAACCGTTCCCCAAGAGGGGCGCGGGCGGCTCGCCCGCAGCCCCGACTCCTTTCCGCGAATGCTCGGAAGATTACATTGGTCGCCGGTTCGAGTCCGGCCCTCGCGCAAGCAAGGTAGCTCAGTTGGATAGAGCAGTTATCCGGATCTTCCCCATCTTTGTCGCGGACTTCTTCTCCGAAGGGAGCGCTGGCTTTAGCCGGCTTGGACGGTTGGAAGGTGGTCACGGATCACCCCAAGCAACCAAGCCACCACATCACTCCCCACACCCACAACCCCACTCATGCTGAATGCCTGCGAGACTACACCCTGGTAACCCGCGGGTTCGATTCCCGCACGGGTCGCAAGACCCGAGAAAACGTCCCGCAACTCCTCGTCAGCACCCCTCTTCCGCGAATGCCGGAAGGACTCCATCGAATCCATTGGTCGTCGGTTCAAATCCGACCCCGCCCGTCGGGTAGCTCAGTCCGGTAGAGCAGTGGCAAACGTCCTTCCAACCCTTGTCGCGGATCTCCTTTCCAACCCCACGCCCATGATCACCAAAGTCCATGCCAACGAACGTCCTTCGCGATTCCTCAAGTCGCGGATCGAGAACTTTGCCGACGCGCTCCAGTTTTTCGTGCCGATGCCACAGCGCCAGGTCGCCTTCCTGCTCCAGATCGATTTCTGGGATTGGGAGATGGACGAGATCCTCTACGCCGTCAACAGCTTCGGCGAACGCGAGAAGGCATGGCGATTGAGTGGCCGAACTGCGGACGACCTTCTCGGCTCGCAGGGCGTCTTGCTTCGGTCGAAGACCCGCAAAAGCTACGGCGCGGCCGTCCAGGTCACCAAGGTGGTGGCACCCCTTGCCGAGCTTGGAAGCCTTGTCGACCAATGGAACGACCTGATCGGCCGTTGCGAAGGCTTGCTCGACCGCGAGGAAATCGAACAGACGCTCCAAGCCGGAGGGAAGGCCCTCTCCGACCTCTCCAAATATCGTAAGAACCTCACCCCTTGAATCAATCGGCGAATGCCGGTGAAACTACATCTTTACGGAAGACCAGGTCGCCGGTTCGAGTCCGGTCCGGGCCACTTTGGCCCGGTAGCTCAGTTGGTAGAGCAGGAACGTTTCACCAAAACCTTGTCGCCGACCCTTTTCATCGTGAATGCCGCGAAGACTACAGTGGTGAGAACCAGTGCGGGTAACCAATCCCGCCGGGCCTCGTGCCCGTGGCGGAATCAGACGCGCTCAAAGAACGTCTTCGCCCTCCTTGTCACGATGACCCCTCTTCGAAAACATCTTCCTACATGACCGCCGAACCCACCCACCCCTGCCCGTGCTGCGGTTATCGAACCTACCTGATCCCCGCGGGTGGATCGAGGCAGCTCTGCCCTGTCTGCTTCTGGGAGGATGCACCCGGTGAACCGCGCTACAACGGGTCGAACCAGGTCAGCTTGGTGGAAGCTCAACGCAATTTCACGGAATTTGGAGCCTGCGAACGATGCTACCGGAACGCAGTTCGCCCTCCGGAGCCTGAAGAGAGCCGCTCAGCGAACTGGCTGACCATCGACGGCCTCCGAGAGAAGCTGATACTGGAAATCGAGCAAGCATTCGCTGACGTCTCGCTCGATGACGGTGTCACGCTTCACCAAATGCAAGTCCTCGACGACTATGGTGGCGAAGCGGAGCAACTCGCCGCTCGCCGCAAGGATCCGGAAACCCGCTGGCAACTGATCACCGGCGAGAAGCTTTCCCTATTCTCCGACTCCATGGTCTTTCTCGATGCCGAGGGATTCCAGTTTCACCTTCCCGCCTTCCTGCGCCATGCATTGATCACTGCGTATCCGAGCAGCGGGGCTGCCGATACTCACGGAGTCATGTTTGCACTGCAAGACGGCCCGAGAAAGTCCTACCACGAAGACGGAATCAAGCTCCTGGTTCCGACCCAAATGCAGTGCATCGCCTCCTTCTTTCACTACTTCGCCAGGTCATCTGAGTCCGGCTGGGACAGTGAAGCCCGGAAGGCACTGAAAGCCGGGTGGAACGAGTGGACACCCGATTTCGTCCGACTCTCGCTCCTCTGAAGATCACCATCCAGCATCTACTATCCACCATCTCCCATCTCCCATCTCCCATCTTTCCCCATGACCATCCACAAAACTGACGAAGCCCTCGGCTTCCTCCCGCTCCCCGGCGACAAGGGCAAACCGATCACCGTGGTCGGCACCGACGCGATCCGCGACCATTTCGACGAGATGTGCCTCCAGCAGGCGCTGAACTCGCGGATGGCCCCGGGCGTCACCGACGTGATCCTCAACCCCGACGGCCACGCCGGTTACGGCGCGCCGATCGGCTGCGTGATGGTCTCGCCGACCCATATCTATCCCGGCCCGGTCGGGGTGGACATCAAGTGCTCGATGTCGCTGCTCCAACTCGACATCCCCGAGGACGCGATCGCCGACAAGACGGTGCGCCGTGCGCTGATCAACGCCATCGTCGAGCGCACCCCGACCGGCGCCGGCCGCGGCCAGCGCTCGGTCAAGAAGGGCCGCCGCGTCGACCGCGACCTCGGCGTGCTCGCCGTAACCGAAGGAGCCACCAAGCAGGTTTGCGAAGCGCTCGGCATCCCGCCGGAGTGGGCGACGCGTTGCGAGGACTCGACCCACCGCGGCCACGACGGGACCTACGATGCCCTTCGTAGCCGGCTGGAACTCATCCTCAAGGAAGAGCGCGTGAAGAACTTCGCCGACAAGATCGGCCAGCTCGGCTCGTACGGCGGCGGCAACCATTTCGGCGAGTGCGAGATCACGCGGGTCAACGACCGGCCTTCGATGCAGGCGACCGCGGACAGCTTCGGCCTGAAGGACGGCCACGTCTCTTTCCTCAGCCACTGCGGATCGCGCGGCTTCGGGAACCTGCTCGCCACGGCCCAGTTCAAGGACCTGGAACGGAAGTTCGAGAAATGGAGCACGCCCTACCCGTCCGGCGACAAGAAGCTCGTGTATGCCCCGCTCGGAACCTCCGAGGCGGACGCCTATCTCGACGACATGGCGCTCGGCGCGAACTTCGCGACGGTAAACCACCTGCTGATCAACGCCCTGGTGTTGGAAGCCTTCCAGGAAATCCTGCCGGGTGCGAAGGGCCAGCTCGTTTACTTCATCTCGCACAACATCGCACGGGAGGAAATCCTCGACGGCCGCAAGAACTGGGTCCACCGCAAGGGCGCGACCCGGGCGATCCCCGGCGGGCATTTCTCGCTGGCCGGAACTCCCTTCGCGGAGACCGGCCACCCGATCCTGCTGCCCGGCAACCCGCGCGACGGCTCGGTCGTGATGGTCGCGAAGGCCGGTGCCGAGCGCACCGCCTGGTCGGTCAACCACGGCGCCGGCCGCCAGATGGGCCGCAAGCATGCGGCGCGGACCCTGGACCAGAAGTCGGTCGACGCCGATTTCGATGCCCGTGACATCCTCTCCAACTGCCGCAAATATCCCATCGACGAAGCGCCCGACGCCTACAAGAACTTCCCCGAAGTCCTCCGCAGCGTCGAGTCCGCCGGTCTCGCCGAAACGGTCGCGAAGCTGCAAGCGCGCTTCGTGATCAAGGACGAAGCCGCGGCGGATGATTGAACAAAGGAGTGGGGAGACTCCTGTCCCCACTCCATCCCAAAAGTCCGGGCGACAAGAGTCTCGCCCCTCCTCAGAACCATGAAACCCCTCCAACTCGACGGCTCCTCCGGCGGCGGGCAGATGCTGCGCACGGCCTTGTCGCTGGCGATGGTCACCGGCCAGCCCTTCCGCATGACGAACATCCGCGGCAAACGCTCGCGGCCGGGCCTGATGCGCCAGCACCTGACCTGCGTCAAAGCCGCCTGCGAGATCTCCGGCGGCACCGCCGACGGCGCGGAGATCGGCTCGACCGAGCTGGTCTTCCGCGCCGGGAAGATCCGGGCCGGTGACTACCACTTCGCCATCGGCACCGCCGGCAGCACCGGACTGCTCTTCCAAACCCTGCTGCCCGCGTTGTGGCAGGCAAGCAGCCCCTCGACCCTGAAGCTCGAAGGCGGCACCCATAACCCGCTCGCCCCGCCCTTCGACTTCCTCGACCGCGTCTTCCTGCCCGCATTGAAGAACACCGGCGTCGAAGCCTCTCTCACACTGCACACCGCCGGCTTCGCCCCGGCGGGTGGCGGCGTCGTGGAATGCCGGATCGATCCGTGCTCCAAGCTCCTCCCGCTCGACCTCGTCACCCGCGGCGACGCCCTCGCCACGCGGATCCGCGTCCTGACGCGCCAGCTTCCGCTTTCGCTGGCCGGCCGGATGCTCGATGCCGCCGTCGAAATCATGCCCACCCGCGACGCCGCGATCGAGAACTGCGAACCCGGCCCCGGGCTCGGCCTGTGCTGCCTGGTTGAAACCGACTTCGGCGACAGGCGCGAACTCACCAGCAGCTTCGGCGAGCAAGGCGTCGCCGCCGAACGCGTCGGCCAGCGCGCCGCCAAGGCGATGAACGACTTCATCGGCTCCGGTGCCGCAGTCGGCCGCTGTCTCGCCGACCAGCTCCTCCTGCCGATGGCCCTCGCCGGGCAAGGCGGGATCCTCACCATGTCGCCCGACGCCCACGTCCCGACCAACATCGCGGTCATCGAGAAATTCCTGCCGGTGAAATTCCAGATCCGCGACGGCGAGCGCGGCACGAAATGGATCGAGGTCGGCGAAGCCTGAGCGTGCCTAACAAGAGGGGAACGGGCGGCTCGCCCGTTCCTCTCTTGCCCTTGCCCTTGCAAGCCACTTTCATCCCCCCGAAATGCGTCCCGGCCTGATTTTCGATCTCGATGGTACCCTGGTCGATTCCCTCCCGGGAATCGCCGCCTCCTTGAACCGCGCCCTCGGTCTCCTCGACCTGCCGACCCACGGCTCCGCGGCGATCCGCACCTTCATCGGCAACGGCTCGCTTGAGCTCGCCCGCAAGGCCGTCCCCGCCGGCTCGCCCGACGACCTCGCCCATCAAGTCGAAGCCGCCTTCAAGGAAGACTACGCCCTCACCTGGCCCGATGGCACCGCGCCCTACCCCGGCATTCCGGAGTGCCTCGCCACCCTCGCCGCCGCCGGCTTTCCGATGGCGATCCTTTCTAACAAGCCGCACCCCTTCACCGTCGAAATCGTCGCACGCCTCTTCCCTGGCGTGCCCTTCGATCCGGTCTTCGGCCAGCGCCCGGACACCCCGCGCAAGCCCGACCCGCAGGCCGCCCTGCAGATCGCCCGCCACTGGGGTTTTGCCCCGGAGAACTGCCGCTTCATCGGCGATTCCACCATCGACATCGCCACCGCCCGCGCCGCCGGAATCCCGGCCGTCGCCGTCGCCTGGGGCTACCACGACCTTGGCACCCTTCAAACGGCGGGAGCCGACCGCGTGGCCGAAGAAATCCACTCGCTCCCCAGCATTCTCGGAGCTGCCTGAGCCTGAGGAGGATCGGTGTTTACAATGGGATTACCGGGCATGACCGGCAGCCCTTTTCCTGCAAGGCATGCCACGTTTTTCGCAAGATCGAGGTGGCCAAATCGCCGGATCTGGTGCAGTCTGCTAGGTGGATAGGGCGGATAAAACCGCCGTCCATTCACCCCAAAAACAAACAGGAGAATAGACATGCAAACTGCCAATGTGAACCTGCCCATCGTGGTCACCGTGCGCCATGAAGCCGTGACCGATTCGCTGCGCGACTACGCGCACAAGAAAATCGAGGGTCTCCACCTCGACTACCCGCGAATCATCGAGGCCAAAGCCATTCTTGACGTCCAAAAGAACCGGCACATCGCCGAAATCATCCTCTTTTGCGCGAACCACATCACCATCGAGGCCCACACCGAA
This sequence comes from Haloferula sp., assembly GCA_044372775.1. Lineage (GTDB taxonomy): Bacteria > Verrucomicrobiota > Verrucomicrobiia > Verrucomicrobiales > Akkermansiaceae > Haloferula. The sequence goes on from JBIPNO010000061.1 coordinate 5,986, forward strand.
GGGCAGGACATGTACGCCGCGATCGACGAGACGATGGACAAGATCGCCCGCCGCATGCGCAAGCACAAGACGCGCCTCATGAAGATGAAGCGCCCTCACCGGAACGAGTCGATCCGCCACCTCGACGAGCGCTTCTTCCGCGACGAGATCATCGACCACCCGGAAGAGTCCGAAAAGGATCCCGAACCCTTCCTCGTGCATCCTGAAAAGTACCGTCTCAAGACGATGTACAAGGAAGACGCCGTCATGGAACTCGAGCTCTCGGAGCGGCCCTTCGTCCTCTACAAGAGCGCGCGCCGCGGCTGCCTGACCATCATCTACCGCCGCAAGGACGGCGAATACGGCGCCCTCGACATCAATCCCGAGGCGACCTGAGCCGCCGGATTCCACCCGCCCGCCCCGGCCACCCGGGGCGGGCTTTTTTCCACCGGGTGCGCGGAGCCTCTGGCCCGCAGAACGATCCCCGGGACCACGCCACTTCCAGCGGCCCGCATTGCAGAAGGATCGCAGCGCAAACACCGGGACCGCGGATCCACCAATCAATTGCCACCAAACACCCACCGTGGAACCACCCCTCAAAACGAAATCTTGCCGGATATAGCCGCCGGCTATACATTCCCGCCATGATCACGAAGTTGCAAGCTTGGGGAAACAGCCAGGGCCTTCGCCTGCCAAAGGCACTGCTTACGGCTTTGCAGATCGAACCCGGTGCCAGTGTCGAAATCGGACTTTCTCCAGGCAAAGACGCGATCATCCTGAAGCCTGTCGTTGTAGCACCCCGGGTCCGCGGTCGTCACCGCATCGAGGATCTGGTAGCGGCGATGCCCAAGAATTACAAGGCGGCCGAATTCGATTGGGACACGCAAGGACGGGAGACCTGGTGATGGCGGCTTACGTTCCACGCCAAGGCGATCTCGTGACCTTGGATTTCGACCCGCAGTCCGGCCACGAGCAGAAAGGTCGGAGGCCTGCTTTGGTGATCAGCAAGGATGCTTTCAACAAAGGAACCGGAATGGCGATTTGCTGCCCGGTGACCAACACGAACCGGAAGGTTCCGTTTCACGTTCCGATCGCCAGCCGGACTACCCTTAGCGGCTTTGTGATGTGCGAGCAGGTGAAGTCGCTCGATTTCCGGACAAGAGGGATGAAGTTCATCGAACGGGCCCCACAAGACGTCCTCGACGATGTGCTTGCCCTCGTGGACGCATCGATTTTCTAGTTCTGCCAAGCGTGCCAAGCTATCGAGTGGCCGAGGAAGCAGACCGGGAGACGGTAAGTTTCCGCGGCCTTCACCGTCGATGGAACCGCGACCCTCGACACACGAATTCACCCCACCTCCACCCACCGCCTCAGCTTCGTCGAAAGCAAGCAGCACCTCACCGGCACCCCGCCGAAGGCCCTCGCCATCACCTCCCGATAAGCCTCCATCTGCCCGGCATAGCGCTCGACCAATTGCTCCGCGCTTTCCACGGCATCGGTCTTGAAGTCGATCACCTCGACCTCCGTCACCGTCCCCGCTCCATCGCGGATCACATGCAGCCGGTCCACGATCCCGCTCAGCCACTTCCCACCGAGGATCGCCTCCACCGCCTGCTCCCGATACAACTCCACGTTCCGCCCGCCCCGCTCGAAGAAGCCGCGGACCTCCGACATCCCTAGTAGTTCCCCAACCAATGCACCGGCATCGCCAGCCGGCAACACCGGAACCTCCTCGTCGACCCACCCCACCGCCTCGAAGGCCGCGTGCACCGCGCTGCCGAAGGCCATCCCGGTCGGCGACGCGACGATCCCGGCCGCTTCCTTCTTCGCCCCCGACGGCGTGGTCCGCTCGAACCTCGACACGGCGCGCCCCAACGTGACGACCACCCTCTCCGGCCCCTCGACCATCCCGCGACCACCGACCTTCCCGTGCCACGCCGCATCGCCCGCCTCGTGCAGCGTCACCCTCGACTTGCCATTCCACGTGACCTCCCCGCCCGTCACGCCCACCACCGAGCGGATCCACAGGTCGAAGCGCCGCTGCGAACTCGGATCCTTGGGTGCCTTCGGCAGCAACACGTAGCTCGCATGCTTCGCCCGGGTCAGCCCGACGTAGAGATTGCAAAAGCGCTCGTAGCACTGCTCCGCCGACCAGGCCTCGAAGCGCCGACCCAGCGCCGCATCGGCCTCTAACAGCTTCCGGCCCGGTGCCAGCAGCACGCCCTCGATCCGGCCGCTCGCGTCCTTGAACTCCAGGATCCCCGCCTTCGACGGATCATCGAAGGCCCCGCCCGCCAGATCCGGCAGCACGACCATGTCGAACTCCAGCCCCTTCGCCTTGTGCACCGTCATCACCTGCAAGGCCCCCTCCGCCGAATACTCGCGCTGCTTCAGTGACTCCAGCCGCGCCACCCATTCGTCGAGTTCACGGCCGCCCGACTCGTCATAGTCCAACGCCGCCCGCAGGATGCCCGCCAGCCGTTGATCAAGGAAGGCATTCAAGACCCCGCGCTCCCGCAAACCCGCGACCAGCTCCGACAAAAGCCCGGCCATCCCGGACTCCAGCACCCGCTTGCGGCAGGCATGCCAGCACGCGACGCTGCCATCGCCGAAGCCACCCAGCACCGGCCCCAACGGCGACGTCATCACATGCTCTTTCGCAAAGCGATCCGCCGGATGCGCCAGCCAGCGGAACAGGTCGAGCAAGGCCAGCCCCAGCGGGTTGTCCTGCGCCAGCTCGACCTCGGCATCCATCTCCACCGGCATGTCGGGAAACTCCTGCCGCAGAAAGTCCACCATCTTGCGCGCCTTCGCGTTCGACCGCACCAGCACCGCGCAGCTCAGGCCACGCGAGATCGGGCGGACCTCCGCCAGCAGATCCCTCAACGCGCCGTCCACGCCGCCGATCTCGTCCTCGTCCTCGCTTTCGTCCTCCGCCGTATCAATCACCACCGCATAGCCCGGCAGCGGCGTTCCTCTCGTCGCGCTACGATGTTCGGCGTAGTTCCACCGCGCCACCGCCGCCGCCGGAAAGCGTCCGCGCATCGCCGCCGGATCGCAGACCAAATTCACCAGATCCAGCACCTCCTGCGCCGAGCGCCACGAGGTCTCCATCCCCCACTCGCGCATCCGCCCCGACCAGCCCGGCCGCGCCAGCAGGTCGTCGAACAAGCGCGGTTCGCCCCCGCGCCAGCCGTAGATGCCCTGCTTGGTGTCGCCCACCACGAACAAGGAGCGCTCGCCGTCCGGGTCGAGCGTCGCCTCGTCTAACAGCCCCTCGAGCACCTCCCACTGGTTGCGGCTGGTGTCCTGGAACTCGTCGAGCATCCACTGCCGGTAGCGGGCGTCCAGGCGCGACTCGATCTTCGCCCGCCCGTCGGTGGTCAGCCCGCCGTCCGCCAGCAAGCGCGTCACGTCGGCAAAGCCCAGCCGCCCGCGCCGCCGGACCTCCGTGCCGTAGATCGACTCGTAGGCCCACAGCAGCGACCACAGCCCGACCGTCCGCGTCGCGCGGGCCTCGATCTCCGCCCGCAGGTAGCCGCCGATCAAGCGAACCATCCCCCGCCCCAGCGCGCCGGAAATCCGGTGCTCCATCCTGGAAAACACATCGGTCGCCTGCCCCGCCGCCAGCTCTTCCAGCAGCACCAGCGTCCGGTCCACGGCCGACGGTGCCTTGCGCCCGTCGCCCGCCGAGTAGTTCGCAAACCATTCCGCCGCGCCCTCCCAGCCCTTGATCCAGGTCGCGTGCGGCTTCTTGTCGACGTCAACGGTTCCCAACTGATCCACCACATCCTGCGCCGCCGCGCCGAAATCCTCCACCTCGGGCCAAGGACAGCCGTCCGGCCAGATCAGGTCGAGATTCCCCCACTGCTCGCGTTCCGGAGCCGACAGGTAGCGTTGGTGATGCTTCTCCAGGAACTCGTCCAGCAGATCGCACAGCCGGTTGTGCTCCTTGCCATGCGTCGCCAGCCGGAAGGCCCCGAGGAAGGCCTCGCGCTGCCGCTCCGGCACCTCGCGGAAGATCCGCGCCAGCACCTGCGACTGCTCCGCCTTCATCGCGTCTTCCTCCAACAACTGGAACTCCGCCAGCCCGAGTTCGTAGGGGAAGCGCTTGGCGATCCGCACGAAGAAGCTGTCGAGCGTGCCGAGCGACACCCGGTGCAGCTCTCCGGTCAGCCTCTCTAACAAGCCCTGGAACGCCGCGAGGTCCGGCTTCACCTGCGTACCGCCGGGAAACAGCGCGGGCATCCCGCTGTCCGCATTTCCCCCCAGCGTGTCCGCCAACTCCGCCGACAGCTTCGCCGCCTTCGCCTCGTCCAGCGAGCCCTCCGCCAGCCGCGACAGGATCCGGTCGGCGAACTCGCCCGCCGCCTTGCGGGTGAAAGTCAGCGCGATCAGCTCCGACGGCTCCGCGCCCGCCGCCAGCAGCGCGAGGAAGCGGTTCGACAACTGGAAGGTCTTCCCCGATCCCGCCGAGGCCCGGATCATCAGGCTTTGCATGCTCATGCCGCCCCCCTTTCCGCGCTCCACGCCGCCGCGATGTTCTTCATTTCGTCAATCAGTTCTCCCCTCACCGCCTCGTCCAATCCGTCCGGCGCCATCGCCGCGAAATCATCGTAACCCGCCTCCTGCCCGCTCAACTCCACCGGTGGCCAGTGGACGCTCCGCCGCAGCGCGCCGATCACCCCGCGCGACCATTCCAGCGCGCATTCCATCCGCTCCGGCGTGAAATCCTGCCACATCTCGAAGCCGACGTCGTTCAAAGTCGCCGGCAGGTTCACATAGCCGATCGCCGGGGGAGCATCGAGGCCCAGCCACTGCTGCACGAAGGCCGCGTAAAGCGGGACCTGCACGTTCTTCCACACCTCGTCGCCACCGCGCGCCGCCGGCATCGTCGCGCCGAAAGTACGACGTTTCTCGGAGAAGCGCCGCAGATGCGCCGCCCGCGGCGTGTCCGCCCGAGCCGAGGTCTTGTAATCGAGCACCCGCCAGCCGTGCCGCGGATGGAAGTCGACCCGGTCGATCTGCATCGACACCGCCTGGCCGTCGATCTCCCACGGCAGGTCCTTGCCCACCTTCAGCTCGACATGCCGGGTCTGCCAACCCTCGGCGCGCTGCGCCACCTCCAGCTCCGCGAAGCGCTCCAACCGCGACCGCGCCGCCTCGCGCTGGACCAGCAAGGGCAACGAGAGATTCGACCCATACCTCGCCAACCGCACATCCATCTTTTCCCACAGGAAGTCCCGCAACTCGCGCGGATCGACCGTCGAGACCATCGCCTCGTCCAAGCCCATCTGCTCCAGCGCATCGTGGCACAGGTTGCCGAAATCGAGCGCGTCCATTTCCATCTTCGCCGCATCGTGACGTTCCCATTTCAAGACCCGCTTCAGGTAGAACCGGAACGGACAATGCAAGTAATCGCGGATCGCCGAAGGACTCAACTTCCGCTCGCCATCAAGATAGGGCTTCAGCGGCCCGGAGAATTCCAGTTTCCAATCACCGCGGGTCCACGATGCCAGCCGCTCCGGTGCCGCGGCCGGGCTGCCGGACAGCGCCTTGACCCGCTCAGCGAGTTCGACGCCGTACGCCGCCAGCAGCAACCGCGACGGACGCCGCGGTTCGCCCGAGGCATCGACTTTCGCCACGATCACATCGAGCTCTCGCGACGCCGCGAAGGAGTGGAAAAGATAAGCGTCCCGCGCGTGCCGGCCGGCGGCGTCGCGCAGCCCCAGCTTCTGCCGCACGCCGTCGGGCAGGAAGGCGTCGTCGAGATTCCCGTCCGGCACGCAGCCCTCGTGCATCCCGGCCAGAATCATCCGCCGCCCGCCGCCGTGCGAAAGCTCCAGCCAGCCGGAAAGATCGATCACCGCCTGCTCGCGGCCGGCGGTCGAGCGCAGCGTGTCGATCGACGACAGCGCCAACTCCAGCGCTTCCCCCGGCCCCTTCAACAAGCCGCGCCCCTCCAACCGCTTCAGCGGCTCCACCACCCCGGCCAGCGCTGTTAGAAACTGGCCCTCCGCCCCGTCGTCGATCTCCGCCATCGCCGCAACCCACGCTTCCAGCGCTTCCCCGGAGCGCCCGGGCGCGAAGCGATCGCGCCACTCCAGGCACCACGTAATCATCTCCGTCAGCTTGTCCTGCCCCTCGTCCGGCACCGCCGCCGCGCTCCGCTTCCATTCACAAAGCTCCCGCACCCGCCCGACGCTGTCCGGCAGATGCGCCTCTTCCAGTTCGTCCAGCGCCCTCAGCGCCGCGTGCATTCCCTTGCGGCCGAGGATCTCCGCCAGCAATGGATTGCGCAAAATCCCCTCCGCAGCATCCCAGCGGTCGCCGCGCCGCGCCAGCCCCGCGAAGCCATCGAGCAACAGCATCATCGGCCGCCCGGCCATCCGGCCCTCGGGATTCCACGCCGGCCATCCCGCGTCGTCAAAGGCCGCCTCCAGCGCCGGTCCGCAGGCGGGATCGCAGAGACCGACCGCCACCTCATCGCTTGCCAGTCCCGCGCAACACGCCACCGCTTTCGCCGCCACCTCCGCCGGCCCGGCGACCAGATGGATCCGCTCCCGCGCCACCGGCGTCGGCCGCTTGATCCACAACTCGCCCGCCAGCGGCCGTCCCCAGTCATCGAAAGCCGCCCGCTCCGACTCCGGCGCGTGGACCAGCACGGTCACGGGCATCGTAATCCTCTTCCAAACCTCCAGCGCCAGCGGCACCGGATCCGGCACCCCGGCGATCACCAGCTCCGCGATTCCCGGAGGCGGCACGAAGTCCCGCGCCACCCGGACCTTGGCCGTCAGAGGATCCTCAAGCTGCCACTTCTCAAAGCGCGCCATCACCCGCCGCTCGACCTCCATCAGATCCACCCAACGGTCGCGCTCCGGACTCAGCTCGGCCGCGTCGGCGAAGAACTTCCCACCCTCCGCCAGCGCGTTGCGGACCTTCTCCAATTCCTTCGCCACCCCCGCCGCCCACGAGAACGACCGCTCCACCGGTTCCACCGGAAACAAGGCCCGTGCATCCCGCCCGCTCGTCGCCTGCAAGACCTCGATCCACGCGAAACGCGCTTCGACCGCCGTGGCGATCCCGTCCTGCTCCGCCGGGCGGAAGAAGAACTCCGGCGTGACCACCTTCGGCGCCAGCAGCGCCCCAGCCGACTCCGCCAATGCCTCGCGCAAGAGCCGTCCCGCCTGCGCCGTCGGCACCACCACCAGCAGCCCCGGCAGCGCGTCGCGCCGCGCCAGCAGCCACTCCGTCAGCAACCCGAGAAAAGGCCGGTCCCAGCCCAGAAACACGCGCTCCGCCATGCCTCCATCTCTTGCCCGCCGGGCGGTGCGGGCGAAAGCAAAAGTTTCTCAATCTAGCATCGCCCCACGCTTGTCCCACCCCGCCTGAATCTCACCACAGGATGTTCTTCAGCCACGACAGCTTGTAGGCCTTCGTCTTGAGCGGCAGGAACATGAACTCCTGCTTGCCTGCCACGTAGAGCCCGAGCAGCGGCTTGGAACCCGTGTCGTCCACTTTCACCAGCAGCGTCTTGCGCGGCTTCAAGCGGTCGACGTACCCCACCACCCGGCCGTTCTGGTAGATCACCAGCTTCTGCGGCGCTCCGGTATCGTTCTTGATCGCAATGTTCGCCGCCTGCGCGGCGTCGGCCTGGAGCAAAAGGAAAGCGGCAATGGCGAGCGTCTTCATGGGATCCGTGTGACGGACGAAAGAGGAAACCCATTCAGGCGAATGTCAAATTCCGCGAATGGAGAACCCGTGAGCATTCCAAGCATTTCCCTGCCCTTCCATTTTCGACCTTTTCGCGTCGTTTCGTTGTCCGCCCCTCTGCCACAAGGAATCACGCGAGCTCCCCAGCCACCCGGCAGCTTGATCAATCCGATAGTTCACCCGCCTGGAACTCCCCGGCCTCGTAATCCGCCAATCCCCCCCGGATCCGCTCGGCATTCGCCGGAGTCGACATCAAATGAGCCGTCTCCCCCATTGCCGAATACACCACCACCGGCCCGGTGCTCCCCCCCTGCACCCGCCGCAGCTTCTCCACCGCCTTCTTCACCGCCTCCGCCGCGGCCAAGGCCTCGTCCATCGTGTTCAGGCGGGAAAAGCCGAACCGCAGGCTGCTCTTCGCCTTCGCATCGGAAAAGCCCATCGCCTTCTGGACATGCGACGGCTGCTGCTTGCCCGTCATGCAGGCCGATCCCGCCGAACACGCGACGCCGAGGTCGTCTAACAAAATCAGCAGCCCCGCCGCCTCGCAGCCGCTGAAGGACAAATGGCTGGTCCCCGGCAGCCGGTGCAGCAGGTCGCCGTTCACCGTCACGCCCTCCACCTCGCCCACCACCTTCGCTTCAAAAGCCGCTCTAACATTTCCCGGATGCTCCTTCGCCGCCAGCCACGCCAACGCCAGCTCCGCCGCCTTGCCCAGACCGACGATACCCGCCGTGTTTTCCGTCCCGCTCCGCCGGTCCTTCTCCTGGCCACCGCCACGGACCATCGGCTCGAAACGGCAGCCGCTCCGGATGTAGAGCGCGCCGACGCCCTTCGGCCCGTGGAACTTGTGCGCCGACAACGAAAGGAAATCCACCGGCACTTCCCGCACGTTCACCGCAATCTTCCCCACCGCCTGGATCGCATCGGTGTGGAAGGCCAGCCCGCACTCTCTCGCAATCGCACAGGCTTCCTCAATCGGCTGGATCACGCCGGTCTCGTTGTTCGCCCACATCACCGAAGCGATGCCACCGCCCGCCCTCGCCGCCTCGCAGGACGCTTGAAATTCCTCCACCCGCAGCCGCCCGCCGCCATCCACCCCGGCCCGCGTCACCGGGTAGCCGACCTCCGAAAAGGTCTCGATCGGCCGCAGCACCGCGCTGTGCTCGATCGCGCTGGTCACGACCTTGCCGGTCTTCCGCCCGATCAATCGCGCCAGCCATTTCAGCGCCATGTTCGTGCTCTCCGTCCCGCCTCCGGTGAAGACGATCTCGTCCGGCTCCGCGCCGATCAGCGCCGCGACTTTCTCCCGCGCCTCCTCGATCGCCCGCCGCGCTTCCTTCGCCCCGGCATAGCTCGCGCTCGGGTTGTGGTAGCCCTCCTTCAACCAGGGCAGCATCGAATCTAACACCTCCGGCAGCAGCGGCGTCGTGGCATTCGCATCGAGATAAATCACGAAGCGACGTTAGGTCCGGCGTCCGCCCCAAGCAAGCCGCGCATCCAACCCTTCAGTCCACCGCCGCCGCAGCCGGGATCAAGCGCTCGACCTCCTTCGCCGCCACCCAGCCCTCGGTCGCGCCGCCATCCACGCTGACCCAGAAGTATCCGTTCGCCTCACGACCCAACCGCACCTCGCGCCCGCCCGTCAGGCTGCCCCGCTCCTCCGCCTTTTCGAAGGGCGAGATCCTTACCTTCGCCGGGTCCCCGACCACGATTCCCCGCGCGTCCTCGCCCTTCCGTCCTTGCAGCGCATAAAGCGAAAGCCCCAGCGCCGCCAAGCCCGCCACGCTCGCGAAAACCGATACCGCTGCCGCCCCGCGCCACCGCGACCGCAGGCCCAGCCACAACCCCGCCGCGACCGGCAGCAGCAGCGCCGAGCCCAGCGCGAGGCCCGACCAGAACTTCCGCGAAGGCCGCTCCATCCATCCCCGCCAACCCTCCGCAAGCGGCGGCGGGAACACCGCCGCCTCATCCCGGACCAACTTCAGGTTCGCCTTCAAATCAGGATCCCCCGGCTTCAGCAGCAGCGCCCGCTCGAAAGCCAGGATCGCCCGGCCCACATCGCCGCTGCGGAAATACGCGCTCCCCAAATTCTGCAGCACCGCCACGCGCGGTCCTTCACTATCTAACAGCTCCTCATACGCCGCGGCCGCTTCCTCGAAACGACCCGCCTCGAAGTCCGCGTTCGCCCGCTCGAAGCGCTCGTCCGCCCGCGCCGACACGAGGCACGCGATCATTCCCAGCCATGTCAGCAACACCTTCATCATCGTTCACGCGGCAGGTCCCGCCGCCAGCCTATCGAGCCCGCGGCGCAGCTTCTCGCGCCACGCCGTCAAGTCGTCCGCACCCGCCGCCTTGCCCGAGTAGTCCACCCGGTCCGCCTCTTTCAAAATCTCCACCACCCCCTCGTCGCCGATCCCCCTCAAGTCCGCCAGCGTCACCGCCTCCGGCTTCATCCCCGAGCGCTCCGCCACCCGGATCCGCAATGCCTCGCGCGCCGCGAGGAAGAACGCCGCACCATCGCCCGCATGCGCCGCCCGCTCCGCCGCCGATAGAGCCGCGCGCGCCGCCAGCTCGCCCGCACGCCGCGCCAACTTCGCCGCATCCACCGCCCGTCCGCTCCACCATCCATAGCCCGCCAACAAGGCCGCCAGCAAACCGCAGCCCACGAGCATGGGTAAGAACCCATCCGCCGATGACCACGGCCGGTAAGTCCCCACCTTCCCCAATTCCGTTTTCAAGGGCGCCAGCCGCGGCCCCTCCGGCTCCGACGCCACCACCTCCTTCGCCTCCGCCGCTTCCGGCAATGCCGCAGCCTCGCCACGGATCACCACCTTGCGCGGCACCGACTGAACCGATCGATACTTCCCCTCTTCCGGATCGAAGAAACTGAAGCCCAGCGAAAGCTCCTTCTCGCCCGGCACCCGCGGCACCGCGCTGAAGCGAAAGACCTTGGTTCCCGCAAACGACGCCTCGTCCCCCGGCACGAATTCCCCCGTGCCCTCATAGACTTTCCATTCCGCCGGCGGCATCGGCTGCGGCTCTTTCAAAAGCGCGAAATTCCCCGCCCCGCGGACCGTCGCCTCGATCCGGCACGGCTCCCCGGTTTGCAACGACTCCGGGATCTGCACCGCATCGAAATCGAACTGCCCGATCGCCCCGGCGAAGTCCTCCGGCCGGCCTTCCAGCGGCAATTCCGTGACCTCGATCTCCGGCGGCTCCGGCGTCGTCAGCGAGACCTCCTTCTGGATCATCGGCGCGAAAAAATCATCCATCACGCCGCCCCGGAACGGCGAGCGCCCGCGGGCCCCCGAGGTGTCGCGCACCGCCACCGTCCCGCCCAGCGTGAAGCTCGCCGGATACTTTCCCGCCTTGGTCGCCGACAGCCCGCCGGTCCACGTCACCGCCAGATACTCCACCCCGTTGACCAGCTCCCGCGTCTGCGCCGGCTCCGGTGAAAGATGGTGCAGCGTGAATGCCGCACCGTCCGGCCGCGGCGGACCGTTCAAGGACACCCGCGCATCCATCGGGAAATACGCCCGGATCAAAACCGGCGCGATCTCGCCGGGATAGACGTTCTTCCGCTCCTTCTTCGCCAGTTGGAAGGTCAGAAACCCATACTTCCGCCCGTCCTCCGGCGCCTTCGCTTCCTCATCGTTCATCCCGCCCGGCAGCCCCGCGCCCCCCACTGTGATCTTCAGCGGCTGCGAGGAAAGCTCCTGGCCCGCCACCCGCACCGTGATCGCCGGGACTTCATAAATCCCCGCCTCATGCGAGCCGACCGCATAATTGAAAACCAGCGACCGGTTCACCTGCCCGTTGACGATCTGGATCTGCTGCGACTGGCCGCGCGGATTCACCACCAGACCCTTCACCTCCGGGATCACCGGGGCCGCTTCCGGGGCCCCGCCCTCCACCCTCAGCGAAAGCAAGGCCGCTTCCCCGACCTTCAGCGTGTCGGTCGAAAGCTGCGCGATCACCTCCGCCCCGTGCAGCGCGCGCAGGGACAGGACCAGACAGGCAATGACCGCTCGTATCATCATGTTCACCAGGTCTTGCGGGTTCCCGTGCCGCCCTTCTGCGGCTCGCGGTTCCGTTCGGAAAGCGGCACCGGGATCACCAGGCGTTCATCGTTCGCCAGGGTTTCCAACAAACGGATCGCCTCTTCCCGCGACATCTCCCCGGCCTTCCTCGCCTCGGTCGGACTGCCGCTCCCGGCATCTCCTTCCTTGCCAGCTTCCTTCGCCTCACCCGCTTCGCCCGATGGCTTCGCGGGCTCCTGCGGGGCCTTCTCTTCCTGACCCTTCATGCCTTCCTCCTCGCCGTCCTTTCCTTCGTCGGCTTTCTGCCCGTCCTTCGACTTCTCTTCCCCCGGCTTGTCCTCGCCAGCTTCCTTCCCGTCCTTCGGTTCGCCGTCCTTCTGCTCGCCATCCTTGCCTTCGGACTCGCCCTGCTTCCCGTCCTTCTCGGACCCCTCTCCGGATTCCTTCCCCTGCTCATCCTTCGGTTCGCCCTGCTGCTCCTCATCCCCCTGCTCGCCGTCCTTCTTCTCCTGATCCTGTTTCTCTTGGTCCTTCTTTTCTTCGTCCTTTTTTTCCTGATCCTTCGGATCCTGCGGCGGATTCTTCTGCTCCTCCTGCTTCTTCAGCTCGTCGAGCTTCCGCTGCACCAGGTCCCGGTTGAAGCGGGCGTCCTCATCCGCGGCGTCCAGCGCCAGCGCGTCGTCATACGCCTTGATCGACTTTTCCCAGGACTCGATCGTCTTCTTCGGATCCTCGCCCGACCCCATCTGACCCACGCGGTAAAGCGAATTACCAAGGTTATAGTAGGCCTTCTGCTGGACCTCGAGATCGGACGTGGCCAGCGATCCCTTGAGCTTGTCCACCGCTTCCTCGAACTCGCCGCGCGCATACGCTTCCGTCCCTCCGTTGTAGTCCGCCACCCCGCCCGCCTCGCCGGACATCGAGGAAATCCCCCACGCCAGCAGCAGCATCGCCGCCGGCCGCACCCGCCGCGCCACGGAAGCCAGCGCCTTGCTCTTCCGCTCCCGCCGCCGCTCGCCCATCACCGCTTGCAGCGCGAGGAAGGCGATCGCCAGACCCAGCGGCCACTGGAATCTCTCCAGCGCCACCTTCTCCATCTTCTGCGCCAGCTCGCTCTTCGGAGCCAGCGACAGCCGCTGCTGATAGATCGCGTCCAGACCCTCCGCCCCGCGCCCCAAGGGCACATAAAGCCCTCCGGTCACGCTCGCGATTTTCTCCAGTGTCGTGGCATCCAGCTTGGTCTTCACCACCTCGCCTTTTTCATCCTTCAAAAACTCCTGCCGTCCGTAAGCCCCGCGCACCGGGATCGGCTGGCCGTCCGCGGCGCCCACGCCCACCGTGTAAATCGTCGTCCCCTCCTTCGCCGCCTCTTCCGCCGCCTTCAAGGCCTCGCCCTCCAGGTCCTCGCCGTCGGTGATCAGCACCAGAAAGCGCTGGTTGTTCCCCTCCGCGTCGAACAAGCGCCCCGCCTCGCGGATCGCGCTCGCCAGATTCGTCCCCGCCTGCGGGATCAGCTCGGTGTTGAGCGCCCTCAACGATTCGCGAAACGCATCGTAGTCCACCGTCAGCGGGCACAGCGCGAAGGCCGTCCCCGCGAACGGCACCAGCCCCACCCGGTCGCCCTCCAGCCGTTCCAGGAAATCGACGATCCCCAACCGCGCCCTCTCCAGCCGGTTCGGCACCAGATCCTCGGCCAGCATGCTCCGCGACGTGTCCACCGCAAACAGGATATCAATCCCCCGCCGCTTCACCTCCCGCCACTCATGGCCGAACTGCGGCCGCGCCGCTGCCAACGCCAGCGCCATCACCGCCGCCAGCCACAGCCCGCGCCGCGTCCACCGCAAGCCCGGCGACCACCCGGCGACCAGCCGCTCGTGAAAGCGCGGGTGCGCCAGCCTTTCGAGGTCCGCCCGGCGACGGCGGTCCGCCCGCAGGAATGCCAGCAGGCCGGCCACCACCATGCCCAGCCCGACCGCGATCCACCACGGCTGCGCGAAACTCAACGACTCATCCATTCCGTTTCAAAAGTTCATCGTTCATGGCAAATGACGGTATCGGGTTTCCGCCAGCAGCCGCTCCAGCAGCACCAAACCCAGCCCCGGCAGCAAGAGATACAAGAACAACTCCTCGTAGTCCTCATACTTCTTCTCCGTCCGCTTGGTCGTCTCCAACTCATTGATCACCTCGTAGATCTTCGCCAGCGAATCGGTGTCCGTCGCGCGGAAATATTGGCCGCCGGTCGACTTCGCGATCTCCTTCAGCGAGTCCTCGTCGATCTCGACCTTCACCATCGCCATCCGCCGCCGCCCGAAGCCGTCCTGCACCGGCATCGGTGCCTCGCCCTGGATCCCGGCGCCGATCGTGTAAATCTTGATCCCCAGGGTCTTCGCCGCTTCCGCCGCCGTCACCGGATTCGCCGCGCCCGCATTGTTCACCCCGTCGGTCAGCAGGATGATGATCCGCGACTTCGCATCGGAGTCCCGCAGGTGATTCACCGACGACGCGATCGCCGACCCGATGGCCGTCCCGTCCTCCACCCGCCCGATCTGCACCTCGACCAGGCGCTTCTTCAGCCACTCGTGATCCAGCGTCAGCGGGCTCACCAGATACGGCCGTCCGGCGAAGGCCACCATCCCGATCCGGTCGCCCGGCCGGCCACCCACAAATTCCTCCACCACCTTCTTCACCACCTCCAGCCGGTTCACCGCCTTGCCGTCGATCTTGAAATCCATCGCCTCCATCGAGCCCGACACGTCGAGCGCCAGCACGATGTCGATCCCGCTGGTCTCGATCTCCGTCCGCCCCCGCGCCAGCTGCGGCCGTGCCAGCGCCCCGATCAGCAGCGCCAGTCCCGGCAGCATCAGCGCCAGCGAAATGCCGCCCGCCCGCGACTTCGGCCGCACCCCGGCTGCGCGCGCATCGGACACCGATGGCAGCCGCAGCGCCACCGCCCGGCCCGTGCGGCCGCGCAGCAGGGCGATCACCGGCAGCGCCGCCAGCAGCCACAGCCACGCCGGATCCGCGAACTGGTAAGTCGTCTCCGTCATGCCGCGTCCTCCTTCTTCCCGTTCACCGGTGCATCCACGATTTCACGAGCCCGCGCCACCAACTCCCCGCGCTCCCCCATTCCCAAATCCTGCCCCGCGAACTTCGCCAGATCGCAGGCCTTCAAGAAACCCCGCAAGGGCTCCAAGCGCGACTGCAAGCCGCCGTCCTTCCCCGTGCTCAGCTCGCGCAAAAACTCCTCGGTCGTCCGCCGCGGTGCCGCGAGGCCGAACTTCCGCTCGATGAACACCCGCACCACCTGACTCGCCGCCGCCGCGAAATCCCCGGCCTCCATCGTGCCGCCATCCCTGCCCAGCCGGTCCAGCTCCCGGCGCGCCCGGTTCTCCGCCGAAATCTCCACCCGCTTCTTCTTCAAAATCCACCACAGCAAGCCGCCCAACACCCCCAGCGCGAGCAAACCCCACAAGCCGTATTCCAACCACGGCGTCGCCGGCTCCGGCATGGGAATCTCGATCACCGGCTTCGGCCCGCGGATGTCCTCCTCCGGCGCAGCCTGGCCGAATGCCGGCAACGCCGCGGCGATCAGGATCCCCATCGCCCAACGAATGTCCCACGCCCGTCTCATGCCTTGCTCCGCCGCTTGCGGAAGAAATTCATCAGCGCCGGCATCCAGTCCACACCGTTCACGATCTCCAGGAAATCCACGCCGCTGCCACGGATCGCCGAGGTCATCTCCTCCCGCCGCTTCGCCGCGCGGTCGCGATACTCGTCGCGCACCTTCGCCTTGCCCGTATCAAGCTCCACCACCTCGCCCGTCTCCGCGTCCTCGATCCTCAGCACCCCGACGTCCGGCAGCTCACCCTCGCGCGGATCGTTCACCGACATCGCGATCACGTCATGATGCCGCCCCGTCACGCCCAGCTTGTGCCGCAGCTCCTTCGGCGTGCTTTCACCCGTCAGCCGGAAGTCCGAAATCAGAAACACCACCGCCCGCCGCCGCAGCACCCTGTTCACGAAATCCAGCGCCCCGTTCAAGTTCGTCCCCCGCCCCGTTGGCTGGAAGAACAAGGCCTCGCGGATCACCCGCAGGATGTTCGAGCGACCCTTGATCGGCGGGATATAAAGTTCCACCTCGTCGGAAAACAGCACCAGCCCCACCTTGTCCTGGTTGCGGATCGCCGACGCCGCCAGCACCCCGCCGATCTCCGTCTGCAGCTCGCGCTTGCTGCCTTCGCTCGACCCGAAATCCGACGACGCGCTCACGTCGATCATCAGCAGGATCGTCAGCTCGCGTTCCTCGGTGAAAGTCTTGATGAAGGGTTCGCCGGTCCGTGCCGTGACGTTCCAGTCGATCACCCGCACATCGTCACCCGGCACGTAGTTGCGCACCCGGTCGAAGTCCATCCCCCGTCCCTTGAAGACGCTCGCGTAGCTCCCGGAAAGATGGTCGTCCACCAACCGGCTCGTCCGCACGTCCATCCGCCGCACCCGTCCCATGATCTCGGACACGCGCGCCTCGTTCTCCTCTTCCGCCTTCTCCTGTTTCTTCGACTTCGCCATCCCGTCTCTTGCCTGTCTCCTGTCTCCTGTCTCCTGTCTCTTGTCTCTTGTCTCTTGTCTCCTGTCTCCGGTCTCTGGTCTCTGGTCTCTGGTCTCTGGTCTCTTGTCTCTTGTCTCTTGTCTCTTGTCTCTTGTCTCTGGTCTCTGGTCTCTTCAAGGCACCGGCATCTCGTCCAGAATCTGCCGGATGAAATGCTCCGCATTCAGCCCCTCCGCCTCCGCCTCGTAGGACACCACCACGCGGTGCCGCAGCACGTCCGGCGCGATCGACTTGATGTCGTTCGGCGTCACATACGAGCGCCCGTCGAGGAAGGCCCGCGCCTTGCCGAGCAGGGTCATCGCGATCGATGCCCGCGGCGACGCTCCCACCCGCAGGTAGGGCCCGATCTTCAGCCCGAAGTCGTCCGGCCGCCGCGTCGCGTGCACCAGGCTCACGATGTAGCGCTTCACCTTGTCGTCCAGATAGACCCGGTTCACGACCTGCTGGGCATGGCGGATCACGTCGAGGTTCACCACAGGCGTCGGCACCGGCATGTCCCGGGTGCTCGCCGCCACGTCGATCACCGCCATCTCCTCGTCCATCGTCGGGTAGTCCACCACCACCTTCATGATGAAGCGGTCGAGCTGCGCCTCCGGCAGAGGATAGGTCCCCTCCTGCTCCAGCGGGTTCTGCGTCGCCAGCACGAAAAACGGCTCCGCCAGCTTGAAGGTCTGCTCGCCGATCGTCACCTGCTTCTCCTGCATCGCCTCCAGCAGCGCGCTCTGGACCTTCGCCGGTGCCCGGTTGATCTCGTCCGCCAGGATGAAGTTCGCGAACACCGGGCCGTGCTTCACCTCGAAGCGCGCCGCCCGCGGATCGAAAATCTGGGTCCCTACGATGTCCGCCGGCAGCATGTCCGGCGTGAACTGGATGCGGTGGAAACTGGCATGCACCAGTTGGGCCAGCGTCTTGAGGGCCAGGGTTTTGGCCAGCCCCGGAACGCCCTCCAGCAGCACGTGGCCCCGCACCAGCAGCACCGCGATCAGGCGGTCCACCAGCTCGTGCTGCCCGATCAGATAGCGCCCGATCTCCGCCCGCAGCGGGCTCACCCACCGCGATGCCGCCATGATCTCCTCGTCGCTCACTCCCGCGCCCGCCGCGGCACTCCTTGGTTCGATGTCCAAACTCATGAATCGTCTCGTTCTTAATTCCCCGACGTCAAGCGTTCACAGTCTCCCGCTCTGCTCAACAAAAACTTGGCCCTCACTCCTTGAACGAGTTCCCATCCGCCGTAGCACCCCGAGCTTGGCCAATCCTCTCCCCGCGGTTAGCGTGGCACCATGCCCAGCGCGGAAAACTTCCCCAACCTGCTCGCCGCGGAGCTCCTGCTCCTCCACGCGCTCGGCTTCGTCCACGTCATCCACGCCCTGATGACGGTGCGGACCTCCCAAGGCACCATCGCGTGGATCGTCTCGCTGCTCGCCGTCCCGTGGATCGCCATCCCCGCCTACTGGTTCGCCGGCCGCAGCCGCTTTTCCGGCTACGTCCGCGCCCGCCGCGGCGAGGATGCGAAACTTCGCAAGCTGGCGGAAGACATGCACCGCCGCCTCCGCCACTACGAGATCAAGCCCGACGATGCCTTCGGCCGCGCCGCGGAAGTCCTCGGCGGCCTCCCCTTCACCCGCGGTAACGAACTGTCCCTCCTCATCGACGGCGAGGAAACCTTCGAGTCGATCTTCAAAGCCATCGCCTCCGCCGAGCACTACCTCCTGATCAACTTTTACATCATCAAGCACGACCGCGTCGGCGAACGCTTCCAACAGGCCCTCATCGACCGCGCGAAGGCCGGCGTCCGCGTTTACTTCCTCTACGACGAGATCGGCTCCAACAAACTGTCCCGCGCCTACCTCAAGGAACTCGACGCCGCCGGCATCACCCACCATTCCTTCGGGGCGAACCGCCACTGGTGGTCGCGCCTCCAGGTCAACTTCCGCAACCACCGCAAGATCGTCGTCGTCGACGGCAAGGAAGCCTTCATCGGCGGCATCAACGTCGGCGACGAATACCTCGGCCGGGACCTGAAATTCGGTGCCTGGCGCGACACCCACCTCAAGCTGAAGGGCCCCGCCGTCCAGGCGATCCAGCTCGTCTTCCTCGAAGACTGGAACTGGGCCGCCGACGAGGTCCCCGACCTCAACTGGTCCGGTCAGGCCGAGACCGCCGACCAGATCGCCGCGATCATCCCGACCGGCCCCGCCGACCCGCTCGACTCCTGGCAACTCGTCGTCGCCGAAGCCGCCAACACCGCCCGCGAGCGCCTCTGGATCGCCTCGCCCTACTTCGTCCCCGACCCCGGCGTGCTCACCGCCCTCCAGGCCGCAGCCATCCGCGGCGTCGACGTCCGCATCCTGATCCCGCAGAAAGCCGACCACCTCCTCGTCTGGCTGTCCGCCTACACCTACTTCGAGCAGACCATCCCCGTCGGCGTGAAGGTCTTCCGCTACCAGCGCGGCTTCCTCCACCAGAAGGTCATGCTCGTCGACGAGCGCCTTGCCTGCGTCGGCACCGCCAACCTCGACAACCGATCCTTCCGCCTGAACTTCGAAATCTCCGCATTGAGCCCCGATCCCGCCTTCGTCGACGAGGTCGCGCACATGCTCGACATCGACTTCGGCCATTCCAAGGAAGTCCGAGTCGAGGAGTTCACCGAGCGCTCCTTCCCCTTCCGCCTCGCCTGCCGCATCGCCCGGCTGATGGCACCGGTGCTTTGACGCGTTTCACCTTCCCGCTTGCCATCCGGCGGGGATGAATGCACAAATGAACACCATGAAAATCATCCCCGTGATCTTCGAGGACCGCGAAATCCGCCGCGCCTATGACGAGCAGACCGAAACCTGGTTTTTCTCCGTGGTGGACATCATTCAGGTGCTCACCCAGCAACCGGATTTCCAAGCGGCCCGCAACTACTGGAAAGTCCTCAAAAACCGCCTGGCCAAGGAAGGCAGCCAAGTGGTTACAGATTGTAACCGGTTGAAAATGGCGGCTAGCGACGGAAAGCAACGCTTCACTGACGTCGCCACCGCCGAAACCCTCCTGCGCCTCGTCCAGAGCGTTCCAAGCCCGAAGGCGGAACCGATCAAGCTCTGGCTCGCCAAGGTCGGCTACGAAAGGATGCAGGAAATGGCAGATCCCGCCCTTTCGCTCGACCGGGCCCGCGATACCTGGCGGAAACACGGTCGCAGCGACAAGTGGATCCAGCAGCGGATGACCGGCCAGGAAACCCGCAACAAGCTCACCGACTACTGGGCCACCCACGACATCAAGAAAGGAACCGAGTTCGCGATCCTCACCAATATCATCCATCAGGAATGGGCGGATATCGGCGTGAAGGATCACAAGGCGCTGAAAGGCCTCGAAACTCAGAATCTCCGCGACCACATGAGCGAGGCCGAGCTGATCTTCACAGCCCTCGCCGAACTTTCCACCCGTCAGATCGCGGAAACGACCGAAGCCACCGGGATGGCGGAGAATCAAGTCGCCGCCAAATCCGGCGGCGGAATTGCCCGGAATGCCCGCCTCGAACTTGAGTCCCGCACCGGCCGGAATGTCGTCACCGCCGCCAACCACCTGCCGCCCGCCGATTAAACCTCAGGCCGGCCCACCGATTCACCGGCTCACCGGCTCACCGGCTCACCGGCTCACCGACTCACCGACTCACCGACTCACCGACTCACCGACTCACCGACTCACCGACTCACTCGTCCTTCCCGTCCGCCACCCTCGCCGGCGGCATGGGCTTGATCTTCGGATACACTGCCCGCCGCTTCTTCTCTAGAATCTCGTCGGCCTTCGCCAGGATCGCGTCACGGCAGAAATCCGTGAAGCTTTCCGCCTCCACGATCCGACTCGCCCGGTCGACCCGGTTGAACTGCTCCTCCGTCGTGAAAATCAGGTTCCACTGGGGTGGAACCGGGGTCGCCGTCATCTGCCGGACCTCTTCCGCCTCCAACACCGCCAGCGCCTTTTTCTCGAACCGCACGCTCCGCCGGGCCCCACCCAGATATTGCCGGACCGAATCCAACGCGTAGCCCGTCTCCTCCGCCAGCCACTGGCGTGTCCGCTTTACCCGTACCAACCGGTCTTTCAGATCCTTCGCGCGACTCACATCCGTCAGGATACGGCGGCGATGGGAGTCGACGACGCCAAAAGCTTCTCCCCAATTGGCTATAAAGTGCTATTCGGATCGCCATTGGCTCTCATTTCAAGATCCGGCCCGAGCTTATTCTATCGCCGAACACAGCGCATTCCCGGAAGAAAAACTTCCCATTCCGCACGCGAACCCGGCTTTTTTGTATCCTTTTTAGTCTATTCAAGGACATGCCCAACCGCTAGTTCAGGGCTGCCCGACGATCCATGACCCCCAACCAACTCAGCCCCGGTCTCTCCCTGACCGGAATCGAACCCGACCGCATCGTCCAGGCGGTCGCGGTCCTGCCCGTGGCTGAAAACGTTGTCACCCTGATTTACCGGCTCCCGGACGGCACCATCCGGGAACGCCTGCTCACCGAAGCCGACTTCCCGTCGATCTCCGTCGCCACCGCCGAACGCCCCTGGTCCTTCGACGGCGACGGCACCGCCTTCAAGCTCGCCGTCGAAGCCAAGCGCATCGACCTCGCCTTCCTCTTCGACCCGATGATGGCGGTCCACACCTCGAACGTGGACCCGCTGCCGCACCAGATCGCGGCCGTCTACGAGTCGATGCTGCCCCGCCAGCCGCTGCGCTTCGTCCTCGCCGACGACCCCGGTGCCGGAAAGACCATCATGGCCGGGCTCTACATCCGCGAGCTGATCATGCGCGCCGATGCCCGCCGCATCCTCATCATTTCACCCGGCAGCCTGACCGAGCAGTGGCGCGATGAACTCTTCGAGAAGTTCGGCCTCGAGTTCCGAGTCTTCTCCCGCGAGCTGGAAGGAGCCACGCCCTCCGGCAATCCCTTCGAGGACCTCGACCACCTCATCGTCCGGCTCGACCAGATGGCGCGCAACGAGGAGCTCCAAGACAAGCTCTGCTCCGAATCCTGGGATCTTGTCGTCTTTGACGAAGCCCACAAGCTCTCCGCCCACTTCTTCGGCAACAAGCTGGAGAAGACCGGTCGCTACCGCTTTGCCGAACGCATCGGCGCGCAGACCCGGCACCTGCTGCTGATGACGGCCACGCCGCACAACGGCAAGGACGAGGACTTCCAGCTCTTCCTCGCCCTCCTCGATTCCGACCGCTTCTACGGCAAGTTCCGCGACGGCGTCCACAAGGTCGACACGTCCGACATCATGCGCCGCATGGTGAAAGAGGAACTCGTCACCTTCGACGGCACCCCGCTCTTCCCCGAGCGCAAGGCCTACACCGTCAACTACGACCTCTCCGATCCCGAGTCGCGGCTCTATCAGGACGTCACCGGCTACGTCAGCACCGAGATGGGCAAGGCCGACCAACTCGACGGCCAGCGCCGCGGCTCCGTCGGCTTCGCTCTCACCTCCCTCCAGCGCCGCCTCGCCTCCAGCCCGGAGGCCATCTATCAGTCGCTCCGCCGCCGCCGCGAGCGCCTCGAAAAACGTCTCCGCGAGGAGAAGCTCGGTGCCCGCACGGAGATCCTCGCGCAGAAGAACTACGAGCCCGTCCCCGAGGACGACGACGACCTCAGCGCCGACGAGCAGGAAAACCTCGAAGAAACCCTCGTCGATCAGGCGACCGCCTCGCGCACCATCGGCGAACTCGAGATCGAGATCCGCATCCTCGACGGCCTCGTTTCCCAAGCCGCCGACCTCGTCGCCTCCAAGCAGGACCGCAAGTGGGACGAACTCTCCCGCATCCTTCAGGACAACGACCACACCCGCGAAAAGGACGGCCGCTTGCGCAAGCTCATCGTCTTCACCGAGCACCGCGACACGCTGAACTACCTCCAGCGCCAGATCGCCGGCGTCATCGGCAACGATCAGGCCGTGCTCACGATCCACGGCGGCACCCACCGAGACGACCGGAAGAAAGCCCAGGCGCTGTTCCGCTCCGATCCCGAGGTCCGTGTGCTCGTCGCCACCGACGCCGCGGGAGAAGGCGTTAACCTCCAGAACGCCAACCTGATGGTCAATTATGACCTGCCGTGGAACCCGAACCGCCTCGAACAGCGCTTCGGACGCATCCACCGCATCGGCCAGCGCGAGGTCTGCCACCTGTGGAACCTCGTCGCCAAGGAAACCCGCGAGGGCGACGTCTACCACCGCCTGCTCCGCAAGCTCGAAGTCGAGAGCGAGGCGCTCAAGGGCCGCGTTTTCGACATCCTCGGCGAGGTCTTTGAGAACAATAACCTGAAGGACCTGCTCGTCGAAGCCATCCGCTACGGCGATCGGCCGGAGATCCGTGAAAAGCTCTGGAAGCAGGTCGATCAGGCGCTCGATCACGGCAACCTCCTCCACATCCTGGAGAATCAGGCCCTCGCTCAGGAAACCATGAGCCCCGCGCGGCTTTTCAAGGTGAAGGAAGAGATGGAGAAGGCCGAGGCCCGCCGCCTCCAACCCTACTTCGTCCGTGCCTTCTTCATGCAGGCCTTCGAGACCCTCGGCGGCTCGATCTATCGCCGCGAGAACGACCGCTGGGAAATCACCCACGTCCCCGCCGTCCTGCGCGACCGCGACCGCCTCATCACCGGCCGCAACCGCCGCGAGCAAGCTCCAGTGCTCCGCCGTTACGAGCGAGTCTGCTTCACGAAGGAAGCCGTCCGGCCGATTGACCAGCCCGGTGCTCCCGTCGCCGTGATGCTCCACCCCGGCCATCCGCTGATGCTTGCCGCCAGCGACGTCCTGTTAGAGCAGCACGCCAATCTCCTCCGCCAGGGAGCCATCCTCATCGATCCCGCCGACGATGGCATCGAGCCCACGCTGCTCTTCCTTCTCACCCACGAGGTGAAATCGGGCGACGGCAGCGTGCTTTCGAAGCGTCTCCAGTTCGTCCGCGTCCGACCCGATGGCTCCGCCACCTTCGCCGGCTGGGCGCCGCACCTCGATCTCGAGCCGCTCGATCCCGCCGACCGGCCTTTGCTCGATGCCCTGCTGAAGGAAACCTGGCTCGCCTCCGGCCTCGACCAGCGCGCTCTCGAACTCGCCGCCGCCACGCTCGTCCCGGAGCACTTCAAGGAAGTCGCCGAGCGCCGCGTCGCCCACGTCGAGAAGACCCTCCACGCCGTCCACGAACGGCTCACCAAGGAGATCGACTTCTGGTCCGACCGCTTCCTCAAGCTCCAGGACGACTCCGCCGCGGGCAAGGACGTGCGCCTCAATCTCGAAAACGTCCGCCGCACCCTCGGCGACCTCGAACACCGGCTGGAGTCGCGGAAGAAGGACCTGCTCGCCATGCGCCACGTCACCTCCGCCACGCCGGTGGTGATGAGCGGCGCGCTGGTCGTTCCCGCCGGCTTGCTCCGCCAGCAACGCGGAGAAAGCCCGCCCGATGCCTTCACCGCCGATGCCGCCGCCCGCGCCCGCATCGAGAAGCTCGCCATGGACGCCGTCCGCCGGACCGAGGAAGCGAAGGGCCACACGGTCGTCGATGTCTCCGCCCAAAAATGCGGCTGGGACCTCACCGCCTACCCACCCGCCGCCGATGGCAAGCTCCCCGTCGCCCGCCACATCGAAGTGAAAGGCCGGGTGAAAGGCGCAACCACCGTGACGATCACCCGCAACGAGATCCTCTACGCGCTGAACCAAGCCGACAAGTTCGTCCTCGCCATCGTCCTCATCGACGAGAGCGACACCATCGACGGCCCCCACTACGTCCGGCGGCCTTTCAATTCAGAGCCGGATGCGGGGCAGGCATCTATCAATTACGAGCTCTCTCACTTCCTCTCCCGCGCCTCGCTCGCCTGATCCTCATGTCCGACTACCCCATCAAATCACCCCGTAAGCTCATCGAGGTCGCGCTCCCCCTCGATGCGATCAACAGGGCTTGTGCGCGGGAAAAATCCATCCGCCACGGGCATCCTTCCACGCTGCATCTGTGGTGGGCGCGGCGGCCGTTGGCGGCGGCGCGTGCGGTCATCTTTGCGCAGTTGGTCAATGATCCCGGCTACCAGCAGGGCGGCGGCTTCAAATACGGCAAGAACAAGAAGGACGCCGCCATCGAGCGGAAGCGGCTGTTCAAAATCATCGAAGACCTCGTGCTGTGGGAGAACACCACCAACGAAGAAGTGTTGGAGCGTGCCCGCGCCGAGATTCGCCGCTCGTGGCGGGAGGTGTGCGAACTGAACAAGGACCACCCGCAGGCCGCCCAGCTGTTCAATCCCGACAAGCTGCCCGCCCTGCACGATCCCTTTGCCGGTGGCGGTGCTATCCCGCTGGAGGCGCAGCGGCTGGGGCTGGAGGCTTACGCCAGTGACCTCAATCCCGTGGCCGTGCTCATCAACAAGGCCATGATCGAGATCCCGCCCAAGTTCGCGGGCAGGTCGCCGGTCAGCCTTCTGCATAGCCGCCAAGGCGCGAAGAAGAAGGAACTGGATTTGGAACGGGAATGGCCGGGGGCCACCGGTCTGGCGGAAGACGTGCGCTACTACGGCGCTTGGATGCGCGAGGAAGCGCAGAAGCGCATCGGCCACCTCTATCCGCCGGTAGAAATCACGGCGGAGATGGCGAAGGAGCGGCCCGACCTCAAACCGCTGGTCGGCCAGAAGCTCACCGTCATCGCTTGGCTCTGGGCGCGGACGGTCAAGAGTCCCAATCCGGCGTTCTCGCATGTGGATGTGCCGCTGGCGTCGAGCTTCATCCTTGGCTGCAAGGAAGGCATTCGCGTCAGGTTAAGGCCCGGATCCCTGATTCCACAGGGGATTGACGTCGCCGTTTGTCCCGCATGACGTGGTCCGGGTAAGGATCGAAATCGAAGAGGGCGGCGATGTCCGGG
>JBIPNO010000154.1:0-10100 GCA_044372775.1 Haloferula sp.
CAATGCTGACCGGGACGCCGCCATTGCCGCCTACCTCGCCGCCCTCGCAGCGCAAGAACAGGAGACAGACCAATGACTGATCTGGAAAAGTTGAAAGCCGACATGGACGCCAAGCGGGAAGCTTATGCCGTCGCCTACGCCACATGGGGCGCTGCCGCCTACGCCTACAGCGCCGCCTATCGCGCCGCCGCACTCGCAGCGCAAGAGAAGGAAAATGACTGATGACTGAGTTAGAGAAACTAAGAGCCGCCCTCGACGCCGCCGCAGACGCCGCCTACGCCGCATGGGACGCCACCGTAAACTCCGCCAACGCCACCTACAACGCCGCGCTCGACGCTGCCAACGCCACCTACGCCGCCGCCCTCGCAGCGCAACCCAAGGAGCAAGGCGCATGAGCCAGCAGCAAACCTCTCGCGCCGACATGGCGTCCTGCCTCACTGGCTCGCACCGCTGCTCACGTACCGCTGTGTGCTGGCGATGGGTAAAGCCTGCCGCACCGAGACAATCCTACGCAGAGTTTCCCGGTGGTGACGATTGCAATGACTTTGTGGAGATTGATGGATGACACCGACTGTTCTGGTTCACATCGACGAAGATGGCGAAGAGACGTACAAGATTTCCGGTGACGTGACTTTCGTCGTCGTGGATGAACGTAGCCCCCATGATCGGGCATATCAGTACCGTACACAGACACCGATTGCCGATATCCTGGCGATCATCGGTGACGAAGTCGGCAGCAGCAGTGACCCGCAACACGCGGCGCTTGCTCATAAGATCGAATGCGCAGCGAAGGGTCTTCCCGCCCTGTCGTTAGTGCCGTCGCGGGAGCAGGGCGAATGAGCGATCACGCAGATGTCGCTCCCACAGTTGCGCCGGATGTTTTTGAAGTTACGCCGACACCGCGCGAGAAGAACATGGCGTACATCGCGGAGGTTGCAGCCCGTCACCAAACCACGGCAGCCGCTGTGCTGGGCGAATCCCGCGCGAGATATGTGGTCGATGCCCGACGCGAGATAGCCATGCACCTACACGGTCAAGGCCTGTCCAGCGTTCAGATCGGGCGTCTCATGAACCGTGACCACACATCCATCCTGAACCTGCTTGGAGCGACCAAGAGCAACAGGCGAAAGAGGGTCGCTAACTATCTCCGGGGCGAATGCCCTGTGTGCGCAGAGCGACGCCAACTGGAGGACGCCGCGTGATCGAATACCTGATACTGACAATGGATGACTGCAAGTGGTGCGACAAGGCGAAGGAGGCCATGTCTGATGCTGGCAAGTCCTACGCCACCGTCAACCTGTCAGATAATCCTGAACTGTATGCAATCATGCGCTCCCTGGGTGCGAAGACGGTTCCCCAAGTACTCAAGATCATTGGCGGGTACGTGGACACCGCTGCGCACCTAGACGATGGCGCTGGCTAGGAGGCCTTGGAACGCCTCCGGTCGCACCAGACCACCCCAATCGAGTGCGTATGTTTCACCATAGCCAAGGTCGCGAAGGTTCGCGTCATCAAGCAACTGGCCGGCTGTGGATGCTCCGACAAAGTGGACGATTCTGTCGTCTTCCAACCACATCAGGGCATACCAGTCCGCCGGTATCGCCTGCTTCTTCTTAGTAGCTAAGAGACGCCCGCCCTTGTGCCGCGTGGTCTTGACATCGACTCCCCCCAAGGGGGACATGACATCGTGCAGCGGGCGCTGACCCAGCTGTAGGTCGGGCCAGAGATTGAACATCTTGGCGAAAGCGAACTCACCCTTTAACCCGTCGATATCCGTCTGAAGGCTGGACTGTGGCCCGATCCGGGCGTCCTTGATGCCGCGCTTCTTGTTGATCACCAGGCGCTGCTCGCCAAGCCATTCGCAAATGCGGACTTCGCTGCGGGTTAGAACGACCTTCAACTGCTAGTCTTTCGTTGCTTCCATAGGTGTTGAACCTGGCACTCGACCATAGACCTCGCCCAAGACGGGTCGCAATCTAATGGGATATCGAGGAGATACGCTCTGCGGCTTTCCTTGTCTGGAAGTGCAAGCACATGAGTCGGAAGGAAGCACACCATTAGATCGCGAACCAAAGCGTGGTGAGATGCCGGCACATTGTTGTCGATGTAATCCATACGCTCTTTATGAGTGCGACGATCCGCCGCCCTTTCTGCCCAGATCAGGCTGTCCGGCCTGGTCGCGGTCTTCTTCTCCCCCCTCACAGCTGCTCGTATTCCTCTATTGACCAGCGGATGAAGACGGGCGTGTTGTCTCCGACGAATGATCCAGTGACGTTGTATTCCATGTACTCAACCGCCTCCTCGTAGTCCATGCCATCACGCTGCACCAGGACATCCACGCATCGGCCAAAGTCATAGACCGCGATGTCTGTGTCGAACGCCGTTCCGATTCCTACTAGTGCTTCCTCGAAGCCGTCCGCAAACAGCGCCCCGCTCACTGCATCAACTCGAGCAGGGTGGTTAGCGGGATGATGGCAACCGACTTCTCGTTGTCAGCGCGCAAGATCAGGCCGTGGTTCTCACCCAGCGCCTCGAGCAGCCAGACGGGTAGTTCTTTGCGGCGCTTGGCCTCGAACACCCACGGCTTCCCGTTAGGGTCGAAGCCAGGAGTGATCTCGACATCACCTTTTGCATAGCTAGTAGCGCCAGACAGCGGCACACGCTGCGCGAACAGGCCTGCCTTCTTGGCCTCGTTGACCAACTCACGCTCGTACAGAGCGCCCTTGTCTCTACTCATCTTGCCCATCAGAAACACCCACCCTTGATTGCTTGCCAGACCGTCCGACCATCAAACATCCGGCGCAGAACGTAGCCACGCGCAATCGACACAATCGTGAAGACGCCCGTGATGATCAGGTTCTTAGACATGGTCATCGGGATTTGCATCCACGCTGCGACGAAGTGCCAGGTGATCAGCGACACGACAAAGCCGATGGCGGTGTTGGTCACAGCCTCCATGAAGCTGTCCGCCTTGCTCTGAGAGTGGCTACGCATCACCGTCATCCTTGATCGTGTAGTGATGTGGCTGCACGTCACCGTAACGCTCGAGCAGGAGAGCGGCCTTGGTGTTCAGGTCTTTGTAGAACGCACCAGACCTTGGCGGGCGGTCGTCCTCGACCTTGTCCTGGATCATCGCGTCACGCAGCACTGTCAGGCTGGCAATAGCTTTGGTGATGTGGCTCATCCCGCTGTCAGCGTCTGTGTCCTCACCCTCCCACCAGCTGAAGAGGTGGCGGATCGTCGCGTCGTAGTAGACGGATGCTCGAACGCCGGCACCACGGTAATTGTGGCGACCGTACTTCAGCGCGCCTTCCAGCATGGCGAGGCCAACCTCAGCCATCACGACGGCGGAGACAGTGGAGAGCGGCGCTTTCTTGATGCCGACAGCGTCCTTGGGATTGGTCGGCTTGTGGTTCCCGTCATGCCGTTTGCGTTCTGCCATGATGCTGTCTGCCCACGCTTCCTGACACGCACCGCAAGATAGATTTATCGGGATGCCGTGGGAGCAGTCGACCCCAGACAGAGGCCTCTTCATCGGCGTACTTGAGAGAATCTCGTTGACGGGTTTCATTCCATTTCCTCCACAATCTGCTGCACCTGGGCGAGCAGTTCCTCTTGAGTGCCGAATGCGTCCTCGAACCTGCGCTTCCATGGGTGGACGGAGATGAAGTCCCCTGTTCCCTCCCCGCTCTGGTGGTGCTTACCGCACAGAGGGATGACCCGAAGATGCGCCCCTGGCTTTGTCCGCCCATCGATGTGGTGGAGCGACACCTCCGTCTGGTGAACGCCTATCTGATGACAGGCGATGCAGCCAACCTGGCCAGCCCGATCCATCCAGCGTTTCTCTTCAGCGGTAGGTGTCCGCCCCTTCACCCTCGGTGTACGCCCAAGTGGATAGCCTCTGCCGCCTCCAGCAGGACAGCCGCCCCTATCTTGATTCGATAAGCCGACAACTCGTCGTTGTTCTTCATGGCCTTCAGGTATTGCTCATGCGCCGATTCAGCCTGGTCGAGCAGCCAGTGACAGATCGCATGGCACTCGTCGGACGCGGAGCAGTCGTCCTCACTGACGGCGTCTGATTGGCAGCAGTTAATGCTGTCGCTGATGGTATCGGGGTCGATGCCAAGCTTCCTGTACAGATCGCGATCCATCAGTAAGTTTTCCCGCCTTCGGATGCGCGGTTCGCAACCTTGTGGTCAGCGCGCTCCTTGTTGTAAGCCAGCTTCTCGATCATCGCCCAACCCAGGTCTAGGCCAAGTGCGCCGGCAAGGTCGAAGATGCGGATCATCGCGTCCGCCAGTTCAACCTCGACGCCGCTGCGATGCGGCAGCTTGTCGTCATTGAGGTGCTTTCGGTGCGCCTCTGTCGCCTCGCTGATCTCGCTATGGATCATTAGCAACTTGCTGGCGACGAAGAGTTGATTGCCCTTCATGCTGGTGCCGGTTGACAGGTCAGTCCACCAGCCGGCCTCGTCATTCATTCCGTGAATGATCTGGCTGACGTTGTTCATGGTTGTCGCTATGACCTCGACTACATCCATTTTGTTTTCCTTTTCTTGCGTCATGCTGAGTAAACCTTCCGTTCGAGCCGCAGCGTCGCGGCCTTTGTGCGCCAGTACTCGAAAGCTATCTCACGCGCCTTCAACTCTGCCTTGGCGAATGCCAAGCTGCCCTTCGCTACACCGTGCGCAACCCGCGCCGCGTAGACACCGTCGTCCTCATCTGCGCATCGCGTCTGGGCAGCGGCGGTCTTGTTCCCATCCAACTCCTCCTTGAGCATCGACTTTGCGACGGTGCGCTTCAGATCAGCCTCTGTTGTTGCCACATCGATTTCCGCCTTTTGCAGCAACTTGGCAACCTCGCGAATAGATTCCGCGAACATTTCTTCAGGTGGGTGTGGCTGCAATGTCACGCTTCATACCCCGCTATGTAACTGGCCTTGGCTATCTCGCACATGGTGATCAGGTCTGGCGTGTAACCCTCGCTCGAGGCCATGTAGAACGATCCCTCAGCGTCCCATCCGAGAACCATTACCTCCGACAACCCGGCATCGAGAGCAGCCTGGAGTACGGCGCGAGGTGCAATCTGCCCGATGGTGATGTCCGGCTCCGCGTTCCTCGAGAAGATGTTCACCACCTTGTTTTCGTCGTCGCTCATATCACTTCTTCCTCTTCTGTCCGTGGTGGTGCGGGACTGCTGTACTTGACGTACATCCGTGGTCGCTCAGATGCCTTGTTGGTGAACTGCATGGCATTGCCATTCCAGTACACCCCAGCCTTGCCCTCCCACTCGCCGTTGCGCTGCTTGGAGCAGTAGATGACCGAGTCCGGCGTGTTGATCAGGTCTTCGTCTGGCTTCTCTTGCGTAAATGCCAGAGAGGCCAGCTTCTCTTCCTTCTTTTTGTTGCGCCAGATGGTGAGAACACTGTCGGAAAGATCGGTGATCGATCCGCTCCCCTTCACATCCATCTTCCCGGTCGGCTGATCTTCGTTCTCGCCCTTGCGGCTATGCGTTACAAGGAAGACGGTCGTTCCTGTCTGGTTCTTGAAGTCGCACAGGCTTTCCATGAACGCCTTCTGGGCGTTGTAGTCATCGTCCCCAATGCCGCACTTGCTCATGTTGTCGATGATGAAAACGTCGATCCCGTAGCGTTTGCGGGCGTACTCGAACACCTCCATCATTCGCTTGGTCTTCGCCGTGCCGACGAGGTCGAACAGCCACAGCCTCCCGGCATACCAGTCAATGACGGCGTTGGCGTATCCCTGGGTAGGCAGGCCATCCTTCAAGCCTGTTGCCTGGCGGGTAAGGCGAGTGAGCAGGCGTCGGGCGGGCATCTCCATCGATGCGATGCAGACCCGCTTCTCTTGGATCATGGCGTCCAGCGAGAACTGCCCAGCCAACTGGGACTTGCCGTGTCCGTTGACGCCGTTGAGGATGATCAGTTCCGCATCGCGGAATCGGATGCGGCCATCAAGCTTGTTGAGCAGAGGCGCGAAACCGCGCTTATCGTCCTGGCTGTCGTACAGTTCCCGCAGGATGTCGTCACGGTATTCGGTGGCGCAGCGCAGTTCCTCTGGATCGAAGGCCTTGGCTGTCTTGCGGATGGCGGCAATGTCCGCACCCTCGAGCAGACATTCGTTCATGTCCTTGTGCGGCAGCGTTACCCGAAGACAGCGATGCTGGCCCAGGCGCTCCGCAATTTCTCGAGCGGCTGCCTCGCCCTCCTCGTCCATGTCGAGCGCAAGAATGATCGTCTCGAACCGGTCGAGGTGGTCGTACTCGTTCTCGATCCACTGTTGCTTCGCGCCCTTGCCCCCTCCGAAAGGGACGGACAGACACGGCGCACCCAACTGGTAGCCGGCCATCGCGTCGAACTCACCTTCAGTGATCCACACCTCGCGGGTGTTCTGGTCGATGGTCTGCCACCCGAATAGGATCGGCATCTGTCCTGCGGAAGTTGGCCCCTGGCGCTTCTTGTCGTTGATGTCGCGGAACTTGATCATCCGCGTCGCGCCCATCGCATCGATGAATGGGAACAGGACACGGTCACCGTCCGCCGCCACCCGGAATGCGTCGATGGTGGCGCTGGTCATGCCACGGCTCTCGAGGTAGACCTGAACAGGTGTTGTGTAGACCTTGCGCATACGCTCCGGCCTGATCGGTGCCTGGTATTCCTTCTTCGGCGCAACGAACTTGGGGCGTTCTACGCCGAGCCATGCGCGGATTTCATCCATCGTTTCGATGAGCGAGTGGTGTCTCGCCGCCATCCACAGATCGACCAGGTCGCCGCCAGCTTCTCCGGTTGAGAAGTCCGACCACACGCCAGCCTTGCCGCCGCTCATGTGAACACGCAGGGACTGTCCCTTCGTCCCGTCCAGTCCACCGACGCAGTACTCGGCTCCGTTCACCACCCCGCCTGGCAGTAGGTGGCGCAGTGTGGCCAGCATCGTGTCGTTCAGCTTCGCACTGAGTTCGCGTAAATCCATTTCAGCGTCCCTTCCATTCGACCGCTTTGCGCAGGTCTTCCAAATCCGTTTTGCTCTTGATGTATCTCTCGCGGAGAGACGGCCTATCAGGAAGCTGGATCAGCATCAACTCGGTTTCACGCTCGAGTTCCTTGATGCGGTCACGCGCCTGAGCGAAAGACATCCCCGCCATCGCACTTGATGTTGGCTTGCGATTGCTGCGGTCGATCCAGTTGGCCCAGGTCTTCCTCCAATCCAGCTTCACGCCAGTCTTGGTTGTGTTCTCGACCCAGTAGTCGCGGAACCGATTGGCTTCCGCCGACACGTCGTGATCAGACCAACCCTTCTCCGCTTTGGCCGAGTCACGCCAGTCATCAGGCAACACCCAGTCGGGGGTGAGGCGCGTCCCACGCGCTACTTTCTTTCCTTCTTTCCCTTCTTCATTTTCTTTCCCTTCTTCTGTTGTGGGTTTGCTCTGGGTTAGTTCTGGGTTAGTTGTGGGTTTACTGCTGGGTTTATCGGTGGGTTGGCATCCCTGAAAACGCTCGTAATTCCGGAGGTTTAGCTGGGTTACACCCTGGGTTACCTCGCGGGTTACTTTTCCGTCGCGTTCGAGTTGCCTGATAAACGTGCGAACACGCTGCCGATCCCACCTCCAAGCCTCTGACAGCTTGCGTTCTGACACAACGAACTGGCCGCGCTTGACCTCTACCTGCTTGCCGTTGAACCACTGATGGTGGTCATCGTATGCGGCTTCGTGGATCAGGTACTCCCATGCGGAGCGTTTGCAGAAAGCGTCGCCGTCGAACAGCGAGTCATCCATCCATCCACGATGCATCTTGTACCAGCCACTCATCGTGTGGCCGCACAGGTCGTGATGGTGGCGTCTGTATCTGAAATCATTGAATGCCCCTGCACCTATTGCCTGCTCGCCAAGAAGTTGGACGGCAGGCCATACGGGAAGGGTCTTCACGCAAGGCGAACATGGCTTTTCGGTAGCGAACCTAGCCGTCCGGTGCCAGACATAGGCGAGAGAATTGCGGGAAACAACCCCACACCAACGCCTGGCGATGCGATTTCTACACCGGAGGGTCTACAGCGTTCCACACATCTTTATATGTACGCAAATGCGAGTGACATAAATGTCACACCAGCGAAAAGAATCCCCATTCAGCGAAACACAAAAGTTGATCTCTGTGCACAAGCCGCTATGTTGATGCTGCAACCAGGGAGTACGAACATGGAAACGCAGACATCCGGCATCGCGTCGATCAACTCGATTCACCTTCCGTCTTCGGTGAAAGATGCTGTCGCCACAAAAGCAAAATTGATTTGGGACACTCTGTCCACGATCAACGTCAACGAACACGTCGAAAAGAAGAATGGCTTCAGCTATCTCAGCTGGGCGTGGGCGTGGGGCGTCCTGATGGACAACTTCCCCAACAGCAAGTTCTCGTTCGATCAGTTCGGCGATGGCGGCGGTGAGGTCTTCTACTATCCGGACGGCACAGCTGAGGTGCGTTGCGCACTGTCGGTCGACGGCGTCATGCGCGTGATGTGGCTGCCTGTGATGGATCATCGCAACAAGCCGATACCGAAGCCGGACGCTCGAGCCGTCAACGACACCAAGATGCGCTGCCTGGTTAAGGCCATGGCGCTGTTCGGACTAGGCCACTACATCTACGCAGGCGAAGACCTGCCTGATGCATCCAAGTCAGAACCGGCAAAGGATGTGCCGGCCTTTGATCCATCCGCGCCTGAAGTGGAGTTGCCATACGATCCAGTTGTGGAACTTCGTGCTGCGATGCAGGCATCGAAGGGATTGGCTGAACTGAAGTCTTCATTCACGAAGGCAAGCAAGTACGCCAACAACCGCAACGACAAGGAAATGCTTCAGACCTTCACCCTCTTGAAGGATGAACTGAAAGTGAAACTGGCGTGACCAAGGAGGAGCGGCTGGTAAAGGCGCGCGAGGCGCTCAAGGGAAAGCCTCCCCGTCCATCGATGCGCCAGGCAATCAACGCCAAGTGCCGCGAGTGCATCTATGACCCGATAGGCAGAGGGACGTGGCGGGAGCAGGTCAGGGACTGCGTCAGTGCGACCTGCTCACTACACCAACTGAGGCCGATGCCCTCGATCAGGAAGGACGAAGATGGAACAGCGGAGTGAAGAGTGGTTCAAGGCGCGTGTCGGTGTAATCACCGGCAGCCGCGTCGGGTCGATCCTCGGGGTCAACCCTTTCGCCACACGCGAAGATGTCATGCGCGAGATGGTTCGTGAACATCTTGGCGCTGAGAAGGAGTTCCAGGGCAACGCCGCCACCAACCACGGTGAGCGTATGGAACCAGTCGCTCTCGCCTACTACGAGAAGACCCAGATGCAGACAGTCGAGCAGACCGGACTTGTCAAGCACGACCTGTATGACTGGCTCGGCGCATCACCCGATGGCCTCATAGGCTTGAATGGTGGCTTGGAAATCAAGTGTCCGTATTGGGCAAAGAAGCCGTACTCGGTGTACGAAAAGCCTGGGTACTACGCTCAAGTCCAGCACGTCATGGAGGTGTGTGACCTCGATTGGATGGATTTCTTTGTTTATATAAGCGAGGACTGCTTCACGGTGGAGCGAGTGGCGCGGGACATAGACTGGTTCGCGACAAACCTGCCTAAGCTTGAAGCGTTCCGATCCGAGTACCTCGAGGTAATTGGAGACGGTGAGCGTTCAGCAAAGCATCTCGGAAGCGGGGTGCTGACCCTATCCCATCCAAAGGCTAGGCGATTTGCAGAGTTATTCACACTACTCAAAGCCGCCGAAATCGAGACGGCCTCCACCCGTGAAGAGTTCGATGCGCTGAAAAAGGAATTGGGGAGCGAGTTCGGGTCGTTCGAGGCTGCCGGCGTGAAGCTTCAGCGCATCGACAAGAAGGGGTCCGTTAATAGCAAGACGCTATACAGCGACATCAATCTCGACAAGCTGTTGAAGGAGTCCGGCAAGACGTTGGATGACTACCGAAACCCTGGAGTGGTTTCGTTTAACGTGAGTTTCATTGGAGGAAAAGAGTAATGGTCAAGATCAAACGGGAGGGTCAAAACCGCTTAGTTCAAACGACGGTTGATGACGAGACCTATAGGGCGCTGT
>JBIPNO010000163.1:0-9892 GCA_044372775.1 Haloferula sp.
CGGAACCCGAGGCTGAACTTGCCGTCCTCGTCGGAGCTGTCCTCGGCGTCATCGAAGTGGACGTCGAGGAGTTCCTTCACCGCATCGACGGCGGCACTGCGTTCGGCTTTGGAGAATTCGTTCATGGTGATGATTTGCGATGGGTCGGTTAGAGCTGCTGGTAGATCGCGACAACCGGTTCGAGGTCGCGCTTGAGGGCTTCGCGCTGCTCGTCAGTGGCGGTGGAAAGGAAGCGGTCCCGCTGCATCCGCTTCCACCAGACGGAGATCCGGTTTACGTAGGGCAGGTGGTTCTCGATGCCCTTGTCGGCGTCCTGCGGTTCGAGGTCCTCGGCGGTGGCGATGCGGCCGAGGTTGAGCGACTTGCGCAGCCGACGGGTGGTCATCCGGCGGCCGGCTTCCTCTTCGGCGACGCAGGCTTCGATCCAGTCGCGCTTTCCATCGTCGGGTAGCTTGGCGACCAGCCGGTGGTGCTCCCACGACAGCCGTTCGGTGCGCAGCGAATACGGGATGCTGCGGGCGACGTAGGCGTAGTTCTGGAGGGTGGACAGGTCGAGGCCGGTGGCGGCGATGGCGAGTTGGTAGGATGCCGAATCGACCCGCTTGTCCGGGAAGCCGTCGGTGCCGAACAGGCTCTGGCCATAGACGAGCCAGTCGCCGACGATGAAGGCGATCGAGCGAGCAGCCTGGCCGATGGCGGTGGCGAGTTCGCTCCATTCCTCGAAGCTCAGTTCGCTGGTGATCCGCAGGCCGACCGGGCTGATGGTGGCCTTCGGGTTAGGGAGCAGGATGGGGGCGTTCATGGGATCGGGTGGAGCGGAGGCGGGCGTCGCGATACCGCTTGCGGGCTGTCAACGAGCGCATGGCGCGGGAGGGTGGCAGATCGAGCAGCTCGGTGAGCTCGACGCAGCGCTTCGAGACCGCGGCTCGGGAAATGCCGTGGCGCTTGGCGATGTCGCTCATCGAGGAGCCGCAATAGGCGAGTCCGCTGACCAGGGCGATGCACTCGGTGGTGAGCCGGGCGTTGTCGTGGCAGAGGATTTCGGCGACCACGCGGCGGATCGCGCTGTGGACGGATTCGGTGTCGCAGGGGCCTTCCGACGTTGGTGGCTCCGGTTCCGGCTCCGGTAGCAGAGCCGGGTCGTCGCCTTCGCGCATCAGCGGGCTATCGGCAGCATCGCCCTTGGCCGATCCATTGCCGTGATTGGCGACGCATGGGGCGGCAAGGCCTTGGGCTTCGAGCTGGCGGCGTTCTTCCGCGGGCAGGGACTCGATCCAGGCCCGGTATTCACGCTCGTATTCGGCATCCCTTGCCGACTGCTTTTTCGAGTAGTCGTCGGAGTTCATTTCTCGGCCCAGGTGGTGCAGACGTTGGCTTCGACTTCGACCGGCACCTCGGGGAAGAGGGCGGACATGGCTTCGACCATGGCGGTCGTGATGATCCCGCGGCACTGGTCGGCGGAGTCTTCCGGGCACTCGACGACCACTTCGTCGTGGACGGTGGAGACGATGCGGGCGGATTCCGGCAGACGTTCGGCGATCAGGACGAGGGCCTGCTTCATGCCGTCGGCGGTGCCGCCCTGGACCGGGGTGTTCACCAGCGCGGTGAATCGCTCCCAGTCGCTGGCGGTGCCCGGGATCAAGCGGCGGCGGCCGCTGCGGGTGCGGACTTCGGTGACGCCCGACTCCGCCTGGTTGTGGCTCAGTCCATGCCACTGGCGGAGGCGCGAGTAGGTGCGGAAGAACGCCTGGCGGATGTCGGTTGCCTGATCCTCGTCGAGGGCGACGCCGTAAGAGCCGGCGGCGTATTTCACCAAGCCTTGAGCCGATTGGCCGTATAAATTCCCGAATCCTGCGGCCTTGGCCATCTGCCGGTCTGCCTTGGTGACTTCCTCCTCAGGCTTGCCGAGAATGCTCGCCGCCGTCCGCTTGTGGAGGTCCGCGCCCGCCTTGTAGGCGTCGATCATCTTGGTCTCCCCGGCGATGGCGGCCGCCGCGCGCAGCTCGATCTGCGAGTAGTCGGCGACGACAAGGCGCTTGCCTTCCGGCGCGGTGAACGCCTCGCGGATCTCACCCCGGCCGATGTTCTGGAGGTTCGGCTCCTTCGACGAGAACCGGCCGGTGGCGGTGCCGAGCGGCTCGAAGCGCCCGTGGATCCGTCCGTCGTGTCGGATGTGGTCGATCAGGGACTCGGCCTGCTGGGCGCGCTTGCTGGCCTCGCGGTGGGCGAGCACCAGGGGGACGAGGTGACCGTCGTCGGCCGCCTTGAGCACGTCCTCGGCGGTGGACTCGAGCTTGAGGCCCTTGGCGCGGAGGGCGGCGAGCAGTTGTCCAGGGCTGGCCGGGTTGATGCCGGGGTTTCCCAGGGCAGCACGCAAGTCGTCGGCGGCCTGTTGGGCCAGCTTCAGCGCTTCGTCGGCGATCCTGCGGAGCTTGTCGCGTTCGACGTTGAGGCCGTTGGCTTCCATGCCGATCACGACTGGGAGCAATGAGCTTTCGAGCGACCACACGGTGTCGAGGCCCGCCATCTCCAGCTCGCTCTCCATGGTGCCGAACAGGTCGTGGAGGTGGGCGACGTCGCGGGCAGCGTAGGCAAGCTGGTCGTAGGTCAGGAGCATGGAGGCCCAGTCCGAGCGGCTGTGGTCGGCGGCCGGGGCGATGCCGAGGTATCGCTCCAGGCACTTGTCGAGATCGTTGCCGGGTTTGGTGCCGGCCACGAGGAGACGGGCGGCGGTGAGGGTGCAGTGGACGTGCTTGGCGTGGAGCCCGCACTTCACCCGCAGCCAGAGCAGGTCGAACTTGGCGTTGTGAATGACGAGACCCGTTTCCTCGAGGATCGGCTTGAGCGGCCCGAGGTCGTAGCCGGTGGCGCGGAGGTCGATGGTCCAGATGGTGCCGCCGTGACGGCTGAGGGTGAGCAGGCGGATTTCCCCCTTCCACGGGTCGAGTCCGTCGCCCTTGCGCTCGCCGTAGGTTTCGATGTCCAGCGCGATGCGAGAGGCTCCGGTCAGGTCGGCGGCGATGCGGTCGAGGTCGGCGCGGAGGGAGCAGAAGACCGGGTTGAGGGACGTAGGGACATTGAGGGAGTTTTCCCTGTCTCCCGTATAGAGAGCATTTAATTCATCGTGTTTTTCTTTTTTCTCATCGTCATTTTTTTCTCCCATATAAGGCGTATGAAAATGTCCCTCGATGTCCCTACGTCCCTCAGCAGAAGTGGCAGGTTTGGGCGTTGAGAGGAAAACCGGCAGATCGCCCTCGCCTGCGCGGAAGAATCGGTAGGTACCGAAGTTCTTCGAGGTCTGCTTGAGGCGGAACGTGATGCCGCCGAGTTCGCGCTTATCGAACTTTGAGATCAGCTTGCCGAAGCTCGTGAGTCCTCGCCGCGCCGCGAAGTCGAGCCAGTCGAACAGCTCGTGGACATCCTCGTCGTTCTGGACGAATGTCTGGAATTCCTTCTTGAGCACCTCGCGGTCGCCGAAGCGCTCGAAGGCCAGGACGAAGAAATCGCGCATCGCCTTGGTCGACTGGTCACCGGACGACTGGCTGTCTTCATGTGGCATGCACGGGTCCGGCAATCCGGCGCAGTGGAGGATGCCACCGACGACCTGGCCCCATTCCGGGAACGAGGTGAAGGGCGACGGCCCGGGCGGGCAACCGCGGCGCACCCACTCTGAAACCATGGCGGCGATGGCGGACAGCAGCTCCGACCGGTGGCGGCGGACCCAGCCCTTGATGTCCACGTGGCGGTAGCGGTGGCCGTTGATGTCGTCGGGCGTGAAGCGCAGGCGGATCCGGCGGCAACGGCGCTCGATGTCGGGCTCCCAGGTCGCGTTGTTGGCGGAGAACGAATACTCGGTTTCGTTGGGCAGTGTGAGGGTTTCGCTCGCGCCGAGGCGGCGGTCCTCCCAGACGCCGGAATTGTCGGTGGCGGCCTCCAGCGAGGCGTAGCGGACGTGTCCCTTCATGTTCGCCAGGTGGAAGAACCGGCTGCCTGCCATCAGGGCGGAGGTGATCCGCTTGCGCATCTCGTCGTCGCATTCCTTGGAGAGCGGGGCGCAGATGATCGAGCGGCCGGTGTAGGCGATGTGGGTGAGGTCGGCGCAGGTGTCCTTGCCGCAGCCCTCGCGGTTGCCGTCGTAGATCCAGAGCGGGGTGCGCCGCCAACCCATCAGACCCCGGCAGAACGGGGTGATGAAGCGGGCGAGCGCGTGGACGCGGGATTGCTCGTCGTGCCACCAGAACCCGCCGTGCTCTGGCAAGCCGAAGAGGTCCTGGAGCAGCCAGCGTAGCGCCTCGGCGTGGCCCATCGTCTTGAGCTGCGGGGCGTGCGGGTTGAGCCAGGTGCCGAAGCGTTCATCGTAGCCTGGCTTCGGATAGACCAGCTTGCCGTCGTCATCGAGGTGCGGCACCGGCACGTCGAGCACCCGGCGGATCCGCGGCAGGTAGTCGCTGAAGAACCCGTTGACCAAGGTGATGCGGGCGTCCTGCTCGCTCATGCTCTTGGGCACGAAGACCTCGTCGCCCGCGTCGTCCTCGCGCAGCACGCCGGTTTCCACGGTGCGCTCGACCGCGGTGACCAGCTCGGCCGCCTTGATGGTCGAGAGCATGTGGCCGGGGATGGACCCCGCGCTGTCGGCGGCCGGGACGGTGGTGATTTCCACGACGTTGGTGGAAAAGCGGAACAGGTCGAGGGTCGGGGCGATAAGGGTGCCGAGCTCCTTGCCGAATTCACCGTGGGCGCGTCCGAGGGCGGGTAGGATGATTTGCGGGCGGCCCTTGGCGTTGCTGTTGCCGGGCGACCAGACCCGGAGGTTCGAGCAGCGGGCGGCGATGATGCCGGGCTTCCGGGCCTCCGCCCATTCGACGAGGTCCCGGATACCGCGGGATTCGCAGTGCGCGTGCAGGCACTTGAAGCCCGGCATGGTTTCCGGCTGGTTGAAGATGATCGTGTCCGAGCCTGGAGCGTCGGCCACGCCGCCGCTGTGATCGGTCTCCCAAGGGCAGCGGACCGACCACTTGTTGGAATCGGGATCGAGGCAGTCCCCCAGGCGGCCGAGGTCTTCCATCACCCCGGCGAGATCGAGCGTGCGAAGATCCTGCTCCCACTTCGACCACCAGGGTTTTTCCTTCGACGGCCGGCCGCGCTTCTTGGCTTCCGGCGCGCTGAATCCGAACCAGCGGCATAGGTTGTTCCAGCTGACCTCCGGGATGTCGCCGGTTACCTCCCAGGAATACGTGTGTCCGCTTTTGTGGACCGACGGGGATAGGACCAGGTTCAGCCCGTCCAGGTAGA
Organism: Haloferula sp.; assembly: GCA_044372775.1. Taxonomy (GTDB): domain Bacteria; phylum Verrucomicrobiota; class Verrucomicrobiia; order Verrucomicrobiales; family Akkermansiaceae; genus Haloferula. Next base: position 5,293 of record JBIPNO010000163.1, read on the forward strand.
GCTCCGCGGACACGGCGTCGTTGATCTGGCAGGTGGGTGCCTTCTTCGCCTTCATCACCTCCTCGGGGATGTCGCGGCAGATGAAGGCGAGGTGGGCCCCGCCGCCGGTTCGCTCCCGGGGGACCGTGGCGAGATCCGGTTGGGTAGAGAGCCATGCCATCACCGAGGCCCCGGCGTCCGGCTTGCTGTCGAGATCGACGTGGACGAACGGCGCCCGCACGACGCAGCCGATGTTGTGGGTGGATCCGTTGCCGAAATACTTGGTGAGGAAGTCCGGGCTGATTTCGGAGGCGGTGTGGTTGCGCCAGCCTTTGAGGAGCGGCTTCTTGCCGCGTTCGTGATGGTCGCCGCGGTCGGGCGGCAGCAGGGGATGGATCGCCCAGCCGAGGGTGGAGGCGTAGAACTGAACAGCGGCAAGTCGGTCGAGGGTGTGGAAGTCGGATGGAATGGAGGGCGTCATGAGTGAGATTGGGGAAAGTGGAAATCGAGGGCGCGCTGGGAGACGAAGATCCCCCGCGGCCAGTCCTTGAGGTGGAGGCCGGCGAGCGTGCGGACCCGGGAAATGGCGACGTAGGCCTGGCCGGGCTCACGGGCGGCACGGATGTCAATGAAGGCGGAATCGAGCGTGAGGCCCTGCGCCTTGTGGATGGTCAGGGCGTTGGCCAGGCGCAGCGGCAGTTGCTCGAACCAGGCGCAACCGGGATCGTTGGAATCGTAGCGCCAGCGGTAGGGCGACACCTCCAGCTCCTTGCCTTCCGTCATGACGACCACGGTGGTCAGTCCGATGGACACCACCTCGCCGGTCTGGCCGTTGACGAAGCCGTCGTCGGGGCGGTTCACGGTGAACATCACCTTGGCCCCCGGCTTGAGCCGCAGGACCGCGGGCGTGAGCAGGTTCTTCTTGAGGAAGTCGATCTGGTGCTGCGGCCCCCAGGTTTCGGCCTCGCGGACCGATTCGGGGCCGGGGAGCTCGCCGAGACAGAAGTCGTTCCATCGGTCGACCATCGAGTTGTGGGTGAACAGCCGGGTGATGTCCCTTGCTGGGAAGGTGGTGATGCGGGGACGCAGCAGGCGTTCGGTATCGCCGTCGATCTCGCCACGCCGGAACTTGCCGAGGGCGGCCACGAAATCCGGCTCGTCCTGCCGCATGATCCGCCGTAGTTCGACGGTCTGGAATCCCGCCGCCGACCACGCGGCCGAATCGAAGGCCCAGTCGTAGGGCTGCGTCGGGTTGGTCCGGACGGGGGGCAGTTGCAGGAAGTCCCCGGTGCCGATCACCTGGATGCCGCCGAATGGACGATTGTCCTCGCGGATCTTCCGGCAGTGGAGGTCGAGGTAATCGAAGGCGCTGCCCGAAAGCATGCTGATCTCGTCGATGACCAGCCGCTTGCAGCGACGCACCCGGTTGAATGCCACCCGCACGCTGGGTCTTGCGTCCCGCGCCAGTTGAGCAAAAAACCGCTCGAAATCCTGTCCTTGGGCAGGGCCGAGCATCATTCCGCTCCAGCGGTGGACGGTCATGCCGCCGACGTTGAGGGCCGCCACTCCGGTCGATGCCACGACGTGGGTGTCCGGGTGACGCTTCAGGTAGTCGCGGACGTTATGACTTTTCCCGGACCCCGCCGGACCGGTGAGAAACGTGTTCTCACCGGCCGTGGCGAGGTCGAGGAACCGGTCGGCCGGACTCCGTGCGACCAGGCTTCCGCTCATGGCAGCCACGCGCCTCCGCCGCGAAGCAACCAGCCCGCGAGCAGGCCGAGCAGGAAGTACAGGACGAGTGACGGCCAGCGGCGGCGACGGCGGTTCTGGTTGGCGGCGGATCCCTGGATGGGGAGGCGACGATACGCAGACTGCGGATAGACAGGGTGGGTCATGGTAGTGGATTGGAGGTTTGATTTTTCAGGCCGGGACCAACGCGGTCGGCGGCGTCCCGTTGTCCGAATCCGGAGCATCCCGGACCGGGCAGTAGTTCTTCTGCCAGACCCACAAAGCGCGGGCGGCGAGGAAGGCGCGGAAGAAGCCGTCCTTGTCGGCATCGTCCCACACTTTCACCACCACGGGCACCGGATCACTGGATCCGATCACCACGGAGGCGATGCCGGCTTCGGTCAGTCCCTTGTCGCGTGAGGCGAGCGCCATCCGGTAGGCTTCGAGTTGCAGCGGCCAGGTGTCGTGGAGAATCGGCTTGAACTTGCCGTCCTTGTCGCGCCGGGTCTTCTGGGTCTTGAAGTCGATGACGGTTAGCCGTCCGGTGGACCGCAGCGTCGCCACCAGGTCAACCCGTCCGGCGTATCCCCATTCGAGGTGGCCGGTGGCGATTTCCACCGAGTGGACCTGGGTGACTTCCGCGTCGAACCATTGGCGGGCCGGTTCAAAGAGGCGGGCGACCTCCTTGTCCTCGGGCAGCCAGCGGCCTTGGGCGTAGCCTTCGATCGCGGCGTGGACGGCGCTGCCCAGATCGGCGGCACGGCCGACCTCGCTGTGCATGTCGGTAATGACGCGCTTGGCGAAGTCGTCGAGGGTTTCCCCTTCGGTGCGCGGCAGGGTGAGTGCCGCGAGGATGGCCTGTTCCTGTTTCCAGGCGTCCAACCCCGGCTTGGCGAGGATGGACAGCACGTTGGTCACGGACGGGAACAGGCCGAGTTTGCGGGCGTCGCGCAGGCTGGTGGGGCGGCTGCCTTTCCCGTCGGCACGCGGCACCTCGTGAAGGGGCGTGCCATCCGGGAAATACCAGTGCGAGGCGGATTCTCGTGGAACGATGAGCATGGGTTTGGGCTGGTGGGGTGTTAGAAGGGCTCGTTGCTGTCTTCGTCCTCAGACCCGAGGGCTGCCTTGGCCTGCTGGAGCGCGGCGATGAGTTCGCGGTCGGCCTTCAGCGGCTTCTCCATTTCGACGGCAGCGGGCAGCCACTTGGCCAGCAGCGCCTCCACCGCTTCCCGGTCGAGTTCGCCGAGGTCGATGCCGGTGTGCTTGCCGACGTGGACCTTAACCCGCCGCCAATCCGACGAAGCCTCGCCGCTGTTGGATGCGGGCCGGAACTTCTCGTCGTTGTTCTGGCGGTCCTTCTGGCGGACGTATTTGCCGGACGGCTTCAACGGGTCGCCGGATTTGTCGGCGCGGATCAGGCCGATGTTGGCGTAAGTGGTGCCGTTGTAATCGTTGTGGACCACGGAGACGCGGGCCGGTCGGCCGATCAGCGATTCGGTGTCGAACTCGTTCTGCTCGGCCGTAGTCAGGTCGCGGCCGAACCACTGTTTCAGGAACGCGCGGAGGGCGGCCTTCTCATGGAGCGACGGGGTGAAGCTGCGGCTGAAAAGCAGGAAGGGCTTGCCGTCCTGACGGAGTTCACTGGTCTCGAAGACGACGCGGAAGGTCTCGCGCTCGCCGTAGGTCGATTGGGTTTTCTTGAGCGGCGTCACGTCCACGCAGACGGCCTGGCCGTCATACTCGGGGTGGGCTTCGAACGGGGTGGGGGATCCGGTTGCTGATAGTTTCATGGCAATGATGTGGTTTGGTTCTGGTTCTTGAATTGGCCGCTTCGAGTGCTCCACCGCCGGCACGGCCGGACCGACGGTGGAAATCGGTCAGGGAAGGGGAAGGAACTCGCGGGCAAGGTCAGCGGCGGCGCACTCGGCGGCGTCTTCACCGGAGGCCGTGATGTCGGCCAACTGGCGGGCCCGTTCGTTGAATTGCCGGTTGTCGGCTTGGCGACTCCTGTGCGACTTTTTCGGTGTGTTGCCGCTGTGCTCGAAGAGCAGGAATTGGTGGGGAATGGTGGTCTTCATCTCGGTATCGCGGCGGTGTCAAACGCCCGCCTTCTGACCGAGGTGGGGACATGTCCCGTTTGGCCCCCCGAATGGCCCGCCTCCCCCCGGCAGTCCTTGATAAAAAATCTCAAGATTGTTTCCCCAGCCCATTGGGACATGTCCCGTTCGGAGCAGCTGATGCGGAGCTGCTCTGGCAGCTACGGGGTGGGGGCAGATTTGTTAAGAAAGCCTAATTATTCGTTAAGCTTAAGCTACTTATGGAAAAATTTCGGATTGCCCATTGGCCGGTGTTTAACTAGATGTGGTGTCGATTCCGGTTTCCGTGTGCCTTATCTAGACATTCACCCTGATCACCCATGCCTACGATCCGCCGCCCCCGCCTACTGAAAGCCCATGTCCTCAAGGACATGAAAACCGCCAGCCTCAACGCACTGCTTCTCCCGCATGCCGGATATTTCCGCTCGCGAGAGGTCTCAGTTGAACAGGTTGGGGAACCTGGATTCGACTTTGACGCCCTTGCCGTCGTCCTGGCGTTTTCCAACGAGCAGACGCCCCCCGTATTGGTGGAGCATCTCGACCTCCTCGATCTCATTTCGGAGAGCCAAAGCGCCCTGAATTTCGAGACCGAATACTACCAGACTGTCCAGACGCTGCGGGAAGACGACGACGGCCCCGCGGACATGGCAGTGAAGATCCTGCTTCACGCTCCTGATGTGGCGTTGCGCGAGTTCAACCGCCAAGCGCTGGTTTCTGACCGCACTCTCGTTTCATTCCGCCTCAAGGCCGGGATGCCCGTCTTTGAGGTCACCCCTGAAATGCTGAACCGTCTCAAA
>JBIPNO010000014.1:0-112404 GCA_044372775.1 Haloferula sp.
CTTGAATTCGGGATCGTGTCTTCTGCGTTTGGCTTTCATTCTGTGTGTGTTCGGTTCGGTTTATAGACCGCACCCGACCGCCACAATCATAGCTTAGCTCCTGGCCCGGATTCCGGGGTCCGCCTCAAAGCAATTTTCAGGAAGCAGGATTTAATGGAAGAACTCGGAAACGTAATTCTTCTGCTTGATGATCCCGACTACGCAAAGCATGGAGTAAAAAAGTCTTGAAGGCTACATGGCGAAGGTAAATTCAAGACTGACCGATTCCGCTGTCGCAAGAGCCGCCCTCGAATGATTCGTGGAGTTCGGCTATCCCATCGGCTTTGGACCCGAGACTTCTACAGGGGTAATGGCGGCGGACCGGGATTCGTTCAGCGCGGTGGTGTTGGAAGATTTCCGGGGGGCGACCTGCTTGGGGTCAATGCTTGGGGTCAGGTCCCGCAGCGTCACATCCTTGCTTTGGCTCGTGCTTGGGGTGGTTCCGAATGGCACGGGATCATGCTCGGATGGACAAGATTACTGGCATTAGCCCGCGAGCCGGAGGGCGGAACGCAAGGACTCGCCGACTGAAGTCGTTGCTCCCCCGGCTGCCGCGAAACGTCGCTTCATCCCGTCCCTTGTGCCAGCCCCCGCAGTCCAACATTTTCGGTACAGAGCTGACATGGAGCCCAATGCCTTGTGCCGGGGGGTAGCGGGGTTCCTGGTCCACGACTAGGGCAGAACCTTGCCGACGACGAGAAACTGCCCGGCGTAGTAGGAAGTGCCCTCGGGCAAGCTCTTGATCCTGATGACGGCGGTGTGTTCACCGGGGGCTTGTTCGGGGAGGTAGAAGAAGCGGGAGTAGGGCTGCCTTTTGTCGGTTTGCGGCCGCTTGAGGGTGATGGGCGGCTGTTGGTCGATGGTGACTTCCAGCTCCATGCCATCGCCCTGGGGGATGTCGCTGAGGCCGAGGGTGGTGCCGTTCCATTTCACGGTGATGGTTTCGCCCGCTTGATCGCATTTCACGCCACCGCGCAGCATCTGATGGGTGCGGCCGGAGGTGCCGCGATAGATGGGATCCTTAGCGGGATCGACCGGTTTCCATCCGGCGCTGAGGGTGGCTTTCTGGATGGGGACGGTGGTGGCGTTTTCCCAGCACCGGGGCTCCAGCGGCGGCGGCAGGGTGTGGGCCTTCGCTTGATCGGCCGGCATCATCCGGAACATCGAGCGCACGACGGTATCGCGATAGATGGCGTGGCCGGCTTCGATCGGATGGGTGCCATCTTCGGAAAAGACCAGGTTGCCGTTCTGCCAGCCCTTGGCTTTGAAGATCAGGGTTTTCGCTTTCTCACGCCGGGCGATTTCCACGCCGAGGTCGATGGAGGGGATGCCGTAGGCGTTGGCGACGGTCTCCATGATGCTGCCGAAGCGCGGCGGTTTGCCGGCCTGCAGGTCCTTAAGCATGCCCTCGTTGACCGTGTAAACGAGGCAGATGTCGGTGTGCCGATCGGCCTTGAGGATCTGGCGCACGATGCCCTCCACCGACTCCGCCTCGAAGCCTCCACCGCCGTTCACGCGATGTTCCATGAACACCAGGTCGGGTTTCTGCGCCAGGACATCGCCGGCGATGCGGCAGGCACCGTAGTCGGAACCCGTGCCCGAGATGGCGGCGTTGATCTCGATGATTTCGGCCTTGGGATACTGCGCCTTGAACCAGGCGGTGGTCTTCACCCGCCAGCCTTCCGCCGCGGTGATGCTGCCACCGAGGTAGGCGATGCGCACGGGGCCGCCGGCCTTGAGTTTGGCGAAGAGATTCGGCAAGCCGTCGCGCACCCGGAGTTCCTCGGCGACGAGCGGGTCGTTGGTGGAGGGCTTGCTTTCTTCCGCGACCGGCGGTGCGGCGCCCTCCAGGTCATAGACGCGGACGTAGTCGATGAGGCAGTGATCCGGCAGCTTCGCTTCCTTGATATCGCCCGCCCAGCCCCCCACTTCGTTCGAAAGGATGATGTACTGCGGCACCCGCGAGATCATGCCTTCGCTGGTGCGCCAGACTTCTTTGCCATCGTAGTAGAAGACGTATTCCTCTTCATTCCAGTGCACGGCGTAGGTGTGGAAGCCCTCGGTGAAGGCCTTGTCGAAATGCCGCGTGCCGCGCACCTGGTGGTCCTTGCCATAGCCGTCCCAGTGCACCGCCATGTTCAGCTCGCCGGTGCGCTTGGGATACTCGATGACGTCGATCTCGGTGCCGTCCATGCCCTCGTCGCCGACTTTCCCGACCGAACTTCCCATCAGCCAGAAGGCGGACCAGAAGCCCGGCTGTTTCGGCATCCGCATGCGCGCGACCCACAGGCCGTGCTTGTGCTCGAACTTGCCCTTGGTGTTGACCGCACCGGTGCCGTAGGTGCCGTCGGCTTCCTTCGTCGCGAGCAATTGCAGGTTCCCCCGGCCATCGAGGAGCGAGCATTTCTTCAGCCACATGCCGCCCTTGCGGACGTGATCGCCCTGGATGTTCCACTTCGCCGGATCGAGTTCCTTGCCGTCGAACTCATCGTTCCACACCATGCGCCACTGCTGGCCGGCGGGGAGCGGGGGGAGCTTGAGGGTTTCGCTTTCCCCGGCCATGGCCAGGAGATTGCCGGCGATGAAGAGGGCGCTGGAAATGAGGATCGGGGATTTCATGGAGCGGAACGGTGGGCATTCTACCTCTCAGGGCGCGGCCATCAACCCAGGATCCGGGCGCGGCAGCTGCACGAGGTGCCGTGATTGTGCCCGCCACTTCCGGGCGGGCGGGGCGGCTGGCGGCACCGGGCGAGATCGGCGGGCGTCCCTGAAAGCGCGCGAGGATGCCGGTGGCGGGCAAAACCGAAAACGGCGCGGCAGGGAGATCCCGCCGCGCCGCCTGGTTGGAGGTGTTTTCCCGGCCGCTCAGGGGGTTTCGCTGACCTTGGCCCGGAGGAAGGTCTTGGAAGCGCTCGGCACCGTCCCGGATGCCCGGAAGGTGCGGTAGGTCCAGCCGACTGCGAGCGAGGGAAGTCCCGCGCTGAGGGTCGGTGTCACTTCGGTGACGTTGTCTGCGAAGGCACTCAGGTTCACGCTTCCCTCGACGCGGTAGTAGATGCCGTCGACCAGCGCCGAAAGCTCGTCGCCGCCGTCATCCGAGAAGGTGGCTCCGCTGCGGACCGGCAGTGTCAGGGTCATGACCTGGTCCGCTCCGACCGTCGCGATCTTGCCGACGACCTTGCCGTCGTTGGCACCGGAGAGCGGGTCGCCATCGAAGGCGAACTCGTCGAGGTTGGTGCGGCCGTCCTTGTCCGGATCGTCGCCCTTGCCGCTCTCAAAGCCCGGAGCGCCGGTCAGACCCTTGGAAGCGGCCCAGGCCGGGAAGGGATCGCCGCTGACGATGCTGATCACGCCGGTCGTGGCGAAGGCCGCGGTGTCCCACACCAGGCCGCCGCCGAGCGCCGGCAGGACCAGGTCGGTGGCGACGTTGAAGGCGGTGAGGTCGATGCTGCCGGTGGCGTCGATGAGATCGAACGATTGTCCGGCTGCCGGAGTGAGCCCGGTGACGTCGACGGTGATCGTGCCATCCAGCGCGAGGGCTCCGGAGACCGTGAGGGCATCGTAGTTCGTGCCTCGGGTGCCGGTGGCGGGGAGTTGCAGGGTGACGGACGAGGTGGACGCGACGCTGGCGCTTGCCAGGGTGATCAGGCCGCTGCCGGAGCCGCCCGGAGTGAGGCCGCCCGCAAGCGTGGCGGCCCCGGTGCTGCCGCTGCCGGTGAGGGTGCCCGCGGCACCGACGCTGACGGCGTTGGTGATGGTCTGGCCGCCGAGGTTGAGCGCGCCGCCCGCGACGGAAACGGAGCTGGCACCCAGAGCCGCGGCATTGCCCAGCGTGAGCGTGCCGTTGTTGACCGTGGTCGTGCCGGTGTAGCTGTTCGCGCCGGTGAGCGTCTGGGTGAAGGCCCCGTCCTTGACGAGGTTGATTTCGCCCAAGGGTGTGCCGCCGGGGCTACCGCCGAGGATGACGATATTGGCCCCCGAGTTCTTATCCACGGTGGGATCCAGCGTCAGCGTGGAGGCATTCACCGTGTCGAGGTTGATGATGTTCAAGGCGCCCGCTCCACCGCTGGCCAGGCCGTTCAAGGCCTGGTCATTGCCGTTGAGGTCAAGCGCGGTGGAAGCCCCGCTCGCAGTGGAGAAGTTCTGGACGGTCAGGTTCGTCGGGTGGGCATTGTCCGCCCCGATGCGGAGTCCGGCATACTGTCCGGGGGTGGCAAGTCCGGTGAAAACGATTGAATCCGCACCGAACGAGTTGCCGGTGCCCGAGAGGGTGACGAAGTCATTGTTCAGGCCGCCGGACCGGAACAGGATGGCCGCGGTCGTGATACCCGCCCCCTGGGTGATGGCACCGGAGAGGGTGAGTTGTGCGCCGTCCTGGGTGCCGATGCGTGAGATTCCATTGCCGCTCAGCTCGATGTCGCCGGCAAAGCTGTTGTTGCCGCTGACCGACTGGATGAAACCGCGCTGTGCACTGCCAATGCCCGTCAGCGCCGCGGTGCTGCCGATTCCCGATCCGATGATCTTTTCAGCCGTGGAATAGTTGATTCCGCCCGAGAAGCCCAGCACAGCGCTCACCAGCCCGCCGCCGGTGCCGGTGACCGTGGTTTCGTTGCCGCCGCCGGTGGTGCTGAGGGCGCCGTTCGCCGTAACGATAACCCCTGCTCCCGAACTGATGACGGTGGCGCCGGAGTAGGAATTGCTCGAACTGCCGAGCGTGACCACGCCACCAGTGACGTTGAATCCACCCGTGTGGGAAAGCGCTCCGTTCAAGGTCTGGATCGCCCCGCTATTGGTCAGGGTGCCGGCACCGCTGATCGTGCCCGCGTAGGTCTGGGTGCCACTGGAAAGGGTGAGGGTCTGGGATGCGTCGATGGAAACGGCACCGCCCGTTGCGCCGCCACCGGCGAGAGCGCCGATGGTTTCGCTGCCGGGCACCTCGAAGCTCACTCCGGACGCATCGGCCAGTGTGACCAGTCCGGCATTCGGGATGGCACCGCCGCCGCTGACCCGCAGGGTGCCGCCGTTGATGGTGGTGCTGCCGGTGTAGGCGTTCGCGCCGCTCAGGGTCAGGGTGCCGGTGCCGGACTTGATGATGCTTCCGCCGGCCACCGTGGTATTGGGGCCGAAGACGTTTGATGCTCCTACCGGGCCGATGATACCGCTCAGGGTGCTGTTTCCGCTGCCGGCGAAATTGAAGGCGGCTGCCGCGTTGCGGAAATTGAAGGTGCCGGAGGTGGTCAGGGTGCCGGTCAACACGGCGGTGCCGACACCGTTGGAATTGTTGTGGACGTAGCCCGCCCCGCTGACGTCGTTGGCGTAGGTGCCGCCACCATCCACCAACAGCCCGCTGCTGAGCGAAGTCGTCGCTCCTGAAGCCGGCAGGCTGATCGGTCCGGTGCCAGCCCCATTGGGTGAAGAGGCATTCATGTAGAAGAATGCCCCGGCATTGACGGTGGTGCCGCCGCTGTAGGAATTCAGATTGCTCGGGGTCTGGGTGTTGCTTGTGATGACAACCGCCACATTTCCCCCCGGCGTGGAGGTGTTGTCGGCAATCGTGAGAAAGCTGCCATCCGGAGCGGCTGTTGCCTTCAAAGTCAGCACCGAGGTGCCGCTCCCCGAATTGTTCGCGGCCATGCCGACCCCGCTTCCCGCGGCCAAGGTGATGCTTTGGTTCGTGCCGTTGAGATCGAGCAAGGCCCCGCTGTTGACCGCAACACTTGCCGCGGCCGGCCCCAAGGTGCCGGCACCGCTCAGCTTCACGGTGCCGGCGCTGATGGTGGTGCCGCCGGTGTAGGTATTGGCGGCATCAATGGTCAGCACCCCGGCACCGGACTTGGTGACGGAGGTAACGGTGTTGTCGACAATGGTGGAGGAGAGGGTGAGTCCGCCCAGCGTGTTGTTCTGGATGATGGCCAGGTTCTGACTGGCGGCTCCCGTGAGGCTTCCTCCCGTGATGGTGGAGGGATTGCCGGCCACGCTACTGCCGACCAGAATGCCGCCCGAGGCGATCGTATTGGTGCCGGCCGCGAGAGTCAGGGTGTTGGCGGCCGCCGCACTGAAGCGCACGCTGTTGGCAGCGATGGCGGCGTCGATGAGGCCGGCGTCGTTGTCCACGTCGACATTGCCGTTCAGGTAATTGGCCCCGGTCGTGCCAGCCACACTGGTCAGGGTGTAGGATCCCAGTCCGCTGATCGCCAGGCCGGCACCGTTGGCAACCGCCCAGGTGTCACCGTAGCTGAAGCCGGGCATGATGCCGTTGACGTTGTTTGCCGCGAGCGCGGCGACGGTTCCGGCACCCGCGGCGGCGAAGTCCAGCGTTCCTCCCACACCGCGCACGATCGTGCCGAGATCCAGGGTGTTACCGGCGACCACCGATAACTGCGACGGGCCGTTGATGGTGGTGGTGGTGAAGCCTTGGGTGGTGCCGCCGGTGCGGGTGTAGCTCAAGGTCCCGCCATTGAGCGTCAGGGTCGGGGACGACAGGGAACCGCCGGCCGTCCCGCCACCGAGATCAAGCGTGCCGCCGCCGACCGTGACATTGCTGGCAAGCGAACCCGTCACGACCAAGATGCCCGCGCCGACCGTGGTGGCGCCGGTGTAGGTATTGGCGCCGGAGAGCGTCCAGGTGCCCGTGCCGGCCTTGGTCAGCGCGGTGATGTTGGTGACGGAATTGTCCACGATCACGCTGCCGATTTCCCCCGTGCCCGCGGTCGAGCCCGTGAGCGTCAGGGTCTTGCTGCCAGCGCCGGAGGCCCCGAAAGTGCCCGTGAACTTCAACAGCCCGGTTCCGGACTGGCTGATGATTCCTCCACCCGTGGTGCCGGGGAGGTCGAGATCCCGGTCGGTGGTGCTGCCGGTGCCGATGTGGGAGAGCGTGGCCGTGACCGCACCGGAACCGATGGAGATCAAACCGGTCGATGCACTGGTGGCGACGCCGATCGAGCTGTTGCCGGCACCGACGGCACTGATGGAGCTGACCGCCAGGGTGCCGCCGCTGGCAAAAGTTCTCCCGATATAGGAGTTGTTGTCATTGGAGAGAGTGAGGGTGCCGCCTCCACCCTTGGTGAAATCGATCTGCTGTCCGGGAGTGCCGACGATGGCGCTTGTAAGATTGAGGTTCGCGGCAGCGGCGGTGATACTGATGATGGGGTTGCCGGTCAGAGCCCCGAAGGTGATGCCGCGGTCGGTGGTGGTGCTACCACCGGTGTAGCTCAGAGTTCCGGTGTTCATCACGAGGTTGGTGGCCGCGTTGGAAGACATCCCGAGGGAGCCCGCGACCCCACCGTTGGGGAAGCTATTGATGGAAAGGGTGCCGGCGTTGATGGTCACGACCCCGTCGAAAGTGTTGGCACCGGAGAGGGTAAGAGCCCCCGTGCCTGCTTTGGTGAGGCCTGCGCTCGCGGCACCGCTGACGACCCCGCCGAACGAGGCGGCGCTGTTCACCGTGATGGTCCTGGTGGCCGCCCCCAGCGCCACGCTGTTGGTGAAGGTCAAAGCCCCGTTGTTGGTGGCATCGCCAAGGGTGAAATCGCCACCGATGACGATGCCGCCAGCGTATTTCCCGGTAAGGTCACGGGCGGTCGCGCTGTTGGAGCGGATCGTCCCGCCATTCATGGTGAGCGAGCCGCCGGCTCCCATGGCATTCACGCCCCCCACGGCGATGGTTCCGGCGTTGAGCGTGAAGCCCCCGGCGTAGGTGCCGCCGGCCAGCGTCAGGGTGCCGGCACCATTCTTGATCAATCCGGTCCCGGCGGCGGTGGAGATGGCCTGGGTGCCGAAATTCATGTTCTTCCCGGTGGCCACCGTCACGGTGGCCACCGTGCCGCCCGTGCCGAGCGTGCCGCTGGCGGTCACGTTCACGTTTTCATCCGCCGTGATCGAGGCGAACTGCGTCGTGGCTCCCGTGAGGGCCAGGGTGGTCCCGCCATTCGCCACGAACGTGACATTCGAACCGGACACCCAGGCACCGTTGAAGGGGCCCGCGGCGCTGGTGCCCCAGAAGTTTCCCGTCCACGAGTTGGCGGCGGTCGTGGACTTGTAGAAGAGCTGGGCTTCCGCCTTCGGGGCGCTTGCCGCGAGCAACGCGGCGATGGCGGAGGCGAGCGGGAACGAGAGACGGGCGGCGGAGAGACGACGGGGTTTCATCGGGTTTCGATTGCTTGGGGATTTTTAAGACGATCCCCAGACTGCCATCCGGCAAAACCTGCACAAGAGGGAAATCCTGCTTTGAAAGTCACGGGAATCCGCCACGGGCTGCCAGGTTGGCTGGAACCGAGCCGCATCCGCGAACAACCTGCCACGGCTTTGAGTCGACCCGCCGAACCGGCACGCCGGATCGCTCCCCGCCTCACCTCACCGCTCCCCGCCGCCCAGATACTTCACCACCGCCTCGGTCCGGGTGCGGACGTGAAGCTTGGCGTAGATGTTATGAAGATGGGTGCGCACGGTTTCCACGCCGATGCCGAGTTCCCAGGCGATCTCCTTGTAGAGGCTGCCCTTGACCAGTTCCTCGAGGATCTGCTTCTCACGTGGAGTGAGGTTGTGGTCCTCGTTCTTGGAAGGCGGCGCGGTTTGGAACTTCTGCACCACCTTGCGGGCGATCGCGCTGGACATCGGCGAGCCGCCGGCCAGCAGGTCGTCCAGCGATTCGAGCAGCTTCGCCGGAGCGTCCCGCTTCAAGAGATAGCCCGAAGCCCCTGCGGCCAGGGCGTCGAAGATGCGGTCGTTGTTGTCGTAGACGGTGACCATCAGCACCTGCGCGGCCGGGTGGCGCTCCTTGAGCTTGGCCACGCACTCGATGCCTGACATGCCGGGAAGCTGGATGTCCATCAGCACGACTTCCGGGCAGCCGTCCTTCATCGCCTCCAGCGCCGGCTCGGCCGCGGGATAGGAGGCGACGAGCTGCCAGGTCGGGGATGCGGACAGGATGTCGGCCAGGGTTTCGCGCAGGGCGGCATCGTCCTCGACGAGGGCGACGGTGTGGGGCTTGGAAGCGGGGGCGGTCATGGGGTGTCGGGGCAGCGCGTGAATTCAGTCGGGGAGATCGGGAAGCCGGCAGCGGATGAGAATACTGGTCCCGCGGCCGGGGGCGGAGTCAATGGCGTAGCTGCCGCCGATCTCGCGGATCCGGGCGGGCGTGTTCGACAGGCCGTGCCCCTCCGGCGGCGCGGCGGGATCGAAGCCGCGGCCGGTGTCGCGGATCTCCAGCGTCAGGGTTTCGCCATCGAACTTCAGCGCGAGGAAGACCTCGCAAGGGCCGGCGTGGCGGAGGACGTTGTGCAGCGACTCCTTCACCGCGAGGGCGAGGTGATGGCGGAAATCCGCGCCGAGCGGCCGGGCGGGCAGCAGCGCCGGGATGTCCAGCCGGCAGCGCACCGGGGAATCGCGGAACATCTCCTCCGCCAGCCGCGTGAGGTGGGACGCGAGGTGGTCGAGGGTGTCGTGCGCCGGATCCACCGCCCAGACCAGATCGTCCATCGCCGCCACCAGCTCGCGGGCCGAGCCGGCCATCGCCTCGAGGTGGCGGCGGGTTTTCGCTGGGTCCGTATCGAGATCGCGCCGGGCCAGCGCGGCGGTCATGGTGAGCACGGTCACCCGGGTCCCGAGGTCGTCGTGGAGGTCCCGGGCGATGCGGGTGCGGTCCTTCTCCAGCGCGTTCTGGAAGCGCAGGGTTTCCAGCCGGCGCATCGACCTCCGGCGCAGCTGCGTGACGATGCCGGCAGCCATCAGCGCCACCGCGGCGGCGGCCAGCGACGGCGCGAACCACGGGCGCTGCCAGAACGGCGGGGCGATGACGATGCCCAGCGAAATGCCGTCGCTCAGCGGGTCCCCGTCCCCGGCGACACCGACGGCGCGGAAGGTGTAGTTCCCCGGCGGGACGTTGACGTAGGTGGCCCGGTGGAGGCTGCCGCCGCTGACGTTGAAGGCCTCGTTCCACGACAGCACCAGCACGCCGCCGCGGTGATCCGGCGACCGGATCGTCTGGACCGCGGACCATTCGCCGTGGTGCTGCTGGTCGCCGTCGACCAGCGCCAGCGAAGGCTCCCCGGCGCGGAAAACGAGCCGTGCGATCGCCGGGTCGCTGCCATCGCGCCGCCAGCCGTCGGGCACGCCGGCCGCGCGGGTGGTGGCCTCGTTCAGCGCGAGCTTGCCGCCTTGCCAAAGCGAGATCTCCGGCGCGCCGGGCACGGTGAGCGCGAGCTGGTCCAGGGTGACGAAGCCGGTGGTCTCCGGAGATCCCGACGTCAGCGAAAGCCGCAGCGCGGTGGTTTCCGCCGGGACACGGACCGGCTCCACCCGGCGGGTCAGCGCGGAGTCCTCAAGCGTCGTCTGCCAGCCGGAACTGGTGCCGATGAAGGGGAAACTGCCTTGGGAAAGGACGCGGTTGTCCTTGTCCAAGGCCTGGCAGACGAGGCTCATCCCGCGCTCGGTTTCCTGCCAGCGGTCGTCGATGCCTTCAAGCTGGCAGCGCAGCTTGACGGTGCCGCCGGGGTTCTCCGGGCCGAAGCCGAAATCGAAGTCCAGCCGGTGGAGGCCGGAGCCCAGCCGCAGCACGCCGTCGCCCGGCGGTGGAATCACGGCGGATGAGGCATCCACCAGCACGCTCTCCAGCTTCAGGTCGAAGTCGCGCCGGCCGCCGCCGGTCGCGCTGCGGTCAGTCGATGGCTCAGGGCTCGTCCGCAGCTTCGCCGGGACGAAAAAGAAGTCGCTCGGGTGGCGCGCCACGCCGCTGATGCGGACTTCATCGATCAATCCCGGGAAGGGCTCGGCTTCGGCATTGTCGGTGAAGGTGCGGGCCTCGTTGCCAATGGCGAAGTCGCCGGTGCCGCCGCCGAAGTCGGACGACAAGGTGCCGCTGCCGATGCGGTTGGCCTCCGTCAGACCGGGCCCGAGCCGAGTCCAGTAGAGCTTGAGGTTGTTCGTCACGCCCTCGTTGCCGTCGTAGGTCACGGCGGCGTGGAACCAGTGCGTGGTATCGATGGCGTGCGGCCCGCTCGTCGGGATCGTCGCGAGACCCAGGCCGCCCGCGCCGCCATCGGGCAGCGGGATGAAGGAAAGGAAGCCCTCCTTTTCGATCCGGAAGTTGAAGATGCGGTCGCCGCCATCGCCATCCATCGAGATCAGGCCGCAGGCGATCGATCCGGCTTCCGCGGGCAGGATGTCGAACTTCACCACCATCTCGAAGGTGAAGGCGCCGTCGTCGCCGGCGTAGCGGAAGCCGGCAGGCACGTTGTCACCGGGACCGAAGGCCACTGCCGGCGCGGCGGTGAGGATGGCCCCGGCGAGGTTCGAAGCGCCGGGAATGCCGCCCGCGTTGGCGCGGAACGACACCGCTTCGCCCAGTCCGGAGACTGACGGCTGGCCGGCCAGCGCGCCATTTTGAAGTCCCCACAACGGCAGCCCGTTCTCCGCCAAGTCCTCGAAGGGCTGGCCTTCGCCGTCGAGGTGCCAGAGGTGCAGCGTGTGGGCATCCGGCTGGTTCGGGGGAAATGCCGCCGTCTCGCTGCCACGAAGGCCCGCCACCGGAGCCGCGAGCGGCAGCATCGCGGTCAGGAAGTGGCGGCGGAGATTCACGGTTCGTGGATGGCAAAAAGGCGGCGCCCGCGCGAGGTGCCGCTTTGGAAAAGAACCGGGCAAGCGCTGGAAATCAAGCCCCGCCGCGAGGCACAGGCCGAGTCCGTCCGGCGGCTTGGCCGGAGGACTCCAGGAACCACACCGGGCATCCGATTCCCGACATCGGGAAATTGGGCTTTGCCGATCCCGGGGATTCGCGCTAGATCCGCCCCGTCCGGCAGCAATCGCCGCCGCGACTTTCCCTGGTCAAGCCGGCTTAGCTCAGTTGGTAGAGCAACTGATTTGTAATCAGTAGGTCAACGGTTCAAGTCCGTTAGCCGGCTCCTTTGAAAATCAACAAGTTGCGGAGTTTGGAGTCTAACAGAAATTCGGCCTTGTGCCCGAATTGATCCCGAATCCGACGAAAGCGCCTTGTGGCAGCAGGGTTTCAGCCACCCGGAAAAGCCGGCGGAAAAGCCGGTTTCGAAATCCAAGTTCGAAACCCCACGCGCTCCAGCCCTTGGAAATGCAACCTTCACGGCTTCCACGGGTGGCGGGCTGTGCCCTTGGATGTGCCCTAGAATTTTTCTGGGTGCTTCCCGGTGCCGTCGATCAGCTCAATCTAACGGGTTGCTTCTTCGCGGCTTTCTGGCCACTCGCTTCTTCAATGCTTCAGAGATTTCGCGCCCTCTTCAGCGCGTCAAGCGTCGGCCTGCCGCGTGAGTCGAGCGCATTCGGCCCCAGACGTGCCGTCACGGCAGCGATGGCCTCCCGGCGTAGGTCAGGCGGCAGATCATCCACATCGGCCTCCACGCCGGTGTTGAGCTGCTTTGCGGGCGTGATCCCGAAGCGGGTCAGGTCAGGCACGACAAGCACCTCGCCGGGGCGAACCAGCCCGAGCGCCTCGGCCTCCTTCCGGCTGACCGGCTGCTGCACCATGTAGGAGTTGAATCCGAACGGTCCCCACGGCACCTCGAAGCCTCCGATGTCGGCGGCGTTCTGGTAGAGCCAAAAGTCGAAGTCGTCGTAGCGGCGGACCTGCCCTTCGGCCTCCACGTGCCGCGGCCTGGGAGTGACGGCACCGGGGCAGCGGAAGAATCGGGCGGCCGGCCACCGGTTGAGCATGCGCGGGTTCATGACTCGCGTCTGCCAGTAGGCGAAGGTCTGCGTTTGCTCGGCGTAAGTGTTGAAGATGAGCTGGAGGCGGGCGTTACTGACCACGTTCTCGATTCTGCCGTCCCTGAAATCGGCCGGCGTGGCGAGGCCTTCGGAAACGAGCAGATCGCCTGCACGCTCGCGGAAGTCGGCCAAGCCGTTGACCTTGTAAACGGTTTCCTCAGCGCCGGTGGTCGGGTTGATAACCTTCAGGGTTTTTCCGGCCAGATAGGCATCCATCATTTGCCGAATGCCGTTGAGCACCTTTGCAGAGCTGTCGGTCAACGGCTCCAGTGCCTTCCAATCGGCAGACTCATACGTCGTTGGCGAGACCTCACGCCGGAGCAGGGAACGAAGAACATTGATGAAGAGATCCATGGTGAAGTGTGGTGCAGGTATAATTCATGGTCGTCATTACAGCAAGGAGATCCAATCCCGCCATAGCCATTCGGATTCCCGGTGCCGTCGATCAGCACGAGAAAGGCCGGCGGGCTCGAAATTCCCGCCGGCCTTCGCGTCGCCGCGCCGGGGGAACTACTCCCGGCCTCTCACACCGGGCTCTCACCCGAAAGCTTTCACCGCGGCCTTGTGGACGGCTCGCAACCCGTCGATCCCGTCGCGGATCGCCTTCGCATCGGAGTCGAAGGATTGGACGATGGCCATGGCAGCGGCGGGGACGTGTGCGCTTCCCCACGTCGTGGCGGCCGCGGTGCGGATCTTCTCGGCCAGCACGGACGCCGGGTGGACGCCGGGCGCGTAGGCTTCCACGATACACCGGCCAGTGTCCCGCTCGTGGCCGGCGGTGGTGTCGGCTCGGATCGCGGCGGCGGCCGGATCCACAAGAGCGCCCGTGAGTGCATCGGCCGCGTTGGCGGCATCGGCCACGAGCACGGCCACCTTGGCGGCCAGCTCGGTGAGCACGGACAAGGCAACGGCCACTTCCGCAGCCAGGGCGTCCCGGAGAGCGGCTTGCTTCCTGGGAAGCACGATCTCCCCCACGCGGACTTGCTCGGCCTTGGCGATCAGATCCACGGCTTGCAGCTCGTCCAGCTCGCCGCCGGCGGCGGCCAGCTTCATCTCGCGGACTTCCGCGGCCAGTGCTTCGTGGGCGTCCACCTGAGCACGAGCGGCGGCGGTGACGGCGGCGGCATCGGCCAGGGCTTGGCGGTGTGATTCTGTGGTGATCAAGATTCGATGAGATGGGGTAGGCGTACGCGGGACTGTGCATCCGCTATGAGGCGCTGCAGGGCGTCTTCCTGTGCAGGTTCCAACTGGATCAGCGGCGGGCCTTGAAGCGGTGCGCCATCGGCTCCGGTGACTTCGTGACGGGCTGTGTCTCTCCACTCGGCCGGCAGCCGGTTCTTGAGCCAAAACACGATGGCCGTGGGATGTGGCGGGAAATAGGTGCCATCGTCCGCAGTGAACCCGCAGGCTCGCCTAAAAAGCCCGTCGGCCACCGCAGCGTCCGCCGTGGCCTTGGCAGCTTTTAGGGCGTCGCGGAATTCCGGATCGCCGCTCTTCCAAGCGGCGAGCGTCGAGCGCGACACGTTGAGAGCAGCGGCCACGCGTTCGTCAGTGAAGCCCAGCCGGGCAAGGGTTTGCGCCGTGTGAGCGGTTGCGGGTGTGAGCTTGCTCGGGCGGGCCATCGGGGCGGACTGTGTCACCATTTCCGGACATTTGCAAGTAAGTTGAGCGGGATACTAAGGATTCACCGCAACGGGTGTTTGAACGGGCGTTTGAATCACCCCGGCGAAGGCCTTCACGGTGCCGGTGTCCCGCTCGATCCACTGTGAAGGAAACCGCCAGTCCGGTGTCGGTTGCGCCGGATCCCTTCGCGCTTCCACGGCTCGATCCCATCCACCCGGTTCAAGCGGCCGGCCAGTGGAGCAAGTGGGACAAGTTCGGATCCTTTTGCTGTATGCTCTCCTTCTCCTGTCTCCTTCTTCTCTTCACGCATTAGGGTAAAAACATGCCCCACTTGCTCCACTGAAAGGACACGGAAAAGCCCGCTCCCGGTGAAGGAAGCGGGCCTTTCGCTCGGCCGGATCAGAACTCGATTTCATCCACGCCCGAAGCGCCCCGCGTGACTCTCCACCGCTGGTGCCCGTCGTGAATGGTGAGCTTTGCCACCCGCTCCCCTTCCAGGCGGCCCAGATAGGTTCCGGCGGACTGTGGCGATCCAATCAGCCGCTCGGCATCGCGGCCGGTGACTGTGCAGGAAACCAGCAGCGCCCGCAGCTCGGCCGCGGTGCCCGTCCATGGCAGCGCGATCCCGCCCGCCCGTTCCGCGGTGTCGATCAGGCCAAGCATCGCGGCTTCCGGTGACAGATCGTGCAGGGCTTCCACGATGGCCGGGTGATGGAAGTGAACAACCCCGCAACGCTGTTCCCGCAGGTGTGCCGGCAGATCGTAGGCCAGCAGCCCGTCGAGCAGCGCCGGGAGTTCGGACTTGAGCTTGGCGAAGAAGGCGCCCTTCTCGTCCAGCGTGTGCGCCGGCATCGGGAGCGGCCGCTTGTGGCATCGGAACAAGATGAGCTTGTCGAAGATGTCGGAAGTGATCGGTGGCAACACGAGCAGGGCTTCCGGTTCATCATTCAGCGCAATCATCATCCGCCAGCAGGGCGAAAAGGTGAACTGCGTCTTGTGCTTCCCTTCCACGGACACGGCCCCGGCGAAGAGATTGGCCTTGATGGCGGCGGCCAGGTTCTTCCGGGGGCGCATGTCGGTGCTTCCCGCTTCATCATCCATCACGAGCAATTCAGCGCCGGCCAAGTCCGCGTTGAAGGCGGTGCGGCCGGTGAAATACTTCGTCGGGTTCGCCCTTCGTCCACCCATCGCAAGTTCCATGATGTCGATCAGCAGGCTTTTCCCGCAGTTCCGCGGCCCGGCGAGCGCGACAACCTGCCCGGGGCGGCGGCGGCCGGATGTGATCGACTCCCGGGCAAACTTGAGCCAGCCAAGGAAGATCTCCACCTGTCGATCTCCCACGTCTGGATCGTCTCCCAGCAGCCCGTGAAGGACGGCCCGAAGCGTCGGCCATTCACCAGGCGCCGCGGGAATGATTGTCGGTGAACTCGTGACAAGCACGCGATACCCGCTTGCGATGTGAAGGCCACGATTCATCCCGGCGAGCGGCCCGGCGAAGTGAACGAATTGCTTCGTCTGGATGTGGCAAATCCCGGCGTCGATGTCGGACTTCACCAATCCCGGATCCTGCCCTTGCAGGTGCCGCTTCACGCTCGCGGTGTCCATCGGGATGTATTCCCGGCCGGAGTCCAGATAGTAAGTCCGCCCGTCGTAGTAGAACGAAGAAGGATTGATTGCGTTCATGGGTTGGCGGTGCCCTCCAGTTCGAGTTCCCGCACCATAAGCGCCACTTCAGCCAGCGCCCCGGCGATCTCCCGGCCACGATGCGCCACCGCGGCCTTGGTGCCGCTCCACTCGCCGGTGAACGGATTCACAAGCACGTCCGGAAGACTCACTTGGAACGCGCTCATAGCCACGAGAACTTGGCGCAGCTCCAATTCGGGGCGGAGTTCCATCGCCAGCTCTCCAGCCCGCACGAGCGTGCCCAGTCCCTTCCGGAGAGCAGCGGCCCGGCCCGGCCGGCAGTAGGTATTCCACGCGCATCGGCCACCGATGGCTTGCACGTCGAGTTCGCCAATCGGGAACGCATGGACGGCGGCGGCGATCAGCTCTTGCCGTTGGGCGGCGGTGAGTGTAGGCTTCCCGCTGTTCGTTCCAGTGATCCCCGCCCCGGTGTTGGCAGCCCCCAGCCCGGGGCGTTTCTCTTCATGGGTGATCATTGTGCCATCTCCCCGGTGCGGGCCTCCTGGTGAGCGCCTACAGCGGCAAGCACGGCGGGAAGAGAGAAGCGGACGCATCGCTTCCCGAAGCGGACGCTCGGGATGACTCCTTGCTCTTCCAGTTGCAGGACATACCGGCCCGTGACGCTGAGAGCGCGGGCAACGGTGGCGGATTTGACAAGGACGGGCTCGCCGGTGGTTTGTTCTTTCGGAATCGTTTTTTGCATAACGATTCCCAATCTTCGCAAATTTCCCCGGCCGTCACTCGGCCCAGATGGCAAGGGGGGGTGCTAGCTCGCAGGCTTGCCACGAATGGCGGCGATCTCGGCCCGCTTCTCGGCCAGCCACCGCTCGCGGGCGGCCATCATTCGAAGCTCCGGGACTTCCTCGTTGCCTCGCCCCTGGGGGAGATGCTCCAAGCCCAACCGCTTCCACGTCCTTCGCGGATGTTTCATCGTCCAACTTGGAATCAGCTTGCCCGCAAGAAACACGATGTCGTTTTTCGTCAGCCGCTTGATCCCGAAGACTTCCGGGTGCGTGGCGATCCAACGGACGCAATGCAGGCCGGCCTCGTCCTCGTGATCGAATCGCTCGTGAAGCCATGCCGCGGCGGCGATGTCCTCCCACTCCCCGGCGCGGACAGCATCGGCCAGCGCCCGCAGCTTCTCCGGGAAGTCGCCAATCGCCAGGGCGGCCAGCGCGTTCGCGATCTCCACCCGCTTCCGGTTCTTCTCGGCTTCTTCGTTCATGCCGCGCCCTCCACGGCTTCGAAGCTCTCTTCCGCGGCGGCCTTCACGCCACCCGGCCGCAAGGCGAAGTAGGTGAGCGCGTCCTTCTTGCTGGCCACTCCCTTGTAATGCCGGCGAAGAACGTCTGTGGATTCGGTGTGGCCGAATTCGAAAAGAAGCGTCTCGATCTCCACGCCGGCCGCCACCGAATATGTCGCGTGACTATGTCGAATCGCGTTTTGCGGCCATGCCGGGCGGACGGCCTTCTTGCCCTTCTTCACCTTCACGGCGTCGGGTTTCGCCAGCCAGTCCGGCCACGTTACATCCCAGCCAGCCAGGCATCGGCACGCGTCGTCCACCCGCTTCCAGTTCTTGCACGGCTTGAAGGGGTAGGCGGCCAGCCAAGCGGCCAGCGTCTTGCTTGGCGTGATGTGCCGGCGGCTTGCCTTCTTCGTCGTGGCGGCTCCCAGATTGATCCCTTCGCCGGTGACGTGCTCGGCCTTCAGTCGGGCGATCTCGGCCGGGCGGACTCCCGCGAAAAGTTGGATCGCGTAGGAAGCCACGGCTTGCGGGAAGTACTCTTCCGCCACCGCCAGCAGCCGCTCGGCTTCCGCGGGTGTGAGAATCCCCACCTCCTTGGATTTGTCAGGCTTCCGGGTTTGAACGCCGGTGATGACATCGGCCCGGCACCATCCCTTTTTTGCGGCCCAGTTCCAGAAGACGCGAGCGCAACGGTGATTCGATGCGGCCATCGTCGGCGGTGTGCCGGGCGGGGTGATCACGGCTTGCAGCTCGTCCACGGTGATCGTGGCCAGCAGCCGCTCGCCCAGTGCATCCACGAGTTTCTTCTTCGTCTGACGGTAGCCTTGCAGGGTGCGCGTCCGCGGGCGGGCCTTCACCTGGGTTTCGCGCTCGGGGGATTCCAGCCACTCCCACCACGTTTCCGCGGCTTCGCGCAGCAGCTTGCTTGCGGCTTCCCGTTCCCGGATCGCGGCGAAGGCCTTCGCGGCTTCCAGCAGGGAAGCGCCCCACGGTTCCAGCACGGCGGCGGCCCGGGTGGCATCCTCCGCGAGTGCCGGCCGAATGATGGAAGCGGCGGATCCATGCTCCTTGAATTTCGCCCGCAGCTCGGACGCGGCGGCTTTGGCTTCGTCTCGATTCGGGTAGAACTGCCGCTCTCGTTTCCCGGATGCTGACATCCCCGCAGGGACGTTTACTTCCCACCCGCGGGGCGTCTTGTTGTAGGTGAATTTCGGAGTTCTGGCCACCCGGGTTTTGTACCCGAATTACCCTTAAAAGTCGAGAATAAGCGGAAATGCGGAGAACCCGAAGAAGTAACTCGTTGGAAATCAATACCCGTAAAGCCCGCAATGCAGATTTGTAATCAGTAGGTCAACGGTTCGAGTCCGTTAGCCGGCTCCAGGAAGATTATCCCTATCGCCGCGCATGGCTGCCGCGATTCAGGCGTGACGCGCCGCTCCCCCTGTGGCGGCCTGCGGGGATGCTGGCTGACTATCCCCTGCTTGCGGTCGGCACCGCGGTCGCGCTCCTGCTTTTCATGATCCTCTGGCTGCGCTGGCAGGCCTTCGTGGCGCTGCTGCTTTCGAGCCTGATCTTCGCGGTGCTGGTCGGCATGCCGGTGGATACGATCCCCGCCACGGTGGTCAACGGCATGGGCAAGACCCTCGGCGCGGTGGCCACCCTGGTCGGCCTCGGCGCGATCTTCGGCGCGATGCTCGAGCGCTCCGGCGGCGCCCGCGCCCTAGCCAAGTGGATGATCGGGATCACCGGACCGAAAGGCGCGCCGTGGGCCCTGATGGTGGCCGGCTTCCTGATCTCCATCCCGGTCTTCCTCGACGTCGCGCTGGTCATCCTCTGCCCGCTGCTGATGGCGCTGGGCCGCAGCCAGAAAAAGCCGGCCTACTGGTTCGGCCTGCCGCTGCTGGCCGGCCTCGCGGTCTCGCATTCCTTCATCCCGCCGACCCCTGGACCGGTAGCGGTGGCGGAACTCTTCGGCGTCTCGCTCGGCCCGGTGATCCTGATGGGGGCGATCTGCGGACTGCCCGGCGCGATCCTCGCCGGCCCGATCTTCGCCCGCTGGATCGTTCCCAAGCTGAACCTCCCGGTGCCCGACGCCGCCGCGGACGATGAAAGCCTTTCCTTCGACCGCGGGATGGCATGGATCACCCTGCTACTGATCCTCGCGCCCATCCTCTTGATCCTCGCCGGCTCGGCGGCGGATCTCCAGTGGGGAAAGGAAAACCGCAGCGGCGTTCACGCCGCGCTGGCCTTCGTCGGACACCCGGTGATCGCCCTGCTGCTCACCACCCTCGCCGCGATGGCCGTGCTGACGTTCCGGGAAAAAGCGGGCAAAGCCGAGCTGCAGGAACTCGCAACCGCCGCGCTCGGCCCGGCCGGCATCATCATCTTGGTCACCGGCGCGGGCGGCGTGTTCAAGGAAGTGCTGGTCGAAAGCGGCGCCGGCAAGGCCATGGCCGCCGGACTGATGGAGCGCTTCTCGCTCGGCCCCGTCTTCCTCGCCTGGTTCCTCGCCACCGTCATCCGCGTCAGCCAGGGCTCCGCCACCGTGGCCATGGTCGCGGCGGCCGGCCTGATGGCGCCCTTCGTCGAGTCCGCGGGCTTCGGACCGATGAAACTCGGCCTGCTGGTCGCCGCGATCGCCGCCGGTGCCTCGACCGCATCGCACGTCAACGACAGCGGCTTCTGGATGATCAGCCGCTACCTCCAGCTCACCGAGAAACAGATGCTCAAATCCTGGACCGTCGCCGAGACCATCATCTCGCTGGTCGGCCTCGGCATGGCCCTGCTGCTGTGGCCGTTCGTCCAATGATCCCGCAAGCCTTCGGGTCCCCGTCCCCTTTTGGGGGGAAGATGCTTTCTTCCTCTTCGGGTCGACGACGATCCGGTGCATGTTGAAACCCTTCTTCATGATTCGCGCCCCGCTCCATCTGCTTCCCCTGCTGGCGACGCTGCCCTTGCACGCCATCATCACCGGCCCCTACGCGCCGGACGCGGACACCGTGCATCTCTTCCATCTCGACGAGGCCGCGGGCGAAACCGTCGCCGCCAACTCGGTCCCGGCCGCCGCCTCCGCCATCGCTTTCGACGGAAATCCCATCCTCAACCACGCCAGCAACCCACAGCCTTCCGCCACCGGCGTCCTCGGAGCCGCCAGCGGATTTGCCGGCTTCCATTCCGCCGCCAGCATCTCCGCCGTGGACCTCGGGATCGGGCTCGATGCGAACGGCAGCGGCGGCTTCCAGATCGGCACCGCGACCAGTAGTCCCGACGCCATCGCCCACTCCACCCTCAGCGGGCCGGGCGGGGCCTTCACGCTGGAAGCCCTGGTCAAGCTGCCCGCGATCACCGGATCCGTGCGCGAAATCCTCTGCACCGACAGCGCCTTCGCCAACCGCGGCTTCCAGTTCCGGATCGGCAGCGGTGGCACCCTCGAATTCAACTTCATCGCCACCGCCTCCGCCGCGGTGACCGCCGCCATCCCGCTCTCCGGCACCCACGCCTTTAACGCCGCGAACTGGTACCACGTCGCCGTCACCCACGACGGCACCACGACGAAGCTCTACTGGACGCTCGTCGATCCCGCCGTCACCGCCGCCAACCCGATCGCGACCTCCACTTCGGAAACCACCACCGGCGCCGTCACCGGACTGCTCGTCATCGGCAACGAGGCCCGCATCACCGGCAACTCTTCCGAAGGCCTGCTCGGCCTCATCGACGAGGTCCGCATCAGCTCCGTGGCCCGCGGCGCGGACGAGTTCCTCTTTGAAGAAATCGACCTCGTGACGGACACCGACGAGGACGATCTCCCCGACGCCTGGGAACTTCTCCACGTCCCCTCCCTCGCCACGCTTTCCGGACTCGGCGGTGCCGACCACGACGGCGACGGTGCCAGCGACCTCGCCGAATACGAAGCCGGCAGCGATCCCGACAACATTCTCTCCACGCCCGCCGACACCGACGCCGACGGCCTGCCCGACGCCAGCGAGCTCACTTGGTTCGGCAACCTCTCGCAGGACGCCGCCGGCGACCCCGACAGCGACGGCGAAAGCAACGCCACCGAGTTCTCCAACAACTCGGCCCCCAACCACCGCGCCTCGAACTCCGCCGATACCGACGCCGACTTCCTGCCCGACGCCTGGGAGCAGTCGCATTTCGGCCATCTGCTGCACAACGGCGGCTCGGACCCCGACGGCGACGGCTTCGGCAATCGCCAGGAATTCCTCGCCGCCACCTCCCCCACCGACCCCGCCGCGCGCCCGGCCGGCACCGCGGTGAAACTCGTGCCGCTCGACGATGGCAACCACGCCACCAGCGACTTCGGCTACGCCGGTGCCTCGGCCATCAACACCGTGTCCTTCGTCCGCTCGTCCTTGAAAACGATCGGCACCCAGCAGTTCGTCACCTGGTATGGCCGCCACCAGCACGATGCCGCCGCAGCTTTCAACAACACCATCTGGATCGGCCGCCGCACGTTCGGCAGCTCGCAGTGGGAAATCTTCCGCCACCCGACCTTCACCGCGAACAATATCACCGACGGCCACGACGTCATCAGCTACGGCGTCGATGGCGACGGCTTCATGCATCTGTCCTGGGGCATGCACGGCGACGCCTTCCACTATTCCCGTAGTACCACGCCGGTGACCGGCGGCGGTCCCATCGTGCTCGGCCCCGACACCACCATGACCGGCCGCGAGGCCACCGTGACCTACCCGCAATTTCTGAAACTGCCCGACGGCGACCTGCTCTATCTTTTCCGCGAGGGCGGCTCCGGCGCGGGCGACGTCTACCTGAACCGCTACGATACCGCCACCGGCATCTGGGACAATGTCCACCGCGACGGGACCACCCAGCTCCCCTTCCTCAAGGGCCGCGGCTGGACCCCGAACTACAACGCCTACCCGAACATGCCCCAGCTCGGTGGCGACGGCGACGACCTCATCCTCACCTGGTGCTGGCGCTACGAGCCCGGCGGCAACGATTCCCCCGCCGGAGAGGATGGCTACCAGACCAACAACAACATCGCCTTCGGCCGCTCCACCGACGGTGGCCTGACCTGGCAGCGCCACGACGGCACGCCCTACGCCCTGCCGATTTCCCGCGATGGCGAAAGCGGCGATCCCGCCACCGCCGCGGAACACATCGTCACCATCCCCGAAGGCTCGAGCCTGATCAACCAGGCCAGCATGTGCCTCGACGCCGCCGGCAATCCCGTCACCGCCACCTGGTGGGCGCCGGAAGCTCCCGCCAACCACCGCCGCCAGTACATGGTCGCCTTCCGCCACGCCGACGGCACCTGGCAAACGCGACCGGTCTCCAACCGGACCCACAATCCGACCACGACCAAATACACCGAATCCGCCGTGCGCGATCTCGGCCGGCCCATCGTCGTCACCGATGACGAGGACCGTGTCATCGTCGCCTACCGCGACGACGCCGGCAGCAACGGCATCACCATCGTCCACAGCCTCCCGCTCGCCGCGGATCCCGACCGGCTCCTGTGGATCGAGTTCGACCTCACCCACGACAACCTCGGCAACTTCGAGCCGATCATCGACAACGAGCTCTGGGACCGCGACCGCCAGCTGCACTTCCTCTATCAGGCGTCGGCCGGAAAAGGCTACACGCCACCGGCCAACACCGCCGACCGCATCTCCGTGCTGGAATGGGATGCCGCGCGCTATTTCTCACACCTCCGCCAGCCGAGTCTGCAGATCAGCCCGGACGGCACCACCGTCACCCTGACCATCCCGTCGGAACCGAGCTGGTCCTACCGGCTCTGGACCAGCACCGACCTCGACGATTGGAGCCTCGTGGAAACCCGCGACGGCACCGGTGAACCCCTCGTTTTCACCCAAGCGGCGACCACCGGTGAAACGAAGCGCTTCTGGCGGATCGAATCGGCAGAAGGCGGCTTCTGACGACCTCCCCATTACGTGGGAGAAAGGCCCATCCCATTGGCCAAGGGACGATTGCAGCGGTATGTCCCCTTTCCCGTGAACCCGGGACCCGTCCGGCGCCGAATCCGCCGTTGTCGGATCCCAACCCTTTTCGACTTATGAAGCCCTGCAAAAATCCATTCCTTGCCGCCGCCCTGAGCTCCGGCCTGATGCTGCCCGCCGCCCACGCCGCGGTCGCCCCCTACGCTTCGGCCGATGCCGACACGACCTACCTCTATCACTTCGACGAGGCCGCCGGCGGCAGCAGCGCCGCCAATGCCGGCACCACCGGTGACGCCGCGCTCTCCGTCAATGGCAACCCCTACGCCGGCGACGGCGTGAACCAGCCGCTGATCACCACCGTGCTCGGCGCCGCCGGTTTCAGCGGCTTCGGCAACGCGGCCAACATCACCGGCAGCGCCTGCCTCGGCGTGGACGCCGACGGCAACGGTGCCTATCAGCCCGGCGATTTCGCCCCGGTCGGCCCGGACCAGTTGCTGGATCATTCGACGATCTTCGGCGTCTCCAACGCCTTCACCCTGGAAGCGATGGTCAACGTGCCGTCCATCACCAGCGGCAACCGCGAGATCATCTGCACCGACAACAACGGCGCCGCCGCCGACCGCGGCTTCCAGTTCCGCATCAACGGCACCGGCAACCTCGAGTTCAACTTCATCGGCTCCGCCCCCGCCGCCTTCACCGCGCCCATCCCGACCTCCGGCACCCACGGCTTCGTGGCGAACCAGTGGTTCCACGTCGCCCTCACCTACGACGGCACCACGCTGACCTACTACTGGACCAAGGTCGACGCCTCGGTCATCACCGCCAATCCGATCGCCACCAACACCGTCGAAACCGTCGACGTCAACGACGACGCCGTCCTGATCATCGGCAACGAAGGCCGCGCCACCGGCGGCCTCGGTGGTGAACCGCTCGGCGGCCTGATCGACGAAGTCCGAATCAGCAAGGTCGCCCGCAGCGCCAGCCAGTTCATCTTCGCACCCAGCGCCGCCGACACCGATGGCGACGACCTGCTCGACGACTGGGAAGTGCTCAATTTCCGCGAGTCGGAGTCGGAGACGGTCGCCGAAATCATTGCCAAGCAGGGTAAGACGGGGAATCCCGATGGCGATGCCTTCGACAATTTCGCCGAGCAAAACGGCGGCTCGAATCCGAATGACTTCAACTCGATTCCCGGCGACATCGACGGCGATGGCTTGTCGGACGCTTGGGAACTGCTGCATTTCGCCAATCTCGCCGCGCAGAACGGCAGCGGCGATCCGGATGGTGACTTCGCCATCAACGAGGACGAAGACAGCGCCGGCACCATCCCGGTCGGCACCGCCGGCTTCAACAGCTTCCCCGACACAGAAGGCGGAACCGGCGACGGACTCTCCGATGCCTGGGAGCTTGCCATCTTCGGCAACCTCGCCGAAACGGCAGGCGGCGATCCCGACGGCGACCTCTACACCAACGCCGAGGAATACCAGCTCGGCACAGACCCCGCCAACCCGCTCTCTGCGCCCGACAGCGATGCCGACGGCCTGAACGACGGGTGGGAAGCGACCTACTTCTTCATTCCCGGCGACACCCGGGAAATCGTCCTGGCCAAGCACGATGGCACGAGCGACCCCGACGGCGACGGCTACGCCAACGAACAGGAAGAGACCGCCTTGACCAACCCGACCACCGCGCAAAAACCATCCGATACCGACGCCGACGGCCTGATCGACTCCTGGGAACAGTTCCACTTCGGTAGCCTCGCCCCTTTGCCAGGCGACCTCGGCGGTGACAGCGAGGCTTTCACCAACCTGCAGGAACAAAACTCCGGCTCCGACCCCAAGCTCACCGCCTCGGTTCCCACCGATATCGATGGCGACGGCACGCCCGACAGCGCGGAGTTCTTCCAGCCCTACACGGCCGACTCCAATACGCTCCACCTCTGGCACCTCGACGAAGTCGACCAGCCCGCCGCCGATGCCGGCAGCGAGCCGGTCGCGCTAACAGCCGTCAACGCCAACGGTCGCATGTGGGCGCCTTCCCTCGCCGGCTTCGGGACCGGATTCAACCCCTCCGCAGGCCGCGGCACCGCGACCGGCGGCGCGCTCTCGGCCAAGCCGCTGGCCAGCGGGGCGGGCGACGACGCCACGCTCACCTATGCCGGCGTCGACGGGGCCTTCACCTTCGAAGCCATCGTCCGCCTCGACTTCGATCCCGCATTGGCTCCGCTCTCCACCGCACCGATGCAAATTCTAACGGGCGAAAACGACGGCACCCAGGGCGCGGCCCGCGTCTGGCAGTTCCGGATCGTCCCCATCGGCGGACCCGGCAACCTCGCCGGCACCGCCCCGCTCGTCGAGTTCATCAACCTCAGTGGCGAGGTCGGCGTGCAATCGATCATCGCTCCCTTGCCCAACGGTGCCGACCCCGACGCCGCCGTCGAAGGCGGCTGGTACCACGTCGCCGTCGCCTACAACGGCAGCGAGGCCACCGCGGACAACCTGAAGCTCTACTGGACCCTGCTCGATCCTTCGCGCACCGCCGCCAACGAGCTGTTCTCCGGCCAGATGACCCAGGATCTCATCGCCACCACGCCCGACCTCACCATCGGCAACGAAGGCCGCGACAACGGTGGCAGCACCGACAGCTTCCTCGGCGTGATCGATGAAGTCCGCATCAGCTCGGTCGCCCGCACGCCGTCGCAGTTCCACTTCATCAGCACCGAGGCCCCCGACAACCTCGACGACGCCTGGGAGCAGCTCTACTTCGGCGACCTCGACGAGGCGGACACCGGCGACTTCGACCAGGACGGCACCGACAACCTCACCGAGTTCCGCCTCGGCCTGATCCCGAACAGCGGCAGCTCGCGCTTCGCCGCCACCGGCGGGACCGGCGGTTCCATCCAGTGGCCGAGCGTCACCGGAGTCACCTTCAAGATCGAGCGCAGCGACAATCTCTCGGATTGGACGACGCTTGAAGCCGCCTACCCCGGCTCCGCCGGCAGCACCAGCTACACCGACCCCGCCCCGCCCACCGGCAAGGCCTTCTACCGGGTCACGCTGAATCCCTGATTGCCGGCCACCAGAGGGCTACGACGGTTCGCGAGGGCCGGAGATCGAAAGATCTCCGGCCTTCTCTTTGTGCTGTCAGGATCGCTTCATCGCGCAATTTGCAATCCCGCCAAAGAATGCATATTGCATGAATTCATTATCTAACGAATTTTTTACCCGCACGACTTGCTATCTTCTTTATCTCCTCCATCGAAAATTCCAGAGAGCCCCCGGACGGCATCGCTTCCCCTTGCGCATGGAGTCCGCCAGCCCCCCACCCCCCTATGTTTGTATCCCGACCCCAGCGGGCTGCCGCCTTGCGGCATGCTGGCTTGTCACGATTTCTCGCGCTTTCCTGGATCGCTGCAATGGCCGCGTTTCCCGGTTCGGCCCATGGCCAATCGGACCCGCCGCCGATATCGGGCGAGCTCCAGCAATGGCACAAGTTAACTTTCAACTTCACCGGACCCGCCACGAGCGAGACGTCGACGCCGAATCCGTTCACGGACTACCGGCTGGATGTCACTTTCATCCATACCGCCAGCGGGAAAACCTACCGCGTCCCGGGCTACTACGCGGCGGATGGAGATGCCGCGAACACCTCGGCGGCTTCCGGCAATCTCTGGCGCGCCCATTTCGCCCCCGAAGAGACCGGTGGCTGGACCTACACCGCGTCCTTCCGCAGCGGCTCGAACGTGGCGATGAACAGCAGCCCGACAGCGGGTTCGTCCGCCGGCTTCTTCGACGGGCAGAGCGGCAACTTCACGATCATCGCGACCGAGAAGACAGGCCGTGATTTCCGAGGCAAGGGCCGGCTCGAATATGTGGGCAAGCACCACCTCCGCTTCGCCGGCACCGGCCGGTATTTCATGAAGGCCGGCGTGGACTCGCCGGAGAACCTGCTTTCCTATGAGGACTTCGACGGTGACTTCAAGACCGATGGGGAGGACGACCAGCGCGTGAAGGACTGGGCACCCCATGTCGGCGACTGGCAGTCCGGCGATCCGGTCTGGCAGGGAACCAAGGGCAAGGGTCTGATCGGTGCGATCAACTACCTCGCCTCGGAAGGCCTCAACGCCTTTTCGTTCATCACCATGAACATCGAAGGAGACGACAAGAACGTCTTCCCCTATCTGGACTACGAAGAACGCCTGCGGATGGACGTCTCCCGCCTCGACCAGTGGGAGATCATCTTCGAGCACGGCACGCGCCAGGGCATGTATCTCCATTTCAAGACCCAGGAGACGGAGAACGAACTGCTGCTCGACGGCGGCAATCTGGGCAACCAACGCAAGCTCTACTACCGCGAGCTGATCGCGCGTTTCGGCCATCACCTCGCGCTCAACTGGAATCTCGGCGAGGAAATCAACAACGCCTCCCTTTCCCAGAAGCAGGCCTGGGCGCAGTACTTCCACGACAACGATCCCTACCGCCACCCCATTGTCATCCACAATGGCGCGAGCCACTTCGAGATGATGGGCGAGGCCTCGAAACTCACCGGCTTCTCGCTGCAGATGAACAACGCCGATTTCTCCGACACCTTCTATCAGGTACGGCGCTACGTGAACCGTTCGTTCGACTTCGGCAAGCCCTGGGTGGTGGCCTGCGACGAACCGGGCGACTCCAGCGCCAGCCTCCGCCCCGACACCGATCCGGGCAACAGCCACCGCGACGCGCGCAAGGACGCCCTGTGGGCCACCATCCTGGCCGGCGGCGCCGGCTGCGAGTTCTACTTCGGCTCCCAGTATGTCCACTCCGATCTCAACTGTGAGGACTTCCGCAGCCGGGATTCGTTCTGGGACCAATGCCGCCACGCGCTCCTGTTTTTCGACGACAACGACGTCTCCTTCGAACGGATGACCAACCTCAACGATCTGGTCAGCGGCTATGGCGACAACGGGAACCGCTGCCTCGCCAGGATCGGCGAAGCCTACCTGGTCCAGCTCCGCTCCGGCGGCACCCACACGCTCAATCTCACCACCGCCAGCGGCACCTACACCGTGAAATGGTTCAACCCGCGCGACGGCGGACCCGTCATCGACGGCGGCACGGTGGAAGGCGGCGGCATCCGCAGCCTGGGCAGCCCGCCTGACAGCGCCTCGGAGGACTGGATCGTCCTCGTGAAATCCCTCGAAGGCGCGAGCGGCACCAACACCGCGCCCGTCGTCAACGCGGGGCCTGACAAGTCGGCCATCCTCGTCAACTCCGCCGTCGATGTGACTCTCAATGGAACGGTGACCGACGACGGCTTGCCCGACGTGTTCTCGCTGACCCGCACCTGGTCGCTGGTGACCGGGCCGGCTCCGGTCTCGTTCTCGAACACCGCCACGGTGGCGACCACCGCGACCTTCACGATGGCGGGCACCTACACGCTCCGGCTTGCCGCAGCCGATAGCGACCTCAGCGCCAACGATAATGTCACGGTCTTCATCAAGCTCCCGGACGTCGGCGGCGAACTGGTGGTCCCGCCGCTTCACGACGCCTTCACCGATGCGGGCAACAACGACAACGGCAGCACGCTCCGCATCGCGAACGGCACCCGCGTCGCCTACTTGCAATTCGACCTCACCGTCCTGGTCTCCGCGCCCCAGGGAGCCGTCCTCCGCCTGACCGAAGCCGATGGCGTTTCGCCCGGCCCCGTGACGCTGCGCTTGTATGCGGCAAATTCGAACGACTGGACGGAAAGCGGGATCAACGGGACCAACGCGCCGACCAAGGGCGCCGAACTCGCCGCTTTCACCGGGACCCTCGCCGCGGACCAGGTCATCGAATTCGACATCGGCACCCATCTGACGGGCACGGGCATTTACAGCCTGATCCTCGAAGCGGATGCCGGCCAGAACGAGGTGGCCTTCGCTTCCGAAGAATCCCCGGTGACCCTCGCACGGCCCTTGCTGGTCATCGACACCGCCGAGAATTCGCCGCCCTTGTTCACCGGATTCACCGCCGCCACGCGGGTCAACCGGCCGCTGGTCCTCAGCTATGCCGAGCTCCTGGCGCAGACCTCCGACTCGGACAACGACCCTGTCACCGTGTCGATGGTGGACGGCTCCACCGCCGAAGGGGGCGAGGTCGTGATGGGAGAAAGCAGCCTGACCTACACCCCGGCCATCGACTACGAGGGTCCGGACAGTTTCCAGCTCACCGTGCAGGACGGCCGCGGCGGATTTGCCACCGCCACCCTCGTTCTCCCGGTCGTCCCTTCTGATGGAATCGCCGGGCAAAGCGCCGTGATCGAAAAGCTGCCCGGGCAAGCCGCGACGGTCCGCTTCACGGGCGTGCCCGCCTTGAGTTACAACATCCAGCGCTCGGGGACCTTGCAGGACTGGCTGACGATCCAAACCCTGCGCGCGGATTCCGCGGGACTGATCGAGTTCACCGATCCCGACCCGCCGCAGGGGAAGATGTTCTACCGGGTGGAGTTCCCGTGAGAAAGGTGTCCTGGGGAAAGGAACAACATGCGATGATCCGTCCGCGTGCCCAGGGACGAAATGTCCTCGTTTGGCAAGCCGCTGACGCGGAGCGCCCCATGGGATGGATCAAGCCTGAGAACGGGCGCTGATGAAAATCCCGCGTTTTTGATTTTTCCGGGTGCGGGTTCTGAATAGTTTCCCGGCGAGGCATGGAGCATAGAGAACGACCCACCCGGTTCAAGTTGGAGCCCTTGCTCGGGGGGGTGGCGCTATTCCTTCTTCTCGCGGGGTGCGTGGTGGTGTTGAAGCCCTTCCTTTCCGCCCTGATGTGGGCGATCATCCTGTCCTATTCGCTGTATCCGTTGCAGCGGCGGTTCACGGGATGGTTCCGGGGATCACGGACGCTTGCGGCGGGACTGGTGACGTTTTGCTTGATGCTGATGCTCGCGGGGCCGGTGGTGTTGTTCGGTTTCAGCCTGGTGGAGGACGGGAAGGCGGTGGCGGCCGCGACGAAGGAATGGTTCCTCGATGCACCGGATGAGGCTCCGGACTGGATCCAGCGGGTCCCGGTCCTGGGCGACGAGGTTTCGGCCTACTGGAGGGACTTCAGCGAGGACCGGCGACGGTGGGTGGATGATCTCGAAAGGGCGGCGGCGGGTGGCGAGAGCCCGGCTTTGCAAGGAAGGACCCCGGTTGGCCCGGAAGGCGGCGCGGCGGCACCGACAGAACCGGTGGCGGAGGGTGCGGTGCCTGCGGCCGAGGCCGATGTCGACACGGACGGGGAGCGGGATGATTCAACGAGGCTGGTGGATTTGCTCGGAAGGACCTTGGGAATGGCGAGAAACGCCTTGATCGCGACGGGACTTGCAGTGGGCCAAGGCGTGACACAGGTGGCGCTCAGCGTGTTTCTGGCGTTCTTCTTTCTGCGGCACGCCGATGTTCTGGCGGAGAGGCTTCGAAACGGGGTGGAGCGGCTGGCGGGGGACAACGGCAAGCGTTTGCTCAAAGTGGCGGGCGATACGGTGCGCGCGGTGGTTTACGGGATCTTGGGCACGGCACTCACCCAGGGGATTGTCGCGGGGTTCGGGTTTTGGATCGCGGGTGTGCCGGGCGCGGTCTTGCTGGGGATGCTTACATTCTTCCTGGCTGTCGTTCTGCCATTCGGCCCGCCGATCGTGTGGATTCCCGCGATGCTGTGGTTGTTCGGCCAAGGGGAGACGGGGTGGGGAATCTTCATGCTCCTCTGGGGGTTCTTCGCCATCAGCAGCGTGGACAACGTGGTGCGCCCCTTCATCATAAGCCTCGGGACAAAGCTGCCATTCGTGCTGATCCTCTGCGGTGTGGTCGGCGGGGCGCTGGCTTTCGGGCTTGTGGGTGTGTTCCTAGGGCCGACCATGCTGGCCGTCGCCTATCGTCTGGTGGACGAATGGGCGACGAGTCCTGCAGACTCAGAGAAGGTGGAGCTTCCTCAATCCTGAGGAGTGGCGAGCCCACTCACGGCTTCGCCCCGGGAAACCACTCCGGATGCGGATCGCCCTGGCAACCGAGATCGGTGAACCTTGGAGAAATTTGGAACTTGGCACTTCCCCCCTTGGCACTTCCTGCTCTCCCCGTGGCCTCCTTCGTCGTCTCCATCGCCGCGCTCCGTCGCAACACCGCCCTGCTCCGCGAAACCGCCGATGCCGCGGGCTGCAAGATCGTCCTCGCGCTGAAAGGCTTCTCCTGCTGGAAGGCCTTCCCCCATTTCCGCGATCACCTCGACGGCTGCTGCGCCTCCGGCCTGTGGGAAGCCCAGCTCGCACGCGACTACTTCGGCAAACACGTCGTCACCTACTCGCCCGCCTACCAGGAGGAGGAAATCCGCCAGCTCTGCGAATTCACCCATCATCTCGACTTCAATTCGCTGTCCCAGTGGTTCCGCTTCCGGGACATGGTGATGGCGCACCCGCGTTTCAAAAACGGCCAGCTCCACTGCGGCCTGCGGATCAATCCCGAGTGCTCCACCGGCTCCACCCCGCTTTACGACCCCTGCGTCGCCGGCTCGCGCCTCGGCATCACCGCCGACCAGCTCGCGGGCGCCGATCTCACCGGCCTGTCCGGCCTGCATTTCCACACGCTGTGCGAGCAGGATTCCGACGACCTCGAAAAGACCCTCGCCGCGGTCGATGAAAAGTTCGGCCACCTCCTCCGCTCGCCGCAATTCACCTATCTCAACATGGGCGGCGGCCACTGGATCACCAAGCCCTTCTACGACCGCGACCGCCTGATCCGCCTGGTCCGCGAGACCCGCACGAAATACGGAGTGGAAGTCTGGCTCGAACCCGGCGAGGCCAACGCCATCCACACCGGCGTGCTCCGCGCCACCGTGCTCGATGTCTTCGAAAGCATGGGCCACCGCCACGCCATCCTCGACATCTCCGCCACCGCCCACATGCCGGACGTACTGGAAATGCCGTACCGGCCCGAAGCTTACCTCGCGTGCACCGGGACCGCCGGCTTTAGCCGGCCCGAGTCCACGACGAGTCCCTGCGTCACCCTCGAAGGCGAAACCTACCTCCCCGCCTCCGACCCGGCATCAACCGATCCACAATCGGCAATGATCAATCATCAATCGTCAATTTCTTACCGCCTCGGCGGCCCCACCTGCCTCGCCGGC
Organism: Haloferula sp.; assembly: GCA_044372775.1. Taxonomy (GTDB): domain Bacteria; phylum Verrucomicrobiota; class Verrucomicrobiia; order Verrucomicrobiales; family Akkermansiaceae; genus Haloferula. The sequence goes on from JBIPNO010000014.1 coordinate 32,379, forward strand.
GACGTCACCGGCGACTTCGCCTTCCCCCGCCCGCTGGAAGTCGGCGACATCCTCGTCTTCGACGACATGGCCCACTACACCATGGTGAAGACGACGACCTTCAACGGCGTGCCGCATCCTTCCATCGTCCTCCAGCACGAGGACGGCCGCCTTGAAACCATCCGCGAGTTCGGCTATGCGGACTTCAGAGACCGGTTGAGCTGAAAGAGACCCCACTCGCCCCATGAGCAGCAGCTACCTCAAACTCTTACCGCTCTTCTCGATCGGTTTTCAAATTGTCCAAGGAGTCCTCTTCCTGTGGATCGCGCTCCTCGTATTCCGCTCAAGGACCACGGCAGCCTGGATCACGCTCATCGCGGCGATCTTGTCTCCCCTCTTCTCACAGCTCGGCCGACTGCGGCACCATCCCGCAATGCAGACCCCGTCCGGCGGCACCTATTGGTCTGACGAAGTCTTTCATGCCCTCTCTCTGGGCTATGTCGTGGCGAGCCTCACCTTTGCCGTCGGTCTGCTCCTCCACCTCCAGCGCCGCAAGCTCGAGTCCGACCGCATCGCCGAACTCGAAGCCATCCTCCACGACCTCCAGCAGCGCCCGGCAGAAGCTTCCTCTCAGCCGCCCAGATAACTCATCTCCGCCTTCGGCCGCACGACTTCACCGCGCTCCTCCGAATAGCGATCCTTCCTCCCGGTCCAAATCCCCGCCACCGCGGCACGGACGACCTCATCGCCGGCCCCGCCGCGCAGCAGGCCGCGGACATCGTGACCCTCCGCCGCAAACAGGCAGGTGAAAAGCTTGCCGTCCGCCGACAGCCGCAGCCGCTGGCAGTCCCGGCAAAACGGCCGCGTCACCGAAGCGATCACCCCGATTTCACAAGTCCCGTCGCGATGGCTCCAATGCGAAGCCACCTCGCCGCGATACGCCGGCTCGCGCGCCACCAGATCGAACTCCGCGCCCAGAATCTCCAACAGCTCCGCCGCCCCCACCACCTCGCCGAGCTTCCAGCCGTTGGTCTCGCCGACGTCCATGTATTCGATATAGCGAAGGTCGATCCCCTCCGCCTTCGCCCAGCGCGCCAGCGGCAGGATCCCGCCGTCGTTCACCCCGCGCTGGATCACCGCGTTGACCTTCGTTTTCAGGCCGAACGCCATCGCGGTGCGGATCCCCGCCAGCACCCGCTCGACCTTTGCGCCGACGCCGTTCATCCGGGCGAAGATTTCCGGATCGAGCGCATCGAGGCTCACCGTCACCCGGCTCAGCCCCGCCAGCGCCAGCGCCTCGGCATGATGGGCCAGCAGCACGCCGTTGGTGGTGAGCGCGATGTCGTGCACGCCGTCGATCGCCGCGAGCATCGCCACCAGATCCTCCACCCCGCGCCGCAGCAGCGGCTCGCCGCCGGTCAAGCGCACCTTGCCGATCCCCAGCGGGACCAGCAATCCTGTCAGCCGCACGATCTCCTCGAAGCTCAGCAAGTCTTCCCGCGGTAGGAAGCGATAGCCCGGCCCGAACACCTCCACCGGCATGCAGTAGCGGCAGCGGAAATTGCAGCGGTCGGTCAGCGAGATCCGCAGATCCCGCATCCCCCGCCCGAGTAGGTCCACCGGTCCGTTCACGGCGTCACGATGGTCGCGTTTGCCGGATCGGGGAAATGAAAAGCTTTCAGCCTGGACCCGAGGGCGAGTCATTCCATTCGGATCGGAAACCGCCCCGGCAACCTCCTCGCCAACGCGGAGCCCACCAGCTCGAGCAGATCCGCCGGCAGTTGCGAAAGTTGCCAGGCATGCTCGGCCGCCACCTCGTCAGGATCGACCGCCTTGAGCCCGTAAATCACCGCACCCAGCGAGTGCTCGGCCATGTGCGCGGTGGCCACCGCATGACCCGCCGCCCGAGCTGCCGCCACCGCTTTGCCGGTCGCCACCCGCGCCGCGGCATGAGCCGCCACCGACGCCTTCTGCGCCTCACCAACCGGCACTTCTTCCCGAGCCCAAGCCCGGGCGACCGCAATCGCCGTCCGCGGCCGCGGGTCCGGCGACGTCTGCTCGAAGACCGGCAGCAACCGCTCCGCGCAATCCGCCGCCCACGCCGCCAGCCGCCGGTGGTCCTCCTTCGAAAGAGGCCCGCCCCGGTGGACGGCGACAAATCTCCGATCCCGCATGATGCCGCCAAGCTCCGGAAGACTCCTGCCACCGGCAAGTTGATTCCCACGGGCGACCCGGACTTGACCCGTCCCCCGCGCTCGCGCATCGCATGGACGTGCCCATCTGGAAATCGCCCGCCTTCATCATCATCGGCGCCCAGCTCCTGTTCTCGATCTCCGACGTGATCGGCGCGCGGGCGATGAAGGCTCACGGTTTCACCGCCGCTTCCTTCTTCACCTGGTGGTTCCTCGCCTACACCGTGATCCGCCAGATCGCGGTCTTCGGCCAGCTCTACATCTATGCCAACATGGACCTCGGCCGCAGCGTCGCGCTGTTCGGCGCGGGCTCGATCATCATCGGCAACGTGATGGGCTTCCTGCTTTTCAAAGAGACCATGACCCTGCCGGTTTACGTCGGCGTCTCGCTCGCCATCTGCGCTTTCCTCGCGCTCGCGCTGCTGCCGGTCCCGGCGAAATAGGTCGTCGTGCGGACATCGACATCACACGCGGCGACGGGCTTTTTGCCATCGCCCCGGCGGCGCGTCCCTGCCACGTTTTTTCCATGGATCCCATCGATTCCGATCCCTTCGAAGCCTACGACAACTGCCCCTGGCGACCGCCGCGCGAAATGCTCGCCGATCGCGGATTCACGTCGCCGCCCCCGGACGAGGTGCACGACGACCGCGAGCTCCGCGGCCGCCTGTGGGAACTGATTTATGCCCTGGCCGCCCAGCGATTCTTCATCTTCGCCACCGATCATCTCGACGACCGCGAACTCTACACGCGGCTTCACGAGGAGCTGCTCGAGGAACTGAATGCCGACATCGATCCCCGCCACGAGTTCAACTGCCACGTCGACATGGCCGACGCCCAGACCGACGAGGGCGCGGAAGTCTGGCTGCGCTATCACGCGAGTCCCGACGACCGCGAGGACTGGGCCGTCCAGTTCCCCGAGGTCCCGATGCCGCCCCATGAAACCCCGCCGCACGACCGGGACCGCTTTCTGCCCTCGCCCTACCCGCCCGCCCCGGAACCCGAGGAGCCTGAAGACGATCCGCTGGGACTCGCCGCGGTCGATCGGGAGATCCGGGGCGAAGCGCCCAAGCGTCCCCGCACGACCTGGGAGCGGCCGCTGGACAGCCTTTCGCGTGGCGGCTTCTCACCGCTGCCGCCGGACGAAATCACCGACGAATCGATGGCGGCCTATCTCTGGTTGCTCCTGCACGAACTCGCCTGCCGCGGCTTCTGGGTGCTGAACAGCGGCCACCTGAGCGATCGCGAACTCTACGAGGAACTCTGGCGCAACGGCCTCCGCGCCGAAGCGATCCTGCCCGGCAAGACACCGCGGGGCGGGTGGTTTCACGATTGCACCGGAAGCGGCAGCGATGAGCACCACGACCTCTGGCTGCGCTTCCACGCCAGCGACGAGAGCCGCGCCCTGCATGCCAGCGACTATCCGGGCGAGCCGCTGCCTCCCCGCGAAGCCCCTCCCCATCCCCGCGACTGGCGGCTGCCGAAAGGCCCCTTCTGACGCCGACCTTCGATGATCCTCCTCATCCTCAGCGGCGGAAAAAGCCGGCGCATGGGCTGCGACAAACTGCTGCTCACGCGGCCCGACGGGATGCGCCAGATCGACTGGCTGGCGGGTCTCGCGAAAGCGACCGGCTGCGAGGTGATGCTGTCCCGGCGCGACGCTTCGCCACCACCCGTCGATCTCCCGGTCATCACCGACCTCCACCCCGGCGGCGGCCCGCTGGCCGCGCTCGCGGCGGCCCATGCCGCGCGGCCGGACCAGCCGGTGCTGATGCTCGGCGGCGATCTCTTCCTGCTCGATGCCGCCACGCTCCAGCACCTCCTCGACCACCGCGACCCGGCCCGCCCCGCCACCGCCTTCGCCAACCGCCTCGACGGCCGGCCCGAGCCGCATTGCACGATCTACGAGACCTCTGGTAGTTCGCTCGCCGCCGCCTGGCTGGCCCGCGGCGATTTCCATGCGCGGCATTTCCTCGAATCGCTGGAACCCCGCGTCCTGGACCTCCCCCACCCGGCCGCCCTCGATGGCGCGAACACCCCGCCCGAACTCGCCGAGTGCTTCGCGAAGCTGGAGCTCGGCGTGCGTCCGAAAACCGTGAGCGTCCACTATTCCGGAGCCCTTCGCGAGGCCCGCGGACGGGATGAAGAGCCGGTCGAAACCCTCGCCTGCACCGTCGCCGGACTTTACGAGGAGCTGCGCTTCCGCCACCGCCTGCCGCTGGACATCGAACAACTCGACGCCACCCGCAACGGCATCCCCTGCACCTGGGACCAACTCCTTTCCGATGGCGATGCGGTCACTTTCCTGCCGAGCCACACGCCGCCTCCCATCCCCGGGATTGCCTCACGCCGATCCGCCCCGTAGATTCACCGCGAGATGGAGAACCCGCACAACAACCCGGCCGCCCTGAAGGAGCTTCAGGATGCGATCTACCGTGACCGGATCGCCCGCGCTCGTGGAATGACACCGGAAGAACGCTTCGAGTCCGGGGTGGCCCAGACCAACTCCGCGATGTCGCGGGTGCTGGAAGGTGCGATGTGGCAAACCGGCATCTCCGACGTCCGTGAAGGATGGAAGGAGGTCCGCCGCCGGATGCAACGGCTCAGTCAGGTCCGCGATCACGGATTTTACGTCTCAAGCCCCCAGCCATGATCACCGTTGAAGAGCTTGCCCGTCTTTCAATCCTGGCCTGCGAGGCTTCAGGGGCGGACTTCATGCTGACCGGTGCGTTGGCTTTCAATTACTACGCGGTTCCCCGCTCGACCAAGGATGTCGACATCGTCGTCTCCGTGCCGGACTCAACTTCCATCGGAGGGATCATCCGCAGCCTGGAACCCGACATCGTATTCAGTGCCCAAGTCCAGTTCGACACCATCACCTGGGGTCGCAGGCACATCGGCCGACCACCCGAGGACTCGGGACTGAGCGTGGAGCTTTTCGAATTGTTCGACGACCCCTTCGTGAAGGCACAGTTCGACCGCAGGCGCCGGGTCTTTTCATCATCCATCGGTCTCGATGTCTGGATCCCCACCGCCGAGGACATCGTCGTCCAAAAACTCCGCTGGGGCCGCAGCAAGGACCTCGACGACGCGCGCGACGTACTCGCCGTGCAGGGCACCGATTTCCTCGACATGGCCTACATCCGCCAATGGTGCGCCACCCACGGCACCACGGCTCGCCTCGACAAGGCCTTGTCCGAGATTCCCCCGATGTAAGATCCCCCGGGTTGACAGGACCCGGGATCGCGCCATTCCTTCGGCCGCCGTGAGTCCCGAATTCATCAAGGAAGCCCTTCGCAACGTCCGCTACCCCGGCTTCTCCCGGGACATCGTCTCCTTCGGCCTGGTCAAGGACGTCCGCCACGAGAACGGCGTCCTGACCGTCCGCCTCGAGATCGCCACCAAGGACCCGAAAGTCCCGGAGCAGATCTTCAAGGACTGTCACGCCATCCTCGATCCCCTGCCCGACGTCGGCACCGTGAAGGTGGAGATCGAGGTCAAGGAACCCCAGGGCGGCGCGACTTCCGGCGAAGTGGCGGGCAAGTCGTCCATCCCCGGCGTCAAGCGCGTCATCGCCGTCGCTTCCGGCAAGGGCGGCGTCGGCAAGTCCACCGTCGCCGCCAACCTCGCCGTGGCCCTTGCCAAATCCGGCGCGAAGGTCGGCCTCTGCGACTGCGACCTCTACGGCCCCTCCGTCGCGCAGATGTTCGGCAGCCACGAGCGGCCGATGGCCAACGAGAACGACGAGATCATCCCGATCGAGGCCCACGGGCTGCAGCTGATGTCGATGGGCTTTCTGTTGGAAGACCGCTCGCCGGTCATCGTCCGCGGCCCGATGGCCACGCGCTACACCCAGCAATTCCTCCGCCAGGTCGCGTGGGGGAACCTCGACTACCTGGTCCTCGACCTCCCGCCCGGCACCGGCGACATCCAACTCACCATCGTCCAGACCGTCGCGGTCGATGGCGCGGTGATCGTCACCACCCCGCAGGAGATGGCCCTCATCGACGCCCGAAAAGCCGTCGCCATGTTCGCCAAAGTCAACGTCCCGATCCTCGGCCTGATTGAAAACATGGCCTGGTTCGACTGCGACCACGGCCAGCGTTACTTCCTCTTCGGCGAAGGCGGCGGCGTCCGCGAAGCCGAGGCGATGAACGTTCCCTTGCTCGCCCAGATCCCCATCGACCCGCAGACCCGCGAACGTGGCGACGCCGGCACCCCGGTCGCCCTCATCCCGCCCGCCGAGCACCCCGTCTCCGCCGCCTTCCGCGACGTGGCCGCGGCCCTGCGGGCGAAAGTTCCAAGTTAGGAAGTTCGAAGTTCCAAGGGGAGAAAGTTCCAAGTGAGAAAGTTCCAAGTGCCAATGAACAGCCCCTTCAAAAAGCCGCGACGTTCCTTCCTCCCTTTCTTGGCACTTGGAACTTCTTCACTTGGAACTTTTCTTTCTACGTATGCTTCGCACTCCGCCGCAGCTCTATGACGATTTCGAGGCCGGCCTGCTGACGCGGGAGCAGCTTCATGCGGCGATGGCGTTTCATGCGCGGACCGTCATCGAGGAAGTCATCGAGGCCCACGAAAACCCGCTGGCCGCCTGGTGGGAAGGCGTGCTGGCCCGCAAGACCGCGTCGCGTCTCGCCGCCCGGCACGGCGAAAAGCGGATCCGCCAGATCTTCGCCGCCCTCGCCGACGTGCCGGATTTCCTGCCGGCCCAGTGGCTCTGGAATGCCCTCCACCCCGACGTCCCGCTCTTCTGCTTCCTCCGCCTCCGCCGCGAACCGGTCTTCCGCCTGACCCGCGTCGGGAACGAGGCCGGCGTCGTCACCGTGACCGTCGAATATGGCGCCGCCGACAAGCGCGACACCACCCGCGAGATCTTCACCCTGGCCCACAAACGCCTCGGCGGGCTGGAGGTGACCGATCGGCGCACCGCTTGAGAAATCCGGAACAAGTCTTAACAGCGCACCTCTCATCTCTCGGTCTTGAATCACCCCTCTTTCGCGGGGTCAGAAAGTCACGATTGACCGAAACATCAGGGCCCGCAGGCGGTTAAAGGTTCCGCATGACTTCGAAGAATTCTCAAATGATCTGGAGCGCCGGCGGTCTGGTGCTGGCGCTGGGCGCGGGCGTGATGATCGGCCGCCTTTCCGCGCCGGACGCCGCGGATGCCGCGGCCGCGGGCGGATCCGATGCGCGGACCGTCTCCGCCAAGTCCTCCGATCGCAGCTCGGACGGCGGATCGAGCCTGGCCGAGCGGATGCAGCGCAAGCGCGAGGCCGGGACCCGCGAAGCCGGCAAGCCCGGCGACAAGGACCTGCAGTCGATCATGGAATCCACCAGCCGGCTCGACCGGACCCAGCGCCTTTTGGCTTTCCTCGACCGGCTGCCTTCCGACCAGTTCGCGGGCGTTTACGAAGAGTTCCGCAACAGCCCCGGCGCCGACCTGCGCGGCTCCGAGCGCTCTTTGATCCTGCAAGCCTGGGCCGAGCGAGATCCGCTGAGCGCCCTCTCTTTCATCCAGGAAAAAGGCGGCGAGGACTGGGAACGCGAGACCGCCGTGGCCACTTGGGCCGCGAACGACCCGCAGGCCGCCTTTGCCTGGGCCTCCACCGCTGAGGACGAAGGCGACGTGAACAACTGGCTGCTCGGCGCGACCCGCGGGATCGCGGCGACGGACCCGGAGCTGGCCCGCGATTTCCTCGGCCAGCTCGAAGGCCGGACCCGCAGCCAGGCCCTCGATGCCGTGACGCCTTACGTCATGCAGTATGGATTTGACTACGCCACCTCATGGATCGCCGGCGTCGGCGACGAGGGCGTGCGCAACCGCGCCGCCCGGGAAATGGCCCGCGACCTTGCGAACCTCGACCCCGCGCAGGCCGGCCAGTGGAATGCGGCGATGACCGACGTCGAGACCCGCCGCGACATTTCCGAAACCGTCGCCGACCGCTGGGCCCGCGCCGACCTGCCGGCCGCGCGGGAGTGGGTGGAAAGCCTGCCGGAGGACACCAAATCGGAGGCCGCCGAAGGCATCGCCCGCCGCTACGCCCGGGAAGATCCCGCCGCCGCCGCGCAGTGGCTGGCCGGACTTGGCAGCAACCCGGACCTCGACGGCGCGCGCCGCATCCTGATCGAGGAGAGCTTCCGGAGGTCGCCCGCCACGTCGCTGGAATTCGTGTCCAACATCAGCGATGCCCGGGCGCAGGAAGGTTACTACAATCGCTACCTCGGCGGCTGGATGCGACAGGATGAAGCCGCCGCCCGCCAGTGGCTGAATTCCAATGCACAAGCACTGCCGGAGCGCGTCGTCGCGCGCTTCAACCGCCAGCAGCAGTAAGCCTAAAACCCGAAATGCAGTTGAACAGGAGGTAGCAGAGACAGCAGAGAATCAATCCGTCGGACGCTGTCATGGAGCAATTCCATTCCACTCTGGCAGGTGAATCCGCCAATCCTTGCAAGACTTTCTTCCTCTGCTCCCTCCGCTGACTCCTGTTGATCCATTTTCCTTTCAAGGATAGGGCTACGACGAAAAAGGGCGGGCCGCACTGCGACCCGCCCCTTTTGAAAATTCGGTCCGTCCCCGGCCTCGTTACGAGCAGCAACCGCCACCGCCGCCACCACCACCGCCGCAGCATCCGCCTTCGGACTCGGCGAGTTCCGCTTCGGTCGGCACGCGGCCGAGTTCCAAGGTCATCGTGATGTATTTGCCAATGGTCCGCTGCATGGCTTCCAGCTCGCCCTGGGCACCGAGGAAAGCGCTGGCAACATCGTTGCGCATCAGCTCGTCGCGCGCGGCTTCAAACTCGCGGATCTCGGTCGGAGCCAGCTTGATGCCGGCGTGCTGTTTCTGGTGAAGCTCTTCGCCGCGCTCGTGGACGGTCTGATACATCAGGCGCGCGCAGTCGTCGTCGAGGAAGCGCTCGACGTCTTTCTGAAGCCGGGAAAAGTGCTCGTCGCCGGCGATCGCGGCGCACAATTCGCGGGTCTTGGTCATCACGGCGGAAGTCTCGGCAAGCAAGGTCATGGCGATCCCCTAGTCTTCCGGCGCTGGACTGGCAAACGCGATCTTGCGAAATCGTTGCATCCGGGGATGGATGAGGCCGTCACCCGATGCGCCGGTTCCGCCGATTCCTCATCCGATCCAGCCTGGTCCTCGCCGTCATGGTGCTGGCCGCACTGGTGGTGATCGGCTGGCAGGGATCCGCGCGGCTGGTGTCTCCGGCGCGCCGCGCCTTGCAGGACTACCACCACGACATCCTGGGCAAACCGGACCATCACGGGCTGACCATCGTGCCCTTCACCGCCGCGGGCGCGACGCCCTGCCTGCTGGTCACCGCCTCGCCGCGGCCGGGCGTCGCGACCAAGTCCTACCTCGTGCGCGACGAACTGGCGCGGCGCGGGGTCCGGCTCCCGCCCTGGGGCTCGGAGATTGGCACCGTGGTGATGCTTTACGGCCACGGCGGGCGGAAGGAAGACCACCTGCCGATCTGCGAACGCTTCTGCGCGGCCGGCTTCCGCTGCCTGCTACTGGACATCCCGGGCCAGGGCGATCACCCGGCCGCCACGGGCAGCTTCGGCCTCCACGAGGCGGCGCTGGTCGAGGCAGTGCTCGCCGATGCCTCCAAGCGGTTCTCATTTCCCTCCGCTCCGACCTGCCTGTTCGGCGTTTCGCAAGGCGGGGCCATCGCCCTCCAGACCGCGGCCCGCAGCCCGGCGAAATGGAAGGCCGTCGCCAGCGTGGCCACCTTCGCCTCGCTCGATCGCCCGGTCCTGCGGGCGGCGGAAAACCTGCTGCCGGAGCCGCTCCGTTTCTGCTCTCCGCTGGCCGCTTTCAGCGTCGGCTGCGGCACCCGCCTGCGCGCCGGTTTCTGGCCGGCCGACATCCGCCCGGTTGATGCCGCCGGCAAGCTCAACCAACCGGTGTTCATCGGTCACGGCGACCTGGACCAATCGATCGGCATCGACCAGGCCCGCGACATCTTCGCCGCCATCCCCGGCGGCCGGAAGAAGTTCCGCGTGGTGACCGGCGCGGACCACAACCATGTGCTTTCGAAAGGCTCGCACGCCCTCTACGCCGACCTCTGCCAGTTCTTTTTGGCAGCGGTCGAGCAGACCGGCGTGCCCTTCGAGCGGGCCGAGTGAAACTCTTGTAAAAGTCCGGCCCGCCCTGTGAAGGAAAGGTAAAGTTGCTGGTGATCCGGCTTCGACGGGGCAATTCCTGAACTCGTGAAAAACCTCATCCTTTTCGCAGTACTCGCCCTCCCCGCCATGGCGGAAGTCCCCGTCCAAGTCGCCGCCGATTCCGCCGAGCTCCACGCCACCCCGAACGGCAGCGGCCTGCTGCTCGAGATCCGGGATCCCGGCAACCACGCGTGGCGGCTCCAGAGCACCGACCAGTTCGGCGCCTGGACCAACCACGCGACCTACCGCGTCTTCAACGGCCGCCTGGAGATCCCCGTCGCCCGCAACGGCCCGTCGCGCTTCTTCCGGCTGAACAGCGACGCCGCCGGCCCCGTCTCCTCCAGCGCGGCCTCCGCCCTGCTGTTACCGGCCAGCCCCTACAACTACGCCAGCCCGGCCCTGCCGCTCCACCTGACCACCCCGCTGATCCTCGGCCAGATCAACACGCCGGCCGCCAACCCGATCACCAACGCCGGCGCCGCCCTCGGCCGCGCCCTGTTCTACGACAACCGGCTCTCCGCCAACCAGACCGTCTCCTGCTCGTCGTGCCACCAGGCCGAGCATGGCTTCTCCGACCCGCGGCAGTTCAGCATCGGCTTCGACGGCCGCGAGACCGACCGCAATTCAATGGGCCTGACCAACGCCCGCTACTACCTCCGCGAGAACTTCTTCTGGGACGAGCGCGCCGCGACCCTGGAGGAGCAGGTGCTGCTGCCGATCCAGGACGAGTTGGAAATGGGCATGTCGATCGACCTCCTGATCACCCGCCTCGCCGCGGAGCCCTTCTACACCGAACTCTTCACCGCGGCCTTCGGTTCGCCGGCCATCGACAGCACCCGCGTCTCCCGCGCGCTGGCCCAGTTCGTGCGCTCGATCATCTCCGGCAACTCGAAGTACGATCAGGGCGTCCCGGTGAGCTTCGCCAACTTCACCCCTTCCGAAAACCGCGGCCGCCAGATCTATCAAGGCCAAGCCGGCGGCTGTGCGACCTGCCACGGCAGCGACAACTTCGTGCCCGGCAACGCGATCTTCAACAACGGCCTGGAGAACCCCTACATCGACAAAGGCGTCGGACGGGTCAGCGGGCGCGCCCAGGACGAAGGGCTGTTCAAGGTGAACTCGCTGCGCAACATCGCACTCACCGCCCCCTACATGCACGACGGCCGCTTCGCGACGCTCGAGCAGGTCGTCGAGTTCTACAACTCCGGCGTGGTCAACCACCCGAACCTCTCGCCTCAACTCCGCCTGCCCCCCGGCCCACCGGGCTCCCCGCCGCCACCGCCGCGCCGCCTCAATCTGACCGCCACCCAGAAGGCCGACCTCGTCGCCTTCCTCAAGACCCTCACCGACACCTCGCTGACCACCGATCCGAAGTTCTCCGATCCCTTCCGCTACGCAGCGCCTTGAGCTTCCGCGAAGTCTTGAGTGAAAACGAAAATGCCGCCGGGCGGTGTCTCATCACCACCCGGCGGCTTTCGCCATTCACTGCAACTTATCTCATTCTTCTTCCACCCGGAAGAAGGCGCGACCTCCTTGGGTGAAGGGCACCGTCGTGGAGGTTTCCTCCAAGCCGGTGGCTCCCGGGATGCCAGTAGCCAGCACCGTGCTCCAATCCGCGAGGTCGGTCGACGAGGTGATCTTGTAAGTCCGGGTGTCCGTCGATCCCCAGGTCAGCGTGAGCTGGTCGGTGGCGAAGTTGAACGAGGACGACTTGATCACCAGCGGTGCCGGAGGAGGTCCTTCACTCAGCGTCCAGCGGGTCACATCGTGCGCTTCATAGGCACCGCCGGTGCGGGCCGCGAAGCCGGTGTAGCCCTTGCCCGAGGCGTTGACGGCACCGATCGCGACCAGATCGACGTTCACGCTATTCACCACCAGGACATCATTGAAGTAGATGTCGAGGTCGCCGGGGACATAGTCGACCCGCACCCGGTAGGGAGCTGCCGTCCCACCATCGGTGGAGAGATCATCAACACCGGGAAGCGGTTGCAAAGCGGGGACGGCCAGCAGGTCGGTGGTCGCCAGCACCGTCGTCCCCGCAAGCACCTGGACAAAGGCCGCGCTGGGATCGTCATCGCCGTTGTCGTAGGAATCGAACTTGATGTTCAGCGACCTCTCCGGAAGGCCTTGCTCGGCCAACACCGTGAGGAGATTGCCAGTTCCCGAAGGCGTGTCTTGGATCATGAACGACATCCCGTCGGCGCCGTCGCCCCCGATCTGCATCGAGTTGAACTGGAGGTCGAAGAAGCTCTGGAATCCGGTCGAGAAATCCACCCGCTTGCGGAACCAGGCGGTGCCGAACCGGCTCCCCTGGTCAGGGGTCAAGCGCAGCCGCTTGACGTCCCCCGGAAGCGGGATGTTGGCGAAGTCGTTGACCACCGAAGCCAGCCCCAACAGCGAGAGCTCGTCGCCCGCGGCGTCGAAGTTCGCGTAGTTGATGGTCGTGATCGAATGCGACACGATCACGATGTTGGCCGTAGCCGTCGACGAGTTCGACCCCGGGCCGTTGGCCGTGATCGTATAAGTCGTGTCGACCGTCGGGTTGACCGTGACCGAGCCGGAGGTGGCCACCGTCCCGACGCCGGGGGCGATGGTGACAGTCGTGGCTCCGGCGACGTCCCAGCTCAGGACCGCCGGTTCACCGGCAACCAGCTTGGGAGCATCGGACAGGAACGACCGGATCGCCGGAGTCAGGGACGAACCGGGCAAGGGAATGTCCTGGCTGAGCGCGTTCCGGGACGACGGCAGGGGGAAATCGAGACCCGTGAAGTTCTCGATCAAGGTCCAGTTGCTGCCGTCGTTGCTGCCTTCAAGCAGCCACCGCATCGGGTCGCGCTCCGGCGCGTCGTTGGCGGTCACGAAGGAGTAGTGGTCGAATTCCACCGGGGCCCCGAGGTCGATGACCAGGCCCTTCTTGTTGAAATCGAGCCACTTGGTTCCGAAGTTGCCGTCGATCGCCTTGTCCGGCCCCTCCCCTCCTCCGCCGGGGTTGTTGCCGCCGGGGTTGGTGGCGGCCACCGGTGTCAGGGCGGTGGCGCCGTCGAGGATGTAGAACTCCGACAACTGGATGCTGTTCGCGGCATTGTCGTCGCGGAGCTTGGTCGGGGTGAAACGGACATACCGGAAGGTCACGGAGCCGCCCGCGACGGTCCGCACGACCAGCGAGGATTCCGCGTCACCGCCGCTGCCGGATGCCGTCAGGGTGTAGGTCGTGTCGCTGTCGGAAGGCGGGGTGACATTGGTCGCGTCGTTCGCCGCCACGGCTCCGACGCCCGGGGCAAGGTTCGCCCCCAGGTCGGCGAAAACGGTGGTCCAGGCCAGCTCCACCGGATCGCCGTTGAGGATCACTTTCTTCGCCGAAGTGAAGGTTCCGATGATCGCTCCCGATGGCAGAAGGAAGGGGGTTTGGTAAGTGAAGCGGGCGGTGGTCGTCGGGAAATTCGTCCGCTGGTCGATCAAATCCCAGCTCACGCCGTCGGTGCTGCCTTCGAAGGTCCAGCTGACCGGGTCCCGTTCGTCCGAGTCGTTGGCGGTGGCGAAGTTGTAGGCATCGATCGTCACCGGGTCGGGATCGGTGTCTCCGTCCGGGCCGTCCGGTAACTGGAACACCACGGCCTGCTTGTTGAAGTCGAGCCACTTGCTACCGAGGTTGCCGTCGATCAGCGCTTCCGGGGGCTCACCGCCCGGGAAATTCCCGCCCGGGTTGGTGACGATCACTCCCGTAAGGTCCAGCGGCACGCCTGACTTGATGAGCTGGAACTCCGAAAGCTGGATGCTGTTGGCCGCCGCCCGCAACTGCGTCTGGGTGAAGCGGAAATAGGGATAGGTCTTGTCCACCGCCGAAGCGACGGTGCAAAGCGATGCGGCGAGGAGGAGCGCACGGGTCCAGTCCTGCCGCCGGGTTTTGGCCACAAGGGGGCCTTGAACTCTGGGTCGGTTCATGTTTCTCGGTTGTTTGGGGTTTTTGTTTCCGCCGACGACGCCCCGAAGCTCATTGGGTTCACTTCGAAACAAAGCGGGCGACCTAACAACGCCAGCCCGCCACCGCGGGTTTAGTCACGGCTTCACATTCCGCTCTTCCCGGACGGGCACGAAAAAGGCGCGGAAGGAAAACCTCCCGCGCCTTTCCGAATCAAAAACAGCCGGATCAGCCACCGTAGGACGATTCCACCCGTTGGGCGACGTCGCGATAGCCGTAATCGACTTCGTAGATCTGCTTGAAGGCATCGAGGGCGCCGGGCTTGTCGCCCATCTCCTCGTGGATCAGGCCTTTTTCGTAGAGGACTTCCTTCTTGGTGTTGTCCATGCCCACCAGGTCGCCGAGAGCGTCGGAGAGCTGCTTCGCGGCCATGTCGAGCATGCCCTTGGCCTTGAAGGTCAGGCCGAGCAGCAGCAGGACCTTGGACTGGATGTGCGGGTTGCGCTTGGCCTGCTGGAGGTGCGGGATGGCGTTGCTGTAGTCGCCGGCGTTGAAATACGCCTGGCCGAGCTCGTAGCGGGAAATCGGGTCGGTCGGGTTCTGGTCGACGCGGCGCTTGGCTTCCTCGACCGCTTCCGCGACGCGGGCCGCCTTGCGCTCGGCGAGCATCGCCTGGACTTCCGGGTCGTCGGGATTGGACGCCGCGCGGGCTTCCAGTTCCTTCATGTGCTGCTCCTGCACGCGATCGTGCATCTGGCCGGCCTTGGTCTGCAGGGCGACGTCGCCATTGCTGAGGGTGAAACCCCAGGCGTAGAAGGTGTGGGCATTGGCCCAGTCTTCGAGTTGCTCGAAAATGTTGGCGAGGTCCTTGACCACGGGAAGCTGGTTGGCGTCCTCGTTGTACTTCGCGATCAGGCGGTCGCGGCGGTCTTCGAGCTGGTCCTTGGTCAGACCGGACTTGTTCTGGGCTTCCAGTTCGGCGGCCTGGCCCTGATGACGCATCAGGTTCTTCATGTCCGCCTGCTCGCTCCAGCCACCCTTCTGCATCGAGGCGCGGGCGGTGGCGTCCTTCTCACCCTTGATGGCGGTGCCGTCGGCCGGGTGATGCTTGATGATGTCGCGGTAAACCTCGGAGGCCCGCTGGAACATCTCGTTCTTGAGGTAGAAGTCGGCCAGCTTGTGCAGCAGCTTGGACTCTTCCGGGTGACCCTTGCGGACGGTCTCCAGTGCGAAGGCCGCACTTTCGATCAGGCCCATCGTGTTGAAGGCCTCGAACAGCAGGTCGTTGAGTTCCGGATTGAAGGGCTCCTTCTCAAGCTCTTCCTCGATCATCGGCAGCGCCGGAACCGGATCCTTCTTCAACTGCGAGGAGATCTTGCCGTGGCCGCCGCTGGACTTCATGCCCAGGAAGCTGGAGCGCTTCTTCGGGCCGCCGGTGACGATGATCTCGCATTTGCGCAGGACTTGACGGCCCTCGAGGAAGGTCGGCGCGTCCTTGAGGACGGTCTGGATCAACTTCACGGCGTAACCGTGGTTGTTCGTCTGCACGGCGCTGAGAGCCTTGAGCCACAAGGCTTTCACGTTCGGCGCGAGTTCCGATTCAGAAGATTCAGGCATGGAGCGGAAATAGGTGGGATTTTATCGGTGGCGGGAAGTTCCCGCTGTCGGGCGGAAAAGGTGGGTCGCGGGCTGGCGCTTGGCAAGTCCCGGTGTGGGAATGCCATCAAGACTTCAAAGCGCCGAGGGAGAAAACGCAGAACGGGCGGCCCGCAGGCCGCCCGTCGTGAAATCGCGGGACCGCATCAGCGGCGGTTGACGAAGCCGGTCTTCGGGCGGCTGCTGACACGGCGCGGACCGCCGGTCTCTTCCGCCGGGGCCGCTTCAGTGGCGCGGTTGCCGCCCTTGCCTTCGGTCACCGGCTCCTGCACCGAACCCTTGGTCGGGAGCACCGCCGGACCGTCGATGAACTCGCGGTTCTCGTCCTCGAGTTTGTAGCGGTTCTCGATGTCCACCTGACCTTCGTAGAGCGACGAGACGTCGTTGATGATCTTGGGCTGGATGAAGATCAGCAGTTCCTCGCGCTCCTTGCCGTTGGTGGTCTGGCCGAAGAGCCCGCCGACATAGGGGATGCTGCTGAGCAGCGGAATGCCGGAGCGCACCTTGCGGTCGCGGGTGGTGATCAGGCCGCCGAGCACGATCGTCTCATTGTTCGGGACGGTGACGGTGGTGACCAGGGTGCGGGTCGCGATCGTCGGCACCTCGCCGACGTTCTCGATGACCTGGGTGCCGATCACCTCGTCGTTGACCAGGAAGATCTGCAGGGTCACTTCGTCCTCGGAGTTGACCAGCGGGATGACTTCCAGGGTCAGCGTCACGTTCTGATACTCGATGTTGGTGCTCTGGCCGGTGGCGCCGCTGTTGAAGCTGTTGGTCGGCACCGCGATGCGCTGGCCGCTGGAGATCGTGCCCTTCTGGTTGTTCGACATGAACACCGTCGGGCGGGAGATCACGTTGAAGCGGTCGCTCGCCTGGAGGGCGCGGAGGTAGACATTCAGGTAGGGCCCGATCTTGCCGTAGATGCCGAGGCCGGCGCTGGCGGCGAAGTCGCCGGGATCGAAGGCCGCGCCGTCGAGCGGCAGGTTGACGCCGGAGCCGCCCGAACCGCCGCGTCCGCCGATCGCGTTGTCGCCGCGGTTCTGGACCTCGCGCAGGTAGTCGATGCCGTAGCTCAGGTCGTCGCCAAGCGCGAGCTGGCCGAAGACGCAGGAGATCATGACCTGCTCCGCCTTGACGTCGATCTCGTCGAGCAGGCGGGTGATGATTTCCAGGCCCGCAGGAGGTCCCTGGATGACGATCGAGTTCGTGATGTTATCGGCCACCAGCAAGGTGCGGCCGACCAGCAGGGATTCGGGCGCGCTGCTGACATTCGGCTCGCCGAGCGATCCGGCGGTGCTGCCGCCTCCACCGAAGCCGCCACCACCGGCGCTACCACCGCCGAAGGAACTGTTGCCGCCGGTCGCGCTGGTGCCTGCGGAACCGCCGCGGGAAGCGGAACCTGAGGTCCTGGACCCGCCGGCACCGCCGCCGCCGAAGTTGGCACCGGTCGAGCGTCCGCCGCCGCCGGCAGCGCCACCGCCGGCCGAACCGCCTTCGGTGTTGCCGGAGAAGGCGCGCTGCAGCGCTTGCTCGGCGACCGGCAGGAAGTCGGCCACGGCCAGGAACTTCAGCTTGCGGCGCAGGTAGTTGCGGTTGTCGCTGGGCGCGTCGAAGCCCGCGATCAGGCTTTCCACGAAGACGATGTCGACCGGCCGGCCCATCGCGAAGATCTCGTTGGTGCGGGTGTTCGGGACGATCTGGATCGGCACGTCCTCACCGGCGGAACCGCTGTCGGCGCCGCCGGCAGCCGCCGCCGCGGCGGCCGCAGGGTTGCCTGGCGGAAGGTTGATGGCCGGAGCGCTGTTCTGGACCCGCTGGACTCCCGCGGATGACGACTGCTGCTGCTGGCTGTTGAGGATCTCGTTGAGCGTCTCGGAAAGCTCCTGCACGTCGGCGTACTGCACCTTGATGAAGCGGGTGCCGATGTCGCCGCGGGGCACGTCGATCACTTCCTGGAGTTCGATCAGGCGGCGGATCAGCGAGGAGTTCTCGGTGATGACCACGCAGGCGGCGTTCGACACCGGGGTGATGGATCCGAAGTTGCCGAACTGCTTCACGATGGAGGTGAAGGCGCGGACCACTTCTTCCGGCTTGATGTGCTTTAGCGCCATCACGTAGGTCACGACCATTTCCGTTTCCGGCAGGTCGGCGGCGTCGTTGATGAGCGGGATCGGCTCGTCATTCGGGCCGGCGACGCTTTGGGCGTAGAGCAGTTTGTCGTGGTTGTCGCCCGAGGGCACGAACACGAAGCCTTCCAGCAAGGCGGCCTGGGTCAGCAGGTCGGCGGCTTGCCCGTAACTGATCGGCCCTTTCTGCACGAAGCGGAACTCCGCGTTGATCGCGGCGTTGCTGACGGTCACGCGGCGGCCGGTGAGTTCGGAATAGAGTTCCGCGAGACGCTCGCCGTTGATCTTGGGCTCGAGGAAGCCGGCCTGCTTCACCCGCTGGGCGAGCGGCAATCCGGCATTCGGCACGGCACCGGGCTGGATCACGCCGGGAAGGATCGGGGCACCCGGTTGGCCCGGTTGGACAGGGACGCCCGGCTGGGCCGGTGCGCCGGCCGGGGGCGGCACGGCGGGCTCCTGGGCGAACGCGGCACCGGAGAGGATCAGGCCGGCGAGAAGTAAACGCGGTATGGGCAACATGGGAAATAGCGGACGAAATTAGCGACCGGGGGTCGGAGTAGGAATGGCGACCCGCTGGCGGGGAGGACGGCCGCCGCTGGAGCCGGGGGTGATCACGCCGGGCTGGATGTTCTGGGGAGCGGGCTGGCCGGGAATCATGGGCTGGCCCGGGGGCCGGTTCTGCTGCGGCGCGGCGCTGGCGGCCGGGGACATCAGCTTCTCGTCGAAGGCCACCTTCTCGGATTTGCCGCCGGAATTGAGATAGACCACGGTGTCTTTCCAGGACTCCTTGCCGTATTCCACGCGCTCGACCTTGTAGCTGCCGGAGGCACCGGGATCGATCCATTCCATTTCGTCCTTGGCCTTCTTCAAGGTGCCGGCGGGGCGGATGATCTGCATTTCGCCGGCATTCTTTTTGTGGAAAATGGTGACCATGTAGCCGCCTTCGATTTCCGAAACGCCGCCGAGCGCCCAGTCATCGAGCGGGGCCGCCTGTTCCGGCGGAAGAGGCGGCGGGGGCTTCGAGGTGAAGGGCGAATTGCTCGAAAGGTGGAGGTAGCTGCTGTCCGGCTTCTTCTCCGGGGCCCCTGCGAAAGCGACGGCAGCGGCGAGAAGAAGCACGGTTCCGGAAGTGATGAAGGTCTTCATGGATTCGCGGGATTCGGGATGATCGGGGCGCTTCCCGGGGTGCCGGCGGGTGCCGGGGTGGGACTCGGAGACGGGGCGGGGACAGGAACCGGCGAAGACGCGGGGGCCGGTGCCGGTGCGGGCGGTGTGGACGGCGCGGCCTCCTCGACTTCCGCCGATTCCTCGCCGGTCAGCGGGACATACCACTGCTCGACGATGACGGTGCAGTCGATGAGGGTATCGTCCTTGGTGTCGGGCGACAGGCGCAGGAAAGTGATGGCGCGGAACTGGTCGGGCATCTGGAGGCGGCCGAGCCAGCGGTAAAGCGCGCTTTCCATGCCGTTGACGTTGAATTCCACCCGGGCTCGGTGGAAGTGCACGCCGCCTTCCTCGTTGGAAAGGATCGCGCGGCGCTTGACGGTCAACTGGTGGGTGGTCGCCTGATTGGAGGCATACTGCTCCAGTTCGGACGCCACAAGCTGGCCCGCCCGCGGGTCCGGGGCGTGTTCGGCCATCCAGTCCATCTCCTCGATGACGGTGTCGTATTTCCGGCTGAAGGCCTCGGCGTTCTGGACCTCGCCCTCGGCGGCGATCAGCCGGGAGGCCATCGCGGACTTCTGCTTGCGGAACCAGGAGACTCCGAACGCATTGAGCAGCACGAAGGCGGCGAGGCCGAAGAGGAGAACCAGTTTCTTTTCGCGATCGCTCATGAATCGTGGAGTCGGGAAGGGAAAGCCGCCAAGGAATCGATTTGTCGGTAATTCACGGTTGTTCGGCGTCTTCGGTGGCTCCGGTCAGCACGAAGCTCCAGCCCTTGTTGCTGTTGGTCGGCATCGAATTGTCCCACTTGTACTGGGTGAGGCCGGTGGCGGGCTTGCCGAGGTTCACGCTGAACTGGCTGATCGGGGCCGCCTGGGGTGCCTCGCCGACCAGCTTGATCTGGCCGGCATTGATCTCGGCGGTCTTGAGCCGGAGGCCGGTATTCGGCGGGATCGCCTTGGCGACGCGGGACATGAGATCGACCGGTGCCTTGTTCATGTCCACCGCCAGATCGAGTTCGTTCCACATCGCCTTGTGCTCCTCATAGGCGAGGCGGTCGGCGGCCGGCAGGATGCTCTCGGCCTCGGCCCTGAGCTTGGCGGCCCGGTCCTTGTCTTTCCACAGCCCGTAGCCGAACCAGCCGGCCAGGCCGAGGTAGGCGACCAGCATGACGGCACCGGCGGCGACCTTCTGCTGGCGCTCGCGCTGGGCGCGGCGGGCGGCGCGGACGTCGGCCGGCAGCAGCTTGCTGTGCGGCTGCGGCAGCACCGGATCCGGCCGCGGCGAGACGCGGGCCGGCACGCCGAGGCCGCTGGCGAGGCTGCCGGCATCGCCGTCGGTCGACCAGACGTGGACGACGTCCGGACGCAGGGCGAGGCCCTGGATCGAAAGTTGACCCAGCGCGAGCTGGATTTCCCGCAGGCAGGAAGCGTCCGGCGACGGGCCGCTGCTGGAGGTGGCCTGCGAATAGAGGAGCTTGCCCTGGCGGTAAAAGGCGAAGACCCAGCGGTCGAATTCCTTCCACGCGGCGACCGCCTCGCCCTGGACCTGGTAGGCCCGCGGCGACACGTCGAATTCCTTGGGGCTGCGCGGCGGCAGGTCGCCGTCGCCCGGGGACTTGAGCACGATGCACAGCAGCGTCGCGCTGTCGCCGTCCTTGGTGACCACGAAGGTGTCGGTCAGTTGCCCGGCCATCGGGTCCGCCCGCACGCCGAGGCGCTCGGCATGCATCGCGGCGAGGTCCTCGAACAGCGACTCGTCGGAGCTCGATGCCTTGAAGGGCAGGGCGTGCATCCCGCGGACCGGGAACAGCATGGCGAGGTTCCCGCCCGGCAAGCCGGTCAGGTCCGAGGCACGGGCCGGCCCGTCCGCCGATTGCAGGACGAATCCTCCGGTGGCGGCTTGCTTCCAAATTTCCCAGCCCCGGGCACCCGGGACCAGCAGCGAAGTTTCTTGTTGTTTGCTCAAGGCATCACCTCCTCGGTTCGTTCCAAAACCGCCGGACGTCCCGTGCGGTTGCGCACGATGACCGTGATTTTCCGCCGCGCTCCGGAGACGCTTCCAATGCTCTCCAGTCGGGTGGTGGTATCATTCACGGTCATACGGGCGGAAACTTCGGGGCGCAGCGTGCCGTCCACGCCGAGGAGTGCAAGCGCTTGCTCCACGGATTGGAAAGGAGCGTCGTCCTCGGTGTCGCGGATGCCATCGGCCCCGCGGACGGTCTCAGGGATGATCGCGGCCTCTTCCACCGGGATCTCGGCGGCGGCGGCGATCAGTTCGGCCGAGGCCTCGTTCAGGTCCAGCGCGCCGGAACTCCAGATCGTGAACCACTCCCGCCAGTCGGGCCGCAGCGCCTCGACGTAATCCATGCCGCGAACCAAGCGGACCTCGTCGAGGTGGTAGAAGGGCCGGTTGAAAGGCTGGTTCAGGCGGCCCTGGTCGAGATACCACTCGACCTCCGCCCCGTTCAGGCCGACCTCGTCATTGGGATCGACCCAGTCGATCAGCGCGTCGACCACCGCCTCGGCCTCTTCGAGCTCCAGCCCCCAGTCGATGAACATCGACTTCAGGAGTTGCTCGTCCTGGCGGAGCACGATGGCGTTGATGTTGAATTTCTCCCCTTCGGAAATGATGCGCGCTTCGAAGCCCTCGCCGCTTTCCTCGTCCTGCTGGCGCAGCAAGGGGTCGGTGCGTTTGATCGCGGGGTTCGACGCCACGGCGATGCCCATCTCGGCCAACTGGCGGGCGCGGAAACCGTGGACCTGCGAGGTGGCGAGATCGACATCCAGCGACACCACGCGGATCGCCGCGATCGAGGCCAGCGCCAGGATGGCGATCAGCCACAGCACCGCGACGAGGGCGGAGCCGTTCGACAATCTAGAAGGGGTGGAGAGCTTCATCGATTCGGTCGGGGGAAGTTACCACCATTGGGTCTATTGCCACCGCCGGGACCGCCTGGACCACCCGGTACGCCCGGGCCACCGGGACCAACCACACCGCCGGGCCCACCACCGCCCGGGATATTCACATCAATCCCCCCGCCCGGCTGGCCGCCGGGGATCTGCCCCCCTTGGCCGCCCTGCCCCTGCTGCTGGAGCTGGCGCATCATGACCTCCGGGTCCTGCTTCGGCGTGATCCAGAAAACCTGGCGGATCCATTTCCCGCGGGCTCCGAAGGCCAGCCGGAGGTCGAGCTGGAGCGGCAGGCGGCCGATCAGGTCCCAGTCTTCCTGCCATTCCATCGTCCGGCCATCGAGCACCAGCCACTCGAAGCCGCGGACATCCTCAAGCAGCACCACCTCGGCAAAGGGCTCCGCGTTCTCGTCCACGTCGGGATTGTCGCTGTCCTCCAGGATCTCGTTCTCGTAGTAGCGCAACACGATGTCCAGATAGCTGTCGCGGCGCTGCACGGTGGCGATCTGCACCGCCTTGGCGACCTTCTCGGTGCCGCCCCAGGTGAAAGCCAGCGGGACGTTCTGGAGGGTCAGTTTCGAATTGTAGTTGTTGCCGGCGTCCTCCCAGGTCAGCTCCATCCGGGTGTTGCCGGGCAGGGTGCCGAAGCGGTTGGCGAGCAGCGTGAAGAAGGCGTTCTTGGCGCTCTCCTCGTTCTGCTTCCGGATGACGGTGTTGCTGAGCTCGATGTTCGCGGTGGCGGACCCGAAAATCATCCCGACCAGCAGCGCGAGCACCAGCATGGCGAGCACCAGCTCCAGCAGGGTGAAGCCGTTGCGCCGGACGCGGGGTTGGAGCGGCGTCTTCATTGGGGCTGGTAAAGTCGAGAGTAGCGCCAGGTTTCGGCCGACTGCTCCTGTTGCGTCGCGTTTGCGAACCAGGTGGCCACCACCTCGATCCGATACATCTCCTGCAAAAGCTGGCCGTCCTCGTTCTCCATTTCCGGCAGCAGTTCGACAGTGGTGGTGATCTCCAGCCCTTCGTCGGACATCTCATCGACCGCGACCGAGGTCGAGCCCTCTTCCAGCACCGGGTAGGACATCGCCTCGGCCAGCGCGCTCTCCAACAAGCGGGTCATCTTCAGCTTGCGCTGGGCGGTCGACGCGAGTTCCGCCGTGCGATGGAGCGCCACGGCGAAGCCGGTGGCCGCGATCCCGAACACGCCCAAGGCCAGCAGGACCTCCATCAGAAGGAATCCCTTCCGGAGGCGCCGTGTCGGACGATGGGGTGAAAATCTCATGGGACGTCAGTAAACTTCCTTGGAGCTGTAGCGGATGCTGGCGGTCAGCGGGTGGAATTCCATTTCCATCCAACTGTCGCCGGTCTCGATCCGGACCCCGATCGGCTCGCTGAAGCCTTCGGGATCGAAACGCCAGACCTGCCGGGATTTCGAATCGATCGGATACCAGGTGTCGCTGGCCCAGCGGCGGACCAGCAGGCGCATGTCGCCATCGGTCGCCCAGCTCGCGTGGACCGTGCCGTTGTCACCGCCGGCCGCTTCGAGAAAGGCGGCGGCCTTTTCGCGCTCACCCGGCTCGATCACCGCCTCGGCCAGAGGCATCAGGCTCACGCGGTTTTCGAAGAATTCCAGGGCATACGGCCGCTGCTGGAGCGCCGCGACGGTGCGGGCCCGCTTGGCGAGCGCCTCGATCTCGCCGGATGAATTCTTTAGCGCGCGCTCGCTGCTGGAGGAGACCATCACGGTGATCGCCCCGCCGGTCAGCACCGCGATGAGGACCATCACGACGATGACTTCCAGCAGCGTGAATCCCGCTGCGGAGGGCTTAGTCGCCCGTGCTTTGGCTGCTCCGGTCATCTTCGTTTCCCTCGATTCCGTCCGGGCCCTTGCTGATCAGTTCGAACTTGGACGGGTCCTTGCTGCCCGGGAACTTGTAGCCGTATTCGTTCTTCCACGGGTCGGTCGGCACCTTGTCGGCGATCCGGACCCAGTCGTCCGGCTTCGGCGCGCTGGTCGGCTTGTCCACCAGCGCCTTGAGGCCCTGCTGGGTGGTCGGGAAGTTGCCCGCGTTGATCTTGTAGGTCTGCAGCGCGGAGCTGAGCGACTGGAAGTCGGACTTGACCCGCTGGATCTTGGCGCCCTCGCCCACCCCGCCGATCAAGGCGATCGAGCCGCCGAGCAGCACGGCGATGATTCCGAGGACGATGACCATTTCAAGCAGGGTGAAGCCTGCGGCGACACGGCGGCGGATGGAGCGATGGAGTTTCATGAGTGAATCGGTAGGGTTACGAAGGAAGCCTTACGCGAGAGGAAAACCCGTGCGACTCAAAAGTTGTCGGGAAATTCCGCCCCTCATTGTCCCCGTTTTCCGGATTTTTAACCGCAAAAGAACGCGAATGGACGCGAAATCTGAAATGCAGGGAATCAAAGGGTCTTTGGGCTGTTCCAAATTTAGCGACCTTTCGCGCATTTTCGCGGTCAAATCCCCTGCCCCGAACCTTGTTTGGCTTCCGTATCCTCAAGCAGGTTCGAAAGCCAGCATTCCAGACTCAACGGGAATTCCTTGCACCCCGGGCCGCTTTCCCCCACCCCTTCGGCCACCATCCCCATGAACAAGGTCCTTCTCATCGGAGCCGGCGGAGTCGGCAGCGTCGTCGCCCACAAATGCGCCATGGTCCCCGAGGTCTTCGGCGAGATCACCCTGGCCTCCCGCACCGTCTCGAAGTGCGACGCCATCGCCGCCGAGGTCAAAAAGCGCACCGGCCGCGAGATCGCCACCGCCCAGGTCGATGCCGACGATCCGGTCCAGACCGCCGAACTGATCCGCAAGACCGGCGCGACCCTGGTCATCAACGTCGCCCTGCCCTACCAGGACCTGACGATCATGCAGGCCTGCCTCGATGCCGGCGTCGATTACCTCGACACCGCGAACTACGAGCCGAAGGACGTCGCGAAGTTCGAATACTCCTGGCAGTGGGATCTCCACGAGACCTGGCTCAAAGCCGGCCGCTCCGCCCTGCTCGGCTCCGGCTTCGATCCCGGCGTGACCAACGTCTTCACCGCCTGGGCGCTCAAGCACCACTTCGACGAGATCCACACGCTCGACATCATCGACGTCAACGGCGGCAACCACGGCCACGCCTTCGCCACCAATTTCAACCCGGAGATCAACATCCGCGAGGTCACCGCCGAGTGCCGCCACTTCGAGGACGGCGCTTTCGTCGAGACCGCCCCGATGTCGAAGCACCAGCCCTTCACCTGCCCGGACGGCGTCGGCACCTACGAGATCTACCGGATGTACCACGAGGAACTGGAGTCGCTGGTGAAGCACATCCCGACCATCAAGCGCGCGCAGTTCTGGATGAGCTTCTCGCCGAACTACCTGAAGCACCTCGAGGTCCTGCAGAACGTCGGCATGACCCGCATCGACCCGGTCGTCTATCAGGGCGTGGAAATCATTCCCCTCCAGTTCCTCAAGGCCGTCCTGCCGAACCCCGGCGACCTCGGCGTGACGACCAAGGGCAGGACCTGCATCGGCAACGTCATCACCGGTGTGAAGGACGGCAAGGCCAAGGCGATCTACATCTACAACATCTGCGACCACGAGGCCTGCTTCGCCGAAGTCGGCAGCCAGGCGATCTCCTACACCACCGGAGTCCCGGCGATGATCGGGGCCAAGCAGATGCTCGAAGGCAAGTGGCGCAAGCCGGGCGTCTGGAACATGGAGCAGTACGATCCCGACGGCTTCATGGCGGACCTGAACGTGCACGGCTTGCCCTGGCAGTTCATCGAGCTGACGCAGGAGCAAGCCGCGGGGTTTGTGGTGGCGTGAGGAGGGGCGAGACTCCTGTCGCCCCGAACGGGTCAGGAGGGGGGACAAGAGTCTCCCCCCTCCATTACTTCCGCGAGAAATGTCCACCCATTCGCAGGCCATCGTCACGCGCCGCCAGGTTGTGTTCTGGATCGCCTCGAGCTGCGTCTTGTTCGTGGTTGCTTTGCTCTGAACGCAACCGTCTCTCTACCACCGTTCCAGCGACAGTCCGGCCTGCCTTCTGCACCAGCGGAATCTCCAGCAAGCCGTTCGAGCCCATCAAAGGATGGAATCCCTCAAACCCGGCGATCCCCTCGACTGGTCCAAGATCATCGGCCCCGGCCAATTCATCGAAACCAAGCCCGCCTGCCCCGTCCACGGCGAGTCCGCTTACACCTATTCCCCGATCATCCCGGAACCCGACACCCTCGCAGCCCCCTGCCAGGACCCGGAGCACCGGCCTGCCGATACTCACGACTGGTGAGCCGGTTTCGAGGGTTTTCCACAACCCTGAGGGCTGCGCCCAACGTGGTAAGTAGTCCCGGATTCAGCCCCCGAAGTCCGGGACCTCGCCATGAACCACCTCCGCGAATTCGCCGCGGCGGGCGATCCCTTCTCCCTCGCGATTCTCGAAGGACGCGAGATCCCGGAAGGAGGGGCGACACTCCTGTCGCCCCGGCTCACGACAAGAGTGTCGTGGCTCCTTACTCCAAACCGGCGATCACCGTCTTCACCGCCTCCGCCGCGGCGCGGAACCGCGCCGCTTCCTCCGCGTTCAAATCCGGATGCAGATACCGCTCCACCCCGCGCCGTCCCACCACCACCGGCACGCTCAGGCACACGCCGCTCACGCCGAGATAGCCGTCGATCTTCACGCTCAGCGGCACGGTCCGCTTTTCATCTAACAAGATTGCCTCGATGATATACGCCGCCGCCTGGCCGATCGCGTAGCAGGTGTTGCCCTTCTTCTGGAACACCTCGATCCCGAAATGCTTCGCCCGTTCGCACAGGGCGCGGCGCTCCGGGGTGTCGTCGATCCTTTCCCCGCCCGCCTGCGCCACGCTCATCGCCGGGAACTGGTGCTCGCCGTGCTCGCCGAGGATGTAGGCCCGCAGGTCGTCGGGATGGATGTGCAGCATCGCCGACAGCAGCTCGCGGAACCTCACCGAATCGACAAGTGTTCCGGTCCCCATCACCCGCTCGCGCGGAAAGCCGGTCAGCTCCAGCGCCTGCCAGGTCAGCACGTCGACCGGATTGGTGACCATCACCAGTTTCGCCTCCGGAGCGACCGCCGCCACCCGCGGCAGCAGCTTCTTCATCAGGTCGGCATTGCCCTGCGCCAGCGCGTTGCGCGACAGCAGGCCGGAAGGCATCGGCACCGAGGCGCAGACCGCCACCACCTCGCTGCCCGCCGCGTCCTCGATCTCCCCCGCCCGCACTTTCACCGGGATCTGCTGGAAAGCCTGTGCGTGGGTCAGGTCGAGCGCCTCGCCCTCCGCCTTCAGGCGGTCCGATCCCACCAGCACGATCTCCCGCGCCACGCCCCGCAGCATCAGCGTGTAGGCCAGGACCATCCCGACTTTGCCGGGACCGATGATCGTTACTTTCATGGCACCTCTCTCCGTCATGCTGTCCGGCCCATCAAGCCTTGCCCGCAGCCCCCTTGGCTTTTGTCCGCATCCGCCGTCCCCGACCGCGATCCCGGACAAGACCCGACGGCTTTCCAAGCGTAGCCTTTCCCCATGAACATCGGCATCCCGAAGGAAATCAAAGCCCAGGAGCACCGCGTCGCCATGATCCCGACCTCCGCCGGGGAGCTCGTGAAACGCGGCCACCGGGTCTTCATCGAGGCCGGCGCCGGTACCGGATCCAGCTACAGCGACGAGGCCTACCTCGCCATGGGCGCCGAGATCCTGCCGGACGCGGATTCCGTCTTCGCCGCCGCGGAGCTGATCGTGAAGGTGAAGGAACCGCAGCCGGATGAAATCGCCCGACTGCAACCGCACCACATCCTTTTCACCTACCTCCACCTCGCCGCCGGGAAAGCCCTCACCGAGTCCCTGGGCGCCAGCGGCTGCACCGCCCTCGCCTACGAGACGCTGGAAGTGAACCACCGGCTCCCCTTGTTAGAGCCGATGAGCGAGATCGCCGGCCGCATGTCCTCCATCGTGGGCTCCTATCACCTCGCCAAGCACAATGGCGGCCGCGGCACCCTGCTCGGCGGCGTCCCCGGCGTGGCGCCAGGCCGTGTGGTCGTCATCGGCGGCGGTACTGCGGGAGTGAACGCCGCACGCGTCGCGACCGGCATCGGCGCGGATGTCACCATCCTGGAAGTCGACTTCGAGCGCATGCGCTTTCTCGACATCACCATGAGCGGCACCCACACCGTCTATTCCAGCGAGGCCAACCTCGCTGAACTGCTGCCGCGCGTCGATCTGGTCATCGGCGCGGTCCTCGTCCCCGGAGCCCGCGCGCCGAAGCTGATCACCCGCGACATGCTCAAGCTGATGCAGCCCGGCAGCGTCTTCGTCGACATTGCCGTCGACCAGGGCGGCTGTGCCGAGACCACCCGCCCGACCACCCACCAGGCCCCGACTTATGTCGAGGAAGACGTCATCCACTACTGCGTGGCCAACATGCCCGGTGCTTACGCCCGCACCGCCACCCAGGCCCTCAACAACGTGACCCAGCGCTGGATCACCCTGCTTGCGGACCAAGGCGTCGCCGGGGCCTGCCGGGTCCGCAAGGAAATGGTTGGCGCGGTGAATTGCACCGGCGGCAAGTTGACCTGCGCGCCGGTCGGCGAGGCGCACGGGATGGCCGTCGAATCCGCTGCCGAGTTGCTGGAAGTCTGACTGGAGTGCGATGGCATGACCTGCCCGTTACCCACAATATGAGTGAATTCGGTTCAATGTCCTGAAGGGACAAAACAAGATCGCCCGGGGCAAGCAACGCGCAGCCCCCGGTTCCGGCGAAGCCCGTTCGTCGCGCTGAAAGTGCGGGACAGGGCAGGTCCTACCGCAGCACTCCACCTTACCTCCCCTCGATCCGCCACGTCCCGCAGAACCAAACGGTCGTCAGCGCCAGCAGGATCCCCGACAGCCCCAGGTGCAGCACTTGCACCACCGGATGAATCTCCACCTGGGCCATGATCAGCCCCAGGACCATCTGCGCGAGGATCACCCCGAGCACGCCGTTCGCCACCCTCCCGGCGGCACCGTTGCGGCGGACCAGATACCAAGCCCACAGCGAAGAAGCGAGGATCACCCAGGAAAAGCTGCGGTGGACCAGGTAGCTGCCGGTCTGTTCCAGGATGCCGATCCATTCCGCGCGGCCGTCTCCCGGATGCGTCTTCGCCAGTTCCGTGTTCAGCTCCCGGATCCGGGTTCCCAGCATGCCTTCCACGAAAATCAGGAGCAGGAGAACGCCGATGATCACCCGCAAGCGCCGCCGTCCCGCATCATCGCCGGGGATCGACCACGGCCGCTCGCAGCCCCGCCAAACGGCGAAGCTCTGGGGGACGATCAGCAGCATCGCCAACGCCATGTGGATGGTCAGCACCCCCGGTTCCAGATCGCTTGAGACCACTTCCTTTCCCATCCACGCGTTCACCCCGACCAGCAGCACCGAAAGCGTCGCCGCGGTCCGCACCCAGGGCCTTCCCCGCTGGGTCAACAGCGCCAGCACCAGGGTGGCCACCGAGAAAAACCCAACCGGCAGCGAAGTCAGCCGGTTGATGTATTCGGTCCAGGTGTGCACCGGATTGAAGCTCTCCAGCACGTGCTCCGCCGTCACCGTGGACGGATCCCGCCCGTAGCGCTTGGCCGCCCGCTCGAACTTGTCGAAAGGCAGCGTGGAAACATCCACCTGCTCCACTTTCGTCGGCGGTACCCAGCGGCCCCAGCACTTCGGCCAGTCCGGGCAACCCATCCCGGCCCCGCTGACCCGCACGATCGCCCCCACGAAAATCAAGACGATCACCGCAACGAGCGCGGCCGTGGCATACTTTTGGAAGCGGGTCATGGGCGGACCGGAGGATCGGCAGGGGCGCGGCGGATGCAATGCCCGGCCGCGGAAAAATCCACCTCAGGCACCAGGCGCATCCGCCGCCACTTCCGGTTTCACCGCCGCGCCTTCCTTGATGATCCGCGCCTCTTCCGACGGTCGCTGGGCGTCCTGCCCGATCGCCACCCCGATCCACCGGAACTCCTGGTTGTTGTCGAGCACCACCTTGACCATCATGGTCAGTGGCACCGCCATCAGCATGCCGATGGGGCCCCAGAGCCAGCCCCAGAACATCACCGATAGAACCACCACCAGCGTGGACAGCCCGAAGCGGCGGCCCATCAGCATCGGCTCGAGGAAATTGCCGAGGAAGGTGTTGATCAGGAAATAGCCGCCGCCGACCACCAGCGCGTCCGCCGGCCCCTTCAGCAGCAAGGCCAGCACGGTCGGTGCCAGGCCGGCAAGGATGGATCCGACCACCGGGATGTAGTTCAGCGCGTAAGCGAGGATCCCCCAGAACAAGAAGAAATCGAGCCCCACCGCCCAGCAAAGGATGCCGGCCAACAAGCCCGTTACCAAGCTCACCGCCGTCTTGATGCCGAGATAACGCTGGGTGTCCTTGGTCGCGCTGAGCAGGCGCTCGATGTTCGGTCCCCGCGCCTCGCAGATCGCTTTGAATCGCCGCCCGAACATCCGAGCCTCCAAAAGCATGAAGACCGTCAGGATGATCACCACGACCGAGGTGCTGAAGAACGAAAGCACCCGACCGACCACCCCGGTTCCGAGGTTCCAGACTTTCGCGAAGTCGATGTCGCGCAACTCGGCCAGATTCTTGTTGACGGCGTCCTGCATTTTCTGACCCGCGTCCTCGACCCCCCACTCGCTCAACTGCGCCGCCAACCCGGCCGAGGCCTCCCGCACCTTCACCTGGGTGAGGTCGTAGTATTCGGTGTCCCACTTCCGCTGGAGGTCGCCGAAAATCGTGATCCCCAGCACCACCACTCCCGCGAGGAAAGCGAAGTCCACCAGCACCGTCAGCAGCATCGCGATCACCCGCGGCACCCCGTGCCGGCGGAGCCAGTCCATGATCGGATAGCTCACGGTCGCGATGAAGAAGGCCAGCAGCACCGGCACGAAAAAGTTCTGTGCCGCCTTCAGTCCGGCCACCCCGATGACCAGAGCCGCGAACAGCAGCACCATCTGCGAGGCGCGCGGTTTCCTGGACGATGTTGGGATTTCAGACATGCGCAAGGGGCGGTAGAATAACGGACAACTCGCGCATTCACAAAGCATTCCTCTGTGAAAAAACAAGGGTGAACCCTTGTCACCGGCAGGAGTCCGGCGGCTGTCCCGACGCCTCGCGGGAGTCAGGGCGACGCGACATTGAGACGGACGAAGCGCCTCGGAACGACCGCTGAGGTGGGAATCGTGGCCTTCACCGATTGCAAGGTGCCGTTGTCGGTGAGGATCGATTCCGTGACGCCGGCGTCGGACCAGGAATCCGGAGCAAGCGTGTCGCTCCACTCGACCTCGAAGGTCACCCCGTCTTCGAGCGCCTCCTTGCTGCGGGTGTAGGTGACCTCCAAGCTGCCGGCGGTGCGGAGGGCGGAGAGCACGACCCGGCTGGCGGCGTGGGGATTCTGGCCACTGGCAAACTCGAGCAGGTTGACCTCGCCATCGCCGTTGGCGTCGAAGGTATCCGCCGCATTGCCGCTGTTCGCGACGGTGCCGAAGTGGGTGAAGCGCCAGGATTGGGCGGCCGTGGCCGAGGTGACGACGACATCGTTGCCGTCGCCGCCGAGATAACTGATGACCCAAAGATAACCGTCGTCGGTGAAGACGCTTCCTTCCGGCTTGCCGGTGAAGATGCCGCCGATGGCTCCGGCGCTGGTCTTGTTCAGGATCACGAAACTGGTGCCCGCGGCGAGCCCCGGGCCGGCGACGAGATCGAGCGGCCCTCCCAGTGTCACGTCACCCCCTGCGGCGAGCTGGTCGTATTCCGTTCCGGCGGTGCCGCCGTTGATGCGGGCCTGGAAGGTACCGCCGGCATTCACCGTGAGGGCTCCGGCGACGGCGGGCAGCCCGCGCGGGGCGAAGGTGCCGGCGTTGACGGTGACGGCACCGGCGAGGCTGCCGCCGAGGGCGAGCGTGCCATCGCTGACGAGGGTGGCCCCGCTGTAGGTGTTGGTCCCGGCAAGCACCAGCGTGCCTGCGGTGGTCTTGACCAGGCCGCCGGTGCCGTTGATGCCGGCGACGTTCTGCAGCGTGCCTTGTTTGACGTTGAAGTTAATCGGGTTGGCGAGAGTCCCGATGGCCTTGCCAGTCAGATCCATGGTGGTGCTTTCAGGTGCGCCATCGAGGTTGATGATCGATGTGGTGGTGCCACCGCCCTGGGTGATGTCGGCATTCGAAGTGAAGGTGCCCCCGGTGAGGTTCAGGGTGGCCACCGCGGCTCCGCTTCCCGTCTGCGATCCGAGCGTGAATGCCGTGTTCACCGTAAAGGCCCCGCCGCCGACGTTCAGGGTGCCGGTCGCCGTTCCGGTCGCCGCCGCGGTCTTCTGAGCCATGTTCAATGTGCCCACGGTGAAGGTTCCCGCGTTGAAGTGGACCGTTCCATTGGTGCTGGAAGCGGCGGTCCCGCTGGCACCGTTGTTCCTCGAAACCAGCAGCGTTCCGGCATTCACCGTCGCGAAATGGCCGCGCAGGTCCAGGGTGCCGACCGCACCTGCGGCGGTCCCCACGCCATTGACGTTGGCCAGGGTGATGTTGGCGGCACCGGCTCCCGTCTTGTTGGAGATGGTCACCGTCCCCGGGCTGCCGGGTGCCTGGCTGACGAATCTCACCACGCCCGGGCTGCTTCCCTTGCCCTTGCCGATCTCGATGCTGTCCGCCTGAATGCCATTGGTTCCGGTTCCCAAGGTGAGCGTGCTGGTGCCGTTGCCATTGTTGCCACCGGAGTTCCCGACCGTGAGGGTCGTTGCGAGGATCGCGTTGGCGGTATTGGAGAGGATGACATTACCCACCCCGGTCGTGGTGCTCCCCACGCCGATATTGAACTGGGTGACGTTCGTGCCAAAGGCCGCCAGCGCGCTCACGTCGAGCGTCCCCCTGCTGGAATAGCCGGCATTCTGCGCCGCCTGGTTCACGCTGACCTGGATCGTCGCGCCGTTCACCGCCAGGCTTCCACCGCCGGTGACGACCAGTTTTGAATCCGTCGCCCCCGAGCCCCCCGCGGCATCGTAGCCCAGGGTCAGCCCCCCGCCGAGGGTGAGGGTTCTGGCATTGCCGATCATGACCGTGTTGGCGGCGACGTTGTTGGTCCGCACGATGGCCGTGCCCGCGTAGCTGGCGCTGGAAGTGCCGAGATCCAGGGTTCCCAACGCCGCACTGGAGTTCGCGGTGCCGAAGGTCAGACCACCCGTGAAGGCGGGATCGTTGGCGGAAATGGCGAGAGTTCCCCCGCCAAGGAGAGTGGTGCCGGCGTGGTTGCTCGCGGCGGCGGTGCTGAGACCGGAAAGGGTCAGCGTGCCCGCGCCGGCTTTGGTGAGGTTCCCCGGGCCCGAAACCGGACCGTTGGCAGCGAGGGTGCGGTTTGCGCCGACATTCCATGTTTGGTTCTCCCCGAGAACCACCGGATGATTGAGCGTGAGGTTCACGGCGGCGGCCGACATGTCGATGCCCCCACTACCGATCGTGAGCGTTTGGGTGCCGTTGAAGGTGAGCGCGGCGGCGGGATCGTTCACGATGAGGCCGGCCCAATTCAGATTCGCTCCCAGCGTCATCGCGCCGGCGAGCGAACTGGCATTCCACGTCGCCGTGTCGGGATTCACCGGCACGAAGTTGTCGGCCCAGGCGCCGGCGAGATGGAGCGCGCTGCCCGTGGCGGTCTTGATCGCGGCGTCGTTCACGCCGGTCACCGTGAGCGTGAAGATATCCGTCGCGGAAAGCGCGCCGTTGCTGGTGGTCAGGGTGATGGTCGCGGTGCCGCTTTGATGCGCCGCGGGGGTGACCGTGACGGTACGGTTCGCGCCGCTGCCGCCGAAGACGATGTTGGCATTCGGCACCAGAGCCGTGTTGCTCGAAGTCCCGCTGAGCGTCTGCGGCAAGTCGCCTCCGATGGTCACCGGCAGGGCAGCGGTTGTGGTGTCTTCGCTCACGGTCTGATCCGCCACGTCGCTGATGGTGGGGATGGCGGTTTCGATGGTCAGGATGAGCTGCGGACGATTTTCAAGGGTCGGGTTCTCCCGCGAAGCGTAGTTGACGATGCCACCCGCGCCGTAAGCGCCGGTGGAGAGAATCGAGAGCGACATCAGGTCATCGCCGCGCATCGTGTCCACGACCTGCGGGGTGACGGTGAACTCCACCGCTTGCCCGGCGACCGGCAACCACTGGGCGAAGAGCTTGCCGGCAGCGGGCTTGTTGGTGAAGTTGATCGCGGTTTCACCCCAGCTGTCGTCGTCGACGAAGGTCGCGCAACTCTCGTTGCCGGCCTGCCCGACCGTGATTCCGGCAAGCCTCACCTTGGCATCGACGATTCTCCCGCTCACCCCGCTGAGATCCCAGCGGAGAAAGGTCTCCCGGTCGAAATCGGGGTTCGTGTCGTCCTTCGTGACCAAGGCCGGATTCGTTCCGTAGTTGGTGCCGGCGTTCGCTCCGCCCGTGACATGGGCATCGGCCACCGGGTCGAGGACGATGGTTTGGGTGGCGGGCTGCCCCTTCTGCACCTGCAAGTGCAGCACCGCGAAGTCCACCGCGGTGTTGCTGCCGAAAGCAAGATTCAGCCGGCCATCCGCCAGCAAGGCGGGCGACACCTCCATGGTGCGCACGGTCGGCGCGGTGGTGGAAACAGGCGTCCAGCCGAGGCTGGCGTAAGTCCGGGGACTGGCCGTGGTGTCCAACCAGATGCTGTCGGAGGCGGCGCTGCCGATGCCGCGCAGGCTGACCGTGAGGGATGCCGCGACGACGGTCTCGCCGGGATCGAGCGAGAAATCCAGCGTGCAGGCGGTGTGGCGATTGCCGGCGAGGAGATCGAACATCGAGTCCGCAGGCGGCGCGCCGAGGGCTTCCACTTCGGCCAGCCAGACCGCATCGCAGTTCACCGTCTCGCCGGTGCCGCCGGTGCTGGAATGTTGGTCCACATCCCCCAGCCACACCTCGCGGAACTCCGAGCCCGGCCACTTCATCCGCTGCTGGAGTTGACCGTAATAAAGGCTGCGCGGGTGCACGGCCTCGCCGGTGCCCGCGGGACCGCTGCTGTCATAGGTACCCGCCGGATCGGCCCCGACGGAGAATCCGCTGGAGCTGGCAATCGTGCCGATGGAACCGACCAGCCAGTTGCGTGCGGTGGGCGGATTCCGCACGCTGAAGCTGCTCGCCTTGCAATTCCACACCGCCATGTAGGCACCCGCCCAGCCGTGGCCGGTGCCCGAGTTGCCGCGGTTCCGCACGTTGATCTGGTTGCCGTTGACGTTCACCAGGTCGAACAGCCCCCCGACCGACCAGCGGTGGTGCGGCCCGGTGTCGCTGTATGCCGTGTCCGCCGTGCAGTGCACGAACGCGTTCGGCCCCGGCACCGTGGCCCCGAACACGAAATCGTGCCGGCCTTTGCGGGCGTAGTTGTTGACGAACAAGGTGCATTCCGCGCCGTCGTTGTTGAAGGAGTAGCGACGACCACCGGTGATTTGCGAAATGGGATCGAGGCATTGCGAGTCCGCCACCGTCAGCCACTTCGCGCCATCCCCCACACTCACTGCGGCATAGCCGAAATACTGCGCGGTGATGTTCCGCACCCAGACGTGCTGGGCATTGCTGATCTGGATGCATTTCCAAGCGTGCGCCTCGTCGGTCGAACTTGCATAGTCCGAGAAGCCGTAGAGGTCTTCGATGCCAACCTGTTGGATGCGCCCGGTCCAGGTGTAGCGCCAGATTTGACCACCGCCATAGACCGACTCGAAGGTCTGGGGTAGTGGCACGTCCACGGTGATCCGGTTGCCCTCGATGCGCGTGATCACCCGGTCGAACAGGAGGTCCTTGGATCCGGGGGCCCACGGCACCACCGGCGCGGGCCCGAGTTGGTCCATGTCGATGTCGGCGATCCAGTTCGCCGTGCTCGGCCGCTTCACGATGACCGTGTGTCCCACGGCGAGGCCGCCGGTGCTGTCCACCTCGAAGGTCCGCGCACCGGCAGGCACGAGCTTTTGCGTGAGGTTGCGCGTCGTGTTGGCCACGGTGCTGCGGCTGCCGGAGCCCGTCACGGAGATGAGGTTGTATTGCCGTGGATCGGTCGCCCGCAGACGCGTGCCGGTGGTGGCGGAATCCCCCTCTCCCTTCAACACCACGCCGCTGGCATTGATGGTGAGGGTCGTGGCCAGTTGATATTCGCCCGCTTTCAGGAGGACGACGCCGCGCCATCCGTTCGCATCCGGCGACAGGGCTTCCGTGGAATCGATCGCCGCCTGGATCAAAGCCGTGTCGTCCCCGCTGCCGGGGTTCACCGTCACCCAGCGGCTCTGCGGGATGAGTGCCGTGACATCCGGCAAGGGCTCGGTGCCGCCCCGATACCCGCACTGGGAAAAATCCGCGATCCGCTGCCCCCGTTCGTCGAGTTGGTAGAGCAGGTTTCCCGTCGCGGACGGATAGACCCACGCGCCATTCGATGCCTGGCCGTCCGCCCGGAATGCGGTCAGTGCCAGGTTCAACAGCAGCAGCAGCTTGGGGTTCACGCGGATCGTGGATGGTCTGGGTTCTGCCAGCTCGTAGAAAGGCTGCGACTGCAACACTCCAACAAGCGAAGGGACCGACGAACTTGGTCAGGATTGATCGGCTTCTCAATCGGATTCCGCGCGGCATGGACCGCCGGCGTCACCGGCGGGTCACAAGCAGGCGCCAGAAACGGGCCGGACCCTGACCGGCGGGGAAATTCAGCGTGAGAAGCTCCATGCCTGACGCTCCGGGCGCGATGGAACTGGAGCCGACCACGGCAGCATTGAAGGTCTCCCAATCGCCCAGATCCTCCGAGGTCTGGACCACATATCGGAGCGTGGCCGTCGTGAAATCGGTGGTGCTCCCCGCCGATCCATTGCGGCGGGGGAAGCTCAGCGAGCCGTTCTGATAGACCAGCGGCGGCGGGCCCGCGACCGCCGGGTCGCTGCCGGTCGCCCACTCGATCAGGGCCGGCACGCCGTCACCGTCGTGGTCGGAATCGTCGGGATGGGCCAAGGGCACGGCGCGGTTCAGCAGCCCGCCGAGCGTCGGTGAAGTCACCCCGGTAGCGCGGGTCGCGATGAACACCGCCGCCGGGTCCGCCGCCGGAACTTGCGAGACTTCGCAGGTCAAGGAACCAAAGCCCGGCATGACCCAAGCCGGAGATGACAGCAGCACGTGCTCGGTCGCCGCGCCGGGCGACGCGGCGTTGAAGGCCCACAGGTAGATCCGCTTTCCGCCTGCCACCGCGGAATCGACGGTCACCTGCGCCGAGAAGCCGCCGGAGACGTTCTGCGGCGTCCCGTTGAAGGTTCCGATGACCGCGCTGCCGTAACTGCGGAAAGCGGCGAACAGCGTGAACTGGTCCGTGGCGGCGGCGCTGACCTGCGCCGGGGTGAGGTCGAAGCTCCCCGCCAGCACCCGGCTACCCGCA
This sequence comes from Haloferula sp., assembly GCA_044372775.1. GTDB lineage: Bacteria > Verrucomicrobiota > Verrucomicrobiia > Verrucomicrobiales > Akkermansiaceae > Haloferula. The sequence goes on from JBIPNO010000014.1 coordinate 69,949, forward strand.
GGCAATTCGTTTCCGGACGCATCCCCCAGCCCGCCGCCCGATGACTGCGCGCTGAAAACCAGCGACACCGGAACCGCCCGGCAAAGGGGGCCGAGGGCCAGCAGCAGGAGCAGGGAAAGCAGGCGGCTCACGGGTTGTAGCGGAAGGGTTGCTCGCGGGTCCACAGCCCCTCTTCGCCGAAGCGGAACAGCAGCCAGCAGGTGCCCGGATCGAAGGTCCGGCCGCCCTGGTCGAGGAAGTCGTCGAAGACCCAGCGCCAGCCGGTGCCGCCGGGGTTCGTCGCATCCTTGAGATAGTGACCGTAGAGGCCGCCGAAGTTCATCTCAAGATAGAGATTGCTGTCGTTGTAGCCGTTCGGAGTGACCAGGAAGAAGGGCTCCAGTCCCGCGGTGGCCAGGGTGCCGTCGTCCTTTGGCGTCCACATCCCGGGCATGCTGATCCCGGATTTCACCGGCGCGACGCGGCGGCCGAGGATGACCTCGCCGTGGAAAAAGAGGTCCGCGTAGATGTCGACCGGGCGGAACAGGAAGAAGCCTTCGCCGGTGGGCAGCCTCCGCGACGATTCGTCCGCGAAGGGATCCGCCACGCCGCGCCAGCCCCGACCGCCGAGGCCGGAGGAGCGGTAGTAGTAGTCGGCGAAGGAGCTGTCGGGATTCAGGAAGGACACGATGTCGCCGCCCGCGGGTTCGCCCGGCAGCAGCACCACCTCGTTGTGCTCGCCGAACAGGCTGCCCAGGGTGTGGGCCTGGCGGATGACATATCTTCCGGACCCCGCCGTCGCGAGCAACTGCTGGACCGGCGCGGAAGCCTTGCCGAAGGCGAGCTGGTTCGCGCTGTTACCGGTGATCTCCACCATCAGCCCGGCGGCGGCACCGCTGACGATCTGCGCTTCGTAGCCGGCCCATTGGTTCGCGGTCCAGCTCGCCGCCGCATCGGCGATCCCGCCGTCAGCCACCGTGAAGTTTCCACCGGACAGCGCCTCCCTCGCGAAAGGAGGAGCGATCAGGTTGTACTCGCGGTGCAGCGGCCGCTTGATCCATCCGAAGGGCGCGGACCTCACCTCGCCGCCGGGAAGGAAAAGAAGCAGCCGCAGGTAAGCGGTCTCGAAGAGCCGCAGACCGGCGCGGACTTCCTCGGTGCCGTCACCGAGGTCTGTGACGATGATGTCGAGCACGTCGGCGGCATCGGTGGCACCGCTTCCGTTGAGATCCGCGATGATCGACCAGTTCTCGAGGTCGCCCGACATCTCCAGCCAGTAGCTCGCCGACGACGGCACCGCCTTCGGCCGGGTGAAGACCAGATCGTAGCGCCGGTCGCCGGCCGCCGCGACGGAGCGCTCCATCCGGATGGCTCGGGAGATCGCCGGGTTGGCACCGGGCACGGTCGAAAGGTTCGCCGAGCCGTTCGCCGGATGCAGGCCGAGCGCATACTCGAGGCCCTCCGGATACGAATCGCCATCGGCATCCGCGGCCACGTTGCCGCTCGCCCCGAAGGCCGCGACCCACTCGGCATAACTCGGTCCCGCGGGAGGAGCCTCGACGGTGATGGTCACGGTGGCGTTGACCGAGGAGACAACATTCGTCGCTACCAGCGTGTAGGTCGTGGTCGCTGTCGGACTCACGGCGACCGAATCTCCCGTCACCGGGGCCCCGTTCAAGGTGAGCGCGGTCAAGGGAGTACCGCCATTTCCGACGGTCCACGAAAGCGTGGCCGACCCGCCGCTGGCGATGGTCTGGGAGGAAGCGGTGAAGCTGGTGATCTGCGGCGCACCGGGTGCCGGGGCCGTCGCTTCCGAGTCCTCGATCTGGTCCAGATAACTCACCAGATCCGCCAGTTCGCCACCGGTTAGAGTGACTCCCGCATGGGCCATCACGGCATCGCCCAGGGTCGCCGCGGAGCCGTCGTGCAGGAACGGCGCCCCATTGGACAAGCCGCGCAGGGTCGGCGTGTCGAGGCCGTCGAGCAAACCGTTCAGACGCTTGCCGGACGCGGCTTTCAAGGTGGCGATGTTGTGGAGAGGTCCGCTGCCGGAGTCGGAGAAATTATCGCCGCCATGGCAGGACGCGCAGTTCGCGGCGATGAAGACATTCCGACCGCGGAGCGCGGCATTTGTCAGGCCTCCGGCGGAGGTGCGGCCCGGACTCGGTGCGAAGTCATCGAGTAAGCCGAGATACGCCGCGAGCGCATCGAGGTCCGCCGAGCGTCCGGCATTCGGTGTCCCGAGCGGCGGATGGGGCGAGCCCGACGCGATCAGACCGGTGCCGCCGGCGAACTCCCGGATCTGGCCCTCGAAGTCCTGGATCTCGTCGAAGTTCGCCGACCAGTGCAGCGGTCCGTGGGCATCGCCGCCGCGGCCGCGGAGGTCGATGGTGTTGCGCAGTCCCTCGCCGAAGCCGGTGAAGTCCCAGACGCGGCCGTCGTGGCCGGCGTCGTCGTGGCAGGAAGCGCACGAGATGTATTCCTGGAGCGCGATCCGGTTGTCCTTGGTGTCGTAGAAGTGCTGCTTGCCGAGCAGGATGTTCGGCGCGAGCGGCTCGCTGGCCACGGTGGACACGTTGCCCAGCAAGGTGGGCGGATTCACGCCACCGTTGCGGAGGCCGCTGACGTCGTGGGCGGTCACGCTGCGGTCCATGAAGTTCTGGACGAAGAGCGTGTTGCCATCGGCCGACAGCGCCAGCCCCTGCGGCGCGCGGCGGGCGTCGAAACGAGTGATCTCGACGTGGTTCCAGGTGTCCACCACGGCGACGGCACGGCTGCCTTCCAGCGCGACGAAGGTCAGGATGCCGGATGGATCGTGGCAGACCGCGGTGGGCGTGCCGGCGTCGTTGAAGTCGATGCGTGCCGGATAGTCTTCTGTTAGATCCGACAGGTTCACACGGGAAGCGATCGGCCGCACGGCGCTGTCATGGGTCAGCGGCAGGCCGTCGCGCAGCGTGCCGCGCTTGATGTTGTCCTGCTTGGACGGGATCCAGGCGGAAAGCCCGTCCGGCGTGATGACCGGCGCGCCGAGGTAGTTCGGGATGCCGCGGCCGGAGATGGAGGTGTCCGGAGCCTCGCTGTGGCGGAGGATCACGGTGCGGTCGATCGCGGCGGTGGCTCCGTGGACGACCACGATCTCGCCGCCGCGGCCGGTGGTGTTGATGGCGGCAGTGCTTTCACCCGGCAGCAGCGGGGTGATGAAGCGGCTGACCAGCACGCGCGCGCCATCGTGGCTGACGGACAGGTGCCGCGGATCCGGGCCGACGGCGGTGTTGGCAAGGATCCCGCCGGTGCCGGGGTGCAGCCTGAGCAGCCGGCCGGTGGATTCCAGCGTCAGCCAAGCGGCGGTTCCCGCGGGATCGAAGGCGAGGCCGAAGGGCCGCGAGCCGCGGGGCATCGTCAGGGTCTGGGCGATTGTTAGAGTCGACGGATTGACGATGGAAATCGCAGCCCCTTTGGCACAGGCGACCCAGACGCGTCCGTCCGGAGCGACGGCGACCGTGCGCGGCGAGGCGGCGACCGGGATTTCGGCAAGTTTCGCGCGGGTTACGGCATCGAGCACGGCCACGGTGTCGGCGTCCGGATTGACCACCCAGACGCGATGGTTCCCGGCGGCCCGGCGCTCGACGGTGATACTGGCGGAGGCACTTGGAGCGCGGGTGGTGAGCGGTGCGGAGACGCCCTGATAGAAGCTCGAGGTCAGAGTGCGACCGGTGTCGTCGGTGGCGGTCAGCGTGACGAGGTAGCGGCCGGGGTTCGCGAAGACATGGCTGGCGGAAGTCGAGCTGCTGAAGGCGGTCTCCGGCGTGCCGTCGCCGAAGTTCCACTTGAAGCGGACGTTGTTGCCGCCGGTGGAGGTGGCGGTGAAATTCTTCGACGTGCCGCTGCCGACCGCGCCGGCGGCGAGCGGGGTGAGCTGGAAGGGCGCGTTCACCGTCCACTCGAAGGACACGTTGACCTCCGGGTTCACGCCGTCGCTGCCGCTGACCGTCACGGTCCGCGTGCCGGTGGCGGTGGGGGTTCCCGAGATAAGTCCACCCGCGCTGATCGCGAGGCCCGACGGGAGATTCGAGGCGGTGAAGGTCAGCGGATCGTTCTCCGGATCGCTGGCGGAGACTTGCAGCGAGACCGCGCTGCCGGTGACCGAAGTCCGCGGGCCGGGATTCATGACGACCGGCGGCAGCGAAAGCCCGGGCAGCTTGTTCGCGTCCATCGCCATGTCCCAGGCGACGATCTCGTGGGCGTTGAAGGAGCCGCCGGTGGCCCCGGTGAAGCCGAACCACGCCTGCTGGCCGGCGAGGGCTGTTAGATCGAGCGAGGCGAGTGTGATGACCGGGTTGGCCGGGCGGGTCCGGGTCACCGTCTGCGAAAGATAAACGCGCAGCGTGTTGGTCACGCCGTCGTATTCGACCCACGCGGTGTGATCGAGTCCGTCCTCAAGGTCGAAGGAAGGCGTGTGGGTGGCGAGGTGCGCGGTGACGGCTCCGTTGGTGAGAACCGCGATGTGGTTGGCGTTCGGATCGTTGGTGCCGGTGAAGCTGTCGAACTCCACGGCGAGGCTGGCATTGATCCCGCCGTATCCGAGCGAACCGCCGCCGGCACCGAGGGCGGTGTCGGAGTTCCCCTGCACCACGAACGCGAAGCCGTCCGCGCCATCGGCCGCGCCGGACTGGCGGAAGACGAAACGGGTGGCGAAGGACGTGTTCGCACGGACCGGGAATGGCTGGGTGAGCCAGGCACTGCCGGTCTGGGTGGCGGTGGCGGGCGTGAGTCGGAGGCGCGACGAGGTCACCGTAGCGTTGCCGTTCAAAGTGAGGCCGGTGGCGTTCGGGAAGCTGTCGAACTGATGCGAGCGGGTCACCGGGGCAAGCGTCCAGGTGAAGGTCTGGCTGGAACTGGTGATGCCGTCGGTGGCGGAGACCGTGACATTGAAAGTGCCGGTGGCGGTCGGGGTGCCGGTGATCGCACCGGTCGTGGCGTTGATCGAAAGTCCGGCGGGCAGGCCGGTTGCCGAGAATGCCAGCGCGGCGCCGGCCGGGGCCTGGCTTGTTAGAGTGAGCGACACCGCCTCGCCGGAGTAGCCGGTGCGGTTGCCGGGATTGGTGAGGGCGACGGAATAGACGGGATCCACCTGGAAGATCTTCGACACCGAGTGGACGCCGGAAGAGTTCAGTCCGAAGAGCATCCAGTAGCCGGGCAGCAGCACGTTGACGTTGGGGTGGGCATCGACCTGATAGACGCCGGGCGAGGTCTCGCTGAACGCGGCCTCGAGGAAGCGCTGGTCGGTGTTGACCGAGTGCGTGACCGCGGAGATGCGGATCATCGTGAAGCGGGACAGGCCCGGCGTGGCGTTCACGGTGAAGCGGGTGCCGATGCCGACCTTGGCGGGCATCGAGGAGATGACCGGCCGGGTGGCGAGCGCGCCTGCGGCGGTGTAGAGCATCGGCGGGCTGAAGATTTCCGCATCGCGGTGGTCCGCCGCGTTCCCACCGAGCCCGCCGCCGCCGGCCCAGACGCGGCCGTCGGGCAGCAGCAGGGCGACCGAGTGGTAGTTGCGCGGCACGGCGTGGTTGGCGGTGGTGCGCCAGGTCTCCGTCTGCGGGTTCCAGATTTCCGGCGTGAGCACCGAGGCGGCGTCGCTGAATTTCACGCCGCCGTTGCCGCCGATGATCATCACCTCGCCGTTGGGCAGCACGACGGAGTTGTGGAACTGCCGGGCGATCGTCATCGGGGTGATCGACGCGACGGCCGGAGTGCTGCCGCGGAGGTCCACCTTGTAACTGGCGGTGGTGCTGGTGCCGGTGGTCGAGTCGCTGCCGGAAGTGGTGGTCGCGCCGCCGCCCGCGACCATGATACGACCTTCATCGTAGATCGCCCACGCGCCTTCCTTCGGGTAGTGGCTGCCCGGGACGTTGTTGCCGGAAAAGGTCAGCGAGCCGGTGCCGGAGGTGGTCACCCAGTTCATCCGGTCGGTGGGGCCGAAGTGGAACAGGTTCCCGTTCGGCGCGAGCATCAGGAAGGGATGCCAGATGTTGATGTAGCCCGGCTGCGAGGTGACGGCGGACCAACCGACGCCGGACAGGCGTCGCCAACCGGTGGCCTCGTTCCAAAGCTCCGCGGTGTTCGAGCCGCCACTGCCGCTGACCGTGAACACACCGCCGTCGGGCAGGGCCACGCTGGGGTTGTACCAGCGCGGGTCGTTCATGTTGGGCAAGGCGGACCACTGGTTGGTCTGCCAGTTGAAAATGCTGGAGAGCCGGGTGGTGGCGCGTCCGCCGTTGACCACGAGCCGTCCGTCCGGCAGCAGCGCGGTGCCGCCGCAGAACATGTCATGGCGGTTGTTGTTCACCTCGGTGAACTGCCCGGTGGCGGGGTCCCACACGGCGGCGTAGGTGAACTCCGGACCGCTCGGGAAGGTGGTGCGCTGGTTGGAGGCGAAGGTCAGCAGCCTGCCGTTCGGCAGCAGCGAGGCGGTGACGGGAATGTGCGGCGTCCATGCGATCACCGAACCCCAAGCGCCCCTCGCCGCCGCTCCGGTGGCGAGCGGTTGGAGGTCTCTCGTGGTGGCGTTGCCTCTGGACGCCTTCCCGCCGCGTGCGGGCGATTTCTTCAGCTTGCCGCCCTTCGCCGCAGCCTCGCGCTGAGCCATGATCTTCTCGATGGTGATCGCATCGCGTTCGGGATCGAACTTCGGTGCCAAGGCCGCCGCCGCCGCCGCAAACTCGTCTTCCGCGGCGTGATTGATATCGCCGAAGGCACTCGGCGCACTGGAAAGCGCAAAGGCGGTGAGGAGTCCCAGGGAGGGTCGGAAGCGCGGTCTATTCATGGCCGGGGGGCGGGCTGGAGGATTCGGAGGGAGAAGGAAGACGGGTGTCGGTGAGCGTGCGGAGGAAGGCGACGAGCTCGCGCTTTTCCAGGTCGGAGAGGCCGAGGCCTCCGGCCGGATGCTTGGCGAGGTTCGGGTCGAGATTGGGCCGGCGGCGGACGCCGGAATCGTAGTGCTCCACCACGTCCTCGAGCGTGGCGAAGCGGCCGTCGTGCATGAAGGGCGCACGGAGCGCGACGTTGCGCAGGCTGGGCGTCTTGAACTTGCCGCGGTCGGCTTCATCGCCGGTGACGATCATCCGGCCGAGGTCGAACTCCTCCAGCTCGAGCCCGTTGTCGTGAAAGCCGTTGTCGGTGAAAAGCATGCCGCCGTGGCAGTGGAAGCAGTCGGCCCCGCGCAGACCCCGCTCCGGGGCGTGCTCGGTGACGAAGAGCTGGAGCCCGCGCTTTTCCTCCTCCGTCAGATCCCCGGCGCGGCGTAAGGCGAGATCGAAGCGCGATTCGTGGGAGAGCTTGGTGAGAAGGAACTGCTCCAGCGCCTTGGCGAGTCGATCCACCGTGACCCCCGGCGATCCGAAAGCCTCGGCGAAGGCCTGCTGATAGACGGGATCGTCGGCGAGTTTGGCGACGACGTTCTCGGGTGTCTCGTTCATCTCGTGCGGATCGGCGATCGGCATCAGCACCTGTTCCCGCAGCGACGACGAGCGGCCGTCCCAGAAGAAGTCCTTCATCCACGCCAGATTGGTCAGCGGCATCGAGCGGCGCTTCCCGACTTGGCCGTCGGCCCCCAGGCTGAAGCGGCGGGCGTCGCTGAAGCCGGTCGACTCCTGGTGGCAGGAAGCGCAGGAGACGCTGCGGTTGATCGAGAGACGCTTCTCTTCGAACAGGCGGTGTCCGAGTCCGACGCCCTCGACCGAAAGCGGATTGTCCGCCGGGAGTTCCACCTGCGGGAAACGTGCCGGGATCTCTAACGGAAAGGGCGTGGTCCCCGCTGGCAGGGCGACCGCTTGTGCCGAGGCTGCTGGAAGCGCCGCGGCGAAGGTATCGGTCGCGACCGACTCGACAGCGAGAGCCTTTGCGATATTGGCTTTCATGCGGCCGGGGATCGGGTCGCCGTCGCGGGAGTGGGTGGAATTCCCGTCGCGGGCGAAATCGATGCCCTCGAGGAGCATCGGCACGTCCATGCCGATTCGAACGGTGACCGGTCCGCCGCCGCGGAAGCTCACCGGGAGCTCGATCATCGGCGCATTGCCTTGCCGGGCAAGATGGAACGCGAAGCCGCTGCCGCCTTCCACCGGCTTCGACGACTGCCCTTCGAGCGCGAGGTAGATGTAGCCGCCCTGCCAGCTCCAGTGCAGGCCGCAGACATCCGGATGCAGCGGATGATCCGGAGCATAGATGGCCGGGTCCGTGCGGTCCGTCGCCGGATCCACGCCGATGCGGAAGCGGATGCGCTGGTAGTCCGCCTCCGCCACGCCGTCGCAGCGCACCGTCAGGCGGCGCTTCCCGGTGGAGACGAAGTCCACCCAGTCCGGCGCGGCCTCGATCCAGGAACCGTCGGTCTTCTGCAGGGCCAGGCCGGTGACGAGGAAGTCCAGCCGGGACAGGGTGAGTTCGCCATTTCCAGCTCCTTGGAACGTGCCTCCTTTCCCGAGGGGAGCGCCCTCGGCGTGCGGACGGAATTCAAGATGCAGCGCGCCAGCGGTGGCGGTGCCGATCGAGGCTGCGAGCAAAACGACGCAGAGCCATGCGGTCCGGAGCGACGCTTCCGCAAGTCGGGAAGGAGGGCGCTTGGATGGCAGGCCGGCACCGTCATTTCCGCAAGAAACGGAAGATTTCCGGTGATCCTGCCGCTGCGGGATCGGGGGGGAATCGCATCGGGGGGAGCAGGGGGGAAGCGGTGGGATAACACGGAAAGCCTGGGCGGGCCAAGGAGTTCCTTCACGTCGCGCCACCCGCGATCACGGGGGGCGATCCGCTCCGGATCCGAGAACCGCAGGCATTTCCATCTCCTCGCTCTCCTGCCAGATCGCCATCCTTGCCAGGTTGGCTAGCGCAAGCCCGCCGCGATCTTCTTCCCCGGCGTCCAGACCCGCACCCCTGCGGATCGCCGGTCCGGCTGATAAAAGAAGCCCTCCAACCCGTGCCGCCCTTCGAGATCGGCCAGTGCGTTCGCGAGCTGCGGCCAGCGCCAGCGGAAGCCCTCCTCGCGCAGCCGCCGCGGATCGGCCCAGCGGCTTTTCAAAACCAGCTCGGTCTCGGTTTTCATCAAGCGGGCGCCGATTTCCAGCATCCACCTTGCCGCCGGCAATCCAACCGGCGCGCCCTGCTGTTCCCGGAACGCCTGCATCATTTCACGGTTGGTCGGGAATTCCGGCGCGGTCAGATTGAAGACCCCGTCGAGCAGGGGATCGTCTGCGATGAAATCCACCGCCGCGAGAAAGTCCTCCAGATGAATCCAACTCACCCGCTGGCTACCCTTCCCCATCGCCCCGCCCAGCCCGCGCCGGGTCAGGTGGCGCAGCACCTCGAACACCGTGCCGTCCTCGTTCGCCAGCACCATCCCGACCCGCAGCGCCGCCTTACGGGTCGCCCCCGGCACATCGGCGGCAAAGAAGGCCTCTTCCCATGCCCGCGCCACCTCGTAAGAAAAGCCCTCGCCGGGCTCACCGCACCATTCGTCCTGCGGGGCATCCTCGGCGTGCCGGTACCAAGTCGCCGTGCTCGCATTCAGCCATAGCTTCGGCGGGATCTTGCAGGCCCGGATCGCCTCGCCGATCACCCGGGTGGAGTCGACCCGTGAGGCGACGATCTCCCGGCGGTTCCGCTCGTCATAACGACAGTTCACGCTGCGCCCCGCCAGGTTGATCACCCGCTCGGCTCCTTCCAGCGCCAGCGCCCAGGGTCCGAGGCTCCGGCCGTCCCATTCCAGGAACATCCCGTCACCGCTCCAACCTTCGCGATGCCGCGCCACGCATACCACTTCCCGCCCCTGCCGCTGGTAATGCCGCGCCAGGTAGCGGCCAAGAAATCCATTCGCTCCGAAGAGCACGATCTGAGGATTCATTTCAATATTCCTTTCCTTCAATTCCACCAAATTTATCGTTCTTTCAGTCAATTCTGAAATTTCATGCCAAAAAAGGCCCTCATCCCAGCAACTTGGCCGCGAGCTGCACCGCGAATCCATGCTTCATCGACCCCACGCGGTCGGCCACTTTGGAGGCAAACCCGACGAACTCCTCGAGCTGCCGCATCTGGGAATGAAAGGCCTGGCCCTCAGGACTCTTCAGTTCCTTGGTTCCTTCGGCACAGCGGTTGAGCACGGCCAGCGCGGGTTCGATTTCACGCTTCTTGCGCTCCCGGGTCACGATCGTGAAAATCTTCCACACGTCCTTCTCCGCCTCGAAGAACTCGCGTCTCTCGCCCTTCTTCACGACGACCCGAACGAGACCCCAGGTCACCAGTTCCTTCAGGTTGGTGTGAGCATTGCCGCGGCTGATTTCCAGTTCCGCCATCACGTCATCGGTTCCGATCGGTTCGACTGCGGTCATCAGCAGCGCATGGATCTGGGCCATTGTCCGGTTGATCCCCCACTGCGACCCCATCGCCCCCCACTGCGCCACGAACTCATCCCGCGCCTGCTTCAAACTCTGTTGCTCACCGCTCATCTGCTTTCAGTATTCACTGAAACTTCGGTACAGACAAGGGATTTTTGCATGGCCTGATCAGGGAACCTCCACCCGGTTACGGTTTGGACACATTTAGTGGCGTGCCCGGCACGATTGGGCGCGTAATCTGCTCACCCATGAAGCTAGCCTGTCCCGAGTCTGAACCAAACCCCTTGAATCCCATGTCCCATCATCGCCATTCTCCTCACCGTCTCCCCACAGGAAGTTCGCGCCGCTCCAGCCTGCTCGCGCTTGCGGCTTGCTCGGCCCTCGCTTTTTCGTCCGATGCCTTCGCCGCGAAGTTGGCAGGCTGGGACTTTTCGGGCTACTCGGGCTACGGCGCCTCCCCCCAAGCTCCGACTTCGACCGGAGCCGGGGTCACGGTCGGAGGCCTCACCCGTGGATCTGGGGTCACCACTGCCCCGACCGCCGCGGCGAACGCCTGGGGTGGAAACGGATGGAACGGCCCCGCGAACCTCGTGGACGCAATTGCCGCCGGAGATTTCGCCACCTTCACGATCACGGCCGCAGGCCAGGAGATCGCGATTGAAAGCATCGACGCCTACAATATCCGCCGAAGCAGCTCAGGACCGACAACGGGCCAGTGGCAGTATTCGATCGACGGCGGAGCGTTTGTGGACATCGGCTCTGCCATTACTTGGGGAGGGACCACCAGCGCAACCGGTAACCTCCAAGCGTCGATCGATTTGACCGGGATACCCGCCCTTCAATCCGTGGCCGATGGAAGCACGGTAACTTTCAGAGTCTCCAATTGGGGTGCCACGACGTCGGGGGGCACATGGTATCTCAACAATTTCCAGACCGGCGACGATTTCGTGGTGAACGGCTCGCTTGCCACGGGAGACGTGGTGCCGCCGGCCATCAGCGTCCTCGCACCCGCCGATGGCGCGACCGACTTCGACGCCACGGGATATTCCCAGTTGGGCATGACCTTCAACGAGCCGATCACCCTCGGCACTGGGAACATCCTGGTGAAAAGGTTGGCCGATGACAGCATCGCCTACACCCTCGACGTCACCGACTTCGACCAGGTCGATCTCAACGGGGCTGTGCTCGGGCTCTTCCTGCCAACGCCCCTGGCAGACAACACCGCCTACTATGTCGAGATTCCCGGTACCGCGATCACCGATCAGGCGGCGATCCCGAACGCGTTCGCCGGCTTCGGCCGGAACGACAACGGCACACCCGGCGATCCGCTGGATGACACCTTCGTCTGGAACTTCACCACCGCTCCGGCCCCTGCCGCGCCCACCGTGGCGGTGAACAAGTATCTCAACACGGCCACCGCGACCACGGAACTGGTCGAGCTGCTCGCCATCGGCAACGGAACCCCCGGCACCACCGTCGACCTGCGCGGGATGATCGTGAAGGACTTCACCACGAACATGACCGCCGACGGCGGCGGGAAGTTCGAATTCACGGATGACACGCTGTGGGACGACCTTCCGGTCGGGACCTTGGTGGTGCTGAGCAACAACAGCACCTCCAGCGACACCGACCCCGCCGATTTCGTCGTGCGCGTCGGCCTGCAGGATCCCGTCTATTTCGAGAACCCGAGCGGGAGCTGGGAGATCTCCAACACCGACATGGTCATGATCAAAGCAGCCGGCAGCGGGGCTTCCGGCACCACCGGCGGCATCCATGCCCTCGGCGGGGGCGCCGCGGGCAGCCTGTTCTCGCTTTTCCCGGGAGCCAAGGTCCTCGCCTCGACCGGCACCAACGGCGTGATCGCCACCAATCCGACCGCCACCGTGGCCGACTTCACCGAAGGCACCGGTGCCACCGGCGGAGTCGCCCTCGCACCCGCGGACTTCGGCACCTGGAACAACGCCACGAACCGGGCCTATATTCTCGGTCTCCGGGGCATCAATCCCGGTGAGGGTGACGGCATCGCGACGATTTCCAACGACACGGCCTCCAGCCCCTTCCTGGGGTCAACCGTCTTCGGCAAGGGCCTGACGGGACAGACCGCCAAGATCACCGTCAACTCCACCAACTCGGCCATCACCCTTACGGATGTCGTGGTGACCGTGCCCGCCGGTTTCGGGGTGCCCTCCTCCGTGACGCTCTCGGGTGCCGGTGGCACCGTTGCCTCCTTCACCGTCGCCGGACAGGTCATTACGATCCAAACGGCCGCGGCCACGAACACCGACCCGCTTGTGGTCACCATCGACGCACTCGACAGCCCGAACCCGGGCCTGCTGACCGACGACGGCACCTACGAATTCGGGATCAGCACTTCGTCGGCCGGCGGCGTTCCTTCGACCATCGCGGACCCGCCAGTGGCCCGTGTTCCCGTTCCGATCGAAGCCTTGCGCGATGTCACCGCGGCCGGCGTCCCCCTCGACCTTGGCGACATCGTCGCGGTCGAAGGCGTGGTCACGGAGAGCGACTTCGGCGATGGCACGGCGAATTTCAGCGGGTTCCTGCAAGACGCCACGGCTGGCATCAGCATCTTCTCGTCGGTAAATAACCCCGCGCTGGTTGAAGGAAACCGTTTCGTGGTGCTCGGCACCGTCAGCCAGTCCAATGGGCTGACCCGGATTGTCCCTTCCGCCATTTCCAACATGGTCTTCAACCTGGGTGCCGACACGCCGCCAGCCCCCGAAGTGCTGACCTTGGCCACCCTGTTGGCCGATCCGGAAGCCTATGAAGGGTCGCTGGTCACCGTGCAGAACCTGACCTATGTCTCCGGCACCTGGGCTCCGGCGAACACGGTGGTTTTGAAGAATTCCACCCCGACCAACATCGACGTGCGAATCCAGGCGGGTTCCACGGTCAGCGGCGCTCCCGGCTCTCCGACACCCTTTGCCGCGATCAACGTCACCGGCGTCTTCGGACAGTTCGACGGCAGCAATCCCTTCACCTCCGGCTACCAGATCATGCCGCGCCGCCAGAGCGACCTGACCGAAGGCACGGTGTCCGACTTCGACCTCTGGGCCGCCGCCACCGGTGCCACCGGCGGGATGACCGGTGACTCCGACTTCGACGGTCGCGACAATGCCTTCGAGTATGCCTTCGGCCTGAACCCGACCTCGGGCGGCTCGGTGAATCCTTTCGTGGTCCCCTTCAACCCGGCGACCGGACTCTTCACCTACACCCGCCGCACGCAATCGCTGACCGGATTGGCCTACACCTACCAGTATAGCACCACCCTGAGTGCCCCGTGGACGAACTTCACGCCGGCGGTCACGCCGGTCACGAACAACGGCGATCCGGTCGAACAGATCACGGTCACCGTGCCGGCGGCCCTGCTCACCGAACCCAAATTGTTCATCCGGGTCGTGACCCCGTAATCCAGCTTCCTGCTGCATCCATGGCTTCAAGGGCGGTCCGGCAACGGGCCGCCCTTTTTCGTCTTCATCCCGGCATGGGATCTTCCACCAACGGCGGTCCGGCGCCGAAAGTGCAGTCTTGTCTTCAGCGAGCTTAACTGTCAGGCTTCGCTTAAAAATTCCCCCGGGTTTCTCCTTCCCGATGAAAGCAAGGGTCTGCCATGCAGCCCGGCCTCCTTCCGTGGGTCCCACCCCGCGGCTCCGGTGGTTCGCTCTCCCGCGGGATCGGCCGGCCTCACCTCACCCTTGTCTCCATGAATCCCGGGATCCTCCTTCACCGCCTGCTGCTCGGAACGGGCGGCGCACTCCTCTTATCGACCACCCCGTCCGCCCGCGCCGGCATCATCGCCGCGTGGGAAACCTCCGGACAAGCGTCGTTCGGCACGCAAAACCTCGCCGCCACCGTCGCCGCGCCGGAAGTTAGTGTCGGCGGCCTGACCCGCGGCTCCGGCGTGAGCACCGCGGGTGCCGGCAGCATCGCGGACGCCTGGGGAGGCGCAGGCTTTGATACCGGGAGCATCGGGGACGCCGTTGCCGCCGGGGACTTCATCACCTTCACCGTGACCCCCGGCCCTGGCGCGGAGATCTCCTTCGAGACCTTCAGTCTCAACTACCGCCGCGATGGCAGCGGACCGGTCTCGGCCGCCTTGCAGTTCCAGATTGGCAACGGCGGCTTCATCGACGTGGAAGAGCCCCAACTCGAAGCGGATACCACGGCCGGCGGGGCGATCATCCCGATCGACCTCACCGGCTATGGGGAAATCCAGGGCATCTCCGGCCAGACCGTCACCTTCCGCCTGGTCGTTTTTGGCGGCGAGGACGAGTTCGACAAATTCTGGATCTACGGTCCCCTCGCCGGCTACGACTTGAAGCTGCAAGGCCAGATCACCGGCGGGTCGGGAGGCGATACCAGCCCGCCCCAGATCACCGGCCTCAGCCCGGCGGACAATGCCACCGCCCTGCCCGCGGCGACCACCAACCTGCTGACCATGACCTTCAGCGAGAACGTGGCCCGCGGAACCGGCCAGATCCTCGTCAAGGAGACCCTCACCGGCACCCCCGCCTACACCCTTGATGTCACGAACCCCGCCCAAGTAACCCTGGGCACCAACCAGATCGGCCTCGTGCTTCCCGCCGGGCTCCTGCCGGGCACCGACTACCACGTCGAGATGCCGGCCGGTGCCATCGTCGACCTCGCCTCCCCGGCCAATCCCCAGGCCGGCCTGACCGGCAGCAGCGCCTGGAATTTCAGTACCGCCGTCGTGATCCCGCCGCCGCAGGTCGTGGTGAACAAGTATGTCAACGGAACCCCCGACCGGATCGAACTGATGGTCATCGGCAACGGATCCCCGGGATCGACGGTCGATCTCCGCGGCATGATCCTCAAGGATTTCGGCGGCGACATGAACACCGACTCCGGTGGCAGGCATGTCTTCACCACGAATCCGGCATGGGCGGCCGTCCCCGCCGGCACCTTGATCACCGTGTCCAACGTGTTGAGCAGCCCCGACACCTCCGCCGACGACTTCAAGTTGGCGGCCGGTTTGTTGGATCCGGCTCTTTTCACCCTGGCACCCGGGTCTCCGCCTCTCGACCTCACCGCCACCGACATGGTGATGATCAAGTCCGCCGGCAGCGATCCCCAGGGGACCGCCGGCGGCATCCACGCGCTGGCCGCCGGAGCAGCCGGCACCTTTTTCAACAGCTTCACCGGAGCCAAGCTCCGCGCCATCGCCACCGCCGGCACCAACCTCGGGGTAAGGGTCGCCAACTCCTCCGCAAGCCAGTCGGACTTCATGTCCGGCGGCGACGCCACCGGCAACCAGTCGCTTGGCCTGTCCGATTTCGGAGCCCCTAACAGCGGGACGAACGCCAGCTATCTCGCCGCCCTCCGCGGCTGGGCGGCCGGCGACGGCGACGGCGCGGCGACGGTGGTCAACGGCACGTTGAGCAGCACCTTCCTCGGCCTCCCGATGTTCGACCGCGCCCAATCCGGCCAATCCGTCCGGCTCACGATCACGCCCCGGATCCAAGGCATCACCCTCTCCAACATCCGGGTCGTCGTCCCTGCGGAACTGGGCACTCCCGCCACCGTGAATCTCTCCGGCCCCGGCGCCGCCGGAGCCTCCCAGTCCATCGCCGGGCAGGCGATCGTGATCAGCTCGGCGTCCGCCACATCTTCGAGCCCATTGGAAATCTCCATCGGCGGGCTCTCCACCCCGGCCCCCGGCCTCGCCGCCAACAATGGCGGCTACCCGCTGACGGTTTCCACCTCGGCCAACGGCGGCACGCTGAGACCGATCGCCAGCCAGGCCGCCGTGCAGGTCATCACCCCGGTTTCCTCGGTGCGGGAACTGGACAGCGAAGGCACCTCGCCCGACCTCGGGGCCGTGGTCGCCGTGGAAGGCATCGTGACCGAGGCCGACTTCGGCGGCGGAGCCGCCAACTTCAGCGGCTTCCTTGAGGATGGAACGGCGGGCATCAACATCTTCTCCTCGTCCCTCTTCCTCGGGCTGGCGCGCAACAACCGCTTCGCGATCGTCGGCACCGTTTCCCAGATCAACGGTCAGACCGCGATCGTCCCCGCCAGCTCGTCCCACATCGTCAACCGCCTGACCGTCCCCGACCCCACGCCGACCGTGGTCAGCCTCGCGGCCCTTCTGGCGGATCCGGAAGCCTACGAAGGCCGCTTGATCAAGGTGACCCGGCTTTCCCTCGACTCTGGAACCTGGGGCGCCGGAGCCACCGTCACCCTGAAGAACGCGGCGGAACTTCCGATCGAAATCCGCATCCAGTCCGGATCGACGGCCGTCTCCCCGCCGCCCTTCCCCGCCAACGTCACCGGCATTTTCGGCCAGTCCGACACCGCCAGCCCCTACAACTCCGGCTACTTCCTCATGCCGCGCGACCCCGCGGACCTGGAGGGTTCGCTCGACGACTTCCAGGACTGGATCCTGGAGACCGGAGCCACCGGCGGTGCCGGCGGCGATCCCGACTTCGACGGCGTGGACAACGCCTTCGAATACGCCTTCGGCCTGAACCCGAACTCCGGCCAATCGACCAGCCCCATCACCGCCGACCTGAACCGGACATCGGGCAAGTTCCTCTACACCCGGCGCATCCCTTCGAAGACCACGCTCAACTACCGCGTGTTCACTTCCGAAAACCTCAGCGGCTGGACCGAGGACACCGGGGCGACCTCCAGCGTCCTCTCGACCGTAGGAAACGTCGAAACCGTGGAGGTCACCCTCAGCGCCGCGAAGCCCCTCGCCGCGCCGAAGTTGTTCTTCCGGGTGGAGGCCGAATGATGGCCCCTTGGCAAGCGGCGGGGCCGGGGTAGCTTCAAGGGTCCGACCATGATCGCCCTGCTCCGCCCGCTGCTTCCCCTGCTCGCCATCGCCCTGCCCGTCTCCGCGGCGCCGCTGCGGGTGCTGGCGATCGGTGACAGCATGACGGAGGAGTATGCCTTCGAACTCCCCTTCTCCGCGCCGGCCTCGAACCCGACCAATGCCAACACCCGGAGCTGGCCGGAGCTGCTGAGGATCTTCCGGCCGGCCGAGGCGACGCTCGGACCCTACGAAAGCACCGCCTTCACCTACGGCGACCTCCGCAACGCGGGCCACGAGTGGAACTTCGGAATCCCCGGGATGACGACCCGGAACTGGTTCATCCTTATCAACACCGACGATCCCTTCGATCCCCCGTCCGGCGAACCGCTCGGCTTCGACTACTACGACACCCGTAGAAAACTGATCGACGAACTTTATGCCGTCGAAGCCGTGGTGATCCTGCTCGGCGCGAACGACCTGAAGCAGGAATACAACGACCTCTTCAATGACACCGAGGCCGCGAACTTCTCCAACGGCGTCCGCAACCGGATCGCCGGGATCCACGATTGGGTCAGGATCTACCGGCCGAACGTGCCGGTCGTCGTCTGCACCTTGCCCGACGTCGGCGCCACGCCTCAGATTTCCGGGACCTACAATGATCCCGTCAAGCAGGCGAGCACCCGGGCCAAGATCGCGGCGCTGAACCAGAGCATCCTCACCTGGGCCGCGGGAAAAACGAGACCGCCGGCCATCGCCCGCATCGACCACCTGACCGACCGGATCTTCGACCAGCAGCCTTTCCATCTCAACGGCACCGTCTTCACCCTCCCCGGGGATCCGGAAAACCCGCCGACCCGCGTCTTCTGCCGCGACGGCTTCCACGCCGCCACCATGGCGCAGGCCCTGATCACGAACGAAATCCTGGGAGCCCTCGAAGCCGCCACCGGCCGCGACCTCACGCCTTTCTCGAACCGCGAGATCCTCCGGAATCTCCTCGGCCTGAATCCCGACCAACCCTATCTCGACTGGATCGCCGCCGCCGGCTTGGGCGGATCGGGAATGGACGAGGACCCGGACCAGGACGGCTTTCCCAACCTCGCGGAGTATCTGTTGGACAGCCCGCCGGGGAGCTTCAGCCCTCCGCTTGCCGGTAGCTTCGCTCCCGGAAAATGGCTGGCCTGGCAGCCCTCCGCCAACGCCCTGCGCTTCGGCAACCTGACCGCGGAGGAGTCGGCGGACCTCACGGAGTGGACGCCGGTGCCCGCGGGACGCACCACCGTCTCCCCCGGCGGGACCGTGTCGATCACACCCGCCGCGGGAACCCGGGGTTTCGCCCGGCTGCGGGCGGAAGCCAACCCGTAGCGGAAGGTCTGCGACCTTCCGGCGGTGGGGGCGTCGAACGAAAATCGCCGCCGCTCTCCACCCTTTCACTCGCCCCGATCAGAACGGCACAGCCGCTCCGCCACGGAGGCGAATCACTTGTCGATCTTCACCTTCAAGTCGCCGACCGCCCACTGGATCCCGGCGAGATAGTGGCGCAGGACGAGAGGGTGCCAGAACATGTCGTGGTTGTGGCCGATCGAGCAGTAGAAGACCCGGCCCTGGCCCCACGAGCGGGCCCAGGCGACGCCGAAGTCCTTGTCGGTGCGCTTGACGCCGCCGACGTTCATGTCGGTCTTCTCGGTGTCGAGGCGCAGCAGCATGTGGTACTTGCTCGAATCGTAGGGAGCCTTGAACTGGTAGATCTCCTCCTTGAACTCGAGGTTCCTTCCCTCGAACATCGCCACCAGCGGATTCGCCTCCTGCCCCGGCTCCACCTTGATCGAGACCGGTTGGCCGGCATTCCAGGGATGCCCGTCGAAGTAACCGCCGACCATTTCACCATATTCCGACCAGTTATAGAAGGTGTCGGTCGCGGCATGGATGCCGACGAAGCCCTTCCCACTTTTCACGAAGTCCATCAGGCTCTTCTTGAGCCGCTCCACCTGCGCCTCGGTGTCCTTGCGGTCCACCTCGTTCATGCCCTTGAGCACCTGCTGCGGCGGCATGAAGACGTCCTGGGTGGTGCTGAGGAAAACGATGGCGTCGAACTGGTCGATCGTCTTCGGCTCGAAGTTCGACAAGTCGTCGCTGACCACCGTTTCGAAGGCTCCGGTCTTCTTGCCGAGCTCGGTCAGCGCGACCTTGCCGGTCGGGATCGATGCGTGGCGGAAGCCGGCGGTCCGGGAGAACACGAGCACCTTGCGCGGCTTCGCGGGCTTGGCGTAGGGCTCGGAAGGCAGCGCCTTGGCGATCGCCTCGGCGGCGCCGGGAGGTGCCTGCTCCTTGTCCGGAGCGGCGGCGACGAGGAGGAACGCCGCGGCGAAGCCGGCGAGCGGGAGGATGAGGGTGGGTTTCATGATCGGATGGGGAAATGACGGGGCGGAATGGGAGCCGGTGGGAAACTACGTCGAGCGCGTCCCCCACCTTCCCAAAGTTTCCTTGTGTCCCGTGGTGTGGTTCTTCAATGCCCGGGCTTCGTCCACGCGGCGTTGTTCTTCGAGGAAGCGACCGCCGCCTCGATGAAGGCCATGCCGGCGAGACCGTCGTCGACGTCGGGGAAATCGTAGCCCTCGGGGCGCGGGAACTTGCCTTGGACCTCGTCGGAAATCGCTTCCGCGGCGGCCAGGTAGATGTTGGCGAAGGCTTCGATGAAGGCTTCCGGGTGGCCGAAGGGCAGACGGGTGAAAGCGGTGGCCTCCGCGCCGTTGTAGGAATTCCCGCGGCGCCAGACTTCGCGCGGCTTGTCGGGGAACTTCACGATCAGCTCATTCGGGTGCTCCTGGTGCCACTCGATCGATCCCTCGGTGCCGTAAACCCGGATGTTCAGATTGTTCTCGTCGCCGCTGGAGATCTGCGAGGCGTAGAGGATACCCTTCACGCCGTTCTGGTAGCGGACCAGGATGTTGCCGTCGTCGTCGAGATGGCGGCCGGGAATGAAGGTCGTCAGTTCCGCGGCCAGCTCCTCGATCTCCAGCCCGGTGATGTAGCGGGCCAGGTTCTCGGCGTGCGAGCCGATGTCGCCGATGCAGTTGGAGACGCCCGAAATGGAGGGGTCCATCCGCCAGTTGGCGATCTTGCTCGGCGCGGCTTCCTTGAAGGCGCTCGAGGCGTAGCCCTGCGGGTACTCGGCGACGATCTTGAGCAGGCGGCCGAGGCGGCCCGACTTCACGATCGCGCGGGCTTCCTTGACCATCGGGTAGCCGGTGTAGTTGTGGGTCAGCGCGAAGACCTTGCCGGACTTCTTCACGATCTCCGCGAACTCCTTGCCCTCGGCCAACGAGAACGACATCGGCTTCTCGCAGATGACGTTGATGCCGGCGGCGAGGAAGGTCTTGGCGACGGCGACGTGGAGGTCGTTGCGGACCACGATCGACACGAAGTCGATGCGCTGGTCGGCCGGCAGCGCGGCTTCCTTCGCGGCCATGTCGGCATACGAGGTGTAAACGCGGGACGGATCGAGGAACAGGTCCTCGCCGGAGGCCTTGCTCTTCTCCGGGTCGGAGGAGAAGCAGCCGGCGACGAGTTCGATCTTGCCATCGAGGTTGGCGGCCATGCGGTGGACGGCGCCGATGAAGGCGCCGCGGCCGCCGCCGACCATGCCCATGCGGAGTTTGCGGTTCATGAAGTGTTAGGTTGGATGATGGTTGAAACGAACCGCGGAGGCGCAGAGTCCGCGGAGAGGAACGGGGAGATGGTTGGATTGGTACCCGTCGGTTCTGCGCGACCTCCGCGTCTCCGCGGCCTGCCCTTCGTAGCTTTAGCGAAGAAGGGTTCGATCTTGTTAGACAGCCACCGGTGCCCCGCTGGAAGCCGAGGCGTAGATCGCGTCGATGATCTTCATCAGCTTGAGCGCCTGGTCCGGCGTGTTGAACGGCTCGGCCTTGCCTTCGATGGCGTGGATGAAGTTCGCGGCGGAGGCGCTGCGGCCCATGTCCTCGCAGGCTTCGGTGACGATGCTGCGGTTGACCGAGCAGCCGTTCTCCTGAACGTAGAGTTCGCAGGTGTCGATGGCCGTTTCGTCGAGACCGTCGCGGCCGAACAGTCGCTCGACCTTGCCGCCGGCCTTGGAGCCCTGGAACACGACCGAGACTTCCTCGCGCTTGATCATTTCCGCCCAAGAGACCTGGAGACTGAGGACCTGGCCGGTCTTGAAAGTGACGAAGCCGTGGGCCGCGGCCTCGACGTCGTTGGTGCCGTCGGCGCGGTCGGGAATGCCCCAGGGGCCCTTGAAGCCCTTATCGGTGATGTGGTCGTCGAAGGTCTGCGCCAGCACGTGGGCCGGATCGGGGTAGCCCATGAAGTAGAGGGCGAGATCGATCATGTGCAGCAGGTCGATGACCGGACCGCCGCCGGACAGCGCCTTGGTGGTGAACCAGCCGCCGAAGCCCGGAATGCCGGTGCGGCGGATCCACTTGGCCTGCGCCGAGTTGATTTTCCCCACGGTGCCGTCGGCCACGTAGTTCTTCATCGCGATCGACTCGGGCCGGGCGCGGTTGTTGAGGTTGAACATCAGCTTCTTGCCCGCCGCGTTGGCGGCATCGATCATTTGCTGCACTTCCGCGGCGTTGAGCGCGGGCGGCTTTTCGGAGAAGACGTGCTTTCCGGCAGCGAGGCACTGGAGGGCCAGCGGCATGTGGAACTTGTTCGGCACGATGATCGAGACCGCGTCGATGTCGGCGTCGGCGAGCATCGCTTCCACGCTCTCGAACGCGGCGGGGATCTCCCACTGCTTGGCGGCCCGCGCGGCGGCACCCGGCGCCGGATCGGCGACGGCGGCGACGGTGGCTCCGGCCTTGCGGAAACCTTCCGCGTGATAGCGCAGCATCCCGCCGGCTCCGATGACTCCTACTTTGGTGGACATGATGTTGTGAAATTCGGGTTCGTAATTCTCTTCAGCCCTTCTCAGGCAGCGACCTCGCAATATGCGGCGAGCGACCGGGGTTCGGGAACGGGCAGTCCGGCCAAACGCAAGCCCTCAAGATGAAACTCGATGGCATCGTGCATCTCACTCTCGACTTCAGCCGTGGACTTCCCGGTGGCAACGCACCCGGGGAGATCCGGCGAATAGGCGGAGAAGCCGGTGTCGGTCTCTTCGATGATGATGAGGTATCGGGTCATTTGAGTCCTGCTTGCTTGAGGATACTGCCCAGGGTTCCCGGTGCAAGATCGTCCCCGGGCTTGCCGGGAACGGTGACCAGGCCGGTTTTGGTCGAATGCTTGTATTGCCGGTGGCTGCCGCGGGTCCGGTCGAGATACCAGCCATCGTTTTCGATGAGAAGGATCACGTCCCGGACTTTCACGGCTTGGGCTTACTGGTTGGTTTTATCGAAGGCGGCGTCGAACGCCACGGTATTGCGCGGGAAATCGAGGCCTTTCACGAAGCCACAGCTCTCGGTGGCGCCGTGAAAGCGGTCCATCCGGCCGTCTTCCCACTCGATCGACAGCGGGCCGTTGTAGCCGGTGTCGTTGAGGGCGACGATGACTTCCTCGAAGTTGATGTCGCCGCGGCCGACGCTGCGGAAGTCCCAGTAACGGCGCGCGTCGCAGAAATCGGTGTGGCCGCCGAAAACGCCGACCTCGCCGGTGCCGTGGCCCCACCAGACGTCCTTCATGTGGGCATGGTGGATCCGCTCGCCGAGCAGGTAGATGAATTTGACGTAGTCGACGCCCTGGTAGCCGAGGTGGCTCGGGTCGTAGTTGAAGCCGAAGCGCTTGTGGCCTTTCACGGCTTCCACCGCGCGCTGGGCGGAGGCGATGTCGAAGGCGATCTCGGTCGGGTGGACTTCCAGCGCGAAATAGACGTCTTCCTTTTCAAAAGCGTCGAGGATCGGCTTGAAGCGCGTGCCGAAGTCATCGAAGCCCTTCTGCAGGTAGGCTTGGCTGGTCGGCGGGAAAGCGTAGAGCGCACCCCAGATCGAGGAGCCGGTGAAGCCGTTCACGACCGCCTTGCCGGAGCCGGCGGGCTTGGTCGCCATGTAGGCCTTGCCGGCATCGAGGAACTTGCGGCAGGCCTTGCCGGTATCGATCATCTCCTGCGCGGCACGCTGGCGGACGCCTTCGGGATCGCCGTCGCCCCAGACGTGCGGCGGCAGGATGCACTCATGGCGCTCGTCGATCGGATCGCAGATCGCCTGGCCGACGAGGTGGGCGGAGATCGCGTAGCAGGCGAGGTCGTGCTTTTTCAGCAGCTCCCAGCGGCCTTCGACGTAGCCGGGCTCGTGGAGCGCCTTCTGGACGTCGAAATGGTCGCCCCAGCAGGCGAGCTCGACGCCGTCGAAGCCCATGGCCTTGACCTTGGGGAAAAGTTCTTCCGCGGGGAGATCGGCCCACTGGCCGGTGAAGAGGGTAACGGGACGTGACATGATCGGTTGGGTCGGATGGTGCGTTGAGATTGGCGAAGGCCTTTCGCCGGGGAAATGGGAAAATCCCGACGGACCGCGAAAAATGCGACATCGACCGCCCGGACCGCCATTCCGCAGGAGCTCAGGAAGCGGTGCCGCCCGCAGCCGCCAGGGTCCTGGACCGGCCTCTGGCGGCCATCACGACCACGGCGACGACGCAGCCGACCGCGAGCACCAGCAGCGGGATGCCGACCAGCGGGCGGAACGCCAGCCAGGCCAGAGCGATCACGGTCAGGCTGACCGCGCCGGACAGCAGCAGCGCGAACCCTCCCGTCGCGAAGCCAACCAGCGACCCGAAAACCGGCACCACGTCGGCCAGCACGGAGAGCGGCCGCAGCAGGAGCACGAAGCCGAGGAACATCAGCAGCAATCCCCCGCCCCGCAGCCCCCAGCGGAGCAGCGCGGCCTTCCGCTCCTCGCCCTGCACCACTTCCCCGGCAGCCAGCAGACCGCCGTAGAGCAAGAACTTCTCTTTGCCATTCTTCGCCACGTAGGGCCGGAAACTACGAGTCGATAGCCTTGTCCGACCAGACCTTTTCGTAGTGGTAGGTGGTCACCGTTTCCTCCCCGCCCCCGAACGTCTTGCGGGTCCTGCGTTCGCTCGATTCCTTCCACTGGTAAATCATCGCGTCCCAAGCGATGCGGATCGCCGCTTCCCCGACCCCGAATTCCTCGTTCTTCAGAACCTCGCGGGTCAGGGCGCGACCGGACAGGTGCACCAGTCGCCCTTCGTTGGCAGGGTCCACGCGCTCGCTTGCGACGCTGATCACGCCGGCCCCGAGTTCCTCGTTGGCGCGGATGTCGCGCACTGCGTTCCGCTCGTTCAGGAATAGCAGGACCACCGCGACCGGCAACAGCAGCAGGCCGAAAAGCATGCCTTTCAACGAGCCACCGATTCGGCCGAGCCAACCGCTTGAAGAGGTTTCCACGAAGGACATCATCCCGATTGATCCATCCGGCGCGTGATTTCCATTCCTATTTCCCGCGGACTTTGGAACTCAGGATAGCAAATGCCTAAAAACCCAGCCCGCATCGCCTTGCCCGCCCCTTGACCTCCGCCGCGGCAAGAACGACTCTCTCCCGCCCATGCCCACCGAGCTTTCCTTCAGCCCCGTCGACGAAATCATCGCCGAGATCGCCGCCGGGCGGATCGTCATCGTGGCCGACGATCCCGATCGCGAGAACGAGGCCGACCTGGTCGCCGCGGCCGCCCTTTGCACTCCGGAGATCATTTCCTTCATGGCCCTCCACGGCCGCGGGTTGATCTGCGCGCCGATCACCGCCGAGCGCGCCGAGCAGCTCGACCTGCCGCAAATGACCCGCCGCAACCGCGAGGTCCAGCGCACCGCCTTCACGGTCTCGGTCGATGCCGCCAAGGGCATCACCACCGGAATCTCCTCCGCCGACCGGGCGCTCTGCGTGAAGCTGCTGGCGGATCCGGACGCGGGCCCCGACGACTTCGTCCACCCCGGCCACATTTTCCCGATCCAGTACCGCGAAGGCGGCGTGCTCCGTCGCGCCGGCCACACCGAAGCCTCGGTCGACCTCGCCCGCCTCGCCGGCCTCGCCCCGGCCGGGGTGATCTGCGAAATCGTGAAGGAAGACGGCACCATGGCGCGCGTCGGCGACCTCGGCGAATACCAGGCCACCCACGGCTTGAAAGCCTGCACCATCGCCCAGCTCATCGAGTGGCGGCGGCGCTCGGAAAAGCTCGTCCTCCGCGAGGAAACCATCGGCCTGCCCACCGACCACGGCGAGTTCGATTGCAGCCTCTACCGCGTCCAGACCGACAGCTCCCACCACCTCGCGCTGGTCCGCGGCGAGATCGATCCCGAGAAGCCGGTCCTCGTCCGCGTCCATTCCGAGTGCCTGACCGGCGATGTCTTCCTGTCCCAGCGCTGCGACTGCGGCGGCCAACTCGACGCCGCGATGGAGCGGATCGCGAAGGAAGGCGGCGTGCTCCTTTACCTCCGCCAGGAAGGCCGCGGCATTGGACTCGCGGCGAAAATCCACGCCTACAAGCTCCAGGAGCAGGGACTCGACACCATCGAGGCCAACGAGAAGCTCGGCTTCGGCTCCGACCTCCGCGACTACGGCATGGGTGCGCAGATCCTCTACGACCTCGGCGTGCGGAAGATCCGGCTTCTCACCAACAACCCGAAGAAGGTGGTGGGACTGGAAGGCTACGGGCTGGAGATCGTCGAGCAGCTCCCGATCAGCCTGCCGTCCAATCCCCACAACGCCCGCTACCTCGAAACCAAGCGGGACCGCATGGGCCATCACCTGTGACCGCGATGATCCGCAAGGCCTTCGTGATGTCGGTGAATTCCGGCGCGGAAGAGGAATACGCCCGCCGGCACCAGCCGATCTGGGACGAGCTCGCCGCCGTACTGAAAGCGCATGGCGTGATTCAGTATTCCATCTTCCTCCATCCGGAGACCCGCCAGCTTTTCGGCTACGCGGAGATCGAAAGCGAGGAGCGCTGGGAGGCCATCGCCGCGACCGAAGTCTGCCGCCGCTGGTGGAGTTTCATGAGCGACGTGATGCCGTCGAATCCCGATTCCTCACCGGTCTCCGTGCCGCTGGTCGAGGTTTTCCGGCTGTAGCGTGGCAACGAGGTGCTACTTCAACCACTCCGCCGCGCGCTTGGCGTAGTAAGTCAGGATCATGTCGGCTCCCGCCCGCTTGATCCCCATCAGGCTCTCCATGGCGATGGCCTTGCCGTCCACCCAGCCCGCGGAGGCGGCGCTTTCGATCATCAGATACTCGCCGCTGACCTGGTAGGCCGCTACGGGAAGCGTCGTACTTTCGCGGACCTTTGCAATGATGTCGAGATAGGGACCGGCCGGCTTGACCATGATCATGTCCGCGCCCTCCGCCTCATCGAGCAGGATCTCACGGATCGCCTCGCGGGCGTTGCCGGGGTCCATCTGATAGGTCTTCTTGTCGCCCTCCTTCGGAGCGGAATCGAGCGCGCCGCGGAAGGGTCCGTAGAAGGCCGAGGCATACTTCGCCGAGTAGCTGAGGATGGAAACCTGGTCGAAACCCGCGGCATCCAGCGCATCGCGCAAGGCGGCGACCCGGCCGTCCATCATGTCGCTCGGGGAAACGATGTCCGCCCCGGCGCGGGCATGGCAGAGCGCCTGTTCGCACAGCACCTCGATGGTCTCGTCGTTGAGAATCTGTAGCTCTCCCCTTTCGTCCCGCCGGACCAGGCCGTCATGGCCGTCCGAGTTGTAGGGATCGAGCGCCACGTCGGTGATCACGCACAGCGTCGGATGCGCCGCCTTCAAGGCCCGGATCGTGCGCGGCACCAGGCCGTCGTCGTTGGAGCACTCCGCGGCATCGGAAGTCTTGAGGCTTTCCTCGATCTTCGGGAACAGCACCACCGCCGGCACGCCCAGCGCATGGGCCTCACCGGCCTCCTTCACCAGCCCTGCCAGCGACCAGCGGGTCACGCCGGGCATCGAGGCGATCGGCGTGTCGACCTGCTCCTCGTGAAGGAACAGCGGCAGGATGAAGTCAGCAGGCGTGAGGACGGTCTCGCGGACCAGCGATCGGATCGCGGGCGTGCGGCGGTTGCGACGGGGACGGATGTGCATCGTGGGAGTCGGAGTGAACGAACCGCGGAGTCGCGGAGGTCGCAAAGGGGGACGCGAAGTGAAATGAGTTACGTCGGCGCGAGCTCGTATCCTTCTTTGCCGTCCTTCATGTTCCAGCCGAGCTCGACCAGCTGCTGCCGCATGGTGTCGGCTTTGGCCCAGTCCTTGGCGCTGCGGGCGGCCCAGCGTTCTTCGGCGAGAGCGCGGATGTCGGCGGGGACGTTCGCTTCGGGCTCTTCTTCGGGCAAGGTCAGCCCAAGGGCGCGCAGCACGCGGTTGAGGGCGGCCAGCGCTTTGGCGGCGCCCTCCCCTTCCAACTTCGCCGACTCGCGCAGGCCGGTGAACAGACCGCCGAGGCAGCCGGGCGTGTTGAGGTCGTCGTTGAGCGAATCCCACGCAGCCTGGAATGGCCCGAAATCGACCGCATCGAAGCGGACCTCGGCCGGTGCTTTCGCGGCGAGAGAGCGAGCACCCTTCGCCAGCTTCGACATCGCCTCGCGGGCAGCGGCCAGTGAATCGAGCGTGAAGTTGAGCGGCTTGCGGTAGTGCGCGCCGATCAGCACATAGCGGACTTCCATCGCGCTGAAGCCCTTCGCCGCGAGGTCCTCCAAGGTGTAAAGGTTGCCGATCGACTTCGACATCTTCCCGCCGTCGACCAGCAGGTGGGTGATGTGGAACCAATGCGCGGCGAAGTGCCCGCCGCAGGCGCACTGGCTCTGCGCGATCTCGTTCTCATGATGCGGGAAGACGAGGTCGACACCACCCGAGTGAAGGTCGAAATCCGCTCCAAGGTATTCCTGGATCATCGCCGAGCACTCAAGGTGCCAGCCAGGCCGCCCCTCGCCCCATGGCGACGGCCAGAAGTTCTCGCCGTCTTCCGGCTTGCGCGCCTTCCACAGCACGAAGTCGGACAGGCTGTCCTTCTCATACTCGTCGGAGTTGGCACGGGCGTTCTGGGTCTTGCCGAGGTCGAGTTCGCGCTCGTCGAGCCGCGACAACTTTCCGTAGCCGGGGAAGGACGCGATGTTGAAATAAACCGAGCCGTCCTCCGACGCGTAGGCGTGACCTTTTTCGACCAGCGCCCCGATCATCGCGATCTGCTGGGGGATGTGCTCGATCGCCCCCGGCTCGACATGCGGCGGCAGCAGGCCGAGCGCGTCGCAGTCGGTGTGGAATTTCTCCGTCCAGAACGCCGTGAAATCCTTCAGCGACTTCCCGGCGGCTTGCGAATCGCGGATCGTCTTGTCATCGACGTCGGTGATGTTGCGGACGTGGAAGGTCCTCATCCCGCCGGTCTCCAGCGCGCGGCGGAAGACGTCCTGCAGCACGAAGGTGCGGAAGTTCCCGATATGCGCGGGACCGTACACGGTCGGGCCGCAGCAGTAGAACCGGTAGGTCGAGCCATCCAGGGGGCGGAGCTCCTTGAGCTCGCGGGCCAGCGTGTCGTAAAGCCGCATCGCGATGGGGTCTAGCGGGTGCCCGCCATCAATTCAACCGCGATGAACGACGGAATCTCAGCGGTTCACCCGCACCTCGTGGAGCCGCGGCGCTTCGCCGGTCTCGACGATCTCCACCGGAATGGTCCATTCCGCCCGGGCTCCGGGCATCGCAGGCGGAACCGCAGTTGCCGGACCCTCGCGGGCAACCAACTGCCGGCTCCCGCCCAAAGTCTTCCAGGCCGACACCGAAAGTGCGGCAACGATGAGGGCGACCCCGACCATCCTGATGCGTTCGAGCAACATGAGACCCCGGCAGTAATTGTGAATTTTTAAAAAATATCAACATTAATTAAAAACTTTTCAGGTTCGCCCGATCCCGATCCCCGTGCTTCTGTCACCACGAGAATGGCGAACGACGAGCGGAAAAAACAAGTGGTCTCCGGCATCGCGATCATCGCGGGAGTTGCCGGGCTCATCCTGCTGATCGCGTATGGACGTAATCTCCCCGGAGTCGGCGGGGAATTTTTTGGGCGGATTCTCGGGATCATCTCGACGCCCTTCTTGATGGAAGCCTCATTCCTGATCCTGGGCTTCGTGCTGGTGATGTCACTCAACCTCTGGCGCCAGCGCCGGGAGGGCGACGAACTCGTCTACCTGGATGAAACAGGGCAATCCCCGGAAGCAAATGCCCGCGAGGAAGCCCGGACCGCGGCCAGGGACAAAGAAGGCCCTGGATCCGCGCAGGGCTGAAGGCGGCGGATCCCGGCGGTTGCTGCCATGGCACCCGGCAGGCGAGACGCAAGGAAGAAGCCCTTCGCTCCCCCCTCGCCCCCGAGCAGACGTCATCAGCGGCTGCGACGAGCCGCTTCTTCGAGGAAAATCTCGGCGAGGCGGAAGCAGCGCCGCGAGATCTCGCGGGCATCGTGATCGTCGATCAGTGCCAATCCTTCCTCGCCGACTTCCGAGAGGAAAATCCGCCATGCCTTCTTGGACACCTCGTCGGAATCCAGCTTCGGACGGGGCGCGGCGTGCATCACCGGAGCGGGTGCCTGTGCCGGTGCCGCCGCTTCGGGCGCGGCGTGCGGGACCTCGGCGGACGGCGCTACCGCGTGGGGATGCTGACCACCCTGGGCCTGGCCGTGCTTCTTCTTGCGACGACGGCGCTTCTTGTTGTTCCCCGGCGGCTCGGACGAGCCGTTCTCGACAAAAAACGGAATGGGTTCCGGTGCGGCATCGCGATCCCCGGACTCGCGGTCACGCGGCTCACGGAATTCCCGCGGCGGGCGCGATTCGGACGACCGCTCTTCGGTCACCGGCGCGGGCGCGGTCTGACGCTCTTCCTTCGGCGCGGCCACTTCACTGGCAGGGATCACCGGAGTAGCTGCTTCCGCAGCGGGCTTTGCCTTGGCCGTCTTGCGGGCTGCCGGGCGCTTGCGGGGAACCTTCACGGCGGGAACTGCTGCCGCCTTCTCTTCAAAATCATCACTCATCTTCGGCGCTAGGAAGAGGCCCTCGCGCGGCGGCGTCGAGCCCAAAGCCCGCAAAGCTCCGGGGGAACGCAAAAAGGCGCGCTCCCGGATCCACCGGAGCGCGCCTCAGGTAAAATCGTGTGGCGGGAACTCAGAAGTTCCGGATGTCGTCCGCGCAGTCCGGATGCTTGGGATCGGCATTCGTCTTGCCGTCGGGCCCGATCGACCAGAGGTCGAAATCGATGTTCTGGGCTCCCGGGGAGTCGCCGGAGCGGTAGCGCCAGTACTGACCCCAAGGATCGAGAATCCGGGCTTGCTCCCCCTTGCCTTCCATCCACTTCTGGCCGCTTTTTACTTTGCCGGTCCCCGCATTGTTCTCGGGATCGAACTCCGGCATGTAGACCACTCCGCCGCTTTCGCGGGCTTCGAAGCCATCGTAGTAGAGATACTTGTAGAGCACCTCGTCGCCTTTTTCCCCCATCGGATCCGGATGGGGCGGGTAGGAGCGGTTGTCAGAGTTGTAGTTTTCGAGCGCGTTCTCGATGAGACCCACCTGCACCTTCGCCTGCTTCCGGGCGCTTTGCTGGTTGGCCAATCCGAATCCGGCCATGGTGAGACCGGCGAGGACGACGATGATCGCCACCACGACGATCAGCTCCATCAAGCTGAAACCCCGGCGGCGGCGGCGGAATGATTGGATTTTCATGGGTCGGTTGAGGTTGGTGCGACGGCAGCGGCCTTGCGGCCGCTCCGGAGCCCGTCACATGTTGCCCATTTCGGAGATGATCTTGATCAGCGGCAGGAAGAGCGCGAACACCACCGCACCGACGACCAGGGCGAGCACCACGATCATGATCGGCTCAAGGATCGAGGTAAGCGCGGTCACGGCGTTGTCAACTTCATCGTCATAGACGTCGGCCACCTTGAGAAGCATCTCGGGGAGCTGGCCGGTTTCTTCACCGACGTCGACCATCGAGATGACCATCGAGGGGAACACGGTGGAAGTCTGCATCGGGGAAACGATCGATTCCCCTTCCTTGACCGCCTCGTGAACCTTGTCGATGGCGTCGGAGACCACGACGTTGCCGGCGGTGTCGCGGGTGATGTTGAGGGCTTGGAGGATCGGCACACCGGAAGTGACCAGGGTGCCGAGGGTCCGCGAGAAGCGGGCGATCGCCGACTTGCGCTGGATGTCCCCGAAGATCGGGAGCTTGAGCTTGGCGGCGTCGATGAAGCGGCGGCCCTTTTTGGTCTTACCCCAGAGGCTCATCAGGAAACCGATCAGGGTGAGCAGGAGGAACACCCAGACGATGTTCGGGATGATCCAGATGCTCGGCTGGAGGAAGAACTTGGAGGTTCCGAAGACGATCCGCGAGATCAACGGCAGCTCGGCGTCGTTGCCCATTTCGGCGAACATCGTTTCGAACTTCGGCACGATGAACAGCATCAGGAAGACGAGGATGGCCACCGCGATGAACATCACGATGATCGGGTAGACCATCGCCGACACGATCTTGTTCTTCAACTTGTGCGCCTTCTCCTGGTATTCCGCGAGACGGACGAGCACCACTTCGAGCACACCGCCCAGCTCACCGGCTTTCACCATGTTGACGTAGAGCTTGTTGAAAATGCGGGGATGCTGGGCCAGCGCTTCCGAGAAGGTGGAACCGCCCTGCACCGAATCGGCGAGGGCGCCGATCGTGCCGCGCAGCACCGGATTCGGCTCCTGCTTGGCGAGAACGGTGAGGCCGCGGAGGAGCGGCAGGCCGGAATCGATCAGCGTGGCGAGCTGGCGCGTGAAGATCATCAGGATCTTCGGCTTGATGCGGCCGCCGGTGGACGACTTGGCCTTCTTGGCTGCCGCGGTCTTGCCTTTGCCGGCAGCCTTTTTCGGGGCGATCTTGCCCTTGCCGACTTCGACAACCTGCAAGGGATAATAACCTTGGGAACGCAGTTGCTGGATCGCGTCGGCTTCGCTGGTGGATTCGACGGTGCCGGACATCTGCTCGCCCTTGGCATCGGCGGCGGTGAATTGGAACTGAGGCATGGGGTTGTTTTTAAATCGAGTGAGAAGACTGTGAGGACCCGTGAGCCGGCTGGCGACTCAAAATTCGGGATGAAACGTATCGGATCAGGTGTATTTCAGGACTTCCTCAATGGTTGTATGGCCTAGGTAAATATTGCGTAGCCCGTCCTCGCGGAGGGTTTGCATCCCGAGCTCCATCGCCTTCTGCTTGACGACCACGGTCGGTGCCCGGTCGGTGATCAGCTCGCGGACGGGATCGGAAATATCGAGGAGTTCGTAGAGACCTTTCCGGCCCTTGTAGCCGCTGTTGCCGCAGACCTCGCAGCCGCGGCCGGTGAAGAAATCCTTGTCGCCCAGTTCGTGGACGGCCACGCCGAGCTGGGTCAGGATGCTTTCGTTCGGCTCGTAGGAGGCCTTGCAGGATTTGCAGATCGTCCGGACGAGGCGCTGGGCGAGGATGCCTTCCAGCGAAGCCGCAACAAGGAAGGGCTCGCATCCCATGTCGACCAGACGGGTCACCGCGCCGGCGGCGTCGTTGGTGTGGAGAGTGGAAAGCACCAGGTGACCGGTGAGCGCCGCCTGGATGGCGATCTGGGCGGTGTCCATGTCGCGCATTTCCCCGACCATGATGCGGTCCGGATCTTGACGAAGGAAGGCGCGCAGGATGCGCGGGAAGGTCAGGCCGATCGCCTCGTTGACCGGGATCTGGATGATGCCGTCGATGTCGTATTCGACCGGGTCTTCCGCGGTCAGCAGCTTGGCATCGATGGTATTGATCCGGCTCAGCGCGGCGTAGAGGGTCGTCGTCTTGCCCGCCCCGGTCGGTCCGGTGACGATGAAGATGCCGTTCGGCTTCTCGATCGTGTCACAGACGTATTCGTAAATGGCAGCGGGCAGCGCGAGGTTCTCCAGCGAGAGATTGATCGACGAGCGATCGAGCACGCGGAGCACCACGGACTCGCCGTGCTGGGTCGGCAGCGTCGAGACGCGCATGTCGACCTGGCGGTCGCCGACCTGCTTGACGATGCGGCCGTCCTGCGGGACGCGGCGCTCGGCGATGTTCATGTTGGACATCACCTTGACGCGCGAAATGATCGGGATGGAAAGGTGGACCGGCGGCGGTGCCATTTCGTAGAGCGTGCCGTCCACCCGGTAGCGGATCTTGAAGTCCTTCTCGAAGGGTTCGAAATGGATGTCCGACGCGCGTTCCTTGATCGCCTGGAACAGCACGAGGTCGACGTAGCGGATGATCGGCGCGGAGTTGGCCTCTGCCTCAAGATCGGCCGCGTTCATGCTGGCTTCGGCACCGGTCTCCAGCTGGCTCAGGATGTCCTCCATCGCCTTGCCTTCACCGCCGTAGCAGTCGTTGATCTTCTGCTCGACGATGTAGTCGGGCGCGATCGCCAGCACCAGCTCGCGGCCCAGCGCGAAGCGGAGGTCCTCGATGGTCTGGGGATTCATCGGATCGACCAGCGCGATGTGCAGGCCGTCGGCGTCGAAATTGACCGGCAGGGCCCCGTGCAGGCGGGCGGTTCCGGCGGGGACCAGCGCGAGCAACTGCTCGGGCGGGGTCCAGTTGCGGAGATCGACGACCTGCGCGCCGAGTTCGGAGGCGACGACCGGCCAGACGTCGTCGCGATGGCTGATGACCTGGAAGTCCGCGAGGATCTCGGCGGCTTCCTTGCCGCTGTTCTCCACTTCGGCCAGGATATCCTGGCCGAGCGAGCGGTCGATGAGGCCGCGGCTGATGAAAAGTTCTACAAGCTGGTTGCTGTCCATGGACCGGGTTTTGAAAGGGCTGAAATGGGGAAAGCGAAGGGGCGGATCCGGAGTTTATTCGAGGTCCGACATGGTGACGTGGATGACTTCCTCGGGCGAGGTCATGCCGGCCAGCACCTTGCGGATGCCGTCCTCGCGGAGGGTCCGCATGCCGAGTTCGCGGGCCCTGCGGCGGAGCTGGCTGGAGGTCAGGTTCTCGTTGATCATGTGGCGGACCTCGTCGTCGATCTGGAACAGCTCGAAGATCCCGGCGCGGCCGCGGTAGCCGTTGTTGCGGCACTTGTCGCACCCGGCAGGGCCCATGATCGTGGAGCTGTCGTTGCGCGTGCTGTCGAAGTGCAGCGCGCGTGCCTCCTTGTCGGTGAGCACGTGCGGGGTCTTGCAGACCGGGCAGAGCTTGCGGACCAGACGCTGGGCGAGCACGGCGCGCACCGCCGAGGCGATGAGGAAGCGCTTGATCCCGATGTCCGCGAGACGGGCGACCGCGGACGGGGCGTCGTTCGTGTGGAGGGTGGAAAGCACGAGGTGACCGGTGAGCGACGCGTTGATGGCGATGTTCGCCGTTTCCGCGTCACGGATTTCCCCGATCATGATGATGTTCGGCGCCTGGCGCAGCATGGCGCGAAGGGCGGCGGCGAAGGTCATCCCGATGTCGGTCTTGACCATCACCTGGTTGATCCCCGGCATCTCGTATTCGACCGGGTCTTCGACCGTGATGATCTTGCGGTCCGGACGGTTGATGACGTTAAGGCAGGCGTAAAGCGTGGTGGTTTTTCCCGAACCCGTGGGCCCGGTGACCAGGATGATGCCGTCCGGCAGGCCGATGAGCTGCTCGAAGGTCGTCTGGTCGTCCGAGAAGAAACCGAGTTCCGGCAGGCCGAGCACCAGCGCCGACTTGTCGAGAATACGCATGACGATCGATTCGCCGTGGTTGGAAGGGACGGACGAAACGCGGAGGTCGATCTCCTTGTCGCCGAGCTTCACCTGGATGCGGCCGTCCTGCGGGAGGCGCTTCTCGGCGATCGACATCGAGCCGCTCATCACCTTAAGACGGGCGACGATCGCCGGCAGCAGTTTCTTTGGGTGGTTGTCCACCTCCACCAGCTTGCCGTCCATGCGGTAGCGGATGCGGA
Source organism: Haloferula sp. (assembly GCA_044372775.1). Lineage (GTDB taxonomy): Bacteria > Verrucomicrobiota > Verrucomicrobiia > Verrucomicrobiales > Akkermansiaceae > Haloferula. The sequence goes on from JBIPNO010000014.1 coordinate 104,997, forward strand.
CCGAGGTCTCGAGCGGTTCGATGTGAATGTCCGAGCACCGCAGCTTCATGGCCTCAGAGAGCAGGCTCTGCACGAGGCGGATGATCGGGGCGTCGCCGTCAGACACCTCCACGTCATGCCCGCCGGAAATGTCCATCCCTCGGGGCGAGTCGGTCGCACCGTAGAACTGCTTGAGGAATAGGTCGACCGCGCTGGCCGGGGCGCACATGAAGTTCAGCTCCCGCCCGATCACGTGCGGCAGGCTATCCATGGTTTCGAAATCGAAGGGATCCGCGACCGCGACGGAGAGGAACACGCCGTCGTCGGCCACCGGGATCACCCGGTAGCGCCGGGCGATTTCGTCCGGGATGGCGGTGGCCACGTGCGGCGGGATGACCATCGCACCGAGGTCAATGGCCTCGATCCCCGCGTTTTGGGCGAGCACGGCGCACACCGTCTCGTCCGACAAATCGGTCTCGCTCAGCAGTTTCTCGATGATGGAACCGCCGGTGCGGCGGGCTTGCTCGAGCTTTTCGGGTGAAACCGCGCCTGCCTCGACGAGCAGGTCGGCCAAGTAATCTTCGTTGGAGAACACGGGTTTTCGGGCCTTTGGGAAATCAATTTTGCCGGCGGGATGGCGTTGTGCACAACCCGGCTGTGCCAGATTGGTCAAGCGGGTCCCCCTTTGTCAACCTGCCGACCCTGCATCCGTGAGGAATCCGGCGCGGGTAGGCACGACGTATGGACGATGGAGTGCCCGCAGCCTCGAATCTCGGGATTTTTACGACATCAAAGGCCTGAAATGATAGCAGGAAACCGGCTCCGGCGGCGGACAGGAAGAGATCCCATCGCGTCCCGCGGCATGCCCGTCCCCTTCTCTGGATTTGGCACGCATCAAGCACGAACGTTGACCCACGGCAATACAGCGGCGAGGAAAGAAGCGAGCAAGCCACCATGAGTCGCGACGAAGAATCCCAGGACCCGAAGAAGCGGCCCCGCCGGCGCGGCCGGAAGCGGCTGGTCACGCTGCTGCTGTTCCTTGCCACCCTCCTGTGGCTCAACGGTCCCGGCTGGCGATGGCTCGGCGGCATCGGGCTCCGGCACGCCATGGCCAAGTCGGGACTGGGCGCGGAATTCGAGTTGAAAGGAACCCTCGTCGGCGGGATCCGGGTCGAGCGGCTCTCCTTGAGCGGCGGCCCCTTGCGCAAGCTGGAGATCGGCACCGTCAGCCCGCTTTACCAGTTCAGCCGGGCTTTGCGCGGAGAGATCGACGGCCTCGCGGTGGAACGCGTCCATGCGATCATCGACCTGGACGTGCCGCCCCTCCCGAAAGATCCGGATGCCGGACCGGACTCCGAGCCGGAAGAACTGCCGGTCACCCTCCGCCGCATCCGCGGGCTGATCCGGCCGATGGACCTTCGCGCCGCGGAGTTCCGCTTCGAGCTGGTCCGCGGCAAGGAAAGCTTGCTGAACCTGCAGAGCAGCGACTTCGTCCACCAGCCGGGAACCGATGAATACGTGCTCCGGCTCGGCGAACTGGCCGCGGAGCCCGGCTACGAATTCCCCGCCCAGGAATCGCGGATCCGCTGGACCGACGAGGAGCTTTCGCTCGACCAGTTCCGCCTCACCCCGCGCTTCGGCATCCGCGACCTGCGGGTGGAAATGCCGGCCGTGGACGACTTGTCGGCCACCGCGGTGCTGGAGGTGGAAGACTCGCGGCTGTTGATCGATGCGACCCTTTCCTCCGCCAGGATCCGGCTCGAGGGCGATCCCCTTCCGGTGCACGAGGCGGTCAGGAATCTCGCGATCGGGATCCCGCTGGAAGCCACGTTGGAATCGCTGGAAGCGGAATTCGCAGGATTCGACCGGACTCCCGACCAATGGTCTCTAACTGCAAAGGCCGGGATCAGCGGCGTGACCTATGAGGACTGGCAGGTGGAGACCGTCTCGCTCGACCTCGCCAAGACCGGCAGCACCGCCTCCGTCGCCTGGGACCTTGCCACCCTCGACAGTGAGGTCAAAGGCGAGGCCGATATCCGCTGGAAAGACCTCGCCACGGGGAACTGGACCGATTTCTCAGCCACCGCACGGGCATCCGTCCCGCGGCTGGATCCGCTCTTTGCCGCGTTGAATTCAAAGCTGGCCTTTGCCCCTGCCGACGGCCCCGGGCTTCCCGCCTCGTCCCTCACGCTGGATGCAACGGTCGACTCCACATCATCCGGTCTCCGCGGCGCCGGCGCCCGATGGCTCATTTCGGCCGAAGATGAAGTCCCCTCGCTGGCCGGAGAGAACCAGTGGAAACCCGACGGCACCCTGACCGGAACCTTCGGCAGCGAAGGCCTGCGCGCGACCTACACCCTCGACCTTGAAGGCAAAACCTACGATGCCAGCGCCGCTCTCGAATCCTTCCGCCCCGAACGGCTCGCCCCTTGGGCCGCGGCCGCCGGTGTCACCTTGCCCGCCGGCATGACCGCGACCGGCACCTGGCAGGGCGGCGGGGATTTCAGCGCCAAACCCCACCGCGGGAACTTCGACATCCCGTCCTTCGAATGGGTCCGCAAGGACACGCCGCCTTTGCAAGTGCGCACCCGGGGCAGCTACGACTGGCCGGAAAAGGTCGCCCTCGACGACCTCACCGCGACCGCCGACGGCCAGACGATCCACGCCGAGGCCACCCTCGCCGACGGCGTGCTCAAGATTCCGAGGATCGAATGGAAGGAAGGCGAGACCCGACTGGTCGGGGGACGGGCCGAGATCCCCGTGCCGGCGGACCCGGCCGATCTGAACAGCTTCCTCAAACAGGACGCCCCGCTCAGCCTGTTCCTCGAATCGGAATGGATCGACTCCTCCCGCCTCGCCGCCTGGCTGCCGGACAAGAAATCACCCCTTTCCGAAGGCAGTGGACGCGTCAACCTCGTGATCGCCGGCACCCCGGCCAAACCGAAGATCGACCTCGAGGCCGCGCTCAAGGGCCTCCGGCTCCCGGACCAGCCCGACGTTCCGGTAACCGATGCCGACCTCTCGCTCGACGGCACCGACGGCACGCTGGTCCTTTCCGGCGAAGTACGACCTTCCTCATACCCGGCGGTCACGCTTTCCGGCAAGATGCCCTTCAAGCCCGGCGAGTGGGCGAACGATCCTGGCAGCGCCCTCAAGGAAACGATCGAGGCCCGCGTCAACATCCCGCGCCTCGAGATCGCCACCTTCCGCAATTTCGTCCCGGCCGCCGACGAACTCGCCGGGACGCTCGAAGGCGGCTTCACGGCGTCGGGAACCCTCGGTAAACCGGAAGTCGCTGGAGAACTTCGGTTGGCGGGCGGCGCCTTTTCCAAGAGAGACTCGCCCGCCCCGCCGATTTCCAACGCCGGCTTCGTCGTGCGTCTCCAGGGCCAGGAGATCCGCCTCGAGTCGCTCTCGCTCGAAAGCTCCGGCGGAACCCTCGCCGGCAGCGGCTCGGTCGGCATCGCGGACACCACGAAGCCGACCTTCGATCTCAACTTCCGGGCATCCGCCCTGCCGCTCAAGCGCGACGAGTCGATGATCATCCGCGCCGACGCCGATCTCTCCCTGCGGGGCGATCTCGAGCAAGCCGTCATCTCCGGCACGGTCGATCTCGTCGACAGCCTCTACTACCGCGACTTTGAAATCCTGCCCGTCCGCGTTCCCTTCACGGCCCCTACCCGGCCCCGCCTGCCGGCCATCGATCCCGAAGAGAAGGCTGCCGACCTCCCGGCGCCCTTCGGGAACTGGCGGCTCGATGTCCGCGTCCGCACCCGCGATCCCCTGCTGATCCGAGGCAACCTCGCCCGCGGGACCGCCATCGCCGACATCCGCTTTGGCGGCACCCTCGGCAAGATCGAACCGCAAGGCAGCGCCATCATCCGCGACGTCACCGCGCGCCTCCCGTTCAGCACCTTGAAAGTAAACAACGGCATCGTCAGCTTCACCCCCGCCGGCGGACTCAACCCCGAACTAAACATCCGAGGCACTTCGAACATCGGCCGTTACGACGTGAACCTTTTCTTCTACGGACCCGTCAACGCCCCACGCACCGCGCTCACCTCCGACCCGCCCCTGGCGGAAAGCGAAATCATGACCCTGCTCGCCACGGGCACCACCTCCGACGGCCTGGAGGATGGCCAAGCCGCGACCATGAAGGCGGCCCAGCTTTTCATCGAGGAATGGCGGCGCGGGCGGCTGCCCTTCGGAGAGCAGCTTTCCAAGGCCCTCGCCCTCCTGAACAACGTCGATGTCCGCGTCGGTGAGGACGATCCGCTCACCGGCAAACGGCTCAATTCCGCGACGATCGAAGTGACCGAGCGGATCTTCGTCAGCGGCTCCGTCGACAAGGAAAGCAACACCCGCGTCCTCGGTGCCTTCGTCCTGCGTTTCAAATGAGCGCCAGCCCAAGCATTCCCCCGGAAGGAAGCGGCCCCCTGGCATTCCGCTGGTTCGTCGCGTTTCTCGGGTTGCTCGTCTCGTGCGCCGGCGCCGCCGAACTCCGGGTCGAAGGCTTGCGGACGCTCAAGGAATCCGAGGTCCTCGAACTTCTCGGCGACCGTCTCGAATACATCCGGAGCAAGCCCCCCAGCCCGGCGCGCGCGGGCGACGCGGCATTCCTGCTGGAGAACCTGATGCGCCGCCAGGGTTTCCAGAATCCGGACGTGAAGCCGGTCATCTCCGGCAACCTCATCCGACTGGTGGTCAACGAAGGGGACCGGCTGTCGATCGGCTCGGTCGCCGTGCCGGGCCTGCCGGAAGAAGATCAGATCCGCCTTTCGAAGCTGTTCCGGCTTCCCGGGCAGGAACGGGTGCTGAATCCGGGGCAGGAGCCCCCTTTCCGCGAAGAGGACGTCACCGAGGGCCTCTCCCTCCTCGAAGCCGACCTTCGCTCGCGCGGCTACTGGAAGGCCAAGGCGGCCGTGGAAAAGCGCGGGATCACCCCGGGCACCCGCGAACTCTCGTTCATGATCCGCATCACCCCGGGCCCGCTCCATCACCTCGGAGAACCCCGCTTCGACGGAGCACCGGCCGAACTCATCCCCGAATTGCGCGCCAAAACCGCCGTGCATGTCGGCAAGGTCGCTGGCACCGACCTGCTCACCACCTTGCGCAGCGAGGTCGAGAGCGTCTTCCGCTCCACCGGCTTCCCGCTCGAAACCTTCAAGATGAACCGAATCCTTGGCGATGGCACCCTCACGCCGAGGTTCATCATCCAGTTCGGCACCCGCCAGCGCCTTGGCTCGGTCCGCGTCACCGGCACCGAAAAAACCAAGGTCGAACGGATCACCCGCCGCTTCGACGACCTGCGGCAGGATTGGTTCGACGCCGAAACGTTCGACGCCCGACTCAAGAAGCTCCTCGCCACCGGAGCCTTCTCGTCCGTTCGCGTCGAGAACCAGACCAACTCCGACGGAACCCTCGACGCCACGCTCCAGATGGTGGAAGGCAGGGCCCGAGGAACCACGGCCTACGGCGGATTCGGCAGCTATGAAGTGGGGATCTTCGGACTGAAGTACCACGACCGTAACTTCCGCGGGAACCTCTGGAATCTCAGCACCGGCTTCGAGGTCAGCTCGCGCGGCCTGCTCGGCGAAGTCAGGCTCTCGAACCCGTGGCTGCTCGACTCCGACACCCATCTTGCGCTCAGGCTCTTCTCGGTCACCCGTGGTTACGAGGGCTACGACAAATTCGAGACCGGGCTGACTGCCGAATTCTCCCGTGATGACCTCGGCGAGGACATGGATGCCAGCCTGATGCTCGGCAGTTCGCTGGTGAGCATCAGCGAAAACGGCATCCCCTTGAACGAACTCGGTGAAACCTCCTACACGCACCAGTTCATCCGGGGGACGCTTTCCTTTGACCGCCGCGACGATCCCGTGTCCCCGGGCAGCGGTTACCACCTCAACGCCCTGCTCGAAGCCGGCCTGATTCTCGGCGACATCAACTCGAACTACGTGCGCCTCGACACCTCGGCCGCCGGCTACCTCCCGGTCGGCAAAAAGGGCCAGATCAACCTCGGCGCCCGGACCGGCATGCTTTTCCCGTCCGGTGGCACCGCGGAATTCCCGATCGACCTCCGGCTCTTCACCGGGGGCGCGGACAGCGTCCGGTCCTTCCGCTACCGGGAACTCGGAGCCAGGACGACAAGCAACGACCCCGCCGGCGGCGAAAGCTACTGGGTCGCAAACGCCGAATACGTCCACGCTCTGGCCGGACCCGTCAAATGCGTCGGCTTCTTCGATGCCGGCTCCCTCTCGGCTCTGGAACAGGGTTTCGATCTCGCATCCCCCGAACTCTCCGTGGGCCTTGGCATCCGGCTCGACCTCCCGGTCGGCCCGATCCGCTTCGAATACGGCCACAACCTCACCCGCGATGAAGGCGAGCCGTCCGGAACCTGGCATTTCGCCATCGGCACCGCGTTTTAAGGCCCGCATCGGAAGACGTGGTTCGACATCGGTCCCCAATGCCGCTCTACTCCCGCCATGTACGTGCTTTCCTGCGAACCCGCCACCTGCGCCGTTCCCGAGTGGCACAAGGAAATCTTCCGCGGCCACGAAGAAACCGTCACTTCCAACGAAGGCTGGGCGCCCGGGTCGCTGAATCTTGCCCAGGCATTCGCCACGAAACTCCGGACACTCCTCGCCCACGGCGACATCACCCGCCTTCTCGTCGACTTCTCAAAAGGTCCGGACGACCCGTCAAGATTCAGCCGCTTCTCCCTGATGCTGAACGAAGAGCAGAGACGGAAACTCGACGAGCGACATCACGGTGCCTATTTCAAGATCCTCTGCCAGCGCATCGCCGAAGAGCAACGCCGGAGCGGGCAAGCGCTTCATCTCTCGATCCGCACCCGCGAACAGGAAGGAGCCGCCACCATCGGATTGCTTCACGATTCATCGAGAAAGATCGAAGCGACGTGGGTCAATGACTTCTCCGCAACGATCAAGCGTCTCGATCCCGCGCGATCCGTCTCCGTCGGCACCGACCTGGATTACCCCTTGTCGAGCGCATTGCGGAGCGAGTTCCCCGAGAACTTCGGCAGTGTATCCCTGGTGGTGGCCCAGTCCTGCTTTCTTTCCGGAAGTCCGATCCGTTGGGAGGCCTTGAAAAAACTCCTGCTCGATTCGATTCCCAAGCCTTCCATCTGAGCAGACCGCATTTTTTATGCATTTGCTTGGGACGTGACACCCCCGTGAAGCCTGTCGCCGGAGCGCCGACCGGATAGCAATTCCTAACCGCCCCCATCGGTAGGCATTCTGTTGACGGGGAGATTATCGTTGGATCGACGAAGGGGCCGAACGGACGGGGCGGTTCCAAAATCCCGCGCCATCCGGGCAAAAAAAGAGCCCGGCACCCACATTGCTGTGGATGCCGGGCAAATACCTGGCGGCGACCTACTCTCACAGGACCTGTCGTCCCAATACCA
>JBIPNO010000015.1:0-112117 GCA_044372775.1 Haloferula sp.
CCGTGCCTTCGATGTACTGCGCCATCCGCTGAGGATCGGATTTCAGAATGAAATCTCAAGCCGGGGTTTCCCGACAGCCTCTTCAGCCGGACGCATGGTCCCTCGGAGCCCGCTTCACTCGAAAAGTCCGCATCGCCCGTGCTTCGTCCGGCTGAAGCCGGGACTACGTACCACTTCGACTCCTGCCGTCGCGTTGATTCGTTCATGGTCAAACAGCGCCGCATTGCCATCCTGACGTGTTCTGGTAGCTTCAGCCCCTGGACGAGCAATCCGCCATTCCGGAAGCTTCTGCTCAAGACGAACTCTTGAGCGATGATCATCCATTTTTCGCTGCCTTGGAGCAGGTCCGGAGCTGGGGCAATTCGCAGATGCCGGCCTCTTGGCAGGAAGAACCCGTTTGAGGATGCCCGTCACCCGCGAACACTCATTCCGCTTGCCCCCGCCATGCCTCGTGGCGAACCTCCGGCCATGCAAACCGCTGCTTTCTTCAAAGACATGTTCGGCCTCGAGGGACAAACCGCTGTCGTCATCGGCGGCACCGGGGAACTCTGCGGCTGCATGGCCCAGGGCCTCGCCCATGCCGGCGCCGAAGTGGTGCTGGTCGGCCGGATCCGCGAGAAGGCCGAGCGCAAGCTCAAGGAGATCGCCGAATTCGGCGGCAAGGGCTACTTCATGTCCGCCGACGTGACCTCGCGCGATTCGCTGCAGGAACTCGTCGACCAGGTCGTCGAGCGCTCCGGCCGCGTCGACATCCTGGTCAACGGCGCGGGCATCAACGCCCCCACCCCTTTCCTCGAAATCGAAGAGGAAGAGTTCCAGCGGATCATCGACACCAACCTCACCGCCGTTTTCCGCACCTGCCAGGTCTTCGGCAAATACTTCATCAACGAGGGCATCCCAGCCTCCATCATCAACCTCGGCTCGATGTCCGGGCTGATACCGCTGTCCCGCGTCTTTACCTACTCCGCTTCGAAAGCCGCGGTGCACAATCTCTCGAAGAACCTCGCCCGCGAGTGGGCCGAATACTCGATCCGCGTCAACACGCTGGTCCCCGGCTTCTTCCCCGCGGAGCAGAATCGCAAGGTGCTCGATGAAAGCCGCGTGCTCGACATCCTGCGCCAGACCCCGATGAGCCGCTTCGGTTCGCCCGACGACCTGATCGGCGCGACCCTGCTCCTCGCCTCGAACAAGGCCGGCGCCTTCATCACCGGCACCGAACTGGTGGTCGATGGCGGCTTCAACGCGATGAAGATCTGAGGCCCCGCCGCCCCGTCCTCACGAGAACCGCCCCGGAGCCATCTGGCCGATGGGGCGGAAAGCAGGCTCTCCCGTGAGCAGCCCGGCCACCAGCCGCCCGCTCACCGGACCGAGGCTCAGGCCCATCATGGCGTGCCCGGTCGCGGCGATCAGGTTCGACAAGGCCGGCACTTTCCCGAGGTAGGGAATGCCGTCCGGCGAGACCGGCCGCAAGCCGGCCCACGGCTCGACCCCCGCGAAGTTCTCCTCGCGGAACTTGGGGAAGTAGCCGTGCACCGATTTCACGATGCCGCGCACCCGGCTCGGATTGACCGACAGATCGAGCCCGCCCACTTCCATCGTCCCGGCGAAGCGCAGGCTGCCGGCCATCGGGGTGATCGCCACTTTCGCTTCGACGAAGATCGAGCACAGCCGCGGCAATTCCGGCGGCGAGGGCAAGGTCAGCGAATAGCCCTTGCCCGCCTGCAGCGGCAGCTTCAAGCCCGCCTGCCGCAGCAACTCCGGGCTCCACGAGCCCCCGGCGATCACAAATTGCCCGCCTTCAAAGCGACGGCCGTTTCCGCAGAGCGCGCTGACCTTGCCGCCGCGGCTCTCGATCGTGTCGATCTCCACCCCGCTCTCGATCACGCCGCCAAGGTCGAGCACCCGCCGGCGCAGCACCGACATGAAGCGCGCGGGATCGAGGTGGCAGTCCTGCGGGAAATACACCGCGCCTTGCAAATCCATCGTGATCCCGGGATCCAGCCGGGCGGCGCCGGCGGCATCGACCACCTCCGCCTCCAGCCCGATCTCCCGGGCCGCCGCGGCGACCGTCGCTTCTTCATCGAGCCCCTTCGCCGTCTTGCAAAGCATCAGCATCCCGCGCTTCTCCAGCCCGAAGTCCCCGTCCGCGGACAGTTCAGCGAACAGCCGCCGGCTTTCCAGGTTCAGGTCGCGCAGCAGGTCCTGGGTCCGCTCCACGTGCCCCTGCGTCGAGTTCCGGTAAAACAGCCACGCCCAGCGCACCAGCGCCGGATCGAGCCGGGGCCGGATGTAGAACGGGCTCTCCGGGTTGAACATCCAGCGCAGGCCCTTGGCGATCATCCCCGGTGCCGCCAGCGGGATGAAGTGGCTGGGGACGATCATCCCCGCGTTGCCCATCGAGCAGTTGTCGCCGCCCGCCGGCTCGCGTTCGATCACCGTGACCGGCAGCCCCGATTTCAGCGCGTAATACGCCGAGCACAGCCCGATCACTCCCCCGCCCAGCACGATCACCCGGTCCTTCGCTTGATTCACGTTTCCACGCTACTCCCGCCGTCTTGCCGGAGACTTGAGGATTCGCTTTGGAAACCGCGCTTTCTTCCGGGCGCTGGACAGCCCGCCGGGGTCGTGCATCCTTCCTGCGGAGATGATGAAGTCCGCCGCCGCCGCCCTGGCACTCTTGCTATCGACCAGCCTCGCACCGGCCCAGGCCCCGCGCGTCGCGCTGCTGCGGGTGGACGATGTCTACAACCAGCTCGCGGAGACCGCCCGCTCGGTCGAGCTGCTGAAGGCCAGGCACGCCGAGATCGACAAAGACCCGCGCCTCGCGAATTCCGAGGCCTTGATCGCCGACCTGGATCTCCGCCGCAAGCAACTCCAGTCCACCAACAGCAAGATCACCCCCGATGCCCGCATGAAGCTGGAGCGGGAGTTCATAATCAAACTGCGGGAAGCCACCGCGCTGCAGGCCGACTTCGAAGGATACAAGGCCGCCAGGACCCGCGAGATCAATACCGAGATGGTGGCCGGCAAGAAGCAGCGGCTCCAATTGATCCGCGAAACCGCCGAGCGCATGGCGAAGGAAAGCGGCTACGACTGGATCCTCGACAGCTCCGGTAACTCGAACACCGGCGTGCCGCTGGTGCTCTATGCCAAGGGCGCGGACGACCTGACCGACCGCGTGGTCGCCGCTCTCGCCACACCCCAGCCCGCCGAATCGGCTTCCAAAACGACGCCCACTCCCGCCCCGAACCAACGCTGATCCCCCCACCCTCAACTTCACCTTCACATGGACATCTGGGAATACCTCAAGCACCCCTTCACCCTCGGACTCCTGCTCGGCCTGGCCGTCGCCGCCGTCGCGTGGAAATCCGGCTTCTCCACCCGCCGCCGCCTCGCCCGCGACATCCGCAAGCTGGAGAACGACATGCGCGAACTCCAGGGCCACCTTAACACCCAGCTCAAGATCAACGCCCAGGGCAACGACACGCTCCAGCGCGAGCTCGAGGAACTCCGCCGCCAGAACGAAAACCTCCGCGTCAGCGTCGCCACCCTCCAATCCAAGCCCGGCAAGGCCGAGCTGCGCCACTTCCAGGTGACCGAAAGCGCCGTGCGGATGATGCGCGAACAGGCCCCCGGCTTCGCCCCGGCCTGGGAAAAGGCGATGCGCCAGGCGGAGACCGACCTCGAAGCCGGCGAAAGCGGCCTCAAAAAACTCGTCCGCCGCGTCATTCCCGGCATCGGCATGGGAAGCAGCGCCGGCACCCCGTCTTCGACGGTGGATTCGGAGGCGGGATGACGGGAAAAGGGCCTGCTGATGGATGAAGGATGATGCTTGGAGCACCTCTGACCGTCATGCCGCGCTTCTCTCCAAAGGCTTGAGCCCGCTGGACCTTGAAAAATGTCCCGCGGGACAGTTGCCATCAGTTGGGGAGTTGTGGAGTCTCGTCATGCTCCCCGTGAGCAGCCCCCAACCGCGGAGTCGAAATGTCCAGCAGCTCAGATCACGGTATCCTCAATGTCCTCGATGCCGCCGGCCCCCAGTGGGCGGAATTGCAGGCATGGAAGACCGCGCCCATCGAGTCGGCGCAGAACGGCGCGATCACCCTCAACGGCCCCGCTTTCATCTACCGCTGGGAGAACAGCCTGGGCCCGGTGAAGGTATCCTTCTGGCCGGAACAGGAAGGCCGCATCGCCAGCGGCCACGGCCACCTGCTGGCGATCGAGCCCGGCCTCGGCACCATCCGCCTCAAGCTGCCGGGCCGTGAACCGATGGTCATCGGTGCCGTCGAACCTTCCATCTACCAACAGATCGGCGAACTCACCGGCGAGGCCCAGTCCGCCCACCAGAGCCATGGCGGCGAAGGCTGGGCGCGCGACCTGATCATCATTTCCGCCGCCATGCGCCTGGCGGCCCTGACCCGCGAGGCCGCCGCCGCGGCCGCCGGCCCGGAGCGCGGCACCAAGCGCTCGCCCCGCAAGGACCAGTTGGTGACCCAGCTCCACGAATGGCTGCGCCCGAACCTGGAAAAATCGGTGAAGCTCGGCGACGCCGCCGCGCGCTTCCACAAGAGCCCGCGCCAGCTCATCCGGATCCTCAAGGAGACCACCGGTGCCGGCTTCGCCGAGCATCTGACCATGCACCGCCTGACCCTCGCCCGCGCCCTGCTGATGCGCAGCGGCCAGTCGGTGATGGAAGTCGCCCGCGCCTCCGGTTTCAACAGCCGCGAACAGTTCATCCGCTCCTTCAACAAGGCCTTCGGCTGGACCCCGCTCCAGTTCCGCAAGGCCTGGAACCAGGCCGCGCTCACCGATGCCGAGCTGGCCGAACTCTGCCAGGTCTCCGAGCGCTCGCCGGTCGAGTGGCTGCCGGCCAACAGCGTCGCCGCCAGCCCCGATGAAGAAGGCGAAGGCGCCCCTCACACCGTGGTCGTGGCCAACGCGCTGCACGACATCGTCGAGCTCTTCTGGGTCACCCCGCAAGGCAAGCGCGCCCGCATCGACGTGCTCGAACGCGGCGGCATGGTCTTCGTCAACCGCGACAACGGCGGCTCCTGCTGGATCGTCCGCGTCCCCTCCTCCGGCCGCGAACGCTGCTTCCGCACGCCCGACGACCACGCGCTGGCGGTCGTCACCTCGGCGACCCTCGACGGCTGAAGCACCCGCGCGGGCTCTTGAGCCAAGCCGGGCTGTCCGCCATCACAAGACCGTGCTTGCCGGGGGCACAGTTTTCCATCGACCCGACGCCCCCATCCCCCCTAGCATGGCCGGGCTGTTTCAATCCATGCCGTCCCTGGAGAGTCAAACCCTGCCCCCGACAGCAGCCGCCGCGGCCCCGCCCCGCTGGTGGCGCTGGCCTTGGGACGCGGTCGCGACACTCGGCGCTTTCGCCTACTGGGGCGCCGCCGGCCTGCTGATCACCGCGATCTCCTTTCCCCTGATCCTGATCCTCCCGACCGCCACCGCGAAAAAACTCGGCCGCGGCATGCTCCACCGCGCCTTCCGGGTCTTCGTGCGCTATTTGAAAGCAACCGACCTCGTCCAGTCCGACCTCGGATCGCTCGATGCCCTGAAGCACGAGCCCGGCCCGGTGATCATCGCGCCGAACCATACCTCGCTGTGGGACGCCGTCTTCGTGATCTCCAAGCTCCCGCAGCCGATCTGCATCATGAAGGAGTCGATCCTCTGCAATCCCTTCCTCGGCGGCGGCGCGCGGCTGGCCGGCTACATCCCGAACGGCTCGTCGTCCCGCATGATCAAGGACGCCGCCCAGGCCCTCCGCGAGGGCGGCCAACTCCTGCTCTTCCCCGAAGGCACCCGCACCCGCCGCGACGCCCGCTGGATCAATCCGCTCGGCGGCGGCTGCGCCCTGATCACGCGGAAAGCCGGCGTCCCGGTCCGCCCGGTCTTCATCCGCAGCAACACCCGCTTCCTCGAAAAAGGCTGGCCGCTGTGGAAAAAACCCGAGTTCCCGATCCGCCTCAGCATCGAACTCGGCGACCCCGTGATGCCGCTGGAGCACGAAAGCGCCCATGAATTCACCAAGCGGCTCGAGCAAATCTTCGAGCAAAATCTCTCCCGCCCCCACAAACTGCGGCGGGAAGTGGAGGAACCCGAATAAAGAGGTCCCGGATTCCGCTTGTGACGCGGGGCGGCCCTCCCCTACGTTCCGCCCGCCGCGCGGATAACCCTCATTCCGCGGCTTTTCGCGCCCATGAAAGCCATCCTTGCCCTTGAAGACGGCCGCCTTTTCGAAGGCCGTGCCTTCGGTGCTTCCGGAACCACCACCGGGGAAATTTGCTTCAATACGTCGATGACCGGCTACCAGGAGGTCATCACCGACCCTTCCTACCGCGGCCAGATCGTCGCGATGACCTACCCGCAGATCGGCAATTACGGGGTCACCCCGGAAGACGCCGAATCCGCCGGCCCGCACGTCCGCGGCTTCGTCATCGGCGAACTCTCCCCGGTCGCCTCGAACTGGCGCTCCCGCCAGAGCCTCGGCGAATACTTCACGGAGCACGGAGTGCTGGGGATCGAACACATCGACACCCGCGCCCTGACCAAACACCTCCGCTCTCTGGGCGCGATGCGTGCCTGCCTCACCACCGAGCTTTCCAGCGAAGCCGCCATCGCCGCCGCGCTGGCCGCGCCCTCGATGGAAGGCATGGACTACGTGCAGGAAGTCTCCACCGCGGAGAATTACGCCTGGGAGGCCGATTCTCGCCGCTTCGCGCTTTCGAACGCCTCGACCGGCCACCTCGAGAACTACCTCGAACTGCCGCCGGTGAAGCACCGCATCGTCGCCTTCGACTTCGGCATCAAGTGGAACATCCTCCGCCGCCTGCGCCAGGCCGGCTTCGAGGTCGAGGTGCTGAATTCCCGCACCCCCGCCTCCGAAGTCCTCGCCCGCAATCCCGACGGCATCTTCCTCTCCAACGGCCCCGGCGATCCCGCCGCGCTCGGCTACATCCACGAGGAAATCAAGAAGCTCATCGGCAAGAAACCGGTCTTCGGCATCTGCCTCGGCAACCAGATCCTCGGCCACGTCTTCGGCGGCAAGACCTACAAGCTCAAGTTCGGCCACCGCGGCGGCAACCAGCCGGTCAAGGACCTCCGCAGCGGCCGCATTTCGATCACCTCGCAGAACCATGGCTTCGCCGTCTGCCCGGACTCCCTGCCTTCGAACGTGGAAGTCACCCACGTGAATCTCAACGACGACACCGTCGAAGGCATCCGCCACAAGGACATGCCCGTCTTCTCGGTCCAGTACCACCCGGAAGCCGCCCCCGGCCCGCACGACGCGTCCTATTTCTTCGAGGAATTCGCAGCGCTGATCGACTCGACCAAGTAAGCACTCTTCCACTGATCACCGATCACTGATCACTGATCACTTCTTCATGAACACCATCGTCACCGGTCTCCAGTGGGGAGACGAAGGCAAAGGCAAGATCGTCGACTACCTGACCGAGACCGCCGACGTCGTCGTGCGCGGCCAGGGCGGCAACAACGCCGGCCACACCGTCATCGCCCGCGGCACCAAGTACGTCCTCCACCTGCTGCCCTCCGGCATCCTGTGGGACGGCAAGATCAACGTGATCGGCAACGGCGTCGTGCTCGACCCCGTCGGCCTGGTCGCCGAGATCGAACGACTGGAAGGCCAGGGCGTCCCGATCACTCCCGACAAGCTGCTCATCTCCGACCGCTGCCACGTCGTGCTTCCGCTCCACAAGGAGCTCGACGCCGCCCGCGAGGCCGCCCTCGGCGACCGCAAGATCGGCACCACCAAGCGCGGCATCGGCCCGGCCTACGCCGACAAGATCAACCGCTGCGGCCTGCGCGTCGCCGATCTACTGGACGAGCCGTACTTCCGCGAAATGGTGGCCCACCGCACCGCCGACGCCAACGAGGTGCTCGCCAAGTTCGGCCTGCCGACCTTCGACGCCACCGAGCAGGCCGAGGAAGTCCTCGCCGCCTTCGCCCGCCTCCGGCCTCACGTGACCAACACCATCCCGGTGCTCCACAAGGCCTGGAAGGACGGCAAGGTCATCCTGTTCGAAGGGGCGCAGGGCACCCTGCTCGACATCGACTTCGGCACCTACCCCTTCGTCACCTCGTCGAACACCACTTCCGGCGGCTCCTGCACCGGCACCGGCCTGCCGCCCACGGCGATCCAGCAGGTCATCGGCGTCTGCAAGGCCTACACCACCCGCGTCGGCTCCGGCCCCTTCCCGACCGCCGACGAAGGCCTGTCGCAGTACCTGCACGACCTCGGCCGCGAGTTCGGCGCCACCACCGGCCGCCCGCGCGGCTGCGGTTGGCTCGATGCCGTCCTGCTCCGCCACGGCTGCATGGTCAACGGCACCACCGGCCTGGCCGTCACCAACGTCGACGGCCTCGACAACTACGAGATCCTTCGTATTTGCACCGGCTACGACATCGACGGCACCGTCCACGAACTCCCTCCGGCCGACCGCCACGCCTGGGACCGCGCCGTCGCGATCTACGAGGAACTCCCCGGCTGGCAGCAGGACACCAGCGACTGCAAGGAATTCGACGACCTGCCCGCCAACGCCAAGGCCTACCTCCAGCGCCTCAGCGACCTCTGCGGCACGCCGGTGAAATTCGTCGGCGTCGGCCCCGACCGCACGCAGACGCTGGTTGCCTGAAATTTCATCCTGCCTTCATGCCCACTTCGTCGCCACTTCCCAGCCTCGGCCGCGACATGAGCGACACCACCATCCCCCGCCACATCGCCATCATCATGGATGGCAACGGCCGCTGGGCGAAAGAACGCGGCCTGCCCCGCCGCGACGGCCACCGCGCCGGCGCCGAGTCGGTCCGCGAGTGCGTGGAAGCCTGCAAGGAACTCGGTGTCGAATACCTCACGCTCTACGCCTTCTCCTCCGAAAACTGGAACCGCCCCGCCGCCGAGGTCACCGCGCTGATGCTCCTGCTCGAGCGCTTCCTCGAGGAAAAGGCCGACGAGTTGATGAAGCAGAACGTCCGGCTCCGGGCGATCGGCCACCTCGACCGCCTGCCGGAGAAAACCCGCCGCAAACTCGACAAGGCGATCGCCCGCACCGCCGGCAACACTTCGCTGACCCTCGTCCTCGCCCTGTCCTACGGCTCCCGCGAGGAAATCGTCGAAGCCGCCCGCTCGCTCGCCGCTGACGCCGCCGCGGGCAAGCTCGACCCGAAATCCATCGACTGCGCCACCTTCGCCTCGCGCCTCTACACCGCGGACATCCCCGACCCCGACCTGCTCGTCCGCACCTCCGGCGAGCTGCGCGTGTCGAACTTCCTGCTCTGGCAAATCAGCTACGCCGAGATTGTCATCTTCAAGAAGTTTTGGCCCGACTTCCACCAGGCCGACCTCTTCGAAGCCGCCCAAGAGTACGCCCGCCGCCACCGCCGCTTCGGCGCGCTCTAACCTTGGGAGCGCGAACCGGACGAAGCGAGATAGCCCGACTGAGTGAGATTCCGCGACTCGGACAACGCCCCGACCATAGGACCATCACCACGAAGGCGGCGCGTCTTCAGGGATGAAACCGGATGGCCCGTCAGGGCTTCCGGTGGAGCGCTGGCTTTAGCCGGCTTGTCTTTGAAGAGGCGAAAGACAGGCCCTGAAACCAGCGCTCCGTTCGAACGTTCCAAAATCCACGTTGCACCTCCGGGCCCCCTCTGCCTATCTTGCCACCATGAAATCCCTCCTTTTCTCCGCGTTCGCCCTCCTCGCCCTCACCGGCTGCGCCACCACCTCCAGCACCGCCGAAAAGCGCTACGTCTGCTCCTGCGGCCCTGAGTGCGAAAGCTGCACCACCACTTCCGACAAGCCCGGCACCTGCGCCTGCGGCAAGCCACTCGTCGCCCGCTGATCCCGCGGAAATCCGACACCGTTCTCTTCCGCTTTCCCGCTCCGTCCCCACACCTCTCTTCCAGCCATGGATCCCGCCCCGATCCGCCGCTGGAATCCCGGCTTCATCGCGCTCCGCTGGCGGCATCTCTTCTGGGGCCTGCCCTCGCTCGGGCTCCTCTTCGGCCTGTTCGTGCACTTCCTGCCAACAATCCGGAACACCTCAATTGGAGTTGTCGAGATCGACCACTATTTGCGAACTGAAGCTGGCTTACCTTCTTTCACATGCGCTGAGGTGCCCAACGTGATTCGTTCGGAAAAAGTCCTCGGGATTGCGATCAAGGAACTGAATCTTCGGGAACAATGGAAAACGAACCGGGAGGACTGCGTCGCCAACCTGCGAAATCAGATTTCCTGCAAGCTCATCCCTGGCACCGAGTTGGTGGAGATTTCAGTCACTGGCCGAAGTCGTGCTGAGTCGGCGCAGATCTGGAAACACTTGGCGAGCGCACTCAACAATCATGCCAAAGGCGTGTTTAAGCTCCGAGACCAAGCTAAACTGGACAGGCTTGAAAGCGGAATTGAGAAAGCTCGGGCTGAAGTCGAGATCAAGCGTCGGGCGCTCCCGCAAGTGTGGCGATATCAAGATCTCCTACATCGGAAAAGCCCACCTGTTGCTCCTCCAGAAATACGACCTTATCAGCCCCTCTCGAAGGAAGTGGTCGAGTTTGAGGAATCCCGGAAGCTCCTGGAACTACTGCAGATCAAATTCATTTCGGAAAAGATGCAGATCATGATGACGGATGAAGTCAAAAATCCAATCTGGATCCACGAAGCACCGGGAAGCCGCTTCCCCCTCACCCTCTGGGACACCCTCCGCCCGCTCGTCCTCCATTCCAGCATCGGCGTCGGCGTCGGCATGGTCCTCGCGGTCGTCCTCGCCTATCTACTCGAACTGCTCTTCCCACGGAAATCTCCAACTCTTTAGAGGCTGTTCATGTCCGCCTCAGAATCCCTTTCGATCAAACCATGAGCCCATCCCGATCCACCCGCTGGAATCCCGGCTTCATCGCGCTGCGCTGGCGGCATCTGTTCTGGGGCCTGCCCTTGCTCGGGCTCCTCGCCGGGCTCGTCGTGCACTTCCTGCCGATGATCCGGAACACGGCGACCGGAATCGTTCAGATTAGGCCAACCTTCAGCACGGCGGACGTCGTCCATGCCGCGAAAACCGATGAGATTCTCGCTCTAACAGGCATTCGAACCGACCTGACCCATCACTGGAACCTCGAAGGCAGAGAGGGCAGTCCCTACACGGAAGAACTGCGAAGATCCGTCTCCACAAAGCCGATCCCCGGCACTGCTCTGGTGGAGATCTCGGTGAGCGGCCGCAGCCGTGGGGAATCCAAGCTCATTTGGCACGCCCTTGTAACTACGCTTCAAGAGCAATTCGAAGGTCTCCGAAGTGTCCAAGTCCAATCAACTCTGGCCCATCTTGAAGCCGCAGTTAAGCGGCAGAAGGCGGAGGTCGATTCCAAGCGCGAGGCATTGCGCCGCGTAATCAAGACCGGACCCTTGTTGTATCAACCGAACGGTGTCGTGCAGCAACCCGGCGGTCAGTTCAACAAGTTAAAGGCCGATTTTGAGAACGCGCAGAAGCAACTCGAACAGCTGCAAATCGAAGAAATAATGGAGAAGATGCAGGCCAAGATTATGGAAGATCCCCTGGTCATCCACCAAGCCCCCGGCACTCCCGTCCCCGTCACCCTCTGGGACACCCTTCGCCCCCTCGTCCTCCATTCCAGCATCGGCCTCGGCACCGGCATGGTTCTCGCGGTCATCTTCGCCTACCTCCTCGAGCTGCTCTTCCCGCGGCGATCCCCGTCCGTGTAGCCCCGATGTGATCCAACCATGAGCGCATCGTCCATCCGCCGCTGGAATCCCGACGAGGTCATCACCCGACGGAAACGCCTCTTCTGGCTTATCCCGCTGCTCGGACTGATCTCGAGCATCGCCTTCTCTTTCTCACCGCTGCTCCGATGGAAGAAGGCGGAGGGCACCCTTCAACTCCGCACGCAAAGCCTGCCCGGCGAAACAACACCGCTCTTCACGACAACCGACTTGGCCAATGCCATCCCGTCGGACGAGGTCCTCGAGAAAACCGCAATCGCTCTCCATCTTTCCGAAGGCCGGCAGACGGAGAACGAGGAATTTGTCGCCACCCTGAGAACGAGAATCTCATGCCGCCAGATTCCCGGCACTGACCTTGTGGAGTTGTCGGTCAAAGGAAGTGACCGGGCCGATGCGGAGAGGATCTGGCACGGCCTGATTTCGTTCGCAAACGAGCACTTGAGAACACGCCGAGCCGACCTCAAGCAAACATGGTTGGCGGCGATCGCCGTGAAAATCGAGCACAAGAAGGCCGAGGTCGAGACCAAGTCCGAGGAACTGTGGCGATACCTGGGTATCCAAAAGCCGCGCGTCTACGACAATCCGCTCGATCTCCGGGGCCCGACTCCTCGCTTGATCAAGCTCCAGCGAGACCTATGGGAGGCTCAAGAGATTCTCGCAAATTGGGAGATTGCTGAAATCGTCGGCCGGATGAATCGCCAACTCATTGAAGATCCCGTCTTCATCCATGAGTCGCCGTCGGCGCGCAGCTCGATCTTTTGGTCCCGGATGCCACGGGCACTGACCGTCTCCTCCACCATCGGCCTCGCCGCGGGCACGTGCCTCGCGCTGATCCTTGCCTACCTCGTCGAGTCGATCTCCCCAAGAAACCGCCCCACTTCCGCGTAATACTGTCGGTTGAAGCCACTGCGAGACCCCGCTTTCCGGTTCCAACCTTTCCGCCCAAGTTTCGTCCGCTTGTGAAATCCCTTCGTCATCGCCGCTGGAATGCCGACGTGATCATCAGGCGCTGGCGGCAAGCCTTCCGGGTGCTGCCAATGCTCGGTCTCGCCGTCGGTCTCGGGGGTCCATTCATACCTTCCCTTTGGCAACGCAAGGTTACCGGCACCGTCCAGCTTCGCCCGGTCTGGTCCGAATATGTGCCAGTCTCGCCCGACCACCTGGCGGAACTGTTTCGTTCGGACCACATCCTTGAACAAACGGTTCAAACTCTCGACCTGCCCGCGCGTTGGAGAATGAGTGCGTTGGATTGCACCGACCGCCTGAGGCAGTCGATGGAAAGCAACCCGGTCCGTGACTCGGGTTCCGTACAAATCTCTGTCGAGGCAACGAGCGGCAAGGAAGCAGTCATCATCTGGAACCACCTGGTGGTCGCCACCGCCGGGCGGATCGAATCGCTGGCAGAGGCAATCCGACGCGAGCAGTTGTTGAATCCGGAAGGCGAGTTCCAACCGATGCCCCCGCGCACGCCAGGCCACCGACACCGACTTCGGCCACCTACCGCGATTTACTTCACCGCAAACAACCGCTGCACGTTCCTGACATCAGAAGCTATCGTCCCGCCGTGGAGTCAGAGGTCTCTCCACCCATCGTCGAGCGCCCACCAACCGAATCTCTCCCGGAACAACCTACTGCTATTCGCTGGCCAAGCCCGATCATCATCATCGAAGCCCCGGACCATCCGCAACAGCACCTTTCGTTTATGGGGACCGTTCGATCGATGTTGTTCTGCGGCAGCCTCGGCCTCGCCGCGGGCACTCTTCTCGCGCTGATCCTTGACTACCTCCTCGAACTGCTCTTCCCGCGCAAAGCCGACACGTTCTCTCCGGTGAATCCCTGATTCACCCACCACGACCACCATCCCCTCAACCCCGCCCCTGACCCCGCGGAACCCCGGCCGCAGCAGCCCCGCCGAGCAGCACGCCGCTGGCCCAGCCCGCGAAATGACCGGCGACATCGGTGTTGTTTTCGCCGCCGGGCGCCACTTCGCCGCCGGTCCCGTACCAGCCCAGCAGGATCATCCCGATCACCAGCGGCACCAGCACCGGCCGCAGCTCGCGGTAGGATCGCGACCGAAAGGCCCGGACGCTCGCCGTGCCGACCAGCACGCCTACCGCCCCGAAGGTCGCGGTCGATGCCCCGAGCGAAAGAAACTCCGCCGGCAAGCGCAGCCACGCGTTCGCCGCATTGCCCAGCGTGCCTGCCGCCAGGATCAGCGCCCAGCCCCGCCACGCTCCGACCGAGTGCGCGACCATGATGCAAAAGATCCCTCCGAGGAAGACGTTGCCGAGCAAATGACCAGCATCGGCATGCAGGAACAGCGAAGTGAAAGGCCGCCACCACTCGCCCGCCGCCAGCGCGCGACTGGAATTGCAGAAGCGGTCCGCCAGTTGGAGGTCGCTGCCTTGCCACAGGAAAACGGCCAGCAGCGCCACCGCCCAGGCCAGCGCCAGCTCCATGCCCGCCGGAAACACCGGCAGATCGACCCGCTCCCGCCGCTCCGACTGCTCGGCCTGATAAAGCTCGAACTCCCGCCGGATCCGCGGCTCCTGGGCGGGATCGGCATGGATCGCAAAACGGTCGCCGCCGTTGAAAATCCAGCATTCGAGGTTCATCGCCAGCACCACCAGCGAGTGCTCGCGGGCCTCGGCCAGCGACGACCACTCGCCGACCGGAACCATTCCGGCGGCTTCATCCTGCGGGTCGTCATCGGCCATCCGCGGCACTTTGCCCCAAATCCCGCCCCTTGCAAGCGACCGGCATCAGCCCGCCAGCGGCCGGCACAGCACGAAGGGCGAGACCACCAGCGCCTCGAACTCCCCCGCCCCGCCTTCCCACTGCGCCGCGTGCAAATCGCCGATCTTCACCAGATCGCCCGCTTTCAGCCAGCCTTCCACCCGCGCCTTGTCGTTGTCGGAGATCGCCGCGCCGACCTCCACCAGCGGCAAGCCCGGATCCACGAAATACAGCACGCCATTCTGCCAATGCGGCCGCAGGTAACTCCAGCCGACCGTCCCGGTGTATTGGGCCAGCTTCTCGGCGGTGCTGCTCGTGTCCTGGCCGAGAATCGCATACTTCATCGGCTCCGGGGCGGAAAATTCGCGGTCGATCATCGGCCGCGGACGTTAATTACCGCCCCGCCGCCGTCCAAGCTCATTCCAAGCATCCAAGCCCCCCAACCTGACGCTCATTTTCCCGTCGCCCGCAGCGCGGAGAGCACTTCCCCCGAAATCATCCCGCCCGAGATGAAATCCGCCGCCGCGATCTCGTGCACCATCACGATCGCCCAGAACACGAAGAGATAGCGCCCTTTCGCCGACTTGTGCCGGAACACCCGCTGCGCGATGAAAGCCGCCGGCCAGCCGCCGAGCAACTCGCACAGATGGAGCGTCGACTCCGGAGTCCGCCAACCGCCGGTCTGCGCGCGCCGCTTGTCATGCCAGTAAAGCCAGAAGGTCAGCAGCGAGATTCCCGCCGGATAGACGCCCAGCAGCATCGGCGGCAGCCCGGAAATCATCAACGCCAGCACCGGCAGCGCCAGCAGGAGCAGCAGCCCCACCCCATGGGCCCCGGAGAAGGATCCCGGCCGCCCTTTCCGCTTCACCGCCCCCGCCGACTTCGCGCAAGGTCGTCCCTGCGCGTCCTGCCCCGCGACAAAGCGGACCTCGTCGCCCACCGTCAGCCATCCCGGCCGCTTCTCGAACTCCTTGATATGGAGAAACACCCGCTTCCCCTCACACTCCAGATAGCCGAAACCCTTCGCGGCATTCCACTCGACGATCACCCCCGTCTTCCCCGTGGCGGGAGTGAACGACTGAAAATCCCCGGCAAGCGACATCGCCATGTTATCTCCTAGCCCTCCGATCCGGGTCAAGCCCCCCACCGTACCGGGTTCCCCCCTTGGCCCTTGGAACTTCCCCACTTGGCACTTTCCCCCCTTGGCACTTGGAACTTCCCTACTTGGCACTTCCCGCCACCGGCATTCCACCATGCCGGCGGATTTTTCATCGCGTCTTCACGCGGCTTTCCGCTAAACCTCCGAACGTCGCAATCGTTAGAACCACCCCTTTCATGGAATACGCCTCCGAAACCGAAGTCAGCGCCGCCGGCAAACACGTGCGCTCCCTGTCCGCGGCGCTCAACCAGGTCCTCTTCGGCCAGGAAGAACTCGTCGACCTGGTCCTCACCGGCGTCCTCGCCCGCGGCCACATCCTGCTCGAAGGCCTGCCCGGCCTCGGCAAGACCGAGCTGGTCAAGGGCCTGTCGAAATCCCTCCGCCTCGGCACCAAGCGCGTCCAGTTCACCCCCGACCTGCTCCCCGGCGACATCACCGGCAACCCGGTGCTCCAGGAGGTCGACGGCCGCCGCGCCTTCGTTTTCCAGCCCGGCCCGCTGTTCACCAACATCGTTCTGGCCGACGAAATCAACCGCGCCTCGCCGAAAACCCAATCCGCCCTGCTCGAAGCCATGCAGGAACGCCGCGTGACCGTCCTCGGCGAGACCCACGACCTGCCGAAGCCCTTCTTCGTCCTCGCCACCCAGAACCCGATCGAATTGGAAGGCACCTACCCGCTGCCCGAAGCCCAGCTCGACCGCTTCCTGTTCAAGCTCGAGGTCACCCGCAACAGCGTCGAGACCCTCGAACGCATCGTCAACCAGCGCGAACTCGGCACCGAGCCGCAGGTCGAGGCCATCATGGAAGCCGCCACGCTCGATGAAGTCCTCAACCTCGTCCGCCGCATCTATCTTCCCGACGTCGTGGCCAACTACATCGCCCGCCTCGTCGACGGCACCCACCCCGGCCAAAGCTCCGCGGCCCGCGGCATCCGCTACGGTGCCAGCCCCCGCGCCGCCCTCTCCCTCGCCTCCGCCGCGAAAGCCCGAGCGCTGATGAACGAGCGCACCCACGCTTCCTTCGAAGACGTCCGCTTCGTCGCCCCCGCCGTCCTCCGCCACCGCATCGTCCTCGAATACAACGCCCGCGTCGAAGGCCTGACCAACAACGACATGGTCCGCGCCCTCCTCGAAGAAATCCCCTTCCAAGGCGGAGCCACTCCGAAGACCCTCAAGCCGGTGACGACAGCGTGACAGCCCGTTCAACAGCCGTCTAAAAGTCGAATGTCTGAATGTCTAAAGGTCGGAATGCAGGAACGTCTGACCACCCGTGAAGCCATCGACCTTCGACTTTTAGACCTTTAGACGCTTCGACTTTCAGACTTTTAGACCTCTCCCCATGCCCTTCCGCCCCGCCCTCGCCCTCATCCTGCTCGCCTCCCCGCTGGCGGCGCAGGAGACGCTCTTCAACCACGAGCCGGACCCGAAGTCGAAGATGCGGGTCGAGGCCGTGGCCCTCTTCAGCACCCCGCCGCCCAACGGCTTCCTGCCGGTCCGCGTCACCGTCAACAACCCCCGCGACCAGGAGGCGGAAATCAATTTCTCCAGCACCTCCGGCGACGACTCCTATTCCGGCAACGGCAGCGAACTGACCTCGTCCTTCACCATCAAGGCCGCCCCCGGCAAGACCACCCGCCACGACCTGCTGGTCCCCTGCACCACCGTTCTCAACAACGGCGGCGAGCAGTCGGTCGAACTCCGCATGAGCGGCGACTTCGGGACCAACCGCGGCAGCGTTTCGACCTCCTACACCGACGACCAGCCGGCCCTGCTACTCAGTGAGCCGCTCTACACGCCGAACGCCTCGTCCCTCGATGCCGCGGCCAGCAGCAGCTTCGGAAGCGGCGGCTACCGGGGCAGCACCACCTTTTCGGGCAAATTCGACGCCCGCGAGCTGCCGGAAGACTGGCGCGCCTACTCCGGCTACGACGGCATCGCCCTCACCGATGCTGATTGGGGCAAGGCCAGCCCCGGAGCCCGCAACGCCATCCTCCGCTGGAACCGGCTCGGCGGCGAACTCGTCATCTACGCCCTTTCCAGTACTTCGGACTTCGCCACCCTCGGCATCGCTCCCGAGGCCAAGGGCGTCCGCGAAGCGGAGCGCAGCTTCGGCCAGGTGACCATCGAGAACATCACCCCGGACCTGAAGCTCGATCCGACCCCGACCATCTCCCTTTTTTCCAGTCCCTCCGCCCGCCTGCCCGCCCTCGGCAAGTCGATCCGCGAGGACTTCGGCACCGCTTGGCCGCTTCAGATCCAGTTCGGCGAACAAGGCTACAACTACGGCCTCTTCATCCTCATCCTCGTCGCCTTCGGCATCGTCGTCGGTCCGGTCAATCTCTTCGTCTTCGCCAAATCCGGCCGCCGCCACCGGCTTTTCATCACCACCCCGATCATCGCCCTCGCCACCAGCGTCCTGCTGGTGCTGCTGATCATCCTCATCGACGGCTTCGGCGGCCGCGGGCTCCGCACCGTGCTGATGGAAGTGCGGCCGGACGATGGCGAGAACACCGCCTACATTTTCCAGGAGCAGGTCAGCCGCACCGGCGTCCTGCTCGGCGGCGAGTTCGAGGTCGCCGATCCCGCGCTGATCACCCCCGTCCCGCTCGGCTTCAACCAGTGGGCCCGCCTCACCCAGAGCAACGGCGGCGGCGGCATGCGCTACGAGGTGCTGGTCCGCGACGGCAAGCTGCAGGTCGACGGCGACTGGTTCCAGAGCCGCTCCGAGCAAGGCCAGCTCGTCCGTGCCATCGTCCCGACCCGCGGCCGCATCGAGGCCCGCAGCAACGGCGGCCCGCCGACCTTCCTCTCGACCTTCGATTTCCCGATCGAAACCCTCTACTACCGCGCCCCGGGCGGTGGCCTCTGGCGGGCCGAAAAGATCACCCCCGGCAAGGCCTTCACCTGCCAGGAAGTCCTGGAGGGATCCACCGGGGAACATGCCCTCTTCTTCGCAAAGGCTCTCGGCTCCTTCTCCCCGCGCCACCAGAAAGCCTTCGCCCCGCTGGTCAAACGCGAAGACCACTTCGTCGCCGTGACCACCGAAGCCCCCGGCATCGAAACCCTGCCCGGCATCAAATGGCAAAGCACCCAAACCTACATCACCGGCCCGGTCGCGCAGCCATGATGACATTCCATCTCCGCCACGCGGAGGGAGCGCTGACTTCAGTCGGCGAGACTTCCCCTCCGCTCCCCCCACTCCTAAGACACGCCGACTAAAGTCAGCGCTCCGTAAAGGCCCCGTTCCGCTCACCCCAAGCTCTTTCCCGCCTCCCTTTGGCACTTGGAACTTTCCCACTTGGAACTTCACGAACTTCATGTCCGCCCCCGCCATCAAGGTCAACAACCTCTACCGCTACTTCGGCCAGCTCAAGGCCGTGAACGGGATCTCCTTTGAAATCCCCCACGGCTCGGTCTGCGGCTTCGTCGGTGCCAACGGCGCCGGGAAAACCACGACGATGCGGATCCTCGCGTCGCTCGACTACCCGACCATGGGCGTCGCCGAAATCTGCGGGATCAACGTGGTCCACCATCCCGAGGAGGTCCGCCGCCTGATCGGCTGGATGCCGGACCACTTCGGCAACTACGAGCACATGACGGTCGTCGAATACCTCGATTTCTACGCCCGCGCCTTCGGCTACTCCGGCAAGGAGCGCAAGAACCGCGTGCAGGAAGTCATGGAGTTCACCGACCTCGTCCCGCTCGCCGACCGCTTTTCGAACAAGCTGTCGAAAGGCATGACCCAGCGGCTCTGCCTCGGCCGCTCGCTGCTGCACGATCCCCAGGTCCTCATCATGGACGAACCCGCCGCCGGCCTCGACCCGAAGGCCCGCGTCGAGCTCAAGCACCTGATCCGCGTCCTCGCCCAGGAAGGAAAGACGATCTTCATCTCCTCCCACATCTTGTCCGAGCTCGGCGAGATGTGCGACTCGCTGCTCTTCGTCAACGGCGGCCGTATCGTCCACCACGGCGATGCCGAGACGCTGCGCCAGGGCACCGATGCCCTCGGCGGCATGCTTTACGACATCCAGGTCCTCGGCGACCCGCAGGCGGTGTCCGACTGGTGCGTGGTCAACCCGCACGTCGAGTTCCTCGAATCCCGCAAGGCCGGCGGCCGCATCCGCATCGAGTCCACCGACTCCGAACGCGCCGCCGAAGTCCTCGCCCGGATGATCAAGGACGGCCTCAAGGTCGTCGAATTCCACAAGGAGCAGCGCAATCTCGAGGACGCCTTCATCGACATGCTCGGCCGCATCGACCGCGGCGAGGGTGCCCTGCCCGCCGCCGCGCCCAAGCCCGTGCTGCCCGCCTTCACCCCGCCGGAGGCTTCCAACTGATGAGCACCGACGCCCCAGCCGCCGCCGCGCCGCCGCCTCCCGCTGGCTACGCGCTCGACGAGTTCAGCGACCGCATCTCGCCGATGCTCGTCAAGGAGCTGCGCCAAGGCCTGCGGGCGAAGACCTTCGTCATCGTCTTCCTCGCCCTCCAGGCCCTGCTCGCGGTCGTCCTGCTGTCGGCCATCGGCGCGTCGTCCTCCGACAGCGCCGGCCAGCGGGTCAGCAACATCATCTTTTTCTTCTTCTCCCTCGCCGTGCTGATCGTCCAACCGCTCCGCGGCATCGGGGCACTGCACAACGAGATCAAGGGCAACACCATCGACCTGATGGTCCTCACCCGCCTCGGTGCCTGGCGCATCGTGTTGGGGAAATGGGTGTCGATCGTCAGCCAGTCCGCCCTGCTGCTCACCGCCATCGCCCCCTACCTCATCCTCCGCTACTTCTTCGGCCGGATGAACCTCTTCGCGGAGCTGAACCTGCTCCTGCTGATCTTCCTCTCCTCCGCCCTCTTCACCGCCATCACGGTGGGACTGTCGGCCATCCCTTCGATCATCATCCGCGGACTGCTCCCGCTGGTGATCGCCTTCTATCTCGGCATTGGGATTTTCGCGGTGACCTTCGACAGCCGCGACGGCTTCAGCGACCTCATCGAATTCTGCTCGCTCCAGGAAACGAACAGCGGCTGGGCCTTGCTCGCCGGGCTGGTCACCGCCGCCTACTTCGGCTGGTCGGCGCTCGCGCTCGCCGCATCAATGATCGCGCCGATGGCCGAGAACCACAGCACGGTCCGCCGCCTGCTCACCCTCGCCGCCGTCGCCGGCTTCGCCCTGATCGCGGCCATCGCCAGTTTCCCCCGCGAATCGATCGGCCCCATCCTTCTCCTGTTCTGCGCCCCGGCCATCGCGATCGCCGTGACCGAGCCGCTCCAGCTCCTGCCGCCGATCTGCCGGCCCTTCCTGCGCTTCGGCACCGCCGGCAAGCTCGCCGGCCGCTTCCTCTACCCCGGCTGGCCTTCCGGCGTGCTGTTCAGTGGGCTGCTGATCGCGCTCGGATGCGCCGTCGTCCTCCAGCATCTCAAGTCCGGCGGCACTCCCGGCTGGGCGTTTGATGCGAAGTTTCCGGTTCTCTTGCTCGGTTCGCTCGGCACCTTGCTGATGCCGGGCCTGCTGATCCGCCTGCTGCCCGGCCGGATCCCTCGGACCTTCACCCTCTACATCCTCTTCCTTGGCATCATCATCGCCACCGCGGTCGGTCTCGACATCGTCCAGGAAGAGGTGGAAGGCGCCAACTTCATGTGGGCCTTCGCCTGGATCCCGCCGGTGCAGTTCAATCTGATGAATCTCATCAACCGGGATTACTACGATTCCCTCACCGGCCCGGGAATCCCCACACCTTCAGCCGGTCCCGACTACCAGCCGCTGGTCCTCACCGGCGTCGCCACCTGCGCGATCTACTACCTCGGCATGCTCATCTTCGCCCTCCGGAGTTTCCATCTGATCCGCGAAGTGGAAACCGAAGCCACCACTCCCACCCCCAGCGACGCGTGACTCCCGACGAACTCTCCCGCTGCCACGCCCGCGCGTTGACCGCCGCCGGCCGCCTGCGCCTGCCGCTACGCTCCCGCGTTTGGAAAGGCCAGGCCGGCGAGTTCCAGGGTGCCGGCGTCGGGTCCTCGCTCGATTTCCAGGACCACCGGACCTACGTGCCCGGCGACGATCCAAGACACATCAACTGGGCCGCCTATGCCCGCACCGGGCAGTACACGATGAAGCTCTACCGCGAGGAAGTCCGCCCGGTGGTCGACGTCGTGCTGGATGCCTCCGAGTCGATGTTCTTCGATCCCGCCAAGGCCACCCGCAGCGCCGAGTTGTTCTGCTTCGCCGTCGAGTCCGCCCGCCGCTCCGGCGCCGCCACCACCGTCCACCTCGTCCGCGGCGACTTCACCCGCGCCCTGCCCGCCGAGCTCGTCGCCGCCCACCGCTGGCTCGACGAGGCCCGCGCCCTGCCCGCCACCGATCCCGCCGCGGCCCCGGACCTCTCGCGCATCCCCTTCCGCGGCAATGCCATCCGCGTGCTGGTTTCCGACCTCCTCTTCGCCGGCGATCCCGAGCCCGTCATCCGCTGCCTCGCCGCCCGCCAGGGCAGCCCCATCCTGCTGGTGCCCTTCCTCAAAAGCGAGGCCACTCCCGAATGGACCGGCAACTACGAGTTCATCGACGCCGAGCGCAAGTCCCGCCACCCGCACCGCATCGAGCCCTCCGTCCTCAAGCGCTACAAGGAAAGCTACGTCAACCATTTCGCCCTCTGGAAAAACGCCACCCGCCGCCACCAGTGCCGCATGGCCCGCGTCGCCTGCGAACCCGACCTCCAGACCGCCCTCTTCGCCGAAGCCGTCCCCTCCGGCGCGCTGGAGACGGCGGTGTGAAGTTCCAAGTGGGGAAGTTCCAAGTGCCAAGAAAGAACATGATCCTGCAACCGAAGAGCCGGCCCGTCCGGCGGAGCGCTGACTTTAGTCGGCCTGTCTTTTCCCACTCGCCGGCTAAAGCCAGCGCTCCCAAAGCCGCCAACCTCCCACGCCCCCCAATCTCCTAATTCCCTAATTCCCTAATCTCCTAATTCCCAAATCTCTTAATTCCCAAATCTCTTAATCTCCATTCCCCTTGCTCACCCTTACCAACCCTGCCGGCCTCTGGGCGCTCCTCGGGATTCCCGCGGTGCTGGCGATCCATTTCCTGCAACGTCAGGCGGTGATCCTTCCGCTATCGACGCTCTTTCTGTTAGAGAAGACCCAGCGCGAATCCGCCAGCGGCCGGCGCTTCGACCGGCTGATGAATTCGGTCCCGCTGTGGATGCAGCTCCTCGGCGTCCTGCTCCTCGCCTGGCTGCTCGCGGAGCCTCGCTACCAGAAAGCCCGCAGCACCCAGCGCGTCGCGATCGTGCTCGATTCCTCGGCCTCGATGACCGTGGTGAAGGACGCCCTGAAAACGAAGATCATCGACGCCCTCCCCGACCTCCAGGGCCCGGCCACGGCTCTCGAGCTGACCTTGTTCGAAAGCACCCCCGGCAAGGCCCGCCTCTACTCCGGCAGCTCGCCCGAGGAACTGGCCGCCGCGCTCGATGCCTGGCAACCGCGCGCCGGCCTGACCGACCCCGCCCCGGCCCTCCGCCTCGCCCGCTCGTTGGTCGCCCGTGAAGGCATCGTCGTTTACGCCACCGATACCCCGGTCGAAGCCCCGCCCTTCGACGCCCGCCTACTGTCCCCCGGCGAGCCCCTCGACAATGTCGGCTTCACCGGCGTCACGCTGGTTGAAAAGGAAGGTGCCACCCTCTGGCAGGCCCTCGTCCGCAACTACTCCGGCAATCGTACTTCGCGCACCTGGCAGCTCGAACTCCCCGGCGGCGGCCTCACCGAGCCGAAGTCCTTCGACCTCGAGCCCGGGGCCATCATCACCCTGCAAGCCGCCTTCCCCGAGAAAGCTGAACGCGTCCGCCTCGTCCTCTCACCCGACAAGTTCACGCTCGACGACTCCTTGCCGATGGTCGCGCCGAAGCCGAAGAAGCTCGCGCTCTTCTCCGCCACCGGCGGGGCCTACGAGGAGCTCTCGAAAAAGCTCCAGCGCTCACTCGAAGCCACCGAACCGGTCAACGACGCCGCCACCGCCGATCTCACCATCCTGTCCTACGATCCCCTCGACCCGGTCGTCCCCGGCGGCCATGCGATCGTCTTCGTCAACGACGAGACCAAGGGCGGGGCTTACTTGAAAGGCGGCATCGTCGCCGAAAAGCATCCGCTGATCGACGGCCTCAACTGGCAGTCGCTCCTCGTCCGCGAAACCATCCAGCTCCAGCGCCGCCCCTCCGACACCACCATCCTTTACCAAGGAACCCGGCCGCTGATTTTCCTCCGCGAAAGCGAAGCCACCCCGGAAGCCCCCGCCTCCCGCCAGCTCTGCTTCAATTTCGACCTCCGCCTGTCGAACGCCGCCACCCAGCCGGCCTTCATCGTGATGCTCCACCGCTTCGCCGAGGAACTCCGCGCTGCTAAGGTCGCCCCCGCCTCCGAGCTGCTGGAGACCGGTCAGTCGATCGTTCTCGCCGCCAGCGGAGCCGCCGACGCCCCACCGCTGCGGGTCGAGAACATCGACCTCGACGGCAAGGTGCTCGACACCGAGACCCTGCCCGCCGCCGCCCGGGTCCGCGTCGAAGCCCCGCTCGATGCCGGCTTCCTCCGCGTCCGCCAGGGCGAGAGCGAGCTGCTCGCCGCCAGCGTCCACTTCGCCGACACCCGCGAGGCCGACTTCGCCGCCTGCGCCCCGGCCGATACCCTGGACGAAGGCAACGCCGCCGCCGTCGAGCGCCACACCGAGGAAGACCACTGGTGGCGCGCCTGGGTCCTGCTGCTGCTGCTGGCCCTGCTGATTTCGTGGCATTTCACGCGTGAACGGGAAGCCGCGAAGGTCCAGTCTCCCGCCATCCCACCGAAGGAAGTCACGCCATGAAGACCCCATCGCTCCGCCTGCTCGCGTTCCTCGTGCTGCCCCTGGTCGCGAGTTCCTGCGTCACCACCAAGGCCTACCGCCACAAGAACGGGACCGTCACCGTCACCCAGCGCGGCTGGAATGCGAACGCCGGCAGCTACTGGATCACCGGCGCGAATCCCGGCACCATCACCCCTTCCGACGACCTCACCGTCTTTCGCAAGGAGTTCATCGGCAAGCCCACACCCGCGGTGCCGGTCAAGTGCACCGGCTTCATCGACGCCACCAACTCCAAGCGCATCGAGATCCGCCTGATCGAAAAGAAAGGCGGCAGCCTCCTCCAGGCCTGGGCCAACGGCCGCCACAAGCTCGTCGACGAAAACGCCCCCAAGCCCTTCTACCACTGGCTCATCCCATGAAAAAGAGGGGTGTGGGCGGCTCGCCCGCAGCCCCCTGACTTCCTCATCCTGCCGCAAGCGTTCCTCACCGCCTCATTTTCACCGCCTTTCCTGATCCTATCCATCCTATCCATCCCGGTCCCAAAATTCATCCAGTCCCCGGGCTGACTTGAAACGTCCACCAACCTACCAGTTCCATTCCGGTCCTCCGACTTGGCACTTGGAACTTCATCCCTTGGCACTTCCCCACTTGGCACTTCCATGACTTTCGGCTCCCCGGAATGGTTCCTCCTGCTGCCCGCCTGCCTCTTCATCGGCTGGTTCTGGAAGAGCCTGCGCCTGTGGTCGCCGCTCCGGCTTCTGCTGGTGCTGCTTTGCACGTTCGCGCTGGCGGACCCGAAGATGAACGTGCAGGACGACGCGCTGGACCTGTGGGTCCTGCTCGACCGCTCGGATTCCACCGAAAGCCTGGTCGACCAGAATCTCCCCGAATGGCAGCGCCTGCTCGAAGACTCCCGACCCGGCCGCAACGACAAGGCCCACTTCTTCGACTACGGCGCGGAAATCGTCGAGCACGGCAGCGACGGCGCCAGCTTCACCGGTTCGCGCAAGCTCACCCGCACCGGCCTCGCCCTCTCCCACGTCACCGCCCTCGCCAAGGAAGGCCGCCCCGCCCGCGTGCTGGTCTTCACCGACGGCTACTCGACCGAACCGCTGCACGAAGCCGTCGAGCAACTCCAGGCCCGCGGCATCCCGCTCGATTTCCGGCTGGTCCGCGAGGAGACGCTCGATGACTTCCGCCTCGCCCGCCTCGAACTCCCCGAGCGCGTCCAGGCCGGCGAGCCCTTCCTCATCGCCGCCACCGTCCGCGGCTCCACCGACACCGATGTCACCCTGATCCTCCGCCGCGGCGGCCAGACGCTCACGGAGACCACCGTCACCCTCGCCAACGGCGTCGGCCGCGCCGAGTTCACCGACCGCATCCCCCGCGCCGGTGCTTTTCAATACGAGGCCGAAGTGGTGGTCGGCGCCACTTCCACCGCCAAGGACGCCCACCCCGGCAACAACAAGGCCACCCGCTGGATCGAAATCGCCGGCGGCCCGCGCGTGCTGCTCGCCACGAAATACGTCGATGACCCAGTGGCGAAAGTCCTCTCGTCGCTCGACTTCACCGTCGACGTCGTCAGCAACCCCGCCGAGCTCCATCCCGGTCGCCTGACCGGCGCACGCGCGGTGATCTTCAACAACATCCCGGCCTTCGAAGTCCCGCAGGATTTCCTCAACGCCCTCGACTTCTTCGTCCGCGAGCAAGCCGGCGGCTTCCTGATGGCCGGCGGCAAGCAGTCCTTCGGCTCCGGCGGTTATTTCCAGTCGTCGATCGACCCGCTGCTGCCGATCTCGATGGAGCTCAAAAGCGAGCACCGCAAGCTGGCCGTCGCGCTGGGCATCGTGCTCGACCGCTCCGGCTCGATGTCCGTCGGCGTGGCCGGCGGGATGACCAAGATGGACCTCGCCAACAACGGCGCGGCGGAAGCGATCGGCCTGCTCGGCCCGATGGACCGCATCACCGTGCACGCCGTCGACAGCGCGCCGGAGACCGTGATCCCGCTCACCGAGGTGAAGGACAAGCAGAAGGCCCTCCAGTCCCGCGTCCGCAAGATCCAGTCGATGGGCGGCGGCATCTTCGTCTATGAAGGCCTCAAGGCCGCGTGGGACGAACTCAAGAAGGCCAACGTCGGCACCCGCCACGTCATCCTTTTCTCCGACGCCAGCGACTCCGAGGAACCCGGCGACTACAAGCGGCTGCTGGCCGAGATGAAGAAGGAAGGCTGCACCGTGTCGGTCATCGGTATGGGCACCAAGGCCGACGTCGATGCGAAGCTGTTAGAAGAGATCGCCAAGCTCGGCGACGGCCGCATCTTCTTCACCGACCGCCCGGTCGACATCCCGAAGATCTTCGCGCAGGAGACCGTGACCATCGCCCGCTCCGCCTTCCTCGAAGAACCGATCGGCGCCCAGCCGACCGGCCGCTGGGCGGAGATCTCGCCGAAGCTGCTCGACTGGCTGCCGCAGGTCGATGGCTACAACCTTTCCTATGCCCGTGAGGACGCCACCACCTCGCTGGTCAGCCAGGACGAATACGTCGCGCCGCTGGTCGCCCATGCCCGCCGCGGCCTCGGCCGCAGCGCCGCGGTTTCGTTCCCCCTCGGCGGCGAGTTCTCGCAGGGCATCCGCGATTGGAAAGGCTACGGCGACTTCGTCCAGACCATGACCCGCTGGCTGATGGGCCTCGACCTGCCGGCCGGCATCGGCCTCAAGCACCGGCTCGACGGCACCCGCCTCACGCTCGACCTGCTCTACGATCCGGAGATCTGGTCGAAGAAACTCGCCGTCGCCCCGCCGCGCCTCCGTCTGATGGAAAGCGGCCCCGGCGCGACGCCGTACGATGTCCCGTGGAAGCGCATCGCCCCCGGCCACTTCTCCGTCTCGCGCGACCTTGACGAAGGCTCCGTGGTCCGCGGCGCGATCCAGGTCGGCGAGCACGCCCTGCCCTTTGGCCCGATCACCGTCGGCTCCTCCGTCGAGTGGGCCTTCGAGCCCGAACGCCTCGCCGAGCTGCGCACCGTTTCCGCCCAGACCGGCGGCCGCGAGTTGATCAATCTCGAAGACGCCTGGCTGCGCCCGCCGAACCGCCAGGATGTCTCGCTGCGCCTGTGGATCGCCCTCGCGCTGTTAGGCCTGCTGGTCACCGAAGCCCTGCTGACCCGCACCGGTTGGAAGATGCCGCTGCCCGGCCTGCCGAGCTTCGCCCCGCGCGAAAAAGTCGTGAAACCGGTGAAGGTCAAACCCGCCAAAGCCACAGCGCCGCTCGTTGCGAAGTCCGAGGAACAGCTTGCCGTCACCGCCGAATCCCCACCCGACGACAGCGAGCGCCGCAGCCGCTATCAGCGGGCCAAGGACCGCAAGTAGCTCCATTTTTCATCGGCTCCTCATGGCGCCTCATGGCGCCTCACCGATGAAGAAGGCACCGGCCCGATGGTTCCGCCTTCGAA
This sequence comes from Haloferula sp., assembly GCA_044372775.1. Classification (GTDB taxonomy): domain Bacteria; phylum Verrucomicrobiota; class Verrucomicrobiia; order Verrucomicrobiales; family Akkermansiaceae; genus Haloferula. Next base: position 27,922 of record JBIPNO010000015.1, read on the forward strand.
CAACACTGCCTTGGTCAGGAGTTTGCGTCGCGTGTTCTGGCCGCGGGCCACGCCGGCAACCCAGCGCACGATGTGGACGACCAGTTCATGGGGGTCCCAGCGCACGTGGGAAACCGGGGGCTCGAACCAGGCAAAGATGGGGTCGGGGTCGCAGCAGACCAGCGAGACATGCTGCGGCGCAAGGATGCCCCGCCGCGCAAGATGTTGCTGGGTGGCCGCAAAGATGCTCGCATCATCGCAGAACAATGCGGTGGGCGGAGTGAATTGGAACAGATGGTCGAGGCATGAAAACAAGCCCTCCCGGGTGTCATCCCAGTTGGGCAGGTTGTAGGGCCCCACAGGGATTCCATGGCCCGCCATCTCCGCGAGGATGGCACGTTCCAACAAGCCGGGTTCAGGAATCCTCCGCTCCGAGTGGGTCATCTGCACAATGAGGCGGTGACCATACTGAATCAGTTTGCGCGTGGTAGCGACCAGGGCATTCAAGTGATCCGGCCCGACGCCTGTGATCGGCACCGTCCGATGGCGTCCGAACAGCGCCAGGGCCGGTGTCGGCTGCGCTGCGAACCAGATCAGCACGTCACGCGATCCGCCCATCACCACCCAGGCATCGGCCTTGATCTTGCCGACCATCCTGGCGATCCGCTGCACGTTCATCTGGAGATCCATCAAGGATCGCGGGGCGGCAATCACATCGTGGCCTGCGTTGGCCAAGCGATGCCGAAGCTCGACGATGTAATGCACCTCGGCGTCGGAGTCATCGTAAAACAGGAATGCCACCCGCACTGACCGCTTCTTTTCCCCCGCTCCCTCCGCAACGATGATCCGTCTCTTGCCACGCCCCTGAGCCAGCAATACGCCCTCCCGCTCGAGTTCGACCAGAGCCGCTTCGACCGAGTCGCGCGAAACTCCCAACTCGGCGGCGAGCCTCATCACTCCCGGCATCGTCCCCTGCCACAGGCCCCGCGCCAATTCCTCCCGCAGATACTTCGATAGCTGCCCAGCCGTCGACACCCGTTGCCATTCCCGCCGCTCGCTCATCTCCGGCAGAGCAACCTAAAACCCGGGATAGTTGTCGATACTCAATTCATTTGACGGCGACATGACCGCTTTCGTAGTCGTCTAGGAGTCAAGTTGTCTTGTCGATTCATGAGACAAATGCACTCCATCCCGGCAGAGTTCCTCTTCCGTCACCCGTTCACGCACCCATTCCACGGTCCTAAATTCAGAAAATCCAGTATCATGAAACTCCGCATCCCCACCACCGCCCGCCTCTCCTTCCCGCTCGCCTCCGCCCTCGCCGCGCTGCTCGCCGCGCCGACCGTCCACGCTGATTCCTACTACTGGGACATCGACGGAGCCACCGCCGGCGCTGGCGGCACCGCTCCCGCCGGTTCATGGACCACCGGCGGCACCACGTGGAGCACCAGCCCCAACGGCTCCGTGGCAACGGTTGCCGCCACCACGGCGGCCAGCGACGACCTTTTCTTCTCGGCCGGTGTCGATGCCACCGGCGCTTACACCATCACCCTGAATGATGCCCAGAATGCCGGCAGCCTCACCTTCCAGGACGGCACCGCCACCATCAGCGGCGCCGGCGGCGTCATCAACCTTGGCGGCACCGGCATCATCAACGTCACCAACAGCCTGCTCGTGGTTCCTAACAGCGCCGTCATCGGGGCGAACACCGACACCATCATCAGTGGTGCCGCGGGTCTCACCAAAACAGGAGTTGGCACACTCACGCTCAGCAGCACTGCCGCCAACACCTTCACCGGCGGCCTGAATGTCAACGGCGGCACGCTCAATCTCAACTTCGCCAATCTCGCAACCCCCACCGACATCGTCAACAGCGCCAACGCCCTCGCATTCGGCGGCGGGGCCTTGGCAATCACGGGTAAAAACACCGACACTTCCACCCAGACTCTCGGCAATGTGACGGTGAACTCCGGCGGCGGCCAACTCCTCGGCAACAGCAACGGCGGCACCGCTCTCAACATCACTCTCGGCACCCTCACCACCACTGCCGCCGGTGGCAGCTTGCTGGTCGGCACGTCCGTGGGTGGAACCGCCCCGGCCATCACCACCACCACCGACAAGGATGCCCAAGGCATCTACGGCGGACGTGTGGCTTTTTCCAACGGCACGGCCAACACCGGCTACGACTGGGCAACCACAGTTGATGGAGCGAGCCCCTTCGCGTTTTCAGCCTACAGTGGCTATACCGCATTGGATACCGCCACCGTCGGCAATGTCACTGACACAAACAATTCCCGCATCACCGCGGGAGCCATACTGCCAGCCAGTTCCAACCGCACCACCAACAGCCTGAAGTTCGAAAACCCTGCCAGCGCGCAGATTCTGGATCTGGGAGGAAACACTTTGACCGTCTCCAGTGGCGGAATTCTCATTACCGGCAACACTGTCACCCAGGCTCCCCGCATCTCTAACGGAATTCTCACCGCCGGCGCTGGCAGCAACTACGACCTGGTGATCCATCAATACAATGCCACCGTCGCCGGCGCAGGCAGCACCCGCAACAACACGAACATCTATGCCACGATCGCCGACAACGGTGCGAACCCAGTGAGACTGGTCAAGGCCGGCACAGGCTCGTTGCTGCTCTCCTCTTCCTCAGCGAACACCTTCACGGGAGGAATCGTCATCAATGGCGGCACCTTCGGGTGGACCGATGCAACAGGTGCAAACGCGCTGAACAACAACTCCCTTACGTTCAACGCCAACACCATCGTCCTTGCGAACGAAACCGCCACCACCAACGGCGGCATCACCCTCAACAACGGCAGCCAGGTCGAATTCAGGAACAACACCAAGACCTTCACCGTGAACGGCCCCGTGACGGGTGCCGGCGGCGGCATCACCCTGGGTCAGAACGGCGGGGGCGCAACGAACCTCAACTTCAACAGCACCGCCAACAACTTCACCGGGCCGGTCCGCTTTGCGGTGACCGCACAAAGCGGCAACCTCACCGTAAACAGCTTCGCCGACTCCTCGGGCCTGGGTGAAGGAAACATTACTTTCGGGGTCAGCGGGACGGTTGCCCATAATTTCAACTACGGAAGCGGTGCCATCGCTCCCCTGACACTGAACAACCGCCGTTTCGATCTGGCCGGCACGCAGGCCGCCATGTCGATCAACAACAATTCCCCGCAGGCATTCACCATCAACACCGGCTTGCTGGTCTCCGGCACGGGAACCAAGACCCTCACTCTGGGTGGAACCGGCGCGGGCCTCAGCACCTTCGCGGGTGACATCGGCTTGGGCAGTGCCACGACGCTGAATATCACCAAGGCCGGCAGCGGCACCTGGGCGCTGGGGGGCGCCAACTCCTACAACGGCACCACCACGGTGAGCGCCGGCACCTTGCTCATCAACGGCAACCAGTCCACCGCCACCGGCGCGGTTGCCGTCAACGGCACCAGCACGCTGGGCGGTTCCGGCACCACCGGCGGCACCATCACCGTCGCCGCAGGTGCCAAGCTCGCCCCAGGCAACGCGGGAGTCGGCACCCTCGCCACGGGAGGTGGACTCAACATCTCCGCCATGGCAGGCGGTGCCGGTACCCTCGTTTACGAACTCAACTCGACAGCCGCCAGCGACAAGATCACCGTCGCCGGCACCCTCAGCATCGGCAGCGGCACCCTCGGCCTCGGCGACTTCGCCTTCACCAATCTCGGCGGCATGAGCGCCGGCACCTACAAGCTCATCACCGGTGCCTCCCCCGTCTCCGGCACGCTCGACGCCGCCAACACCACCGGCACGCTCGACGACTTCGACCTCGAACTCGCCATCAACGGCAACGACATCGAACTCGTGGTCACCGGCGGACCGGACAACGACTTCACCGACTGGGCCGCCACCTTCCTGCCCACCGTCATCGGCTCGCCCCTCGACGACCACGACGGTGACGGCCTCAGCAACGATGAGGAGCGCGCCTTCGGCCTCAACCCCACCAGCGGCAGCTCGTCGAATCCGATCTCCGTCCCGCTGGACCCCACCAACGGCACCTTCACCTTCACCCGCCGCGATCCGACGGTTTCCGGCCTGACCTACCAGGTCTGGACATCGACCGACCTCGCCGACTGGGAGGTGGACGGAGGCGCCGTGTTCACGCCCGGCACGGTGGTCGATCAGGTCGAGCCCGTCGCGGTCCAGCTCAGCGCCGGCCTGCTCAGTGAACCGAAGCTCTTCTTCCGGATCACCTACGCGGAACCCGTCCCCGCCCCCCCGCTCCTCTCGGTGGACTTCGAAGCGAACAACGGCGGCTTCACGGTCGTAACCCTCGGCGGCACCCCATGGGCCCATGGCGCCCCGAACTCTCCCTCCCAGGGCGGAGGAGCCATCACCAGCGGAGCGGGCGGATCGACCCAGTGCTGGGGCACCAACCTCACCGGCGGATACACCGCCAGCACCGACACCTCGCTTCGCTCACCGGTCATCGACCTGACCTCCGTGACAGCGGCCACCCTGTCCTTCGCCCAGGCCATCGATTCGAACTCCGGCCACACACTTGAGGTCAATGTCATCGACGACACCACCGACACGGTGATCGCCAACATCATCCCTGCGGCCCAGGACGGCAACGCCTCGGTTTCCCCGTGGGAGACCGTCGCCCCGGTCGCGCTTCCCGGCGCCGCCTACGGCCAGGCGGTTCGCATCGAGTGGCGCTTCATCGGAAACGGCGACGGCACCTACAACGGCGCCTACATCGACGACGTGACGGTCCTCGCCACTCCCTGACATCCCCTCGCGGCAAGGCAGGATCCCGCTCCCGACGCTTCGTCCTGCCTTGCTTCCCTCGAAACCGTCCATCTCCGCGACCATCTTCCCGGTCGCGGGGATCGCTGATGCCCCGCTCTTGGCGAACCCTCCAATGCCTTCCGTCAAGCCGGCCGAATATCTGAAGATAGTCGTTGCCGGCTTCCCACGTTAAGGCTCCGTGACCGGTCGCCGCCATTCGACCCGAAGCGCCGCAAGCCCCCACAACATCGCCTCCCCGATCCACGATCCACATCCCCATGAAACCACACCGCAGAGCATTCGTCGTCGGCGCCGTCCTCGCCAGCTTGATCCTTGCCGGAGCCCAGGCCCGGACCTGGACCAGTGCCGACGGAACCAAAACCTTCGACGGCGAACTCCATTCCTATGACCCGGATACCGGCAAGGTCGCCGTCAAGCTGGCCAACGGGAAACAAATGAACTTCCAGCAGGACAAGCTCTCCGCCGATGACATCGCCTACCTCAAGGAGAACGGGAAGAAGGCACCGGCAGCCCCGTCGTCGTCCGGCAGCGTGAAGGACCTTCCCGATGTCCTGCCCGATCCCGACGGCAAGGAGGCCGACATGACCAAGCCCGTCCAAGTTTACATCCTGATGGGCCAGTCGAATATGCTCGGCTTCGGCAATCCGGACGCCTTGAAGAAGGTCGCCCAGACCGGCGCCTACCCCTACCTGGTCGACGATGCCGGTGAGTGGACCGTCCGCAAGGATGTCCGCAACGTGTTCGTCATGTGTTCCGGCAACTCCCCCGCCAAGGACCAGCAGAACGATTGGATGACCGTCCAGCGCAAGATCGGCCCCGAGATCGGGATCGGCCATTACGTCGGCCACGTGACCGACGCGCCGGTCCTGATTCTCAAGAGCTGCATCGGCAACCGCAGCCTCGGATGGGACCTCCTGCCCCCCGGCAGCGAATCCTACGAGCACGGCGGAAAGAAACAGCCCGGATACCGCGGCACGCCCGATGACCCCGATGGCGACACCGGCGGCGACATGTCCAAAGGATGGTATGCCGGCTGCCAGTACGACGGTGACGTCGCCGCCGCCAAGAAGGTGCTCGAGAACCTCGACACCTACTACCCCGGCGCCAAGGAATACGAAGTCGCCGGCTTCTTCTGGTGGCAGGGCGACAAGGACATGCGGGTTCCCGCGCACTACGAACAGTACGAGAAGAACCTGATCCAGCTCATCAAGGCCCTGCGCAAGGATTTTAATGCGCCGGAGGCCAAGTTCGTCACCGCCTCGCTCGGCCAGACCGAGAAGGGTTCCAAGGGCGGCGACGGTGCCATCCTCGATGCCATGGAGGCCGTCTCCAAAAGCACCGATCCCGAGCTCAAGGGCAAGGTGGGCTTTGTCTACACACACCCTTTGTCCAAGGGCGGCAGCTCCAGCAGTCACTACAACGGCAATCCGGAGACTTACATGAATGTCGGCGAAGCCATGGGCAAGGCCATGGTGGAGTTGCTGAAGAAGTAGCCTCCCTCACCTCACGTTGCATGAAAGATGGGTCACAAGGTCAAAAGTGGAATCACGACATGGCGGCCTTCCCGTTGATGCATACCTTTCTGGCCATGCTGGGCCTGCTCCTGCCCGCAGCGGCCGAGAAGGAGGCAGCACCGCATCGCCCTGCCCCGCACATCGTCGTGTTCCTCGCCGATGACCTCGGCTGGGGTGATGTGGGCTTTCACGGCGGCAAGATCCAGACGCCGCATCTCGACGCGCTCGCGCGCGGCGGTGTCCGCCTCGGGCAGTTCTATGTGCAGCCGGTCTGCTCGCCCACCCGCGGCGCGTTCCTGACCGGCCGCTACCCGATGCGGCTCGGCCTTCAAGTCGGCGTCGTCCGGCCCTGGGCAAAGCACGGGCTTCCGCTCGGCGAACGCACCCTGGCCGAGGCACTCCGGGAAGCCGGCTACACCACGGCCATCTGCGGCAAGTGGCACCTGGGTCACGGGGCGCGCGAATACCTTCCCACCCGGCGCGGCTTCGACCGGCAGTACGGCCTCTACAACGGGGCGATCGACTATTTCACCCATGCCCGTGACGGCGGCCATGACTGGCATGAAAACGACAAGGCGAACCACGACCAAGGCTACGCCACCGACTTGATCGCGAATGCCGCCGTTGAAATCATCGCCGGCCACGACCCGAAGCGGCCCTTGTTTCTCTATGTGCCGTTCAATGCGCCGCACACCCCGCTGCAGGCGCCGGAAAGTTATATCAAGAAATACGCCCACATCCCGGATCAGCGGCGCAGGATCCATGCGGCGATGGTCGCTTGCATGGACGATGCGATCGGCAAAATCCAGGGAGCGCTGGCCGAGCACGGTTTCAAGCGCGAGGAGACGTTAGTCTTCTTCTGCTCGGACAACGGCGGCATGACGGGCTACGGTTCCAACGGCGAGTTGCGGGGGCAGAAGGGACAACTCTACGAAGGCGGCATCCGCGTCCCGGCCGTGATCTCATGGCCCGGCACCCTCACGCCGGGCGCGGTGGTGGATGCCCCGCTGCACATCGCCGATCTCTATCCGACCCTGCTCAAGCTCGCCGGCGGCAAGCTCGAACAAAAGCACCCGCTCGACGGCCGCGACGCGTGGCCGGCGATCGCCGAAGGCAAGCCCACGCCGCATGAGTTCATCCTGCACAACGTCACCCCTTGGTCCGGCGCGCTCCGCATGGGCAAGTGGAAGCTGGTTCACAATGGCGGCGTCCAGGCGAACGCGACCAAGGGTCCCCGAAAGGAAACCCTCGAACTCTTCGACATCGCCGCGGATCCGAACGAGCGGGCGGACCTGTCCGCGGAGCACGCGGAGATAACGACGAAGCTCCGGGCCCGGCTCGAGAAGCTGCGAGGCGAAGCCGTCACCCCCAACATTCCGCCGAACACCCCGCCCGCAGGCTTCATCACGCCGGAAGTCTGGGGCGAACCACGGGGCAAATGATCGCGATCCAATCGGGATGGGGTGAACGCCCCCCTTCAAGGGATCTCCCACTTGCGGGGAGCACGCCTCGATCTCACGGTCACCGTAGCGCTCCCGGAACCTTGACCCGCTCCACCCGCACACGATGCCTGCATCGGCGACCTGACCGTCTGCGCCACTCCCGGGTTGGCACCTTCCTCCCCGCCGTGTAGCCTCTCGCAGGATGAAGCGGCGTTCAGGAAGCTCCCGGAGGCAAGCGATCAAACGCCGTCTCGCAATCACCGGCGCGGTCATCACCGCGCTGGCTGCCATTTCCTGCGGAGTGACCACCCGGCTCGTCTCGGAAGCGATCGTCCAACCGGCACGCAAGGGCGTCGGCGCGAAGGTTCCGGAAGACATGAGCTCCCGGACCTTCATCCTGCCCGACGGCACCGAGATCCACACCTGGGAAACCCGCCCGGCAGGCCGGCCGCAGGCCGCCGTGCTGGTGCTCCACGGGGTCTCGGACTCCAAAGCCAGCCAGGTCGAAAGCCTGCGCTTCCTCGCCCGCCGCGGCATCCTCGCCATGGCCCCGGACTTCCGCGCCCACGGCGACAGCGGCGGGAAGTTCGCGACCTACGGCCATCTGGAAAAGAACGACCTCACCCTGCTCCGCCGCGCCCTCGAGAACGAATTCCACGGCATCCCCGTCGGCCTCTGGGGCACCTCCTACGGCGGCTCGGTGGCCTTGCAGTCGATGGCCATCGACGACCAATTCGACTTCGCCATCATCGAAAGCACCTTCGCCAACCTGCGGGATCTCGCCCGCCGCCAGGTCACCATGCGCACCACCCTGCCGGTCAGCGGGCTCGGCCCCTATTTCGTCAATGAAGCCGGCAAGCTCGCCTCCTTCGATCCCGCCGAGATCGCGCCGGAACGGGCGATTGAAGACATCAAGGTCCCGGTCCTCCACCTGCACGGCGAGGCCGACGAGATGATCCCGATCGACCAGGGGGAAAGAATCGCCCATCGCTCGAAACGCGCGGACTACCGCTTCGTGCGGATCCCCCGCGGCGGCCACTACAACCTCCGCAGCGGCGACCCGGCGCTCTATGATCGAGAGGTCCGGGGCTTCCTGAACCGGGTCGTCACCGGCGGGAACTAACAACTCCGCCGGCCGGTTGCCGGTTGCCCGACAATGCGTCGATGAATCCCGGACCGAACCCGTGGTCATCTCCGCCGTCTCCGCTCCACCGCTCGCCCGGATACCGCCCCTGAACTCGCACGACCCGCAAATCCGGATCCTCGGACAGCCGTGCCCTACGACGAGGATGATTCGGATCCCATCGCCTTCCTGATCGACCGGCTCAAACAGCCCTCTCCCTGACGGACTGCGAACGCATGCCGAGCCGGGCGCAATCGACCCGGGACTGGGCCATGCTATCTCGCCCGCCGCAGCGCTTGGCACACCGCGGGGAAAATCTGCTTCTTGCGACTGACCACGCCGGGAGCGTCGTAGAGGCTGGCGTCGATTCGCGCATACGGCAGGTTCGCCACAAAGCCCGGATCCCCCGCCGCCAGCACCAGGCTGTGGTGCTCCGCGATGTCGGTGACCACCAGCACCACCAGCTCGTAGCCGTTCTCCACCGCCAGCGCTTTCAAGGCCTGCTCAAGCTCCTCACGACGCGGCGCGAAGGCCTCCAACCCGAGCTCCTCGACCTGGGCGATCGCCACCTTCACGCCCTCGTCGCTGAACTCCTTGCGGTCGGCGTTGAGGATCGCTTCCGGCGTGCCGGTCGCCAGCAGCGAGCCGACCGCGAAGAACTCCGACTTGAACTTCGCGGGATCGATCCCCGCGATGCCGCTCAACCAGCCCAGCATCTCGTGATCCAGCTCCGCGGTGGTCGGCGAGGTGAGGCACAGCGTGTCGGCGATGATCCCGGCACAAAGGCACAGCGCGGTGCCCTTGTCCGGCTCCAGATAGCGATGGCGGAACTTGCGCGCGACCAGCGTGGAGGTGGAGCCCACCGGCTCGTTGAGGAAACGGATCGGCTCGCGCGAGACCAGGTCGCCGGCCAGGCGGTGGTGGTCGATGACTTCCACGATCTCCGACTCCTCGACGCCGGTGACGGCCTGCGCGAACTCGTTGTGATCGACCAGCGCCAGCCGGGTGCGCGGCGGATCGACGAGGTCCGACTTCGAAAGCACGCCGATCATCTCCTTGGTGATCGGATCGGTGACCGGAAAGAGATCCTGCTCCAGCGTCGACAGGCTCTTGCGGAGGCGCGAGACCGGCTCGCCGGCGGCCACCGCGGTGAAATTCTTGTCCATCACGTGGCGGACCGTCCGCGAGCAGCGGATCAGCGTGGCGCAGCTCGCGGTGTCCTGCGAGCAGAGCAGCACAACCACCCCGCGCTTGCGGGCGAGATCGCGCAGGGCGGGCTCGACGCCGTTGCCGCCGGTGACGATCAGGGCGCGCGCGCCGTTCTCGATCGCGTAGTGCTGCACCACCGGACGGTCGCCGCAGATCACGAGATAGCGGCCGACGTTGCCTTCCTTCGCCGCGGACTTGAGGCGGCGCTCGACGGTGGATTGCGACGACGCGCCGACCAGCAGGATCAGCTCTTCCTCGTCATCCCCCGCCGGCATTTCCGCGCCGACACTGTCGGCGTGGAGCGTGGTGGCGATCTTCGACAGCGCGACGTTCACCGTGCGGACCTGCAGGCCGGAGGCATCGCCGGGAACGAGCAGTTCGAGCAGATCGAGGTAACGCAGGATGCCGTGCACGGCGCCCGCGGCATCGACCACCGGCACGCAGCGCACGCCGCTGGCCAGCATCCGGCGGTAGGAATCGAGGAAGGTGTCGCAAGGCCCGACCTGCACCACCTCGCGGCGGCAGATCATCCCGGCGGACGCGCGGACGTCGGTGATCAGCGGCGGGGTCTCGATCCCCGCCTTTTCCAGCACCCAAGCCGTGCGCGCCGGCACCTCGCCGCAGCGCGCGGCGATCGCGGTCGGCTCCCCGGTGGCGCGCAACAAGGCCGCGTTGCCAATCGCGGAGCAGATGGCGTCGGTGTCGGGGTTCTTGTGACCGATGACGTAAAAGGGAAGCTGGCGGCGGGGCGATTCCATGCAGGGAGGAAGTGGACGCGCGGAGAGTGCCCGAGATCTGGAAAACGGCAAGGAGAGGGTGCGTCTCACGCCCTCGTCCCACGAACGGTCGCCGGGGGCGCGAGACGCCCCCTCACCGATCACATCTTGTCCGGGCAGCGGATGCCCAGCAATCCGAGGCCGTGGATCAGCACGCGGCTGGTCAGGTCGCAAAGCAGCAGGCGGCTGTTGCGAACGCTCTCCTCGGACTTGAGGACCGGACAGGCTTCGTTGAACGAATGGTAGGCCCGGGCCAGTTCCAATAGGTAGTTGGCGAGCAGGTTCGGCCGGTGGTCTTCCAGGATCGTGGGAACGATTTCACCATAGCGGGCGAGGAAGCGGGCCAGATGAATCTCCGCGTCTTCGCTCAGAACCGGCGTGACGGCGGCGAGATCGACCTCGACCTCCAGCTTGCGGAAGATCGAGCGGGTCCGGACGACGCTGTATTGAAGATACGGCGCGGTGTCGCCTTGCAGGGCGAGCATCTTGTCGAGATCGAAGACATAGTCCGAAAGACGGTGATGCGACAACTCGGTGAACTTCACGGCGCTGATGCCGATGAGTTCCGCGAGCTCGGCGCGTTCCTCGTCGCTGTCCACGCGGCTGCGCTCCGCCACCGCGGTCTTGGCGGCGGTCACCGCGTCATCGAGCACGTCGGCCAACTGCGGCAGATCGCCGGAGCGGGTCTTCAGCGGCGTGCCGTCCGCACCGAGGATGGTGCCGAAGGCGATGTGGCGCAGGTCCATTTCACCGAGGCCGATCCGCTCCGCAACGGCGAAGAGCTGCTGGAAATGCAAGGCTTGGCGGCGGTCGACCACGATCCAGACGGCGTCCGCCTTGAAATCGCGGCGGCGGAACTCCATCGTCGCGATGTCGGTGGTGGCGTAGTTGAAGGCCCCGTCGCTCTTGCGGATCATCATCGGGAAGTCGGTCCACTCGCCGTCCTTCTTGATCAGGAAGGGATCCTTCGCGGGGTCCGCCGGGACGCCATTGGAGAAGATGCAGATCGCTCCCTCGCTTTCACGCGCCAGGCCCTCGGCGACCAGGCGGTCGACCAGCGGGGCCAGGGAGTCGTTGTAGGCGCTCTCGCCCAGCCAGTGATCGAAAGTGATGTCGAGCCGGTCGTAGATCTTGTCCAAGCCGGTGCGCGACAGCTCGATGCAACGCTGCCAGATCTCGAAGTTCTCCGCATCGCCCTGCTGGAGCTTCACCAGCTCCATCCGGCAGGCCTCGCGGATCGTCTCGTCGGCTTTCGACGAGTCGCTGGCATGGCGGTAGAGGCGCAGCAGCTCTTGCAACGGGTTCTCCAACAGCGCCTGCTCGTTCAGGCCGTTCTTCCACGCCCAGGTGATCATCCCGAACTGGGTGCCCCAGTCGCCGATGTGGTTGTCGGTGATCACGGTGTAGCCCAGGCAGCGGGCGATCCGCGCGAGTGAGTCGCCCAGGATGGTCGAGCGGATGTGGCCGATGTGCATCGGCTTGGCGACGTTCGGCGCGGAGAAGTCGATGACCACCGTGCGGCCGGCCCCGGTCACCGGCACCCCGAGCCGCGGATCGGCGTGCTGCGCCTTGGCGCGGGCGGCGTAGGTCTCCGGCGCGATCTTGAAATTGATGAAGCCCGGCCCCGCGATGTCCGCGCTGCCGAGCCCCGTGAGGTCGAGCGCGGCGATCACCTGCTCGGCCAACGCGCGCGGGTTCGCCTTGCGTTGCTTGGCCAGCGCCATCGCGGCGTTGCTCTGGTAGTCGCCGAAGCGCAGGTCGGCGGCGGCGACCACCGGCGCGGCGACGCTCTCGCCGAGCACGGATTCAAAGGCGGCCGCGAGACGGGATTCGAGTTCCTGGATGAGGGTCATGGGAAAAGAAGATGGGATTCACCGCCAGGACGCCAAGGACGCCAAGCGCGGAGTGATCATGGAAGAGGGCTTGGATTTTGGACGACAAGGAAACGGGCGAATCGAACGAAAGAAAAAGGGAGCCGCGGCCTCCCCGCCGGAACGATCCTCCATTTCGCGAGGCTCCGCTCGTTGGGTGGTCGATCTCCCCTCCGCTCACGCCATGCCGGCGGCCTTGGGTGGCTTGCCGGAGAAGATGTCGAGAATCTCCTGGTGGTCCCCGGCGGCACCGAGCCGTCGTCGGATTTCGATGTTGGTGAACATCTTGGCGATCGCGGCCAGGGTCTGGAGGTGCAGGTGATAGTCCTTTTTCGGGACCAGGAAGAGGATGACGAAATGCACCGGCTTGCCGTCCAGCGCTTCGAAGTCGATGCCCGCCTGCGAGCGACCGAACACCGCGACCACCCGCTCGAGCTTCTCCGAGAAGGCATGGGGAATCGCCACCCCGTAGCCGACGCCCGTGCTGACCTGCTCCTCGCGCGTCTTCAGCGCCTCCAGCACCTCCTCGCGGAGCTCCGGAGCGAGCGAGGCGGAGGAAACGAGGTGATCGATCAGCTCCACGATGGCCGGCCAATGCTGCCCGGAACTCATCTCGAGGATGATCCGGTCAGGGGTCAGTAGATTCGCCAACTTCATGCTTCCGGCTGAAAATTTCTCGCCCCTTCGGGCACCGCGGGCCGCCGGGGGTAAACAGCAGGCCTTGGAATGGCAAGCCGTTTTCCCCTTCCATAAGCACCCTCCATGCCCGGATTGGCGCTTGCGGACCGATCCCCCGCCACCCTACCCTGTCGGCCTTATGCGCTGGCTTTCGCGCGGTCTCACCATCATCGGAACAGCGCTCCTCTGCCAATGCGGCGGCATGGGAAGCGGAAACATGGGCGGGCCCACCGTCGAAGAACGGAAAGCCGCGATCGCGTCGGAACCAACCGGCGACTTCTTCTACGGCCGCCGCTACTACATCGAGAAAACCCGCTTCTGGGGCTACGTGCGGAAACCCCGCCAGTCCTGGGACAAGGCGAAGCTCGTGATGTTCCGCGAGGACCAGAAGCGCTCGCCCGACCGCCTGCCGGAGAACGGCCCCGCGGGCCAGCGCTACGGCTTCGACCAGAACCACGAATACCGGCTGAACGGCTACTTCACCGGCCGCGAGGCCTACGATCCCAACAGCAACCAGTTCCTCCCCGAGTTCATGCTCACCGGCTACGAGGCCGTGAACCGGAACCCCGGCTGGCTGTTCCGCCCGGACGACCGCTACGATCCCTACCGGATCACCGTTTACCCGCGCTAACCGGCGCCCTTCCCCTCCCCGGACATGAGTTTTTCCCGCGACGGCCTCGGCATCCAGCGCCGGAAAAAATCGACACGCATCGTCGGCGACGCGCCGTCGATGGGACACGTGACCCGGATGCACAAGAACGCGGCGGACCTCCGGACCCGCCTCAAATACGTCGGCTGGCTGCCGCTGTTCCTCCTCGGCCTCGCGGTTTTTTCCTTCGGCGCAGCCATCGCCGGCGTGGCGCTCTGGATGTCCGGCGCCACCATCGAACGGAAGCCGATCCTCATGCAAACAGGCACGCAGGCGACCCCGGAACCGCGGATCGCGATGGTGCCGGTGCCCGACCCCGGCGTCCTCGAAAACCTCGTCAACAGCCTGCTGGCGGCCCGCACCCCGCGCCAGCTCGACGCCCTGATCCGCCCCGCCGGGCAAAAGCCGGAGGAGATCCTGGCCAAACTCGCCGGCCTGCAGGAACTCGATGGCAAGGTGACTTCCGTCCAACACGAAGGACCGGTGGCCAGCCTCTGCCTCCAGCTCGAGGCCGTCACCGTCAAGTTCGACAGCGGCCGCAACCGGATCGCGCTTGTCGCTCCCGATCCCGCCGGAATCTGGCGGGTGGACTTCGATGCCTTCGACCGCCACGTCACCACGCCCTGGAGCGACCTGCTGTCCGGCACCCCGCAGGAAGGCACCGTCCGCGTCTTCGTCCGGCCGGACAACTACTACAACGGCCGCTATCAGAACGACCGGGATTGGGTGTGCTTCGGCTTCGCTTCGCCGGACCACGAGACCCTGATGTTCGGCTACACCCCGCGCGGCGGAAAACAGCACCTCGCCATGGTCGAGGCGCTCCGCGGGCTCGGCTCGGCCGGATTGAAGCGGATGACGCTCGAAATCCGGCACACCGGCGAAGGCGACCGGCGGCTGTTCGAGATCACCCGCGTGTTCTCCGACGACTGGGCGATCGGCAGCGAGCATCTGGACGCCCAGGTCACCCCGCTCGACACCGCCGCAGGGCAGTGACCCTTTCGCGGTTCTCTGCTTGAGGCGCTGCCGGGCCAAATCCATGCTCCCGACATGCTCCGGCGGAAACTCCAGCTTGTACTCGTCGTCCTGCTCTGTCTGGCCGGCTCGGCGCTCACGCTTTCCGTCTTCACCGGCACGGTCAAAGTGTTCCGGATCCCGACCAACGGCATGGCACCGACCATCCGCGCCGGAGACTACCTGCTGGCCACGCGCGTCTTCTCCCCGGAGAAGTCCGTCAAAGCGGGCGACCTGGTGATCTTTGACTCCCACCGCGCCCACCCCACCCTGGGCTCGAAGTATGTCCAGCGCCTCGTCGCGATTGGCGGCGACCGGATCGAGGTCATCGGCGGCCAGCTCCATGTCAACGGCGTCCGTCTGCCCGAACGCGAAGGCCTGTTTGCCGCGCCCGCTCCTCACACCTTCTCCCGCTTTCCCGCGGTCACCTATCCGCTGGTCATTCCGCCCGGCCAGATCTTCACCCTGGGCGACAACTACGGGAACAGTCTGGACAGCCGCTACTTCGGCCCTTTTCCGGTCGATGCCGTCACCCACACGCCCGATTGCATCCTCTTCCCCGCCGGCCGCGCCGGGCAGCTCGACTGATTCCCCTTTCCCGCCTTTCCCATGGACGACGACCTCTTCAGCCGCCCCACCCCCGAGACCCGGATCCTTCAACTCCGCAAGGAACTGGAGCGCCACAACCGGCTCTACTACCAGGACGCCACGCCGGAGATCTCCGACGCCGATTACGACAAGCTCTACCGCGAACTCGAGCAGCTCGAAGCCGCGCACCCGGAACTCGCCTCGCCCGACTCCCCCACCCGCCGCGTGGGCGGTGCCCCGCTCGAAAGCTTCCAACAGGTCCGCCACCTGGTCCCGATGCTCAGCATCGACGATGTCTTCGAATTGAAAGACGCCGAGCTACCCGAAGCCGAGCTGATCGACTTCTACAAGCGCCTCCAGAAAAACCTCGGCCGCGAGAACATCGCCGTGACCGTGGAGCCGAAGATCGACGGCGTCGCGGTCTCGCTGGTCTATCGCGACGGCAAGCTCGACTACGCCGCCACCCGCGGCGACGGCACCACCGGGGACGATGTGACAAACAACGTGCGGACGATCCGGACGATCCCGCTCACGCTCGCCGCGGCCGAGCGGGGTGCCGCGGAAGTTGACGTGGAACGGGTCCTCTTCGATCATCCGCCCCATGGATCCAGCGCTTCAAGCCCGGGAACTCGCGGAACGGCTGAGAGCAGCCCGGAAGAAGGCCAACGCCGCAGCCTCGCACATGACCTCGGAGCAGATCATGGAGCAGATGTTCCGGAACGGCTCCGACAGGAAGCCGAATCCATTCTTGAACGGGGAGCTGCGACTGGTCGGACTATCCCTAGACTGCTCGAAGTCCGCGGCGAGATCTTCATGCCCAACGAGGCCTTCGCCGCGATGAACGCCGAGCGCGACGAGGCCGGTCTGCCGACCTTCGCCAACCCGCGCAACGCCACCGCCGGCACGCTGAAGCAACTCGATCCGAAGATCGTCGCCACCCGTCCCCTCGCCTTCCTCGCCCACGGTCTCGGCGCTTACGAGGGACCCGAACTCCCGAGCGAACACGACTTCCACGCCTTGCTCGACGACCTCGTCATCCCGCGGAACAACCCGGTGATCGTCGCGGAGTCGCTCGACGGGCTGTTAGAAGCGGTCCGCCGCATCGACCGCGACCGCCACGACCTCGGCTACGGCACCGACGGTGCCGTCGTCAAAGTCCTCGCCCGCTCCGAACGCGAGCAACTCGGCTTCACCTCCCGCGCCCCGCGCTGGGCCGCCGCTTACAAGTTCCTGCCGGAGCAAAAGGAAACCGTGCTCAAGGACATCACCATCCAGGTCGGCCGCACCGGCGTGTTGACCCCGGTGGCGGAACTCGAACCGGTCCTCGTGTCCGGCACCACGGTCGCCCGCGCGACTCTCCACAACGAGGAGGAGATCCAGCGCAAGGACATCCGGATCGGCGACACGGTGGTCATCGAAAAGGCCGGTGAAATCATCCCCGCGGTGGTGAAGGTGGTGATCGAAAAGCGGCTTCCCGGCGCGCTTTCGTTCTCGCTGCTCGACCACATCGGCGGCAAGTGCCCGTCCTGCCGCGGCCCCGTGTCGAAGGAGGAAGGCTTCGTGGCCTGGCGCTGCACGAACTTCGAATGCCCCGCTCAAGCCGTCTCGAAGATCAAGCAATTCGCCTCGCGCAAGGCCCTCGACATCGAAGGCGTCGGCGAAACGGTCGCCGAGGCGCTGGTCCGGCGCGGGCTTTGCCGCACGCCGCTCGACCTCTTCACGCTCGATGCCGAAAGCCTCGCCAACCTCAACCTCGGCAGCGACGAGGAAGCGCGGCGCTTCGGGGAAAAGAACGGAGCCAAGGTGATCGAAGCCCTCAAGGCGGCCCGCACGAAACCGCTCGACCGCTGGCTCTTCGCGATGGGCATCCGCCAGGTCGGCGATTCCGCGGCGAAGGAACTGGCGCGCCTTCATCCGGACCTCAAGTCGGTCGGCACCAGCGAACTGCTGCAAAGCGTCGCCGAAATCGGCCGCCTCGAAGCGGAGCGCAAGGTCGTCTCCCCGCGCAACAAGGAAAACCCGCCCGCCAACGACGCCGAGAAGCAAGATCGCCAGCGGGCCCACGACGAGCTCAAGGCCCGCATTGATGCCATCGCCGCAACGCTCGAAGGCTACAAGATTTCCCCCGACGCCGGACAAGTCGTCGCGGAAAGCGTGACCTCGTTCTTCAGCTCCGAAGCCGGCCGCCACGTGCTGGAGCGCATGGAGCAGCTCGGCATTGATCCCGCATCCGCAAACTACCAGCCGAAGCCCGCGGAGGCCGACCTGTCCGCGATGCCGCTGGCCGGCAAGACCTTCGTCATCACCGGCACCCTCTCGATGGGCCGCGATGAAATGAAGCGCCACCTCGAATCGAAAGGCGCGAAAGTCTCCGGCTCCATCTCCGCGAACACCGACTACCTGCTCTCCGGCGAAGGCGGCGGCTCGAAGCGCGACAAGGCGGAAAAGCTCGGCGTGAAGGTGATCGGCGAGGACGAACTCGCGGAACTGTTAGGTCAGCCAGGGTAGAAGAATGGTGACAACGAAATCAGCGAAACTCCGCGAAATGAAAACGTGGTGAAAATCGATCCGCAGACCTTCAAGGTTGAGACCAGCATTTTCCAAGCCCTCTAAAATTTCGACAATTTCGCCCCTTTCGTCGTTCCAATCCCGGGACTCAGGCTCGGTCACCACTCATCCTTCAGATCCCGGCTGACCCGCCGCCGCTCCGCCCGATGCTCGATCTGGCGCTTTTGCTTCGGCGTCAGTTCCTCCTCCCGATCCCGCCAGGATCGGCCCGAATCCCCGGCCATGATGCAGCCCAGCGGACGGATCTCCGCGATCACTTCCGCCAGCCCGAAATCGCGGATCTGCGCCTTCACCTTCGCCGCGTCCTTGTAGGCCAGCGGCGTCTCGCTGAGGTCCGGCTTGCCGCAGAACCAGCGGACGTCGATGCCATCCGTCGAGCGCTCGATCGCGGTGCGCCGCGACGACTCGTCGGGGAACTGCCGCCGCATCGCCGTGCGCGACAGGTTGCGGCCCGCACCGTGCGGGGCGAAGGACAGGAACTCGTCGCGATCGCCGCCGAGCACCAGCAGGATCGGCTCCGCCATGTTCAGCGGGATCAGCCCGAGCTGCGGCCGGCCGTCGGCATCCTTCCACGCCGGCGTCGCGCCTTTGCCGTGGAAAAACGTGTCGCCGCGCTGCCACACGAAGTTGTGCTCGTTGCCGACCTCCGCCACCGAGCGCCCGCCGATCCGCTCCAGGAAACGCCGGTGGATCGCCCGGTGGTTCGCCTTGGTCCAGCGCGCGACGTACTGCAGCGCGTCCCAGTAGTCGCGGCCGGTGTCGGACTTCGCATCGAGCCACGCCGCCGCCGCCGGAATGTGCTGCGCGGCCCGGCCGACATGCTTCTCCGCGGCGATCTGGCCGCGCTTGAAAACGTGCGCGCCGAGGCTTCGCGAGCCGTGGTGGGTCACCAGCACGCGGTAACGCTTGGGCTCGCCATCCGGTAGCTCGAAACGCGCCGCAAGATCGCCGTGGCCGGTGAGGCGGAGCATCGCGAGCAAGGCGGAGTCGACCTCGACCTCGCCGAGGTAGGCGAAGTGGTTGCCGTCGCCCTGGTCCGCGATCTGGGTCCGGGCCCGATCCCGCAAGCCCCGTAGGAAGCGGTTCTGCCAGACGTTCTCGTCGTTCACCGGGTCCGGCACCAGGTCATCGAGATGCCGGTGCTCCGGTCCGAAGCGGGTCGAGGACACCAGCGCGTCGAGCTCCTTTGCCACGCTACTACGTTCCTCGTAAAAGGTCGCGAACATCGAGCAGCAGATGTCCGCCGAGTGGGCCGACGGGATGATCGCGTTCTCCACCGCGATCGCCCCGCCGACCGGGATCTCCGCCGGTGCCTTCCCGGCCGGACAGGCATCGGGCAGGATGACCCCGCGGGCGATCACCGGCGTCTTGAGGAGCTGGTGCATCTGACGCCGCACGGCCTCGACGTTCGCGCGTTCGTCCTTGGACTCCGGCACGATCGCCTCGGCCAGCGCCACCGGCCGCTCCCGCATCACATGCTTCGGCGGCGGTGCGCCGATGTCGCGCTTCAGGAGTTTGAGCGCATACTTCGGATCGCTGATGCCGCGGGCTTCGTAGTCGGCGACCTTGGCGAGCAGATCCTTGATGACCAGCCCCGGCTCGTAGCCGGCGGCGATCAGGTCCTGGGAGGTGAGGAGGTTCATGATTTCTCTGGTTCAGGGGTTGTCTCGCCACTCATCGGCGAAGAGGCCGTAGTTGACCTTGTCGTGAAGCACGCCGTCGCGGCACAGGCCGCCTTCGACGATGTTCTCGAACTTCATCCGCGCCTTCTCCATCACCTTGCCGGACGCGGAGTTCGTGGCCATGTGGCAGGCGCCGATGTAGAGCAGGCCCAGGTCTTCGAAGCCGTGGCGCAGTACTTCACGGAGCGCCTCGGTCATGTAGCCGCGGCGCCAGAAAGGCACGCCGAGCCAGTAACCGGCCTCGGCACTGCAGCGGTCGGGCCGGAGCATCAGGGAGATGACCCCGATCATGCCGGGCCCGTCCTTCCGCTCGATGGCGAAAGTGAACGTGGCACCGCTCTTCCGCTCGCGGCCGATCTCGTCCAGCCAGGCATTCGCATCGCGGGTGCGATACGGATGCGGCATGGCGGACATCTTGAGTCCGACCCGCGGGTCACCGCAGTGGCGGACGATGGCCCCGATGTCGCCGCGGCCCGGTGGGCGGAGCCGCAGGCGTTCGGTTTCGAGGCGGTTGCAGGAAATGGTTTTCATAAAGTAAAATGGAATGGTTGGAGGGATGCGGATCAGTGTCCGCGGAGTTCGTGCCAGGCGAAGCGCGCGGCAGTCGCCAGGGCCAGGAGGGCGAGGATGAGGGTGGCGGGGTCCATGGTGAGGAAAGGGAGAGGGAACACCTTGTCCCCTCTCCCGGGGTTAGTGATTGAGGAAGTGGTCCCAGTCGGCGATGCCCCACAGGTTCCGGATCCGCAGCGTGGCGGGGACGGGCCGGGGAGCGTGGGGCCGGGAAAGCAGCCGCAGCCCCGCTTCGGCGGGAGTGCGGGCGGCCTTCCGGCTGTTGACGACGCGGTCGGACAGCACGCAGTTGTCCCAGTCGTCCCTGCCGCCCCGCGAACGCGGGACGACGTGGTCGATGTTCGCCTCGCCGGGCGTGAGCTTCCTTCCGGAATACTGGCAGCGCCCGCCGTCCCGCTCCCACAAGGCCCGGAAGCCGAACTTGGGACGGTGGACGGGCACCTTGGCATAGCGGGTCAGGACGATCACCGTGGGAATCCGGACCGGCCCGCGGGGCGTGCCGATCACCGCGATCCCCTCGCCCGTGCCAAGCCCGCGCCAGTCCTCCCAGTCGAAGGCCTGCATCGAGTCGCCGTCGATCCGCAAGGCGCGCGCGCTGCCGGTGGCCAGGTGGCCGAAGGCTTCCGCGGGCGTGGCGGTGTCGATGGCAAGCCAGTGCCGGTTCAGCACCAGGACGGTCGAGCGATGGAGAAGGGACGTGGTCATGGTCGTGGAGGGGAAAGAAGGAAGGGATTGGGTTGACCTACCGGAGTTGACCTACGGTCCGTGCCAGAGTGGCGCTGCGCGCATTGGGGAAAGGTCGCGAAGCTCCCGCTGCGCTGAACCGGCCCTGCCGCGCTCACAACGCGGGGTGCTGCCGCTACACCAAGGTCAAAGCCGGTGTCGCCGCCAAATGACAACAGTTCTCCTGCGGTCCAAGATATGCCATCTTGACCGCTGCTATCTTTGCAGGGATCAGAACCGGCTTCCGGATCGGAAGGTCTGGGATCCGTCGGGCGGGACGGAAAGGCTCACGGAAATCTGTTTAAAAGGGACACGGGGTCACGATGGGAAAATCAGGGAGAGGGATTGGGGTTGGGAGTGTTCGAATCGCGGGAAACAAAAAGCCCCGCTTCCGGTGGGAAGCAGGGCTGCGGGAAATCCTAGGATCTACGCGGCTTTCAGGCCGCTGTCGGCCTGATCCTGCTTCGGGTGGGCGCCGGGTTACTGGCAAAGGTCATTCCTTCATACGACAGCGGGCAAGTGCCCTGAATCGAGGAACCGATGACCCGGCGCCATGCCAAGCTCACCTCGGTATCGAGGATGCTTTGGCGTTTGGGTAGGGATCGGTGAAGGCGCATCGGCGTGGAATGAAGTTGGCGGTAGATATGGATTCGATCCGGAACGGTCAATAATGATTTTCAGAAAAGTTCATCTCCCCCGTAAACCGTAAGATCATCGGACAAGAGAACAGCAGCTTCACAAGGATGCACACCGCTCCGAAAATCCATCAATCGCCCAAGCGCCCCACCGATCCCCCCTTCACCACCTCCGGCGTGATCCAGGCATTCCCTCCGGGATTCGGGTCCCCCGCCACCAGCCGTTCCAGACGCCGCACCACCAGCTTCGCGACCGCCTCGGGGTCCGCCCGGTAGCCGGTGATCTCCGGCACCAGATGATCGAGGAACGGTTCCCATGCCAGCGTGATCAGGCTGAGGTCTTTCGGCACCCGGATCCCCTGCGTCGCCAGCCAGGTCAGGGCCGTCGCCGCCTGACGCGGCCGGGTCGCCAGGATCGCGGTCGGCGGATTCTTGAAATGGAGGGCGCGCGTGAGCACCCGCGCCACCCCGCCGCTGTTGCCGTTCTCCGTCAGCACCGTCACCTCGAAGCCCGGCTCGCCCAGCTCCGTCGCGCCCCGCACCGCCGCCGCCACGCCCATCAGCGGCTCCGACGGGGAAAGGATCACCACCCGCCGGTGCCCCATCCGCCAGAGTTGACCCGCCGCATGCCGGGCGGTCGCATGCCAGTCGACATCGAGGTGCGGGAGCTCGATCCCCGGATGCGGATAGCCGCGGATCAGGCAGGGCAGCCGGCTTTTCATGAACCAACCCTGCACCGCCGCGCTCGACCGCAGAAGCATCCACGCGCTGCACGGCTCCTCCTCCACCAACGCCTGCAGCCGCTTCACCGGATTGCGCTGCTCATACCAGGAAGGCGCGATCACCTGCAGCGAGCCGTCCTTGTCCGCCAGCGCGTCGCGGATCCGGTCGATCTCCAACAGCATTGGCTGCGGCAGCTTCTCCAGCCGTTGGTGGGCCAGCAGGCCGATCCTCAAGGGCCGCGCCACCGGTTCTGCAAGCTCCGCACCCGCCGCCAGGATCCGCCGCCGGCTGCCAGCCCCCGAGGCCTCGAGAAATCCATCGCGCTCGAGTTGCTGCAATGCCAGCCGGATCGTGTCGCGCCCCACTTGCAAGGTCTCCGCCAGACGGCGCTCCCCGGGCAGCAGCTTGCTCCACTCGCCGGAGGCGATCCGGAGCTGCATGACCCGCACGCACTCGGCCACGAGATTTCCACGAAACGGCATCGGCGAACCCATACCCCACTCTCGCGGACCATCGCCGCGGCGCAAGACCCGACTGGTGGCCCCGGCCGACCAGTACTGTCCCGATAGAATCCACCACCCCGCGCGGTTTCCTCACCCATCATGCGTTACCGATTCCTCTCCACCCCCGTGCTTGCCCTCGCCGTGCTCGCCTCCCTCCCGGCAGCAGCGCAAGCCCTCGACCTCTTCGCCGGCACCGGCAAGTCCCCGCGCCACACCTACCGCATCCCCACCCTCGCCGTCACCAAGCAGGGCACCCTGCTCGCCTTCGCCGAACTCCGGAAAAACGGCGCCGGCGACTCCGGCGACATCGACACCGTGGTCAAGCGCTCGACCGATGGCGGCAAGACCTGGTCGGAGGAAAAAGTCATGCTCGACCTCGACGCGCACACCATCGGCAACGCCTGCCCCATCGTCGATCCCGAAACCGGCCGCATCACCGTCATCGCCGTCTGGAACCGCGTCCACGAATCGAAAACCGCCCCCGGCTTCGGCGACGATACCCGCCGCGTCTATCTCACCCGCAGCGACGACGACGGCCTCACCTGGTCACCGCCTGTTGACATTTCCCGCTCCGTCAAAAAGCCCACCTGGAGCTGGGTCGCCACCGGACCCGGCGCGGGCATCGTCCTCACCCGCGGCAAGCACCAGGGCCGCTTCGTCCTCGGCATCAACCACCGCGAAACCGCCGGCGAAGCACCCGGCTACCATGCCCATGTGATCTACTCCGACGACCGCGGCGCGACCTGGCAGTCCTCGAAATCCTACGCCGCCCTCCACACCAACGAATGCGAAGTCGCCGAACTCGCGAACGGCGACCTCATGCTCAACATGCGCAACCACGGCTCGCCGAAACGCGAGCGCGCCATCGCCATCAGCCAGGACGGCGGCGAAACCTGGGGCGAGACCACCTGGGACCCGGCCCTGCCCGAGCCCCAGTGCATGGCCTCCTTCGTGCGCCATCGCTGGCCAAGCGACACCAAGCCCGGCCTCCTCCTCTTCTCCAATCCCGCCTCGCAGAAGGCCCGCGAAAACCTCACCCTCCGCGGCTCCACCGACGACGGCAAGACCTGGCCCCATGCCAAGCTCATCCAGCCCGGCGACGCCGCCTACAGCCACCTCGCCATCCTGCCCGATGGCAGCATCGCCCTCGCCTACGAGACCGGCGGCTATCGTCGCATCGTCTTCACCACCCTGAAGCCCGGCGAGTGGGACGCCCCGTGATCACGTCATGCCTTTCACGCCATGGCGTAATGGCAAATCCCCCGCCGGTCTGGCAGATTGATCCCGTAAGCAACGCCGTCCCCCCCGCGGCCGAGTTCACAAGGTCTCCCCCCGGACCGAAACATCCCCCCGAAAGAGTCCCCCCGAGGACAACCCGCTGCGATCGTTCCCCCCCGACGACAACAGCGGGTTTTTCGTTTTCACGCGGCGCTTTCCGCCCTTCCCAAGTCCCTCCCGCTTTCCTACATCTCCACCATGCGAATTCCCCTCATCTCCCTCCTCCTCGCGCTGCCCCTCGCCGCCGCGGACCTCGATTTCAAGGAAGCCTTCGCCGATCCCGCCACCCGCGAGGTCGCCCTCGCCCGGCTCGTGCCAAAGACCCGCGACTGGTTCTTCCACCACGCCCTCCACCACCAGCTCGCCGGCCGCGCCAACGAGTTCCGCCAGACCCTCGCCGACTGGAGAGCCGCCGCGGACGTGAAGGACAGCGGCATTTCCCTCGACGGCTACCAGACCCTCGAAACCCGCGAACTCCTGCTCCGCTACGAGGCCGATCCGCAGAAATCCATCGATGCCCTGGTCCGCCTGCTCGACCTGAAGTTCGACGACTCCCGCCCCGACGCCCAGGCCGACCAGAAGCTCCCCGACCGCCTCGATCCCGCTCTCGTCGCCGCCGACGCCTTCGAAAAAGCCGCCGCCAGCCGCTCCGACAACAAGGCCTACCGCGGCTACTCGCAAGCCCGCCTGCTCGCCGAACTCGACCGACCCGACACCTTCGACGAAGCGAAAGTCCGCCATTTCCTCCAAGCCCTCGAACGCGCCGACCACCCCGGCATCGTCCCGCTGATCCTGAAGGCCCTCGATCCCGCGATCATCCAGCCACCGCTCCATCCCGGCTCCATCAAGCCCCTCGCCCGCCTCACCCGGCCGCAGCTCGACGAACTCCTCGCCGCGCGCCCCGACCTCGCGCCCTACGAATCTTTCGCCACCCGCTACCTCGAAACCTTCCGCCCCGGCAGCGAGACCGACTTCGCCCTCGATCTCCCCGCCCACGCCGCCCATCTCGCTGCCTGCCGCGAACTCGTCGTCACCCGAAAGCTCGGCGCCCCCTCGCTGGCCGGCCACGTCCTCTTCCACCACCTCCGCCTCCAGCGCGAACTCGGCCAGTTCCCGCTCGATGACTTCCTCGCCTACCTCGCCCTGCCCCGCGAGCGCCACCCGCTGCTGCTCCTCAAAAAACTCCCGCAAGGCCAGGTCAGCTTCAACACCACCCGCACCTTCAGCTCCGCCACCGGCTGCGACCCGGTCGGCGACGACCAAGCGCTGATCGAAGCCTACCTCCAGCACTTCCTCGCCACCGCCGACACGCCGGACGCCTTCAAGCCCTTCTTCGAAGAGAAGACCCTCCGCCGCCTCCACGCCCGCGCCAAGCTCCTCGCCGGGGCCGATCCCGTCCGCTGGGGCGCGGAGCTCGACCCCGCCGAAGTCCTCGAACTCCAGAAAGACACCCGCATCGTCTTCGCCCCCGGCCAGCCCGTCCTCCTGCCCGCCGATGCCGCGGTGAAACTCGCGCTCGACCTGAAACACACGCCGGAACTCCTCGTCCGCATCTTCGAACTCGACCTCCCCGCCTGGATCGAGCGCGAAGGCTCCGAGCCGCCCGTCGACCTCGACCTCGACGGCCTCGTCCCCCACCACGAAAGGCGCCTCACCTTCGCCCAGCCGCCCGTCGTCCTCCACCGCGAGTCCCTCGATCTCCCCGAGCTCGCCGGCCCCGGCGCGTGGATCGTCGAGTGCGTCTCCCGCGGCGTCGCCACCCGCGCCTTGATCCGCAAAGGCCGCCTCATCCCCTACGTCGAGCGCACGGCCCGCGGCCAGAGCGTCCGCGTCTTCAGCGCCGCCGGCACCCTGCTGAAGGACGCCGAAGTCGCCCTCGGCACCGAAGTCTTCAAGCCCGACCCCGCAGGCCGCATCCTCATCCCCGACCGCGACGCCGCCGCCCGCCGCGAAGGCCTGGTCCGCCACGGCAAGCTCGCCGTGCCGCTCTCGCTCGACCCGCGCACCGAAAGCATCGCCTTCAACGCCCGCTTCCACCTCGACCGCGAGCAACTCCTCGCCGACCGCCCCGCGAACCTCTTTCTCCGCCTCCAGCTCGCCAGCCACGGCCACGAGCTGCCGCTGGAGTGGATCGAAAAGCCCTCGCTCACCCTCGTCGCCACCCTCGTCGGCGGCCTCACCACCGAGCGCGTCATCGGCAGCGACCTCAAGCTCGCGCCGCAGATGTTCGTGCCTTTCCAGGTCCCGGCCGATGCCCTCTCTTTAAAACTCCGCCTCACCGGCACCGTCACCCCGCGCGACGGTGCCGACCCGATCGCCCTCCGCGCCGAGCAGGACTATGCGATGAACGGCATCCTCAACACCGGCCGCATCGGCGCCGCCTTCTTCACCCGCGACTCCGATGGCCACCGCCTCGAACTCCGCGGCCGCAATGGCGAACCGCTCGCCAACCGCCCGCTGAGCTTCGACTTCACCCACCGCGACCACGCCGAAACCATCCCCGTCGCCCTGCGCAGCGACGCCCGCGGCATCGTCGCCCTCGGCAAGCTGCCCGACATCACCGAAGTCCACGTCCGCGGCTCCGACATCTCCCCCGCCGGCTACTTCCCCGATGAAGAAGGCGGCTGGAGCGATCTCCCCGACCACCTCCACCTCGCCGCCAACGAGGAAATCCGCCTCCCGCTGGTCCGCTTCATGGCCGCTCCCGACCGGACCCGCCTCAGCCTGTTGGAGAAACGCGGCAACACCATCCTCCGCGACCACTTCGACAAGCTCGCCATTGAAAACCGCCGCCTCGTCCTGCGCGGGCTGCCGCCCGGCGACTTCACACTTTCGCTCGATGGCAAGGACCTCGCCATCCGCGTCTCCGCCGGCCCGGAAAGCGACGGCCTGCTGGTCTCCGCCACCCGCATCCTCCCGCGCCACGCGCCCGCACTGCCCTTCATCGCCGCTGCCACCCTGGAAGCCGGCTCGGTCGTCGTCCGCGTCGAGGGTGCCAGCCCCGGCACCCGCGTCTCCCTGCTCGGCGGCCGCTACCTCCACTCCTGGGACGCCGGCGAAGCCCTGCAACCCTTCGCCCCGCCGCAGCCCGATCTGTTAGAGCCCGGCTTCACCGGCAACGGCTTCCTCGAAGACCGCCGCCTCGGCGATGAAATGCGCTACATCCTCGACCGCCGCGCCGCCAAAACCTTCCCCGGCTCCCTCCTCCCGCGCCCCGGCCTGCTGGTGAACCGCTGGAGCCAGGACGACCTCGTCCAAGCCAAACAAACCGGTGCCGATCCCACCGGCGGCGATCGCGATGGCCTTCTCCGCAAACCTTCCGCGGCACCGATGGGCTCCGCGGCACCTTCCTCCCGCCCCTCCGGCGAAGACGGCGGCCCCAGCCTCGACTTCCTCGCCGCCTCCTCCGTCCTCCGCTACGACCTCGAAGTCGGCGCGAACGGCCAGGTCCGCGTCCCCGCCGCCGACTTCGCCACCTGCCAGTTCATCGACATCGTCGCCGCCGATCCCGCCGGCCGCCACCACCTCGTGCTGCCACTCGCGCCGAACGACACCCCGCTGCGCGACCGCCGCCTCGCCCGGCCGCTCGATGCCGCCAAGCACCACGTCGGCACCCGCCGCGCCGCCGCCCTCGCCAAGGGCGCGGAAGCCGCCATCGAAAGTGTCATCGACGCCGACTGGCGCGCCTTCACCACCCTCGCCGAAGCCCACCAGTTCCTCTTCGGCGCCACCGGCGATGCCCGCCTGAACGACTTCCTCCCGCTCCTCGACTGGCCCTCGCTCGACGAGCCCGCGAAGCTCGCCTTCCTCTCCGAGCACGCCTGCCACGAGCTCCACCTCTTCCTCGCCCGCAAGGACGCCGCCTTCTTCGAAAAGCACGTCAAACCGATGCTCGCCGAAAAGCGCGAGCCCACCGTCATCGACGACATCCTGCTCGGCCGCGATCTCCTCAAGCACCTCCGCCCCTTCGCCTGGCAGCGCCTCAACGCCGCTGAGAAAGCCCTGCTCGCCCAAGCCATGCCCGAGGCCCGCGTCCGCGTCGCCACCGAGCTCAAGCAACGCTGGGACCTCGAAGCCCCGACCCCGGAGCAGGAAACCCTGCTCTTCACCCAAACCCTCCGCGGCACCGACCTCGCCACCGAGGATTCCCTTGGTTTGGCGAGGAATTCGCCAAGCGACGATTTCGGCAATGGCGACGACTTCGGCGACGGATGGGGTGGGAAAAGCGGCGGCGGCGGTGGTCCCGCTTACCTGGTGAACAAGCTCAAGAGCACCATCATCCCGATCATCGACTTCGAAGACACCACGGTGGAAGAGGCGATCGACTTCCTCCGCCTCCGTGCCATCGAACTCGACACAGCGGAACTCGATCCATCTCGGAAAGGAATCAACTTCGTCATCCGCCGGCCAAGAGGATCAGCCGATGCAGGCCTGGATGCAGGACTCGGAGGAGCTCAAGATCCCGGCAGCTTGCGGATCAAGGAACTCCGCCTTCGGAATGTCCCGATCGCGGAAGCCCTCAGATACATCACCGAAGCGACCAAGCTCCGCTACAAGATCGACGAATACGCCGTCACATTGGTCCCGGCGACCGAGACCGATGAAGATTTGTTTGCAAGAGTCTTCAACGTCTCTCCGACCTTCCTTAAAGCGATTGGTGCCAATTCTTCGGTTTCAACCGAGCAACTTGAGCAGCTTCTCAAAGATAGCGGCGTGAGGTTCCCCGAGGGTAGCAGCATCAAATACTTCCCACACAACCGAACTCTGCTGGCGAGAAACACGCCTACGAATCACGACATGCTTGAGCAAGTGATCAGCCTCGCGGGGCTGCCTACCGACGTGACTCTTGAGAACCTTAATCAGAGGGACGCGAAAGCAGCTGCGGACCCTTTCGCTGCCGGTGGAGGTGGCGTGGTTGAAGAACTCGAGATTGATCCCTTCGCGCCCGACGACTCTTCGCCTAGGGCATTGTCCTCTCGGAAGCCAAGGCCCGATCTCAATGCCCCCTTTAACTCCCACGCCGCCCGCCCCTCCTGGAGCTCCGACCGCGACCAGACACGGCTCTGGCACGAGTCGAACTACTACAAACACCGGGGTGCCACCGACGAGTCCTTCATCCCGCTCAACCGCTTCTGGCTCGACCTCGCGACCTGGGACGGCAAGGGCGGCTTCCTGTCGCCGAACTTCAACGCCTGCAGCTCCCACGCCAACGAGGCGCTGTTCTGCCTCGCCATGCTCGACCTGCCCTTCAAGGCCGCGCGCCCCGAGACCACGGTCGACGGCTCCACCCTCCGCGTGAAGGCCCGCGAGCCGATGCTGCTCTTCTACACGGACACCCGCGAGACCCAGAAGATCGCCCCCGACGCCCCGGTGCTGGTCCGCCAGACCTTCCACCGCCTCGACGACCGCTTCCGCACCGTCGAAGGCCGGCAGATCGAGAACAGCATCACCGGCGACTTCCTCGCCGGCGTGCCCTATGGCGCGTCGCTCGTCGTCACCAATCCCTCCGGGGCCGGCCGCCGCATCGATGCCCTCGCGCAGATCCCCGCCGGGGCGATCCCGCTCGACGGCCTCGCCGCCACCCCGTCCAGCACCCACGAGCTCAAGCCCTACGGCGTGCTCAATCTCCGCCTCGCCTTCTACTTCCCCGCCGCCGGCGAGTTCCCGCTCTATCCGCTGCAAGTCTCGGAAGGCGACCTCGTCCTCGCCCGCACCCCCGTCCGCACCCTCCGCGCCACCGCCGAAGCCCCGCCGGTCGATGCCAATTCCTGGCCCGCCCTCGCCCGCGACGGCACGGCCGATGCCGTCCTCGACCGCCTCCGCAACGACAACCTCGCCACCCTCGACCTCAAACAAATCCGCTGGCGCCTGCGCGACGCCGGCTTCTTCCGCAAGGCCGTCGCCGTCCTCCGCGAGCGCCTGTTCTACTCGTCCGACGTCGCCTCTTTCGGCTTCGTCCACGACTCGCTGCCCGCGGTGAGGGACTACCTGGAAAACACCCTCAAGGTGTATCGTGAGGGCGACGTGCTCCCTCCAGTTGACGCCATTCCCCTTCAATTCGGCGACTGGCTCGACAGTCCGCTGTTAGAGATCCGCCCCGTCGTTCACCGCGGCTGGGAGACCCTCGAGTTCGACCCGCTGGTCAACCCGCGCGCCCACCGTTTCGCCGACAAGGAACGTCTGACCCACGAAGAAGCCGCGGAGCATTACGAGGACTTCCTCGACCTGCTCGCCTGGAAACCCCAGCTCAGCGCCGACGACCGCCTCGCCCTCACCGCCCACCTCCTGATGCAGGACCGCATCGAGGAAGCGCTCGCCCGCTTCGACGCCATCGATCCCGCCGCCCTAACAGGACGCCTCGCCTACGACTACCTGAACGCCGTCGTCCTCTTCCACCGCGCCCAGCCCGAGGACGCCCGCGCCATCGCCACCCGCCGCGCCGCCCTGCCTCCCGGCCTGTGGAAAGAGCGCTTCGCCGCGATCGTCGCCCAGGCCGACGAGATCCTCGCCCTGCAAGTCCCGCGCAAGCCCGAGGACGCCAAGCCGAAGGAAGAAGCGCCGTCGCTCGACCTCGCGCTCGCCGCCGACGGCAAGCTGCGGATCACCCACCACCGCATCGACAAGACCCTGCTCCAGCTCTTCAGCGTCGATCTCGAAGTCCTCTTCTCCAAGGACCCCTTCCTCAGCGGCGACAGCGCCTCGCTGCCCGGCATCCGCGCCAACGAGACCCGTGAAGTCGCCCTCCAAGGCGCCGAGACCGCCATCGAACTCCCCGAAGCCTTCCGCCAGGGCAATGTCCTCGTCGCCGCGAATTCCGGCAGCACCCGCGTCCTGAAAGTCCTCGACAGCAAGGCCCTCGAGATCGTCCGCCAGCCCGCCGAGCGCACCCTGCAAGTCTTCGACAGCGCCACCCGCCTGCCCTTGCCGCGGAGTTATGTCAAAGTTTACACCCAGGGCCGCGACGGCGAAGCGGTCTTCCACAAGGACGGCTACACCGACCTCCGCGGCAAGTTCGACTACCTCAGCCACACCGGCAGCACCTTCGGCGAGATCCGCAGGATCGCCGTCCTCATCAGCCACCCCGAAAAAGGCGCCCGCATCGAGATCTTCGATCTGTAAGGGAGTGCTCATGGGAGCGCTGACTTTAGTCGGCAGCCCATCCGCCAAACCCACCCACGCCGACTAAAGTCAGCGCTCCAATGCGCCCCCTCAGCCCCTTTGCCGCTTGGCCCTGGGTGCAAGATCGACCCGTAAATGAACCGTTCAAGGAGCCTTCAAAAGGGAGCGCCGACTTTAGTCGGCAGCCAGCCCGCCTCACCCACCCTCGCCGACTAAAGTCAGCGCTCCGATGCGCGACCACCCTCACTTCAAATGCTTGTCCGCGAAGTCGAGGTAGCATTTCCAGTCAAAGGGCAGCACGTCGTGAACCCCGCTGCGGACATGATACCCGATGCCGCCCTGCACGCTCGTGTCCACCGCCGGCCAGCTTTCCGACGGCAAGCCCTCCGCGCCTAACAGCCGATACACCGGCTCCGCCGCCTTGGCCCCGGCGAACTCGCCTTCGGGGTCGGCGTGCTTGTCGTCGATCGCGCTGGCCACATACAGCGGCCGCGGCGCGATCAGCGCCATGACGAAGTGCTGGTCGAAGGGCAGTTCCTTGTCCGTGCCGTTGTATTTCCGGAAGCTCTTCGCGAACCAGTGCGGGAAGACCGTGTTCAGCCGGGCGATGTCCTCCCCCACCCCGCGGCGGAACAGCTTCGCCCCGCCCGCGCCGGACTCGTTGCTGATCACCATCGCGAAGCGCTCGTCGCTCGCCCCGGCCCACAACGCGGCCTTGCCGAGGCGGGAAAAGCCGAACGCCGCGACGCGCTTGGCATCGACCGAGGGCTCCTTCTCCAGGGCATCGAGCCCGCGGCTCAGCGCCCAGGCCCAAGCGGCGATACCGCCGAAATTGTCATCGCCTTTCTGAAGCTCCGGGAACAGCGGATACACGCCGCTGGCGAAGTGCGGCTCGTGATCGGCGGCGACGTCCTCGCGGTAGATCGTGGCCAAGGCATAGCCGCGGGACAGGATCTCCTCGACCGGCCACTGCCGGGCATTCCCGCCGCGGGAGGCCTCGGTCGCGCGATGGTCCTTGATGCCTGTTAGATCGGCGTAGTGCCCGGCCTTGTCCTCGACCCAGCTTTCGGTCAGCCGGATGCCGGGGTCCTTGTGGATCGAGTGGTTGCCCCAGAAGTTCAGCCCCAGGATCGCCGGCACCGGACCTTTCACGCCATTCGGGACATAGACCAGCAGGTCCATCCGCGGCCCCGGCTTGCCGCCGGGATAAATCGCGATCTGGATCCGCGTCGCCTTGCCGCCGAGCGCCGACGGGGCGCGGTCGAAAACCTCGAAGCTCAGCTTTTCCGGCCGCCCGGGATTCCGGCCATACATCTCGCGGGTGAAAAAATCGAGCAGTTCCGGCCGCCGCTTCTCACGCCATTCGGCGGCGGTGGTGACGCGTGTGCCGTCGTCGCGGACCAAGGGATCCGGCAGGTCCACGGCGCTGGCTTGGATCGCAGCGAAAGCGAGGATCGTGGAGCTGAGGAGCTTCATGGAGTCGGAGAAAGGCATTCGGAACAACGAAAGGGACGAAACGAACGAAAATGAAACAGCCCAGAAGGAATCCCAATGGGATCCCCTTCTTCTTTCGCTCGTTTCGCTCGTTTCGTTGTCTCCTCTTCTTACTTCACCACCGCCGGAACCGGTGCCTCCTTGCCGGTCAGCGCCTTGAACGCCGCCTTGGCCATCTCGCCGGCGCCTTCGGCATTCGGGTGCACCCGGTCGGGCAGGAGCTTCGGCTTGTCGGCGAGCGCCTTGTGCATGTCGATCACGCCGAGGTTCAGCTCCTCGGCCAGGTCGTTGACCTTCTTGATATAGACCTGGAGATTCTTGTCATTGATCCCGAAGTTCCCCGGATCCGGCACCGGGCAGGGCCGGCAGACGTAGATCTTCGGCTCGCTGGCGAGGCCTTGGAACGAGTTCACCAGCTCGGTGTAGTCGGCGGAGAATTCCTTCTCGTGCTTGAAGTTCCGCGGCTTGGTGTCGTTGGTGCCGAGCATGATGATCACGACGTCGGGCAGGAACTGCATCGCCTCCTGATACTTCTTCTCCTTCCAGTAGGGGAAGTCGCCCTTCTTCAGCAGCGTGCGCCCGCTGACGCCGAAATTGCCGACCTTCCATTGGTCGCCCAGCATTTCCTGGAGCTGCGACGGGTAGGCCTTCCCGGGTCCGGCACCGGAGCCTTGGGTGATGCTGTCGCCGACGCAGGCAACCTTGACCGGGGCCTTGTACTTCGCGGGATCGACCGGTCCCGTCGGATCGGCCAGAGCGGCGGACATGGATAACAAGCCGGCGGCGAGGGAGAGAATGCGGGATTTCATGGTCGTGACTCTACGCGCATCCCGCCGCATTCCATCCGCCGCGGGAAGGAATCTCCGTGTCACCGCCCCCGATGCGAAAAGGGTGCCGGCGGTCCCCCGACCACCGGCACCCCGAGTCAATCCGGATGGATCGAAAAGGCGATCAAGGCGTGATCGCCGCGTTGAGGCGAACGAACTTCCTCAGCTCGCCGGCCTTCGGGATCGTGACGGTGATCGTGTCCGGGGCGGTGCCATTCTCCACGATGTCCACGCCGGCGGAAGAGCCGGCGTTGTCCGCTCCGATGATGAAGACTTCCGGCCACAGCGCGAGCGTCGTGCCCGCCTGGACGGTCAACGTGAGGTCACCCGTCTCGGAGCTATCGACACGGGAGAAGGTGAAGACGAGATCGTTCCCGATCACTTCGCCCTCAGGAGCACCGACGCGGGAAGCCACGGACGGATCGCCGCCGATGACGTATTCGATACTATTGGTAAGACCGTCGAAGTCTGGGTCTGCTCCCGCGGCGGGATCCGCCACGTCGAAGGTGCCGATCCATCCGGCAAAGCCCGGAATCACCGTTGAAACCAGCACGATGCGCTTGTTGATCAGATCATACTCAAGCTCGTAGTTCGTCGGCACGCCGGAGACCGACGCGAACGCCGCACCAGTGAGGGTGTCGAAGGTCGCGATGACATATTCTGCCGCAGTCGCGCCGCCGGCCAGATTCGTAATCTTCAGAGCGGCGCTGCCAATATCGAGGTTGCCCGCAACGTTAAGTCGATCACCGACCGCGCCGTCGAGTTCGATCAAAAGCGAGCCGTTGATCGTGGCGGAGCCGAGCACGCCGAGGGTTCCAGCCGTGACGCCAGGAGCGATCGCTCCATCGGTGGTGACGGTGACACTGCCACCAAGCGGGCCGCTGCCGCCGAGCACCGCGCTGTCGGCCGCGCCGATGCCGTCGCCGACACTCACCGCGGCGGTGGCGAGGGTGGCGTCGCCGGCGACGATCAGGCCGCCGTCCTCGATGCTGGTGGCTCCGGTGTGGCTGATGGTGGCTCCGGAGAGCGTGACCGTGCCCGGGCCGCGCTTGGTGATGGTGCCGGTGCCGGAAACCGCGCCGGGGACCGAAAGCGCGCCCTCGCGATCAAAGATCAGCGCGGCGTTGTTGATCACCGGACCGCTGCCGAGGCCGCCGTTCAAGCCACCTTCGCCGACCAGCACCGTGCCAGCGTTGATCGTCGTACCCGAGGAATAGGTGTTGCTGGCACCGGTCAGTTTGAGGGTGCCGGCACCATGCTTCACAAGGGCCAATCCGCTGGCTCCGCCGTTGATCACGTTGCCGGAGATCGTGATGTTGCCCGCGCCCCCGACGGCCCAGTCACGAAGCGACCCGATGCCGTTCTGCAACGTGCCTGACAGCGTGAGAGTGCCGTCATCGCTGCGGATCCCGTAGGAACCGCCGGTGTTGCTGATGCTGATCACGCCGCCCCAGGTGTTATCGCCGGAGATATTGGCCAGCGCCGCTCCGTCGCCGGTCACGTCGCCGCGACCACCGGTGCGGATGTTAGTACCGTTGACGGTGACTCCGCCCACAAGCTCGACGCGCGCGCGGCCGCCGGAATTCGTTGCCGCGTTCATGTCGATCAGCGTGATGCCGGTGAGGGCGGCGGCGTTCTCGATCCGGAGCCCGCCCCGGTTGACGCCGGCGGCGCCGAAGACCATCGTCGCGGTGGTGAAGCTGTTCGCCGTGGCGAGAGCGAGCACGCCGCTGCCGGTTTTGTTCAGCAGTCCATTGGTGATCGGCACCCCGATCCGGGCATCGACCGCTGCGGTGCCGTTTGCGACATCGATGATCCGCGTGGCGGCCCCGAGATCGAGCGGGTTTTCCCAGGAAAGGGTGCCCGTCGCGTTCGCACCGGCCAGTCCGAGGGCTCCGGGATTGAAGGGAGCGACGCCCCAGGTCAGGGCGGTCGCGGCGCCGCCGAGGTTCACCGAAAGGTCCCCGCCGCGGGCGGAAAGGCCGTTGATTCGGCTGGCGGTGGCATTGAACTGGACTTCACCGGCCGCCGTGCCGATGGCCCGGGTGAAGCTTCCGCTGGTCTCGAACCAGGTGTTTGCCGAACCGGCCATGACAAGGTTGGTGCCTGCGGGAAGCGTGCTCGGCTGGAAATAGACCGACCCCTCTGCAAGAGTCGTCGCCCCTTCCCACGAGTTCGCGGCGTTGGAGAAGATCACGCCCTGGTTCGCGGCCACACGGATCAACAGGCCGAAGCCCGAACCCGGCGCAGCGGTCATCGGACCGGCGATGGTCAGGGAGGTGCCGAGGTTACCGATGCGGGCGCTGTTGTTCTCGATCGAGATGCTACCTTCCACCGAGCTGACGCCGGCTGTGCCCTTGATGGCACCCTGCGGGGCCGAGGTGCCGCCGCCGCCGGCGATCTTGACGGGGACCGTCGAAGGGATCGAGACGTTGGCCAGATTGATGAAGCTGTTGTTCTGGACATCGACCGACGCGAAGTTCGCGAACGAAGCCGCCCCGTTGAAGTTGATGCCGCCGTTGTTCCCGGTGGTCGCGCCGCTAACGGTGAGAGCTCCGCTCAGGTCGGAGTTGGTGCCACCGAGAGTGAGCGTTCCGTTGCCGGATTTGGTCAGGCCGAAGCTGCCGGCGAGGTTGGCATTGATGGTTGCGGCCACGCCATTGGTCACGACCGGGACGGGTGCCAACAGGGGATCGGGGCCGTCGGGATCAAGCGAGTCGAGCGTCAGGGTCCCGCCGGCCAGGATGTAGTTCGCGGTGCTGAACGTGAGGTCGTTGGCCGTGACGCCGGCCACGTCGATGGTCACGGTGGCGGCGACACCACCGAAGACCGCGTCGTCATCGCCGGTGCTTGTGGTTGGCCAAGAGGCGATATTGCCGCCGGTCGCGAGGTCGTCCCAATTGGAGGTCGCGGTGTCCCAGTTACCGAGGCCGCCGTCGGCGTTGGCACTGGTGTCGTTGCCGTCCCAGTAAAGGGTTGCGGCTTGGAGCGAGGTGGCGGAGACGATCGACAGCGCGAGGCAGCCGAAGGGATTGGAGCGGAGTTTCATGGGTTGGAGTCGGATCGAGTTGTTGGGTTGAGAGGCGTTTGGCGGAGTTCAGCGGCGGCGGCGGAGCAGGGCCAGCAAGCCCAGACCGCCGAGCAGGGCGGCACCGGGTTCCGGCACGACGGTGAGGGTGACGGCGTTGCCGAAGGCGCCGCCGTTGAGCGATCCCGCGGAGGTGTCATCGTAATTGATGAGCCACTCGTTGCCGAAGAGCGTGAAGACGCTGTCATCGGCGTAGCCGTTGAAGATATCCCCCGGCGTCCACGTGCCGGCATAGCTGATCATTACGAACTTCGAGTTGTTGGCGAGCGCAGCACCGGCTCCGAGGTCGAGCAGACTCAGGGTGACGGTGCCGTTGAGATCGAGGTTGCCATTGACATCGACAAGGTCGCCGAGCGCGCCGGTGGTGTTGAGTTCGTAGAGGAACGTCGAGCCGGTGTTGAAGGTCAGCGCGCCGGTAGCGAGGGATTCGATCGAAGCACCCGCAGCGAGAATGCCGGTGGAATTGACGGTAACCGCACCGGTGAGTGCGCCGGTGCCACCGAGAGTGCCGCCGTTCACCGTCACCGCGCCACTGCCCGTCGCGGAGCCCGAGGCATTGTTGGCGAGAAAGGTGCCGGCGCTGATCGTGGTGCCCAGGGAGTAGGTATTGCCGGTGCCGGTGACCGTCAGGGTTCCGTTGCCGGACTTGTTGATCGAAAGACCGCCAGTGCTGCCGTTGATGATGTTCCCGGAAACCAGGAAATTGCCCGCCCCGGTCAGTTCCCAAACGCGATCACTACCAATCCCGTTCTGGAGGGTTCCTGCGATGGTCAACCGGCCACCGTCGGAACGGATCCCATACGAGCCGCCGGTGTTGGTGATCCGGATGGTGCCACCCCAGGTATTGTCACCGGAGACGTTGACGATGGCGGCACCGGTGGTGGTCGGATTCTGGCGACCACCGGCGCGATACTCGATGCCGGCGATGTTGACGTTGTTGGCAAGTTCGATGCGCGCCTGCGCGCCGCCGGTGCCGGAATTACCCGCGATGGCGGTGACACCGCCGAGCGCCGAATCGCTCTCCAACCGGATCGCCCCGAGGTTCGTGCTGGCGGTGCCGAAAGTCAGGGTGGCCGACGTGAAACTGTTCGTTCCGGCAAGGGTCAAGGTGCCCCCACCCGTCTTGGTGAGCACGCCGTTGGTGAGATTGCCGGTGATGCTGGCGTCCACGTCGGCACTGCCGTTCTCGACATTGATCGTACGGGTCGCGGCACCGAAGTTGATGTTGTTTTGAAGGGTCAGCGTGCCGGTGGCGTTGGTCCCGGCGAGTCCTAGGATTCCGGGATTGAAATTCGGAGTGGTGCCCCAAGTCAGGGCCGTGCCACCGCCGAAGTTCACCGAAAGATCACCACCGCGGGCAGACATGCCATTGATGCGGCCGGCGGTGGCATTGAACTGGACCTGACCGGCCGCGGTGCCGATCGCCCGGTTGAAGGTGCCGCTGGTCTCCAGCCAGGTGTTTCCGGAACCCGCCAGAACCAGATTGGTCGCCGTGGGTAGCGCGCCGGCGTGGAAGTAGGCGGTGCCCTCGCCCAGATTCGTGGCACCCTCCCAGTAGTTGCCGGTGTTGGTGAAGATCACGCCTTGATTGTTACCAATGCGGATCAGCAGGCCGCGCCCGGAACCGACGGTGGCGGTGACCGCGCCGTTGAATGTGAGAGAGGTGCCAAGGTTGCCGACGCGCACTCCACCGTCGGCGAGCGTGACAGCCCCATTGACGGCGTTGACTCCGCTTTGACCCTTGATGGCCCCTTGGGGCGCTGCGGTGCCCCCGCCTCCTGCGACGGTGGTGGGCACCGTGGCACCGAGGGTCACGCCGTTGAGATTGAGAAAGGAGTTCGCCTGGATATCGACCGAACTGAAGCTCCCGAAGGCAGCGTTCGACTGGACTTGGATTCCGCCGTTGTTGCCGGTGGTCGCGCCACCGATCACCAGCGCGCCGGAGATGCCGCTAT
Source organism: Haloferula sp. (assembly GCA_044372775.1). Taxonomy (GTDB): domain Bacteria; phylum Verrucomicrobiota; class Verrucomicrobiia; order Verrucomicrobiales; family Akkermansiaceae; genus Haloferula. The sequence goes on from JBIPNO010000015.1 coordinate 66,730, forward strand.
TGGTCCCACCAAGCACCAAGGTTCCGTTGCCCGACTTGCTCAGGCCGACGCTGCCGACCAAGTTGGAGTTGATGGTCGCAGCCACCGCATTGGTGATGGTCGGGGTGGTGCCATCGAGGGTGAGCGGTCCGCCCGAAACGATGTAGTTGGCGGTGTTGAAGGCTAAACTGTTGGCGACCACGCCGCCGGGAGCGATGTTCACGGTGCCAGCCAAGCCGCCGAACACGGCGTCGTCGTCGCCAGTGCTGAGGGTCGGCCAGGAGCTGTCGCTGCCGCCAATCGCCACGCTGTCCCAGTTGGAAGTCGTGGTGTCCCAAGTGCCAGCGCCGCCATCCGCATTGGCCGTGGTGGAAGTGCCATCCCAGTGAAGTGGGACAGCAAGCAGAGGACTGCTTGCGAGGCAGGCGTAGCCCAGAGGAAAGGTGAGATGACGAAGGGTTCTTTGGGTTTTCATGTTCGCGACGCGGGGAACGACGAACTCCCCGGTCCACTCCGCTCACGGCATGGACCGGGAGCGCACTCCCCAAGTCCCGATGCTCTCAGGAAACGTTTCCTTAAGTCTTCCCGCATTCACGGGAGGAGGACCGCCACCCCGCCCGCTCAGGTCAACCCGAGCTGGATCGCCTTGGCCACCGCGCCGGACAGATTGTGCACCTGGAGCTTGCCGTAGATGTTCCGCACGTGGGTGTCGACGGTGTGGTAGGAGACGCCCATCTGCTCGGCGATTTCCTTCTTGATGAGACCTTTGGCGAGAAGCGAAAGGGTCTCGCGTTCACGCTCGGTGAGATCGATTTCCGGCTCGGCCGGGCGCACCGCGTTGAAGGTGGTGAGGATCATCCGCGCGATGTGGCTGTTGAGCGGAGCGCCGCCATCGAGCACCTCCTCGATGCCGCGGAGGATGGTGTCGAGCCGGTCCGCCTTGAGCAGGTAGCCGCTGGCACCGGCCGCAAGCGCCTGGAGCACCACCGGCTTGTGGTCGTAAACGGTGATCACGAGGATGCGGACCTTCGGGAAGCGCTTGCGGATTTCCGGGATGCCGTCGAGGCCATGCATGCCGGGCAGGCCGAGGTCGAGCAGCACGACTTCCAGCGGGGTGTCCGGCCGGGTGCCTTCGAGAAAGGTCTCGATCGAGGGGAAGGCCAGCTTGCACGCGAGGGCCGGGCTCGACTCGATGGCCTGCTGGAGGGCGCGTCGGTAGTCGGGGTGATCCTCGATGACGCAGGCGTGGCGGGGCGGCGGGATCATTTTGCGGAAAGGGACAGGGGTGAAAATCTCAGCACGAGGCGGGTGCCTTCGCCGGGACGGCTGTCCACTTCCAGTTCGGCGCGCAGCGACTCGGCGCGCTGGTGGAGGGTGTGGAGTCCGCCGCCGGCGCGCACTGAACCGGGATCCATGCCGCGGCCGTTGTCGCGGATCGAAAGTTCTAACAAGCCCGCCTTTTGCTGGAAGCGGATCTCGACGTCGGTGGCTTGGGCGTGGCGGAGGATGTTGTGCAGCGCCTCTTTGAAGAAGAACACGAGGTTGCGCCGCTGCTCGAGGTGGAGCTCGGGCACTTCCCCGCCCTCGAAGGTCCAGCGGTGGTCGCGCAGCATGACCGAAGCGATGTCGCGCAGGCGCTCGCCCAGCGGCTTGCGCAGGCGGCCGGGGGCCAGGGTGATCTCGACGATCTCCCGCAGCGACTCCGAGCTTTCCCGGGCGAGCCGGTTGATGTCGCCCAGGGTCCCCGCGGCAGGTGGCAAATCGGAGAGCAAGGCGATGGTGGCGAGTGTCGAGCCGACTTCATCGTGCAGATCCGACGAGATCCGCCGCCGCAGCCCGGCGACGTGGCGGCGGCTGGCGAGCCGGGTGCGGACTTGCCAGATCGCGAGTCCGAGTACGGTGGCGAACAGGGTGCCGAAGCAGACGAAAAGGAAGACCCGGTGGTGGCGGTCGATCAGCCCCTTGCGGAGCTGCGCGAGCGCCTGCTGTTCGCAGAGCAGGTCGAAGCGACGGGACAGCCGCGACACCCACTCGCGGTCGGGGATCAGGCGGCCGGTCGAGGAATGGCCGTCCGTGAGTCCCGCGCGCGACCAGACCCGCTTGCTGTCATGCGGAATGCTCGCGGCGCGGTCCGGAGTGCTGACTTCCTTGCCGAGCGCGAGATTGCGCCCGTCTTGCAGCACCTCGAACTCGGACAGCAGCACCCGCGGCGTGGTGAAATGATCCGGCTGGTGGAGCTTCAGGGCGGTGAGACGGACGAAGCGGCCGCGGGCGGACTGCTCGAAGCGGAAGTTCACCGGGTTGTAGCCGGGATTGGGAAAATTCCGCGTGCCGGTATCCCACAAGATCGTCCACGGACCGGCCACCGGATCATCGCTCACCTCCAGCCGGAACCACACCGGAAAGCCGAACCCGGGGCCCTTGATCGGCGCGTCGCCGCGGGCCGCGACCAGGCGGACGGCATCGAAATCCCGCGCCTCGCCGAGGTCGATCCGCGCCCAGGTCGGGATCAGCTCGTTCTGCACCGGATCGCCGTGCCAGCCGAGGCTGAGGCCGGGCTCCGGCATCTCCGCCGGGCCGAGCGGCGATTGACCGTCGACGAGATAGCCGATGTTCCAGCCGACCTCGGTGTCGATGCTGAAGTTCGCGCTGAAGTCGCCTTCTACCGCGATGTTCTTGGGACCGTCGAAGACCATCAACTCGGCCAGCGAAAAGAAGCGCACCGACTTTCCCGGCAGCGTCGGGAGATCGATCGGGATGAAGCGCAGCGCGACGACTTCGACCGCCGCCAGTTGCAGAAACACCGGATCCCCGCGACGGAGGTCGAGCCGGGTGTCGTCGATCTCCGCCAGCGTCACCCGCCCGGTCGCACCGGGCAGCAGCGCCTCGATCCGCATGCGGTTCGGCAGGCCGTAGTTCGAGCGGCGGCCGCTCTGGGTCGAGAGCCGCGTCGGGATCATCGCGAGGCCGTCGATCCGCCGCGGCTGGTCCCACGCGATCTCGAACCAGTTGACCTCGGAGTCGCCCGTGAAATTCGAGTGGAAGCCATGGGTTCCGAGCGCGTCGAGGTCCGGCATCACCGGCAGCTTCTGAAACTCGGCCGCGATCTCGCCGAGACGGCGCTCGGTCCTGACGAAGTCTTCCGACAAGCGGCTGGCCAGCCAATGACCGACTTCCTGCTCGGCGGCCGGCGAAGCGGCGATGGCGAACAACGAACTGACCACCAGTGCGAGCGCGTGCCGACTCCCCCCTCCCCAGAGGCGGCGGGAGGACGGCGGAGTCGCTGCATGGACGGACATCAAAGCCATCGCTCAAGGAACCCGCACCACCCCCGGCGGCAGGGTGATGTCGCTCTTCACCGAGCCGTCGGCCTGCTTTTCGTGGCGGACCCGGATCGGCCCCTTCGGCGTCGGATAGCTGCCCTCCGCCCACTGGAGGCGGCCGAGCTTTGGCTCGATCCTCACCTTCGCGAAGCCCGGTTCGGCCGGACTCACGCCGAGCACGTTCGTGCTCAGCCACGCGGTCGGCCCGCCGGCCCAGCCGTGGCAGAAACTGTGGCGGAAACCAATGTAGCAATGCGCGCCGAAGTCACCGTGGAGATCCTTCTTGCCGGGTGCGACCGGTTCATCGATGCGGCCGGCATTCTCCGTCCACGCGAGGTCGAAGTCCTCCCAGAAGCTGGTCGCGCCGAAGTCGAGCATCCCGCCCCAGTAGCGGCTGATCAGGTCGAGGCCGGTGTCGATGTCGTTGGACTTCGCGAGGGCGTTCAGCACGTAGAAGCCATAGAAGGTGCTGAGGTCCTTCGGCCCGTCCTTGGCCAGCACCTTGGCGACCTCCGCCGGATCGCGCAGCCCGGCGAGCGCGAGCAAGGCGGCCGGTGATTTGCGGCCGGAGGCTTCGGGGACATGGCGCTTCAGCTTCGCGGCGGTGGTTGTGCAAAGCGCGGCGGTCTCCGCGTCGCCGAGCAGCGTCATCTGCCGCGCGCCGCTCTCCATCGTGAGGTGCATCATCGCCTGCAATCCCTCGTGGACCGCGGTCTTGTTCTCGAAAGTCGGCCAGTCGAGGAAGCGCATGCCGTCCAGCGTCTCGCGGCCGTCTTTGTCGACGAAGCCGCTGAGCCGTTTCAGCAGCGCGGTCATGTAGGGCTGCTGCTGCTTCAAATAAGCGAGGTCGCCGTGGTGGGTGAACCAGTCTTCGTGGATCAGGATCCACCACATCGAATACGAGCTGATGCCGTTCATCCACTCGGTCACCGGCGTGACGTCGCGGGTCATGTCGAGGCTCTTCGGGACCACCTCGTTGGCCCCGAAGACCGCATTGATCACCGAGACCTCCGGGTGCATGTCGCCCAGCCACACCAGGCGGTCGCGCTTCACGCCGTCCCACAGGTAATCCTGCATGTTGAGATGAACGGTCCACGCACCGGTCTGCCAGATGCGGTCGAGCCGCTCGTCGGAGCAGCGGAAGGACCCGACATACGGGACATCCCGTAGTTTCAGCACGGCGCGGACCTGCGAGATGCGGACCTCCGCCTTGTCGTCGATCCCGTCGATCCGCACGAAGCGGTAGCCGCTGGGCCCGACGGTGGTCTTGCCCAGCCACGGCAGCTTCACGTTGAAGTCGCGCAGAGCGTGATCGTTCTGCGCGCCGCGCTCGCCGATCTCCGCGGAAGTCTCCGCCACCGACTCGCCGAAGCGAATGCGGACCGACGGCATGTCTTTCGACTCGGTGATCGGAGTGATCAATTCCAGGTCGCCGGTGATTTCCACTCCGAAGTCGAGGATCACGCCGGACTTGCCCTTCAGCACCAGCGGCGGCGCGGGGTCTTTCAAAACAGCTTGGCCGGGCTTCGGTTCGAGCAATTTTTCGGCGTTCGCCACTCCTTCACCGCTGGTCCAGACGACGCGGACGGGTGGCAGAAAGAACGAGGACAACGCGCTTTTTTCGGCACGGGCGACGTGCTCCGGCAACTGGGCGGAAGCAGAGTCGGCAAAAAGAAGGACGCCAGTGAGAAGGACCAAGGATGAGTGCATGTGGGAATGAATCAGGGGATAAGCGTGACGACCACGCGATAAAATCGACGCGGACCGCCGTTTGCCATCAAGGGAATGGTGACCGTGCCGCTGCCCGCCGGAGCGACGGCGTGAAGATCCCAGGCACCGGCAAGCGAGGTGGAGGTCCGGACTTCGTAAAAGCGGCCTGCAAGTCTTTCGAAGGCAATGCCGCCGGGCACGAGTTCCGCCGTGAAACGGGAGCCGGCGTTCGTCGGGTCGGTGCCGGTCACCCGCTCGTCCTCGTTGCTCCAGCCGTCGCCATCGGGGTCCGCGCCGGGGGCGGGATCGGCGATGCCCGGGTAGGCGGAAATCCACGCGGCATAGGGATCGTGCGTGTAGACCAGCTCCAGGGTCTGCCCGGTCTGGCGGAAAGTCCAAGTGCCTGTTAGGGCGGCGACGGCCGTGGTATCGAGGGTGATCGCCGATGCGTTGAACCCGCTCAGGCTGCCGCTGGCCGTGGCGATCGGGAACACCCGCGAGACCGCCGCATTGAAGTCGAGCCCGAGCGGTCGCACGACGATGACCAGCGGAGCCGCGGGGGTGGCGGTTAGAGCGAGGTTCGCCGCGAACAATGAGTCGCAATCGCCCGCTCCCCAGCCACTGATTTCGCAAACGAAGGAAGAGTGCGTGCCCAGCGTGACGGTGCCGGTCGATAAGAGCGCGTCCACGCCTTCATCACCGGGCGAAAGGATCGCCCGGGCCAAGGCGGAACTGCCGGCAAAGCTCGCGCTGCCGATAGTCCCGTAGCCGCCGAGGGTCGCCCCGCCGGATACGGACGCGCTGCTGGCGAGCGAACCGTTCACCAGCATGAGACCGCCCCCCACGGTGGTGGGTGCGAGGTAACTGTTGATTCCCTCCAGCCGCAGCGTGCCGGTCCCCTGCTTGGTGAAAGCGATGCGGGTCGTCGCGCCGTCGCTGATGTTACCCGCGATCACCGTCTCACCAGCGCCTTTCACGATCACGCTACGGTCGGTCGAAGTGGCGAGAGTGACCGTCAGATTGCCGGCCAGGGTCAGTTTCCCGGCCAGCGACTCGATCTCGTATCCACCGCCGCCGGAAGTGATCGTCACCGGGCCCAGCCACTGGTTGTCACCGCTGACATTCCGCAGCATCACGGCCCCGGCGGGGGTGTTGCGGCCCACGGTATCGAGCGCCAGGTTGAACGCGTGGCTGCAGCTGAGTTCGATCCCCGACACCCCGGAAGTGTTCGACGCGAGGCTGATCTTCGTGTGGTTCCCCATCGCCTTCGGATGGGCGAGGTGGAGGTAGCCGACATTCGCGGCACCGGAGCCGAAGGTGAAATTCCCGCTGCCAAAGCTGTTGTCGCCCGCCAATGTTAGAGTGCCCGCGCCGACTTTCGAAAGAGTGCCGCCGCTGATGTTCCCGGCGAGTGTGATGGCGTTCGAACGATTCACCCGCAGGGTCCCGCTGCTGGTCACCGGGCCATTGCCGAGGCTGCCGGTCGTGCCGCCGTTGCCGAGTTCAAGCGTGCCGCCGGAAATCGTCGTGGTGCCGCCGTGACTGTGATTACCGGTCAGCGTCAGCGTGTTGGTGCCGAGCTTCGTCAAAGCCATGCCGCCCGACAGCGTGCCGGCCCAGGTGGTGGCATCGGAGCGGGAAAAGACCAGCGATCCGTTGCCGGAAATCGCAACGCTGCCCAAGGACCCGGCCGTCCCGCCATTGCCGATTTGCATGGTGCCCGCAGCAATGCTGCTGCCCCCGTTGAAGGTGTTCGCGCCGGTGAGCACCAGCGTTCCCGGGCCTTGTTTGATCAAGGACGCGGCCTCGCTGATCACGCCGGAAAAGCTACCCTCACTGACTCTCAAGGCCCCACCGCTGATCTGCCCGCTTCCTTGCAAGGTCACCACCCGGTCCGCAGCCGAAGTCGCGGCGAGCGGCACGAACGATCCGTCCACGGTGAGACCCGTCGATCCCGTCCGGAACAAGCGATCCCCCGCCGCGGTCAGCGTCGCTCCAGTTGCCACCGACACCGCCGAGGCATTCACCGATCCGCTGCCGACGAAAGTCACCTGCCCGGCCAGCACCGACAACTTCCCCGGCGCGACCCCGCCGCCGAGCGTGACCGTGTAAGCCGACGCACGATCAAAGCGGGCATCGTCCCCGGGATTCCAAGCGGCCTGTGTCCCACTGCCGAGCGCGCCGGTGTTCCAGTCGTTCGATGCCGTCTGCCAGGTGCCGTCGAGCGGCGAGGCGTTCCAGTAGCGGACGGTCTCGAGCAGATCGGGGAATCCATCATTGTCGAAGTCGTCCGGCGGCAGAGGCGAATCGGGAAGGCCGTCGTTGTTCGAATCGAGGTCGTCGAGGTTCGGCAAGCCGTCGCCATCCGTGTCGCCACCACCCTCTAACAAGTCGCTCAGGCCGTCGCCGTCGAGATCGCCATCGGACAACGCGATCCAGTCGATCTCGAACGACGAATTCACCCCGCCGGTGGGATCGAATCGGAAGTCGATGATCTGCCGCCCCGCCCAATCGACATGGGCGGAGGGATTGTGAATCAGCGCCGACCAGCTACTAGCGCTGCCGTAGTTGGAATTGACCACCCGGGTGCCGGAGACATTGCCCGCCCCGACCCGCCCCCAGAAAACCTGTGCGGTGCCGGTAGCCGTGGAGCGATAGCGGACAATCACATGCTTCATTAGATCCCCGGCGACGTAGCAGGCCGCGAGCTTCTGGAACTGCGGATCCCCCGCGGTGACCGGGGCCGACGCGATGCCGCCGGCAACCGTCACCGCCCCGGTGCCACCGCCCGCCGACCAGCCTTCGGCATTACCCGCGCTGTTGAAGTTCCAGCGGGCGTCGAGCGAGAAGTCGAAGCTGCGTTCGATAAACGTCTCCACCCCATCGCTCTCCGCCATCACCCGGACGACATAGGTTCCGGCCTGCGTGAACGACACCTGCGGGTTCGCGGCATTCTGGGTGCGGAAGCTCAGCGTGCCGGGCCCCGAGACCTGCTGCCAGGACCAGGTCACCGGTCGATCGCTCGACGCGGTCAGGCGGAAGTCGTTCGCCAGCGACGGGTTCTGCCCCGCCGCGAAGGAAAGAACCGCGGCTTCCGGCGCGACCCCGCTTTCGACCAGCGAGATCTGGTCGAAGCTGGCGACCGAGTTGCCGTTGTTGTTCAGCGACGCGACGAGCAAGCCGGCGTGCATCGTGTCCGGCGCCCCGGCGATGGTTTCCGCCGGCCCGAGTTGGAACCACGCGGTGCCATCGGTCGAGCGGCGGCAGGTGAAGGTGTCGCCGCTGCGGGTCAGGCGCAGCCAATACGGCGCGGCGAAGGAGGCGCTGCCGGAGTTGTTAGAGGCCGTCGAGCCACCCGCCGTGCCGCGGTTTTGGAAGGGCGTCCCATTTCGCGGCGTGACCGCCATGAAGGCGTTCACCGCATTCGCAGCGGTCGAGGCGCGGACCATCACGCCGGCCTTCGCCCAGACGTCGCTCATGTCCTGCGAAACCACCCGGGCGGTCATCTGGGCGTCGCCGCTGTAAGTTTGGGAAAGGTAGTAGAACTGGTCGCTGGTCCCGAAGATGTCCGACCCGCTGCCGCTCAGATTGAAAGCCGCGCCGCTGCCGCTGTGCGAGCCGGCGATCGCAGCCCCCCCGATGTCCCCGCCCGTCCAGGTCGTGCCCGGCGCGGGCTGCCCGGCGAGAGGCTCGAGCAGGACGTTCGAGAAGGAGACCTGCGACACCGAGGTATTCGTATGCCCGGTCACCGCCAGCCCCCACTGAGCCCCGGCAGGCATCGTGGACAAGGTCACCGGCGCTCCTTGCTGGACCCAGCTCAATCCATCCTCGCTCCGATAGCTGGTGAACTCATTGCCGACCCGCTTCACCCGGACCCAATACGGAGCGCGCAAGGTATGACTGGTCGGCTCGGTGTAGGCCGCCTGCTCGAGACGACGCGTGAATTGCAGACCGCCCCCGCTGCGCACCGTGGCGGCGACGTTCGTGCTTTCGCGGCGCAGGGACGACCGCAGCATGATCCCCCCGAAGGCATTGCCCCCGTTGTCCGCGCTGAAGCCGGTGACCCGCGCGGTGACCGAGCCGTCGCCCCGTAGCGGCTTCCACGCGAAGCGGTGCGAATCGCTGACCTCCTGGAAACCCATCCCCGACCCGGTCAGCGAGGCGGTGGTCGCACCGAAAGTCTGGCTGCCCGCGGTCGTCGCATCGCCGAGGTTCTGCGTGGTCCAGGATCCGCCGACCGCGAGTCCCGATGCCGCCGCAGCCGCGCCGCCCGGCGCCAAAGCCTCCACCCGCACCGTTTCGGCCCGGACCGTCGAGCCATCGGTCGCAGTCACCGTGAACTGATAGACACCGGCCGTCGGGAAAGTCAGCCGCGCCGGCAGGGCGTTCGCCGGAGAAATGGTCGCCGTGCCGGGACCGGAGCTTTGCACGATGGACACCGTGGTCGATGCCCCGCCGAGCGTTCCTTTCAAAGCGAGCCCCTGACTGACCGGCAGCACCGCCCGGCCGTTCGGTGGCGATGTGGGGGCGAAGTCGAACTGCGGGGCGATGTGCTCCTCTTTCAACTCCCGCACCAGCGCCGCCACGCCCGCCTCGTCGAGCGCCCCGCGGTAGAGCCGCACTTCGGCAATCCGGCCGTCGAGGTAACGCGCCGCCGTCCGGCTGCCGCCCAGCGTGAGCGAGACCCCGTTGCGCGAGACATTGAGAAACTCCGCCGCCTGGACCCGCGTGACATTCGTGCTGCCGTCGAGATAGACCGATAGATTGCGGTCGTTCCCCACCGCGTCGCCGGTGACTTCCGACCCATCCCAGGTCGCCACCACCACGTGCCATTGTCCGTCGGTGATCGATGCCCCCGGCGCGTAGGCCGTCGTATCCGGGTTGCCGATCCCCAGCGCCGGCTTGCCGGATGCCGAAAGCGCGAGCCCCCAGTCGTTGGTCGATCCCGCCACCTCTGCATCCAGCAGGCCGGTGTTGTTGAACCACTGACCGTCGGTCCCGACCCCCGCCGCATCGGCCCGTAGTAGCATCGCCACCGTGAAGGCGGTCTCGCCGCTCACCGGGTTCGCCGCCGCGGGCAGCCCCAGCCGGGCAGTCCCCGGAAAATCCACCGCCGCATTCCCGGTCGGAGTTGCCGCGTGGGCCAGGGTCACCGTGCCGACGCCGCCGTCGCCCGCGGCATGGCTCCAAGCCTCGCTGCCGCCTTGCCGCGCCCAGCTTGCCACCGCGCCGCCATCCGCCACGGCGGTCACCAGGTCCTGCGCGACCCATCTCATCTCGAGCGCCGGCGTCGTCGGCCGCGCCCACTGGTGACCGCTGATGCTTTCAATCTGCCCCATGTCGGTGCGCACCCGGCCGTCGCGATAGAAGCCGGCGTCCGGCCCGCTGGTCACACCGATCACATACCAGCGGCCATTCTCGAACATGTAGAACGGCCCGCCCGAATCCCCCGGCGCCGTACCACCTTCATAGTAGGTCGTCGGCCGTGCCGCGTTCTGAAGCCGCGTCGGCGGTCCGTCGAAGTCGTAGTAAAGCCAATCCGTCGTGACCGCCGGCGGGGGCGAGGACACGTTGTTGACCTCGATCCGCGTGGTCATCGCCCGAAACACCCCGTCGTAGAACGGCCCCGTCCCGCCATACCCGATCACCCCGTGTCCCCCCTGCCCCACCTTCCACGCCAGCCGGCCGTTCTCGCTGCTGCCGGAATAGGGCGCGGTCATCTTTCCCAAAGTCCCGGTGAAGGGCGTGTCGGTCACGATGACGATGTGATCCGCCCCGATCGCCGTGAACACCGCCCCGGTCCGAGTCTGGCCGTTCCAATTCACCGTGGTCGTCCCGCCAGCGGCATTTCCCGTGCAGTGGGACGCGCTCAATATCACATCCGGCGCGATCAGCACCGCCGAATATCCTCCCGCAGCCGTCGCCCGGCTGGCGAAAGGCGGAAGGTTTGCGAGCTCGATCGACTTGGCACTGCCGGTATCGCGGTTGAACATGACCCCGTGGACAGGCATCGCGAGTGCCCACGCGAGCACCGCAGCACCCCGGACCACGCCGCGAATCAAAGACATTGGGATTTTCATGCGTCCGAGCGACACCTGGAAAAGAGGTGCCTGTGAAACGATTCGTATCAAGCTCTTCTTTTGCGCTCGCCAGGAAGTCGGTCAAGGGCTCATCCCCGCTCGCCCATCCCGTATTTTCGGGATACCGCCCTGCTTTCCCCCGCTCGATCCCCACTCCATGACTCCTGAAAAGAATGGTTTCTTGCCGCAATGATCCGCCGCAAGCCATCGTAGAAGCCCCAACCGCTCCATGAAGCCCGCCCTTCTCCTCACCACCCTCCTCCTTCCGCTCCACGCGCAGGATCTGGTCCCTCACGAACTCCAGACCGAATACCACCGCGGACCCATCGCCCTCGGCACCACGTCCCCGCGGCTCTCGTGGAAAGTGAAGCCCGCGCAAGCCGGCGCCCGCGACCTGGTCCAGAGCGCCTACGAGATCCAGGCCGCGAAATCCGCCGAAGGCTTCGAGTCCGCACCGCTCTGGTCCTCCGGCAAGGTCGCCTCCGCCGCCACCGACCAGATTGCCTGGGCTGGCAGCCCCCTCGCCTCGCGCGACCGCATTGCCTGGCGCGTCCGCGTCTGGGACCGCAAGGACCAGCCCTCCGCCTGGAGCGAACCTGCCTCGTTCGGCATCGGCCTGTTAGAGCCGACCGACTGGACCGCCTTGTGGATCAGCGCGAAGGACGACGGCACCTTCGAGACCAAGGAGAACATTCAGAATTTCATCAACGACCCGATCCGCGGCAAACTCCACGTCACGCCCGCCAAGCATTTCCGCAAGGACTTCGAGGCCCCCAAGGTCACGCGCGCCACCCTCCACGCCACCGCGCTCGGCGTTTACAACGTCGAGATCAACGGCCTCCGCGTCTCCGATGAAGTCCTCGCACCCGGCTGGTCCGCCTACCAGCGCCGCATCCATGCCCAGACCTACGACGTCACCTCGCTGGTCAAGGCCGGCAAGAACACCATCGGCACCACCCTCGCCGACGGCTGGTATTCCGGCTACGTCGCCTACGGACTGCTGACCGCCCAGGAAGGCCTCGTCCCCGGGATCGACGGCCGCTATTACTATGGCATCTCCCCCGCGGTCCGGGTGCAACTCGAACTCGAACTCAGCGACGGCACCCGCCAGACCATCGCCACCGACACCACCTGGAAATGCTCCACCGGTCCGATCACCGAGAGCGACATCCTGATGGGCGAATCCTACGACGCCCGCAAGGAGATGCCCGGCTGGTCGTCGCCGGACTTCGATGATTCGAAGTGGCAGCCCGCCGTCTGCAAGACCGGCAGCAACGCGAAGATCGATCCCCACCCCGGCAACCCCGTCCGGCCGATCGAAGAAATCGTGCCGAAATCCGTTCGCGAGCACGCGCCGGGTGTCTATATCTTCGATCTCGGTCAGAACATTTCCGGCGTGATCCGACTCAAGGTAAAAGGCAAGGCCGGCGACAAGGTCACCATCCGCTACGCCGAAGTCCTCCACAACGACGGCCGCCTCAGCACCGAGAACCTCCGCTGCGCGCGCGCTGTCGATACCTATATCTTGAAAGGTGACCGCAACGGCGAAGCCTGGACGCCCGAGTTCACCTATCACGGCTTCCAATACGTCGAGCTCACCGGCTTCCCCGGCACCCCGGACAAGAACGCCGTCACCGGCATCGTCCTCCACTCCGACACCCCGCTCCACGGCAAGTTCGAGTGCTCCGACCCGATGCTCAACCAGCTCTACAGCAACATGGTCTGGACCCAGCGCGGAAACTTCTTCGAGATGCCCACCGACTGTCCGCAGCGCGACGAGCGGATGGGCTGGACCGGCGACGCCCAGATCTACGTCCGCGCCGCCACTTTCAACGCCGACATCGCCGCCTTCTACACCAAGTGGCTGCGCGATCTGAACGACGACCAGTGGGACTATGGCGCGTATCCCGCCTACGCCCCCCGCCCCCTCGCCCGCCCGAACGAACACCACGCCGCCGGCTGGATGGACGCCGGCGTGATCTGCCCGTGGACGATCTGGCAGGTCTATGGCGACACCCGCGTGATCCGCGAGCACTGGCGGAAGATGAACGACTTCATGGCCTGGCGCGCCGCCCGCGACCCCGAGCTGAAAGGCGCGCTCGACGACTGCAATTTCGGCGACTGGCTTTCGCTCGGCGACGTGAAGACGCCGATCCCCTTCATCGACCTCGCCTACCACGCCTATGATGCGAAATTGATGTCCGAAATGGCCACGGCGATCGGCGACACCGCCGCTTCTAACAAATACAAGGCCCAGGCCGCGAAAGTCGTAGCCGCCTTCCAGAAAGCCTATCTCCAGCCCGACGCGAAGCTCGCCGTCCACAACCAGTCGGCCTACGCCATCGCGCTGTTCTTCGACCTCATCCCCGCCGCGCAAAAAGACGCCGCCGCCGGCCATCTCGCCGCGCTGGTGAGGGCGAACGGCAACAAGATGACCACCGGCTTCCTCGGCACCCGCCCGCTGCTGCCCGCGCTCTCCGCCACCGGCCATCACGACCTCGCCGGCATCCTGATGCAACAGCGCGAGTTCCCCAGCTGGGGCTACGAGGTCGATAACGGCGCCACCACCATCTGGGAGCGCTGGAACTCCTACATCAAGGGCAAGGGCGTCCACGATCCGGCGATGAACTCCTTCTCCCACTACGCCTTCGGCGCGGTCTGCGAGTGGATGTTCGCGGAACTCGCAGGCATCGACCGCGCCGCACCGGGCTTCGACAAGGTGAAGATCGCCCCGCGCCCGACCGGCACCATCACCCATGCCAGCGCCGGCATGGAGACCCGCCACGGTGCGCTGTCCTGCTCGTGGAAGATTGAGAACGGCACCTTCACCGCCGAAGTCGTCGTACCGCCGAACACCACCGCCGAGATCACCCTGCCGGTGAAAGGCGAAGTCAGCGAAGGCGGCAAGCCCGCCAAGGATGCTCCCGGCATCCGCGAGGCCACCGGCAACCGGCTGGTCGCCGGGTCGGGGGTTTATCGTTTTAGCGGCAACTACTGACCCACTCGTGTGACATGCTATCTTCCCTAATTCATAGGTCGTATCGGACCTACAAGACCTGTCTTCTCGCGGCCGTCCTCACCCTTCCGCACGCCTACGCTGAAGTCCCGCTGAAGCTCACCCGCTTCGACGGCCCCGCGCCCACCTTCAAGGAGCCCAGCCCCGGCACCCTGGAAATCCACGGCCCGATGTCGGTCCTGGCCACCCCGGCGACGCCGCCCGGGGCCGCCGACCAAGTACTAGAACTGGAGTATTTCTGCGCCGGCGGCGTCCCGACCTGCGCCGTCCTCCCCGGCCCTCCCTATCAGTCCGAGACCGCCCGCTACCTCCCCGCCATCGGCCACAGCGAAACCTGGAGCCGCTACGCCGCCCGCATCGCCCCGCCAGGCAAGCCGCTCCCCGCCGGCTGGACCACGCTCCGCCTCGACCTCCCGCTGCCGGCCGACCGCGTTCTGCAAGTCCGCAACCTCAAGCTCCGCCCCGAACGACCCGGCGAGTTCGACGCCGCCCCCGCCAAGCCCTCCGCCGCCGCGTCCAAGGAAGCCTTGCAAGCCTACCTCGACCGCAAGTATCCCGCGGCGATCACCAAGGTTTCCGTCGGCAAAGACCTCATCCAGCTCGAAGGCCAGGCCGGCAAGGAAAGTGGCGACCTTTTCCTCGCCGACATCCCGATGGATGTGCTCCTCGACGATCCCGCGGGCTGGCAAAACCTCATCGCGGTCAAGCCCGCCGCCGACGGCAGCTTCACCGCAGAGGTCCCGCGCCGCCGCCAACGCGACAGCCTCGACTACGACCGCCTGACCTCCCGCTGGCAACTCGTCCGCAAGACCGCGGCAGGCATCGAGCCACTCTCCCACGCCCGCTACGGCGGGGCCGTCGATTGCCGCGCACCCGAACTCCCTGCCGCCAATCCGAAGAACAAGAAGGGCCTCGGTGGCTGGCACAGCGGCAAGCTTCCCGACGAACTCAAGGACCTCGGCATCACCGCGGTCACCGTCAACGTGATGATCCACGCGTTGGTCGCCCTGAAGCCCGAGCCCGGCACCGTGCCCTTCCAGTGGCAAGGTCGCACCTACCATGCCCGCGAAAGCGCCCTGGCGGGCCACGACCGCACCTTTCTCGAGGCGCAGAAGCACGGCGCGATGGTCTCCGCCATCCTGCTCGTCGCCAATCCCGCGAAAGGCGGTGACGAAGTCATCAAGCTGTTAGGCCATCCCGACGCCCATCCCGACGGCACCTTCGCGATGCCCAACGTCACCTCGCCCGAAGGCATTTCCCTCTACGGCGCCATCCTCAACCTGATGGCCGAGCGCTGGTCGCGGCCCGATGGCAAATATGGCCGGGTCCACCACTGGATCATGCACAACGAGGTCGATGCCGGCTGGGTCTGGACCAATGCCGGCGACAAGCCGGACATCGTTTACCTGGACCTTTACCATCGCTCGATGCGGCTGATGGACCTGATCGCCCGCCAATACGACCGCGGCAGCCGACCCTTCATCACCCTGACCCACCACTGGGCCGAAGGCGGAAATCCGAAGTGGTTCGGCTCCAAGCGCCTGATCGATCTGCTCGTCCGCTACGAGCAGGCGGAAGGCGATTTCCCCTGGGCCCTCGCCTACCACCCCTACCCGCAGAACCTCTTCAACCCGCGGACTTGGGAAGACCACCAGGCCACCTTCTCGTTCGACAGCCCGAAGATCACCCCGAAGAACCTCGAGGTGCTCGACGCCTACATGAAGCAACCCGCCCTGCTTTTCCGCGGCAAAGTCCGGCCGGTCCACCTCTCCGAGAACGGCTTCAACTCGAAGGACTACTCCGCGAAGGAACTCGCCGACCAGGCCGCCGGCATGGCGCTCGCGTGGAAGAAGATGGCGAAGCTGTCGTCCATCGAGTCCTGGCAGTATCACAACTGGATCGACAACCGCCACGAAGGCGGCCTGAAGATCGGCCTGCGGAAATTCCCCGACGAGCCCGGCGACCCTTTCGGCAAAAAGCCGATCTGGCACCTCTACCAGGCCCTCGGCACGCCCGATGAAGACAAGCTCGCCGCGCCCTACCTGCCCGTGATCGGCATCACCTCCTGGGATCAGGTCCTCCACACCGCACCGATCCGCTGACCTGAGCCCCCGGCATTTCCCGCTTTTCTCGCTTCGCACCAGCCGGAGACGGGGTAAACTCCCCCCGTCCATGAAGCGCGCCCTGCTCCTCGCCCTCCTGCTTCCTCTCCACGCGGAGGAAGCCGCACCCACCATCGTCCCGCCTCCGCCCGACGACGGCGTGCGCGTGTCGGTCCTCGGCTATCACGATTTCTCCGAGACCGCTCCCGAGACGGAAATGATGATCCGCACCTCGAAGTTCCGGAAGCAGATGGAGGCGATCAAGAACCTCGGCCTCCCGGTCATCCCCATGGCCGATTTCCAGGCCTGGAAGCGCGGGGAAAAGGACATCGCCGACAAGAGCATCGTCATCACCATCGATGACGGTTGGAAGGCCGTTTACACGGAGGCCTACCCCATCCTCAAGGAATTCGGCTACCCCTTCACCCTCTTCCTCTACAAGAACTACGTCGACGGCGGCGGCAAGGCGCTGACCACGCCGATGATCGAGGAAATGCAGAAGAACGGCGCGACCATCGGCAGCCACTCGGTCAGCCACCCCTACCCTGGCACCGTGAAATCCCACCGCCGCCAGGGCACCGAGGAATTCGACAAATTCCTCCGCAACGAACTCGGCGAGTCGAAGCGCTTCCTCGAGTCCAAATTCGGCTCGCGGATCACCACCTACGCCTACCCCGGCGGCTTCCATACCGAGGAAATGTTCCCGCTGGCCGAAGAATTCGGCTACGAGCACCTCTTCACCGTCCTTCCCGGCAAGGTCCGCCGCTCCCACGAGAACCGCACGCTCCCGCGCTACGTCATCCTCGGCACCCACGACCGCATCTTCGACCTCGCCACCGGCTTCAACGAGGTGGCTTCCTCGGCGACCATCGACAGCGCCGTGATCGCCCCGCAGAGCACGCCCTACCCCGTCAGCCCCGAGCCCGGCTCGATCATCGACTCCCGCCTGCCGCTGCTCTCCGCCGATCTTTCCACCGTCCCCGACTTCGATCCCAAGACCCTCGTCATGAAAGTCGGCGGCTTCGGCGAGGTCCCCGCCACCTTCGACGAAAGCACCAAGTCCTACTCCTGGCAGGTCAACCGCCGCCTCCGTTCCCCCGTCTGCCAGGTCGCCGTCTCGTGGCTCGACAGCAAGGGCAAGCCGCCCGAAGTTCCGCTCCGCTGGTCCTTCCGCATCGACCCCGAAGCCGCCTACCTGCCGACGGAAGAAAGTTCCAAGTAAGGAAGTTCCAAGTGCCAATTTTCCAATTCACCAATCTCGCTATTCACTGATCACTGATCACTGATCACTGATCACTTTCCACTTCTTCCCATGTTCTCCTCACTCTCCGACTCCCTCGACAAAACCTTCCGCAACCTCCGCGGCGTCGGGAAAATCTCCGAGTCCAACATCACCGACGCCCTCCGCGATGTCCGCCTTGCCCTGCTTGAGGCCGATGTCGAATTCGGCGTCGCCAAGGAATTCATCGCCCACGTCAAGGAGAAGGCCATGGGCATCGACGTCTTCAAGTCGATCAAGCCCGGCGAGCAGATCGTCAAAATCTTCCACGACGAACTCGCGGAGCTCCTCGGCGGCGACCAGGTCGGACTCGATCTCACCGAGCCCTGCCGCATCCTCCTCTGCGGCCTCAACGGTGCGGGTAAAACCACCACCGCCGGCAAGCTCGCCCTGCGCCTGAAAAAAGAAGGCAGCAAGCCGCTGCTGGTCGCCATCGACCTCTACCGCCCCGCCGCCATCGACCAACTCGCAACCTTGGCCAAGCAGGTCGACGTGCCGGTTTACACGCCGGACGCCTCCGAAACCGACGTCCTCAAGGTCGCCCGCGACGCCCTCGCCTGGGCCGAGACCCAGAAGCACAACGTCATCATCTTCGACACCGCCGGCCGCCAGGAAATCGACGAGCGGCTGGTCGAGGAACTCAAGCGCCTCCACGCTTTCCTCCAGCCGCGCGAGACCCTCCTCGTGGCCGACGCCGCCACCGGCCAGCAAGCGGTCTCCGTGGCCCAGCATTTCGACAACGCCGTCGGCATCACCGGCATCATCCTGACCAAGCTCGACGGCGACGCCCGCGGTGGTGCGGCGCTTTCGATGCGCTCCGTCACCGGCAAACCGATCAAATACGCCGGTGAAGGCGAGAAGCTCGACCAGCTTTTCGAATTCCATCCGAACCGGATGGCCGACCGTATCCTCGGGATGGGCGACATCGTCGGCATGGTCGAGCAGGTCGCCGGCAAGATCGACGAGAAGGACGCGATGAAGTCGATGCAGCGCCTGGCGGAGGGCAAGTTCGACTTCTACGACTTCCTCGATCAGATGAAGATGATCCAGAAGCTCGGCGACATGAAGGGCCTGATGAGCCTCATCCCAGGCTTCAACAAGATCAAGAAGCAGCTCCCCGACGCCGCCTTCGATCCCAAGCGCTTGAAGCGCACCGAAGCGATCGTCCTTTCGATGACGCCCGACGAGCGCCGCCGCCCGGAAATCATCAAGGCCTCCCGCCGCGAACGCATCGCCAAGGGCTCCGGCACCAAGCTGATGGAGGTCAACCAGCTCCTCAAGCAGTTCGGCGAGATGCGCAAGATGATGCGCTCGCCGAACAAGATGAAGGGCATGATGAAGCAGATGGGCGGCATGCCCGGCATGGGAGGAATGCCCGGCATGGGCGGTCCCGGCGGCGGCATGGGCGGCCTCGGCGACATCATGAAGGGCTTCAAGGGCAAGTTCCCGTTCTGAGCGGCGAATTCCGCATCGCCGCCCTCAAGTTCAAACTCCACAGCCAAGCCGTCTTCGAGCCCATCGCCGCGGCGGGTGCAAGCGATCTCGTGGACCATCTTCCTCGACAGCGCACCCTGAAGCGCGCTCCATGACTCCGGCATGGCCGTCTTCTCCCGCGTCTTCAAGCTGGTCCTGAAATACCCCTGGCGGGCGGGCATCTCGCTCGCGATGGCGGTGGTCTGCACCTTGCTCGTGCTGGTGCTGCCCACGGTCACCCAGGTGCTGGTCGACGATGTGATCGGCAAGCGCAACCAGGAGCTGCTGTTCCAGACCGCCGCGCTCGGGATCGGCGCGATCTTCCTCCGCCAGCTCCTCTTCACGCTCCGCACCTACGGCAACAACGCCCTCGAACAGCGCCTCGTCCACGACCTCCGCCGCGCGCTTTACGACAAGCTGCAACGGCTGCCGATCAAGTGGTTCGACACCAACTCATCCGGCGAGATCATGTCGCGCGTGGCCAGCGACGTGCCGTCCACCGACCGGGTCATCGTCGAGACCATCGACCAGGCCATCCCCGCCGTTTTGCAGTTCTTCATCATGGCCGGCTGGATGTTCTACCACAGCTGGGAACTCACCCTGGTCACCCTCGCCCCACTGCCGATCATCGGCCTGATCACCACGATCTATTCCAAGCGCGCCGAACCCCGTTGGCGCGAGTCCTCCGAAGCCTCCGCCGCCCTCAACGCGCTGCTTCACGACAACCTCGCCGGCATCCGCCAGATCAAGGCCTACACCGTGGAGCCCGAGGCGCTCGACCGCTTCGACGCCGCCAGCCGCCACGTCGGCGAAAAGCACATGCGCGTGATGAAGGGCCAGGCCATCGTCTGGCCCGGCGTCTCGCTGCTCGCGGAGTCCGGCATCATCCTGATGCTCGGCTGCGGCGCGTGGTGGGTCCTTCAGGGCAAGATGGAACCCGGCACGCCGATCTCCTTCCTCGTCGCCTGGGGTTTCCTCTTCGACCCCATCTCACGCATCAATCCGCTCAACCAGCTCTACCTCGGCGGCAAGGTCGCCGCGAAGCGCGTCTTCGACATCCTCGACCTGCCCGACGAGACCAACCTCACCGAAGGCGAACGCCCCGCCACTTTCTCCGGCCGCGTCGTGTTCGAGAACGCCGGCTTCTCCTACGATCCCGATTCACCCGCCGTCCGCGGCATCTCGCTGGTCGCGGAGCCCGGCATGACCGTCGCGCTCGTCGGCCCCACCGGCGCGGGGAAATCCACCGTGCTCAACCTGCTGACGCGCTTCTACGAGACGGACCAGGGCCGCATCCTGCTCGACGGCCATCCGATCGAATCGCTGTCGAAGGAATGGCTGCGCGACCACACCGGCTACGTCACTCAGGAAAGCTTCCTCTTCAACACCAGCCTGCGCGACAACCTCCGCCTCGCGAAGCCGGACGCCACCGACGACGAGATCTGGTCCGCCCTCGAAAGCGCCAACGCCGCGCATTTCGTCCGCGAGCTGCCGGAGCAACTCGACACCGTCGCCGGCGAGCGCGGCGTGCGCTTCTCCGGCGGTGAAAAGCAGCGCCTGTCGATCGCCCGCGCGCTGCTGAAGAATCCTCCGCTCCTTCTGTTAGACGAGGCCACCTCCGCGCTTGATAATGAGACGGAACGGCTGGTGCAGCAAGCGCTAGAGACCTTGCGCGCCGACCGCACCTCCTTCGTCATCGCCCATCGCCTCTCCACCGTGCGCAAAGCCGACCTGATCTGCGTGCTGGAAGACGGCAGGCTGGTCGAAAGCGGACGTCACGACGATCTGTTAGGAAGAGGCGGCTTGTATTCGCGGCTATGCGAAGCTTCCATTCGCGAGTAATCTTGTTCACGCTCGCTGCCCGCCACATGGAAACCGTCTTGCAACTCCCAGAATCCGAAGATCCCTGCACCATCAAGGAAGTCGTCGAAGCGCTCCGCAAGGAGAAGCTTTTCCCCAGTCACGAGTCGAAGAACTGGGGGGATTGGATCCATTTCGAAGGCGAACGCACCGTCATCAGCATCGAGTCGATGCGCGGCCTCACTAGCTCCGCGACCATCGAACACTCGGAAGACGAAAGCGAGGAACTCACCCCCGCCATCCTCCGCGCCTTCGGCCGCCTGAAGTGGGTCGGCATCGGCGAGGACGGCGAATATCCCTTGGATTGACCGCCGTTCGATTCCGCAAGGGATCTCAAGCAGGAATTCCTGACCGCGAAATCACGCGAAAGGGGCGCTAAATTTAAAAGGCAGCAGATCCGATTGTTTTTCGGCTGTTCCAGATTTGACCGAGGAAAGGGAAAAATTTTGTCGGTCCATCTCCGGCTTCGCCTCCGGTTCGCGCCCCTTTCGCGCAATTTCGCGGTTAAGATCCAGTCATCCCCGCTCGTTCAGCTTCCGCTTTACCAATAGGATCTCTTGCGTCGCCGACGTCGAACCTTGGCGTCCTGAGATCCGGTGGCATGTTCACCGCATGCTCGACCGCCGCCGCTTCCTCAGCACCTGCACGGCCGCCGCCTTCGCGCCCGCACCGCTCTTCGCACAAAGCCGCCAGGCGTCGGAGAAGAAGGGCTGGGCCGGCGGCGATGCCAACCACCACCGCCTCTTCGGCGCGCACTGGTATTACACCTGGTGGACCGGCGGCAACGGATCGAAGGACGCGAAGTTCGTCCCGATGATCAAACGCGGTGAGGACATCGGGAAGCTCGGCGAGATCGAGCGCTTGCAGGGCATCGACCACCTGCTCGGCTACAACGAGCCCGAACGCGGCGACCAGGGGAACACCACCCTCGAAAAGGGCCTCGAACTCTGGCCGAAGCTCGCCGCCCTCGCCGAAAAGAAGAACCTCCGCCTCGGCTCCCCCGCCCCTTCGTCCGACGACAAGGGCATGAAGTGGCTCGACGCCTTCATGAAGGAAGCCAAGCGCAGGAAGCTGCGGGTCGACTTCATCGCCATCCACTGGTACCGCAGCCGCGATCCCGATGCCTTCGAAGCCTTCGTCAAGGACCTCGCCAAAAGCTACCGCCTCCCCATCTGGATCACCGAGTTCAACGGCTGGACCGGCCCGGAGCGGGAGAACCACGACTTCCTGAAAAAGACCCTGCGCTTCCTGGAGCGCAGCAAGGACGTCGAACGCTACGCCTACTTCGAACCGGGAAAGGGCAAGGAGCACAGCCTTTTCAAAAAGGACGGCGAGCTGTCCCGCATGGGCGAGCTTTATCGCGACGCGGGGACCTGAGGCCCGTCCCGAGTCGCACCGAGGCCTCGCTCAGATCTGGTTTTGCGGGAACCTCCAAACAAGCGCATGAGGGCCTTGTGGAAACCGGCCCGATGGCACGGGTCCAAGCAGCGTTCCGCTCAAGCTGCGCCGTGCGGCGGAGCGCTGACTTTAGTCGGCGAGTCTTTGCACGCGGCGAAGTCGCTGGCCGGCTGAACCCAGCGCTGCCGAGCACTTCTTTAAGCCCACCGACGGAGGAAGTTCGCGACAGCGTTGCGAGAAGTTTCCTGGAGTTGACACCCCGACCTCATGGGGGGCGCTGCAAGTCCAACGGAGCGCGCGAGTTTTACCTGCCACTCACGATTCATGGGCAGCCCCCCTCCGCAAATCGGAGCGCGGCACCATTCAACCCAGAAACACGCGCACGACCGGATATCGGGGCCGCTCTATCAGAAGATCCGGGAGTACGAGCAGTCCTGGGCCGTTTCAATCAACTTGCGGGATCGCGATGACGACGAGTGGCCGTCTCGCCGGTGCAACGCACGGGGGGCGCTACTTCTCGTGGGTCGCCATCCAGTCCGTTGTTGAGGAACTGGTGGTTGGTGAAATGCGCGCCGCCGTGGCAATGGAAGCAATCCACGCCCTTGAACCCGCGGCCGGGGTCGCTCTTGGTGAAGAACATCCGCTGCCAGAAATCGCGCCCCGTCATTTTCATGCAAATTTTCGCTTGCCCGTCGGTTTCGCCCGTGTAGAAACCCGCCACGCGTTTCGCGACGCGGGCGTAGCTCAGTGGTAGAGCGCCACCTTGCCAAGGTGGATGTCGTGAGTTCGAATCTCATCGCCCGCTCCAATTTCCTCGAAGGCCTTCCGGTAACGGAAGGCCTTTTTGGTTCCCACCGGATCATCGGCAGAGTGCCCGACCTCCTCCTTGGCGCTTGGAAATTCCCACCGGACACCTTTCCCTCCCACCATGCGCCTCACCCGCGTCACCCTCTTCTTCATCGCCCTCATCATCGGCGCGGGCATCTACCTGCTGGCCCGCCAGCAGCTCTCGGTGGTGGAGCCGCAGACCTATCAGGCGACCGAGGAGTCGATGGTCGACGCCGCCCAGCTCCTCGCCGCCATCGTCGAAGCGGATCTCAAGGCCGGCTCCTTCGACAAGCAGCGCTTCCGGGAAGCCTTCGACCGGCTGTCCGAGCGGAAGTTCGAGGCGGACATCCACCAGCACCTCAAGCACCAGGTCGGCCTCGGGGCCTACCTCACCGATGCGAAGGGCATCGTCCTCTTCGACTCCGCCGGGCGGGCGGAAGGTCTGGATTACTCGGAAAAGCGCGACGTCCACCGCACCCTCCGCGGCAAGTACGGCGCCCGCAGTAGCCGGACCGACGAACAGGACCCGCTTTCCTCCGTCCTCCACGTCGCCGCGCTGGTCGGCCCGCCGGAAAAGCCCTTCGGCGTGGTCACCGTCTTCAAGCCGCAGGCCGACGTGCTGCCCATCGTCGACGCCCGCCGCCGCGCCATCTACTGGGGCACCGGCTTGGTCGGTGCGGGAATCCTGCTGCTCGTCGCCGCCGTCTTCATCTGGCAGTACCTGCCGGTCGGCCGGCTCACCGAATACGCCCGCGAGATCGAGTCCGGCAAACGCCCGCCACTGCCGAAACTCGGGGCCGGCAAGGAGGTCAACACCCTCGCCCGCGCCCTCGAGTCGATGCGCGAGGCCCTCGAAGGCCGCCGCTACGCCGAGCGCTACGTCCAGACGCTGACCCACGAGATGAAAAGCCCGCTCGCCGCCATCCGCGGTGCGGCCGAGCTGCTTGGCGAGGACATGCCGCCCGCCGACCGCCACCGCTTCCTCGAAAACATCCGCGCCGAGTCCGGCCGCGCCGAGCGCCTGCTCAACCGCCTGCTGGAACTCTCCGCCCTCGAAGGCCGCAGCAGCCTCGACACCTCCGACCCCGTCGACCTCGGACCGATCGTCGCCCGCGCCATCGACCAAGCCCGCCCGCCCGCCGACCTGGCAAAGGTCACTCTCGCGGTCTCGCTGCCGGAAACTCCCGTCCCGGTCCGCGGCGACGCCTTCATCCTCCGCTCCGCCGTCACCAACCTGCTCGAAAACGCCATCGACTTCTCCCCCGCCGGATCCACGGTGGACATCGTACTTCAGGAGAGCGGCATCGTCTCCATCTCCGACCGCGGCCCCGGAATCCCGGACTACGCCAAGGACAAGATCTTCGAGCGCTTCTACTCCCTCAAGCACCACGGCTCCGGCCGCAAAGGCACCGGCCTCGGACTCACCCTGGTGAAAGAAGCCGCCGAGCTGCATGGCGGTTCCGTAGCACTCGAAGCCCGCGCCGACGGCGGCACCGTCGCCCGTCTGACCCTACCGATTCTAGCGTAGGACCGTGGCTGCGGTATCCCCGGTCCTCGAAGTTTGAGCAGAGCGGGCCTAACGCACGACTCAACCACGACTCAACCCGGATCCATGTCCCAACGGGACTTCGCAACAAAGCCCGGGGTTGCGAGGAACGAGCTACCCCGGGTCTACTCGCCAGGAAACCCTACCTCAAAGAGGTTGTGGACGGGGTGTCACCGCGACTCCCCCGGGGCCGATCTTCCGCAACGCCCTTGGCGTAGGAGTGGAATGCTCTTCTTCCCGGGGTAGCTCGTCCCTCGCAACCCCGGGCTTTAAAACGCAGTTCCTTCGGGACACTGGAATGCAGGAATGGCTACGCTCTGCACAAGTCGGCCGATACTCGCTCGCTTCACCTGGAATTGTCCGTCACAAATGCAGCCATGAATGCAGCCCTGAGAATCCTCGGTCTTCTGATCGCGGTGGTTCTTCCCTTCGAGGCCCTCTGCCTCTGGATGTCCTTTTCCGAAGCCATCGACGATGGCATGCCACTCTCAGGCCCAACCCTCTTCTCGACCACGCTCCTCGCTATTGCTCCATTCGGTCTGACGGCATTTATCGCACCGCTGCTCTGCGGCTTCTTGTATTGGCGTCTGACGCGAAAGGAAGGACCGTCTCCTTTGACTCTGATCATTGGACTTTCGCTCGCCGCAATGGGCTGGGTGGCTTGCGCCGCTGCGGTTGAAGTTGTCCGCCGCTACGCTCTCATGAATGGGGGACGGGAGCCGACGATTTCGATGTGGCTGGCAAACCTCTCACTCATATTCATCCTCACTGGAGCGATCGCCTTCACGTGGAGACGCGACGGGAAGGACTGAAAAAACAGTTCTCGTCGTAGATGCTCCACTCGTCGATTTCGCCATGCGGTCCACCTGGGCGGCGTCCGCAGAGCTCCGCGAAGACTTCTGCGAGCGGGCGACGCGATCCGGGCGAGGTAATCGGGCTTGCTCATCCAATCTGCGGCGAATCTTAGCTTCCCTCCCCGCATCCGGCCGGAGTTTTTCACCCTCCATTCATCACCCCTTCATCCGGGGAGCCCTCGCTCCTCCCCAGTGATCCGCCGCCTGCTGCAACCCGATGCCGAACTGCTCGACGACCCGTCGCCGGGCAGGATCGCGCGGATCGCCGGCCTCACCGCGCTGGCCCTGGCGGCTTACGGCTTCACCACCGGTTTCTGGCGCTCGCCGATGATGGGCGTCTATGTCGCGCTCAAGATGCCCCTGCTGGTCGCCTGCACCCTCGGCTGCAACGGCATCCTGAACGGTTTGCTCGGCCTTCTGTTAGGCGGGCTCGGTTTCCGCCAGTCGCTGCTCGCCCTGCTCAGCGCCTTCGCGGTCTCCGCGCTGATCCTCGGCTCGCTGTCGCCGGTGACCCTGATGCTCGCGCTCGACGCCCCGCCGCCGGATTCTCCTCAAGCCGCGTCCGCCCACTCCGGCTACCTGCTTTTCCATGTCCTGCTGATCGCCGTCGCGGGCATCGCCGGCACGCTCTCGCTCCACCGCATCCTGCGCGAACGCTGCGCCTCCACCTCCGTCGCCAGCCTCACCATGCTCGCCTGGCTGGCCGGCAACGGCATCCTCGGCATGCAGTTCTCGTGGATCCTGCGCCCCTTCTTCGGCACGCCGACCCTCACCGTCCAGTTCCTCCGCGAGGACCCGATGAACGGCAGTTTCCTCGAGGCGGTGTGGCACGCCCTGAACCGCTTCACCGGCGGGAACCTCCACTTTGCCCTCATGGCGATGGTCCCGGTCGCCTTCCTCGTCGCCGTCCCGATCCTCCGCACCCTCTTTCCCCGATCCCAACCCGTCACTCCATGAACACCGACATCCCGCAACCACCGCCCTTCATTCCGGTCCCGCCGCCCTCCACCGAGCCCGTGCTGCCGGAGAAACTCGACACCCGCGCGCTATTCGAAGCCCTGCTCCGCAGCCCGCGCACCCTCGTCCAGCGCCTCGCCGATCCCGGTCACGGCGCGCTCGGACGCTTCCTCGCCATCGCCGTCGGCTCGATGCTCGTCTTCGGACTGGTGCTCGGCAGCTTCGCCATGAAGGAACAACTCTGGGCCGCCCCGCTGAAGATCACCGCCGGCCTTCTCATCGCCGGCCTGATCTGCTTCCCCAGCCTCTACATTTTCTCCTGTCTCGCCGGCTCGCGCGCCGGGGCCGGTCAGCTCGCCGCGACGCTGGCCGGCATGCTCGCGCTGGCCGGGGTGCTGCTGTTAGGCTTCGCCCCCGCGGTGTGGATCTTCACCCAGGCGACGCGCTCCTACAGCTTCATGGGCCTGCTCGCACTCGTTCCGTGGTTGGTCGCCCTGCTCTTCGGCTACCGATTTCTGAAAAGCGCGGTCTCCGCCAGCGGCGCGACCTCGAACGGCCCGGTGCTGCTGTGGGCCGGGATCTTCCTCGTGGTGACCCTGCAGATGAGCACCTCGCTGCGGCCGATCCTCGGCACCTCAGAGCGCTTCCTGACCGATGAGAAGAAGTTCTTCCTCCAGCACTGGATCGACTCCGCCGACGACTTCCTGCCAAAGGCCGGTTCGGAAGAAACCACCGACACCCCACCTGCCCGATGAACGCCCGACCACCCCGCCGCGCCGTGGAGAAGCCGGCCCGCTCCGCCAAAAAGCCGCCGCGCAAGAAACCCGTCACCGCCGCACGGCACGACCCGCTTTTCGAATCCCTCCGCCAGGAACTCGGCCTTTGAGCCCGGGGCTGGGGACCCCGATGCCGACCGGATCTGGCGCCCCTTCAAATGCACTTGCCCCAGCGAACTCGACGAACCGGTCGCGGCAGCGAAGTAGCACAACTTTGCAAGTTGTGTGCTTCTGGCGGACCACTGCTCAGAACGGCTTGAACCTCACGAACGGCTCCGTCCCAAGCTTTCCTTACGACGGACCATGAGGCGGGAAGCGCCAGGAAATGACTTCGCTGGCAAATTGACAGCATTGCTAGCAATGCTTACTCTCTTGGTATGAGCACCACCCTGACGATCCGGAATCTATCGGAACCCGTGAAGCAAAAGCTGCGGATCCAGGCCGCCCGCCATGGTCGCTCGATGGAAGCCGAAGCCCGCGAAATCCTGAGCCGAGCGGTCGAGGCCCCCCAGCCCGCGCCTCCGCGGACCGTCGAGGAAATGCGCGAGCGCCTGCTAGCCGTCACCGGCATTTGGAAGGATCGCCACGCGGGAAAAACCACCGACGAGGTGATGAAGGAACTCCGCGGCGATGACTGACTCCGACAAGGTCATCGTCGATACCAACGTCATCCTCGATGTGACGGGCGCGGATCCCGTGTGGTTGGAATGGTCGCAAGAACAGATGAGCCGCTTCCCGGGCCGCCTGATCGTCAATCCGCTGGTTTACACCGAGCTTTGCTACCAGACGGACGGGATCGAGGAGGTCGAAGCCACCCTCGAATTCCTCGGCTTGATCTATCAGGAGTTGCCGCGCGAGGCGCTCTTCCTCACCGCACGGGCTTTCAAGGCTTACCGGCAACAAGGCGGCAACCGGACTTCACCGCTCGCGGACTTCTACATCGGAGCCCATGCCCAGGCAGCGGGACTTCCGATCCTGACGCGCGACAAAGGACGCTACCAAACCTACTTCCCAAATGTGCCGCTCATCTGCCCGTGAGAAGTAGCACAACTTTGCAAGTGGTGTGCTTCTGGCGGGTCGCTTTTCGTCCACTGTCCCAACGGGACTCCTTACTGAAAGCCAGGGGTTTCACCCACTGTCCCAACGGGACTCCGTACCAAAGCCCGGGGTTGCCGACGCAGGAGGCTACCCCGGGTCGAAGATCATGAATTTGCTACGCCAACGGCGTTGTGGATGAGCGGACCCTGGCGTCTCGCGGAACCATCCCGTCCGCAACCTCGTTGAGGTAGCAACCAAGGCGGACTGACAACCCAGGGTAGCTCGTTCCTCGCAACCCCGGGCTTCGTTATTGAAGTCCCGTTGGGACATCGGGAAGCGACTGAAGGCAGAAACACGGCAACGGACAGAACCTTCGATGTCCAACAATCCGCGAGCAACCGGCCCCCTCCCTCAATGGAAATCATGCGACCGCGCCGCGTGCCCCGGCTCGCAGCCCGGCAGCGGCATCACCTCGTTCACATACACCGTCCGCTGCCCGCCTTCGGAAATCTGCACCCGCCCCTCCGCCATCAGGAAGGGCTCGCTGACGATCACCCGCCGCAGCCG
The DNA here is from genome assembly GCA_044372775.1 of Haloferula sp. Lineage (GTDB taxonomy): Bacteria > Verrucomicrobiota > Verrucomicrobiia > Verrucomicrobiales > Akkermansiaceae > Haloferula. The sequence goes on from JBIPNO010000015.1 coordinate 95,516, forward strand.
CTGGAAGGTCTTCTTCGGCACGAACAGATTCGCGATCCCCGTCTCGTCCTCCAGCGAGATGAAGCAATGCCCCTTCGCCGTGCCCGGCCGCTGGCGGCAGATCACCAGCCCGCCGACCTTCACCGGCAAGCCGTGCGGAAGATCGATCAGGTCGCTCGCCCTCAACAAGAGGGGCGCGGGCGGCTCGCCCGCAGCCACGCTCCGCTCCCGCCACAACTTCATCGGATGCGGACCGGTCGATGCCCCCTGCGTCGCCAGGTCCGACGCCACCCGCTCCGGCATCGTCATCTCCGGCAGCACCTGCCCCGCCGCCTGGCCGGCCCCATCTAACAAATCCTCGAACAGCGGCAGCTCGACCTGCCACATCGCCTGCCGCCGGTGGCCCGTTTCCGGCAGCGCGTTCAAAGCGCCCGACTTCGCCAGAAGCCGCCGCTCCTTCGCATTCGGCGCGACCCGACCGAGGAAGTCCGCCAGCGAACCGAACGCCGCCCTTTCCCGCTCCGCCACGATCCGCTCCCGCGTCGCCTCCGCGACGCCTAACAGCCGGTGCAGGCCCAGCCGGATCGTCCGCGCGTCCACCGCCTCCGTCACCACCCCGCTGCGGAGGCAGCACACCGGCAGCACGCGGATGCCGTGGCGCTTCGCGTCCTGGATCAGCGAGTGCGTCGAATAAAAGCCCATCGGCTGGTTGTTGATCAGCCCGGTGTAAAACGCCGCCGGGTGATGGACCTTGAACCAGCACGACCAGTAGGCGATCGACGCGAAGGACAGCGCATGGCTCTCCGGGAAACCGTAGAGCGCGAAGTTGCCGGTCGACTGCACCACCTTCTCCTGCACCTCCTCCGCCACGCCGCGCTCGCTCATCCGCCGGCGCAGCTTGGCCACCACCCGCTGCATCCGCTCGTCGCTGCGGTTGAAGGCCATCGCCCGCCGCAGTTCGGTCGCCTCGCCGCCGTCGAAGCCCGCGAGGATCATCGACATCTTCAGCACCTGCTCCTGGAACAAAGGCACTCCCAGCGTGCGGCCCAGCACCTCGCGCAGGTCGTCGTGGATGTAGTCCGGCCGCTCCAGCCCGTTGCGCCGCCGCAGGTAGGGATGCAGCAGCTCGCCGACGATCGGCCCGGGCCGCACGATCGCCACCTGGATCGCCACTTCGTAAAAGGTGTTCGGCCGCAGGATCGAAAGCGTCGCCATCTGCGCCCGCGACTCGACCTGGAAAGTCCCGACCGTGTCGGCGCGATGCAGCATTTCGAACACCGCGGGATCCGCCAGATCGATCGACGCCGGATCGACCTTCTCGCCCAGCTTGCCGGTGATCTCGATCATGTTCTCCATCGCCGCCAGCATCCCCAGGCCTAACAGGTCGATCTTCACGATGCCCAGGTCCTCGCAGTCGTCCTTGTCCCACTGCACCACCGTCCGCCCCGGCATCGTCGCCGGCTGGATCGGCACCACCTCGTCCAGCCCGCGGTCGCAGATCACCATCCCGCCCGAATGCTGGCCCAGGTGGCGCGGCATCCCGAGCACCGCGTGGTAGAGCTTTTCCAAAGCCGGCAGCCGCGGGTGCGACGGCGGCAACAGGCTCGCCACGCTGTTCTCGAACGCCTCGCGCCGGTCCTGCTCCTTCTCCTCGCGCGGCTTCCGCCGGTCCTCTTCTTCCCAACGACTCTCCGCCGTCCCGCCCAGCATCGAAAAGCGGTCCGCCAGCGAAGGCGGGAAGCCGAGCACCTTCGACATCTCGCGGAACGCCGACTTCGGGCGGTAGGTGATCACGTTCGCGGTCATCGCCGCACCGCGCGCACCGTACTTGCGGAAGACATACTGGATCACCTTCTCCCGCTGCTCCCCGGACGGGAAGTCGATGTCGATGTCCGGCCAGCTCTTGTGCTGCTTGTTGCCCGCCAGATGATCGGACAGGAAGCGCTCGAAGACCAGCTTCTGCTTCACCGTGTCGACGTTCGTGATGCCGAGCACGAAGCACACCAGCGAGTTCGCCGCCGAACCGCGGCCCTGGCAGAGGATGCCTTCCCTGCGGGCGAATTCGACCAGATCGCGGACGATCAGGAAGTAGCCGGAAAGCTCCAACCGCCCGATCAGCTCGATCTCTTTTTCAATCTGCGCCTTCACCTCGCCGCCATAATTCCCGTAGCGCCGGATCGACCCCTCGCGGCTCACCGTTCGCAGATACTCCGTCTGCTCGCCCATCGACAAAACGCGCCCGTCCTCCATCCGGAAATCGGGGAACTCGTAGCCGAGATTCTCCAACGTGAAGCCCGTCCGTTCCGCCAAGCGCCGCGTGTTCACCAGCGCTTCCGGCAGATCGGCAAACAACGCCGCCATCTCGCGCGGCGACTTGATATGCCGCTCGCTGTTCGGCGCGAGCAACAGGCCCGCGGCATCGAGCGGCACGTGGTGGCGCAGGCAGGTGAAGGCATCGGCAAGCGGCCGATCCTCGCGGGTCGCATGGAGCGGCGCGTTGCTGGCCAGCAGCGGCAGTTTCAAGTGCGCCGCGAGATCGATCAGATGCCGGTTCAGCCGCGCGTCGTCGCGCAAGTCGTGGCGATGGATCTCCACGAACACGTTGTCCCGCCCGAACATCGCGACCAGCCCGTTCAATGCTGTTAGAGCCGCTTCCCTGTCGTCCCGCAGCAAATGCCGCAGCACCGGCCCCTCGCGGTCGCCCGTCAGCGCGACCAGATCGCCGGTGTCCAGCGGCGACTCTAACAGCGCTGTCTTCAGATTCCGGTCGCTCAGGTGCCGCGACAGCGTCCGGTAGCCCCGCCGCGTCGCGCACAGCACCGGCACATGGGCCTCATCGATTTCCAGCGTCGCTCCGGCGATCGCCCGGATCCCGCAATCCCGCGCCGCCTTGTGGGCCCGGGCGGAGCCGTAGAAGCCTTCGTGGTCCGTGATCGCGATCGACTCCAGCCCCAGCTCCGCCGCCCGCGCCACCATCAATTCCGGCGGACTCGATCCGCGTAGAAACGAGAACGCCGAGCGGGCGTGGAGTTCGGAGTATGACGGCGGGCTTTTCATGAACAAGAGGGGCGCGGGCGGCTCGCCCGCAGCCCCGTGGTCGCAGCATCCGAAGTCGCAGCCTCAGCGGCGTCCACTCGCCGCAAACCCGTCTTCCCTGTCTTCATCCCATCCATCCTATCCATCCCGGTCCCTTCTCTTTCTGGTTTCACAGATAAACCCCATCCACGCACCACCGGTCCGGCGGCAGGAAGGCGAGACGCAACAACTGCCGGTCCGCGAGACGCACGTCCCACTCCAGCCGCTTCCACGCGGCGTCCGGATCCCACCAGTCGCCGGAGTGCTTGAAAGGGCCGCGGCAGCCGGTGATCTCGCCGCGATACGGTCCGCTCAGCAGCGCCAGCGGCTTCGGACCCGCCTCGAAGGCCACCGTGATCTCGTGCGGCGGCCGGAAGCGGCGCAAGGGCACCGGGCAGGACGGCAGGAAAGCGCTCTCTAACAAAACAGCCGCGCCGTCGCCCGGCCGCACCTGGAAATCGTCCGGCCGATGCCCCGACGGCGGCACCGGGATGCCAGTCCGGCCCGGACCTAACAGGGCATCGAGCCGCGCCAGCGTGTCGCTCCAGCGCTCCGGCCGCGGGAGCTGGCGGATGAACCAGTCGCGCTGCGCCGCGGTCGGCGGCATCGTCTCGGCATCCAGCGTCAGCCCGCTCACCGGAGACTTCAGCTTCAGCGTCTCTAACAAAATCTCCAGCGGCCGCAGCAGCTCCGCCTCCGCGACCCGCGGCTCCGGCAGCCGGATCACCCGCTCGAGGCAAGCGCCCGACTCCAGGTGAAAGCGGATCTGCAAGGCCTTCACCGCCACGTGCCTCGCCGCCAGCCGTGCGGACAGCGCATGGAGCAGCCGCCGGAAGGTGAAGACCAGCGGTTCGGTCGAGCTCAGCGATTCCTCGAAATCCACCGACTGCGCCAGGCTTTCCGGCGGACGATGCAGCCGCAGCAGCCGGCAGCTTTTTCCATGCAGCAGGTCGTGCCACTCCCCCGCGTCACGCCCCAACCGCTCGATCAGGTCCTGCCTCGGCAGCGCCATGAAATCGCCCAGCGTCCGCAGCCCCCAGTCCTCTAACAGCCCGAGCAAACCGGACCCTTCCAACAACTCCAGCGGCAAGGCCTTCACCTCCTCCGCCGCAACATGGCGGCCATGACAGCCCGCGTGCCGCACCGCGAGCCGCGCCAGATCCGGCGTCGGCGCTTTCACGTGGCGCAACTCGCCTTCCGCCATCTCCAGCCAAGCCAGCCCCGCCGCCTGCTTCGACGAGGCCCGCGAAAGATCGAGCAGCAGCGTGTCGCGCCCCGCAATCTCAAGGTCCGGCGTGATGCTTTCCGCCAGCCCGATCATCTCCCGCAGCAACTCCGCCTCGCCCGCCGGATGCGGCGGCAGCACCAGCAGATCCGGGCAACGCACCAGCGCCCGGTTCAGCGGCCAACCGGCATCGATCCCCGTCCCACGCGCCAGCCCGCTCACCGCCAGCAAGGGCATCTTCACCTTCTCCAGGATCGCCCCCTGCGCCACCTCCAGCACCGCATAAGCCCGCCCCCGCGCCTCCGGCCGCGCACGAAGCACGGCCAAAGCGGCAAGGTCGGGAAGATGGAGGGCGGCGAACATTTCGGTGGGTCGGTGGGTCGGTGGGTCGGTGGGTCGGTGGGTCGGTGGGTCGGTGGGTCGGTGGGTCGGTGGGTCGGTGAGTCGGTGAGTCGGTGAGTCGGCGAGTCGGCGTTCGATGTTCGGCGTTCGTTCCGGTTCAAATGTCCCAACGGGACTGCATCCCAAAGCCCGGGGTTGCGCCGACGCAGGAGGCGCTACCCCGGGTAGACGGCCTGGCATTTGGCTACCTCGAAGAGGTTGCGTCCGGGGGCGGCGGTCTCAATCCCACAGATACCTCTCATCCCATTCGATCCGATGCTTCGCCAACATCGCCCGGAGTTCATCTTGAAAGCTCCGCACCCGGTGATGCTCTTCCTGCCTCGCGATGTATTCCGTCACCTTCTCCAGATGGGAGAAACTCACGGAAAAAACCCCGTAGCCCGCCTGCCAGGCGAACTCCTTGGCCGCGGGATCGCGTTCCTTGATCCAGAGGCTCGACGCCCGTTTCAATTCCTTCACCCAGTCCGCCTGAGCGATCGACCGCGATTGCCGGGCGAGGAGGTGGACGTGATCCTCCACGCCACCGGCCAGAATGACCGGGCAATCGAGCTTCTTCGAAATGCCACCGAGATAAGCGTGGCACTCCGAGCGTAATACTTGGTCCTTCAGAAAAGGCCGGCGTTCCTTGGTCGAGAAGACCAGGTGCAGGTAAACAGCGGATAGGGATTGTGGCATGGTCGGTTCTTCGGTTCACAACGCCGTTGGCGTAGCTTGGTGTTCGTGGTCTGACCCGGGGTAGCGCCTCCTTCGTCGGCACAACCCCGGGCTTTGGGATGCAGTCCCCTTGGGAAAAAAAATTGCGGTTTCCGCCCCCTGACCGCTGGTCTCTGGTCTCTGCTTTCTCGCTTCACGCGCTTCTTCTCCGTCGTTCCTCGCCCACCCGCATCCGCCCCACCAGATCCCGCCGCGGCACTTCGAAATCCTCCAAGCCCAGCCTCGCCGTCAACGCCACCCGCACCGTGGCGCAGGGCACTTGCGGGGCGGCCGACATCACCACCAGCCGGCAGCCCGACGCCTCCGCCGCCAATTTCAACCGCCACCACAGCGACCCCGGCAGCGCCTGCAAATCCCGCCGCGCGATCCCGCAGGTATCCAGCAGGATGAAGGGCACGTTGCCATCGCGCACCAGCAGGTCCGCCGCCTTCAGCATCTCCTCCGCGGTCAAACAACGCACCCACAGCAGCCGCGAACAGGCCTGCGCGGTGTAAGACCCCGGATCAAAACCATCCCCCCCGTCCACCAACACGAAATCCGGCAGCGACGCGCATTCCGCCGGCTCGCCCAGCAAGCCCGCCACCAGCATCCCGACCCCGGAGCCCACCACCTCGGAAATCGCTCCCACCGGGAAAAAGGAGGGATCGAACGGCTGCTCCGGCGGGGCTTCTTCCTCCGCCACCGGCAACGCCGCATGCGCCTCCGGGAATTTCTCCCGCAGTTTCCTGCGCAGTTCATCGATCACGGCGGCGGCCACGGCAGGAATCTAGAGGATGATTTTTGAATGTTCAATCGAACAGTTTCAAAACGTGCCGACGACCTCCCGGACCTTCGTCGCTTCAGCGAAATCAGCCCGCCTTCTCCACCCTGTTCCAAAAGCGACACGCCAACCCGATGGAAAAGCCCCGCCCGCCCCGTAGCCTCCCCTCCGCCACCATGACCCGCCTTCTTTTCCTCCTCGCCGTCCTCGCCCCGGGCATCGCCGCCGCCCACCCGCCGGAAATCCGCACCGACCGCCCGAACCCCGTCCTGCTGCCCCTGCCGAAGAGCGACGATGCCTTTCACTTCATCATCTTCGGCGACCGCACCGGCGGCCCGCCGGAGGGCGTCAAGGTGCTGGCCCAGGCGGTGACCGACACCAACCTGCTCGACCCCGACCTCGTGATGACCGTCGGCGACCTGATCCAGGGCTACAACGCCCCCGACCAGTGGCAGGTCCAGATGAACGAATACCGCGGCACCATGAAGAACCTCCGCATGCCGTGGTTCCCGGTCGCCGGAAATCACGACATCTACTGGCGCGGCGAAGGCCGCCCGCCGCTCGAACACGAGCAGGCCTACGAGAAGCACTTCGGCCCGCTGTGGTACTGGTTCGAGCACAAGAAATGCGGATTCCTCGTGCTCTTCTCCGACGAAGGCGATCCCGCCCATCCCGCCAAGCCACGCAACTTCAGCGACCCCACCCAACAGAAGTTCAGCGACTCCCAGCTCGCCTGGCTGAAGAAGTCGCTCGAGGAAATGAAGCCCCTCCAGCACGTCTTCGTTTTCATGCACCACCCGCGCTGGGCCTCCGACATCTACCCCGGCAACAACTGGGACAAGGTCCACCAACTCCTCGTCGCCAACCGCAACGTCAGCGCCTGCTTCGCCGGCCACATCCACCGCCTGCGCTACGATGGCGTGAAGGACGGCATCGAATACTTCGCCCTCGCCGCCACCGGCGGCCACATCCCCGGCGACTTTCCGCGGCTCGGCTACCTGCACCATTTCAACGTCGTCACCGTCCGCCCCGACGGCATCAAGGTCGCCGCCCTGCCGGTCGGCAGCGCGATCGATCCCAAGCTCTTCACGCCCGACCGTTACAAGGACCTCGCCCTCGCCCAAGGCATGACCCCGCGGCCCGCCGCGCCCTTCGCGCTCGATCCCTCCGGCACGGGCTCCGGCAACTACGCACTGAAGCTTGCCAACCCCTCCGCCCGGCCGCTCGAAATCACCTTGTCGGTCGCCCGCGCCAAGGGCTGGACCATCACGCCCGACCACCAGCACGCCGTCGTCCCACCCGGCACCGAGCAGACCATGACCTTCGCCGTTGCGCGGAACGGCGGCATCTACGACGCCGACTTCCGCGTGCCGGTCTTCTCGATGGAAACCGACTACCTCGAGGAAAGCGCCCGCACCACCTTGCCCGAGCGCCAGCTGCCGATGCAGCTCGACCTCGGCCCGCTCGCCGAGGACGCTTTCGTCCCCGCCGACCCGCCGGTCGCCCTCCACGTGACCGACCGCGCATCCGGCGTGAAAGTCGAGTCCGCCGACTTCGACCTGCCCGACGGTCCCTTCACGCTGGAGACCTGGGTCATGCCGGACGCGTTGCAAGAAACCGCCGGCATCGTCGCCAAGACCGAAGGCTCGGAATTCGGCTTCCACGCCAACGGCAACCAGGTCACCTTCCTCGTCCACCTCGGCGACCGCTACGCCAGCGTGGAATCCGGGCCGCACCTCAAGCCCGGCACCTGGACCCACCTCGCCGGCGTCTTCGATGGCCAGGCGGTGACTCTTTACCTCGACGGCAAGCCCGCCGGCAGCACTCCCGCCACCGGCCTGCGGACCCGCAACCAGCTCCCGCTCTACCTCGGTGCCGACCCCGACCGCGACGGCCGCCCGAGCCGCGCCTTCACCGGCTGGATCGATGAAGTCCGGCTCAGCAAGAGTGCCCTCTACACCGCGGACTTCACCCCCGCCCGCCGCTTCGAAGCCGGGGATAACACCGTCCTCCTCTTCCACGGCGACCGCCTCGTCGGCGGCCAGTTGCCCGACCGCTCCCGCTCCCACGCCCACGGCACCCCGGTCGGCGCCGCGGTGGCCTTGCAGCCGGTGAAGCCCTGAAAAATCCCGGCTGCGGATTTCCGGACCCGTGCCATCCTTGCACGGGCATTTTCCCCGAAACATCAAGGGTTCCGGAACGTATCCGCCGTCGACCATGCCGCGCTTTCCCATCCACCTCTTCCTCGGCCTCGGCCTGACGGGCATCCTGCCCGCCCAGGACGCGCCGGCGAGCGGTGAGGCGATCTACGCCCAGCACTGCGCCTCCTGCCACGGCAAGAACGGCGAGGGCGCACCCGACGAAGTCGACGAGCCGCTGCACGGCGAGCGCAACCTGGACTCGCTGTCCCGCTACATCGACCGCAAGATGCCGGAGGACGACCCCGACCTCCTCAACGCCGAGGAATCCCAGCGCGTCGCCGAATACATCTACGGCGCCTTCTACTCCGCCGAAGCCCGCGCGAAAACCACGCCCACCCCGAAGCCCGCCTTCGCCCGCCTCACCAACCGCCAGTTCCGTGAGTCGGTGGCCGACCTGATCGGCAGCTTCGGCAAATACTCGCCGCCCGGCGAGGGCAAGGGGCTGAAAGCGCAGTATTTCGACTCCGACGGCATGAACAAGAAGTCCCGCAAGGCCCTCGAACGCGAGGACCGCGTACTCGCCTTCGACTTCGGCGAGGGACCGCCGGCCGAGGGCATGAAAACCGACCAGTTCTCGATCGCCTGGGACGGCTCGTTGGTCGCGCCCGCCACGGGTTGGTATGAATTCAAGACCGTCACCCCGAACGGCGTCCGCCTCTACCTCAACGGCCAGGCGCAGGGCGGCGACGGCAACCAGCGCGACGACAGCGGCGCGAAACGCCAGGTCGCGCTGATCGACGACTGGGTCAGCTCCGGCGCGGAAGTCCGCGAGGCCAAGGCGCGCGTCTTCCTGCTCGGCGGCCGGGCCTACCCCTTCCGGCTCGATTACTTCAAGTTCAAGGAGAAGCTCGGCTCCATCCGGCTCGAATGGAAACCGCCCCACGGCGAGTGGGAAGTACTAGCCGCTCCGTATCTCTCCCCCGCCTGGGCCGCCCAGGTCGCCGTCGTCTCGACCGCCTTTCCCGCCGACGACGCCAGCGAAGGGTACGAGCGCGGCACCGGGATCTCCAAGGACTGGCACGAGGCGACCACCACCGCGGCGATCGAAGTCGCCAACCATGTCGTCGGACTCCTGCCCGACCTCAGCGGCGTGAAGGACGACGATCCCGACCGCGCCAACAAGCTGAAAGGCTTCATCGCCACCTTCGCCGAACGCGCCTTCCGCCGGCCGCTTAGCAACGAGCAGCGCCAGCTTTACGTCGAGCGCCCCTTCGCCGACGGCGTCTCGCCGGAGCAGGCGGTGAAGCGCGCCGTCATCCTCATCATCAAGTCGCCGCGCTTCCTCTATCCCGAACTCGGCAGCGAAAAGAACGACTTCACCGTGGCCGCCCGGCTCGCCCTCGGCGCTTGGGATTCGCTGCCCGACCAACCTCTGTTGGACGCCGCGAAAGCCGGCCAGCTCCGCACCCCGGAGCAGGTGAAAGCCCAGGCGCTCCGGCTCGTCGCCAGCCCGCGCGCCAAGGCGAAGCTCAACGACTTCTTCCAGCTCTGGCTCAAGCTCGATGCCGAAAGCGACCTGCTGCGCAAGGACGCCGCCCGCTTCCCCGGCTTCGACGCCGCCGTCGTCGCCGATCTCCGCCGTTCGTTAGAGAGCTTCGTCGAGCAGGTCGTGTGGAGCGAGAAGTCCGACTACCGCCAACTGCTCGAAGCCGACTACCTCCTCCTCAACGACCGCCTCGCCCAATTCTACGGCGTTCCCGTCCCCGATGGAGGCGGTTTCCAGCCGGTGAAGTTCGACCCCGCCCAGCGCGCCGGCGTGCTCACCCATCCCTTCCTGCTCGCCCGCCTCGCCCACCCCGACAGCACCTCGCCGATCCACCGCGGCGTCTTCATCACCCGCAACGTCCTCGGCGGCATCCTCAAGCCGCCGCCGCAGGCCATTGCGTTTGAAAACCACAAGTTCGATCCCAAGATGACGATGCGCGAAAAGGTCGCCGAAATGACCCGCGACGCGACTTGCATGACCTGCCACGAGACCATCAACCCGCTCGGCTTCTCGCTGGAGAACTTCGATGCCGTCGGCCGCTTCCGCATCACCGAGGACGACAAACCCATCAACCCCGAAGCCGACTACAACTCCCTCGAAGGCGAACTCGTCCGCCTACGCGGCCCGCGCGACCTCGCCAGCCACGCCGTTCAATCCGCCGGCGCCCGCCGCGGCTTCATCCGCCAGCTCCTGCAATACGCGATCAAGCAGAACCCCGTCGTCTACGGCCACGATTCGCTGGTGAAGCTCGAATCCTCCTTCACCGCCTCCGGCCACCACGTCCGCCAGCTCTTCGTCGACATCAACACCCTCACCGCCCTCCAAGGCCTGCCCGCTCCCGACCAAGCCAGCCGTTAAACCGTGGCTGCGGCATCTTGCCGCAAGCCTATCAAGTTCGCGCAACATCCTCCGTCCTCTCCGCGTTCACCTCCGCGACCTCTGCGCCTCCGCGGTTCGTTCCATCTTCCAGCCATGAACCTCACCACACGCCGCTCCTTCCTCCGCCAGCTCGGCCTCTCCGCCGCCGCGCTGCCCTTCCTGCCCGCCCTCCCCTCGCTCGCCCAGGACGCCCCCGGCGCCAAAACCCGGCGCATCATCTTCCTCTTCACCCCGAACGGCACCGTCCAGCCCGAGTTCTGGCCCGACCAAACCGGCCCGGACTTCAAGCTCAAGCGCATCCTCGCCCCGCTCGAACCCTTCAAGAACCGCCTGATGACCCTCAAGGGCGTCTGCAACAAGGTCGGCGGCGACGGCGACAACCACATGCGCGGCATGAGCTGCCTGCTCACCGCCAGCCAGCTCCTGCCCGGCAACATCCAGGGCGGCGGTGGCATGCCCGCCGGCTGGGCGCGCAACCTCTCGATCGACCAGGAGATCAAGAATTTCCTCCAGGCCCGCCCGGAAACCGCCACCCGCTTCGGCTCACTCGAACTCGGCGTCGCCGTCCCGAACCGCGCCGACCCGTGGACCCGCGAGAACTACGCCGGCCCCAACCAGCCGCTCGCCCCGAACAGCGACCCCTACGCGCTGTTTGAAAAGCTCTACGGCAGCATGAAGGACCGCGAGAATGTCGGCAGCGTGCTCGATGAAGTGCGCGACGACCTCCGCACCATCGCCGCCCATGTCGATCCCGCCGAGAAGGACTTGCTCGACCAACACGCCACCTTCGTCCGCGAGATGGAGAAGGACCTCCAGAGCCCCGGCACCGCCAACCTGCTCTTCCCGCCGCCCGCGCTGGAGCCCGGCGTCGCCCTCGACAACGACGGCATCCCGAAGATCAGCCACATGCAGGCCGACCTCCTCGTCAACGCGATGGCAAACGGCATGGCCCGCGTCGCCACCCTCCAATACACCAACAGCGTCGGCCAGGCCCGCATGCGCTGGCTCGACATCCACGAGGACCACCACCACCTCTCCCACGAGCCCGACAACAACGCCGACGCCCAGGAGAAGCTGGTGAAGATCAACATCTGGCTCTGCGAACAGTTCGCCTATCTCGCGAAGAAGCTCGACAGCATCCCCGAGCCCGGCGGCCAGGGCACCATGCTCGACCACACCACCATCGTCTGGACCAACGAGCTCGGCAAAGGCAACAGCCACACCCTCGACGACATCCCCTTCGTCCTCCTCGGCGGCGGCCTCGGCTTCAAGACCGGCCAGGCGATGCAGTTCGACAACGTCCCCCACAACCGCCTCTGGCTCTCCCTCGCCCACGCCTTCGGCCACCACATTCCGATCTTCGGTCAGCAGGACTTCTGCAACGGCGGCCCGCTCGCCCTCTCGTGAGGCCTAGCGGCCTAGCGGCCTGATGGCAGATGGCAGATGGCAGATGGCAGATGGCAGATGGCAGATCGCAGATCGTGGATGCTAGATCCGCGGCGCGGCAGCGCCGCCTCAAAAGGGAGCGCCGATCTTTAGTCGGCTTGGACGGTTGTGCGCCAATGGAAAGCCATCGAACCGCGATTGACGCCCGGTGCCGCCGTTCACCAACCGTGAAGCCCTCCAACTCCAGCCCCCCAATTCCCCAATCTCCCAATCTCCCAATCTCCCAATCTCCCAATCTCCCCAATCTCCCCAATCTCCCCAATCTCCCCGCTCTCCCCGCTCTCCCCGCTCTCCCCGCTCTCCCCGCTCTCCCCGCTCTCCCCGCTCTCCCCGCTCTCCCCGCTCTCCCCGCTCTCTCCGCGACTCCGCGGTTCGTTCCATCCGAGAATTCCCCTTGGCGTCTCCCCCCGCGTCACCGATCCTCTCCACCAAGAACATGGCGGATGAATCCTCAAGCCCCCTCTCCTGGCTCTTCGCCCTCGCCCTGCTGATCGCCGCCGTCTACTTCTGGCGCATCTCCTTGGCCTTCGTCGGCGTGATCGCCCTGGCCAGCCTCCTCGCCTGGGCCGGCTACCGCCTGCTCTCCAAATCCGGCCAGGCCCAGACCGCGATGGACGAGAACAACTACGCCGCCGCCCTCCAGCTCCTCCAGGAAAGCGGCGATCACGACCAGTTGATCAGCACCCTTCGCTTCAAGGTCCCCTTCCCCGGCGAGGACCTCAAACCCCGCATGCTCGAGGCCGTCCGCGAGCTGCTCGCCCTCCAGGAAGCCGCCGCCGACCCCGCCAATCCGCACCTCCCGTCCGAACTCCGCGCCGAGCTCGCCCGCCGCACCGACGAGTCGCTTTCCTCCCTCTGGCCGCTCTGCCACAAGCTCACCCTGCTCGCTCGTTCCAAGGTCAAGCCGGAAGCCCTCCGCGAGCGCATCGCCGGCGTCACCACTCAGTTGGAAGACCTCGCGCGCAACGCCGAAGCCACCCGCAACCAGCTCGCCCACATCACCCTCGGTGCCTCCGAACTCGAGATCAACGTCGCCACCGAACAGGTCGGCGCGATGAAATGGCAGGTCACCGAGATGCAGCGGATCGACGCTTTGCTCGATGGTTGACGCAAAAAATTGTATCTTCCGCGGACACCTCCGCCGTGGTTTCATCGCCGCATGCTGAAGCGCGTCCTCCTCTCCACCCTCGCCATGGCCACGCTGTCCCATGGCGCGGAGGCCCGCAAGATCCCGGCGAAGCGCGTCGTGCTGGTCCATGGCATCTTCCAAACCCAGTGGCGCTGCTTCGGTTTCCTCCGCAAGGACCTTGAGAAGCGCGGGATCGAATGCCTCACCCCCTCGCTCAAGCCCGCCGACGGCCGCGACGGCCTCCCGGTCATGGCCGCGCAGCTCAAGCGCGAGATCGACGCCCGCTTCGGCCCGGACGAACGGCTGGTCGTCATCGGCTTCAGCATGGGCGGCCTGATCAGCCGCCACTACCTCCAGGAACTCGGCGGGGCGAAGCGCTGCGATGCCTTCTTCACCATCTCCTCGCCGCACCACGGCACCGAGATGGCCCACCTTTTCTACGGCGAAGGCGCGCGCCAGATGCGCCCCGGCAGCGAGTTCCTCCAGCAGCTCGCCAAGACCGAAGACCGCCTCGGCGACATCCCCATCGTCTCCTACCGCACCCCCGCCGACCTGATCATCCTGCCGTCCACCAGCTCCCGCTGGGACCGCGCCGAAAACCTCAGCATCCCCTGCCCGCTGCACCCGATGATGACCTTCTCGCCAAGGGTGAGGAACGACATCCTTGGTCGTCTCGCAGTGCCGGTGGCAATGCCCCCCGCCACGAACGACGTCGTACCCAGTGGTACGTAGTCCCGGCTTCAGCCGGATGAGTGGTTCTTCCGGTTCCGCCACACCCTGAAAGTCCGCATCGCCCGTGCTGTGTCCCGCTGAAGCCGGGACTACATACCACCTCTTCTTGACGCTCAGTCATCCCAGCCTTTCCCGTAATCGAGAACCGGGTAGCGACGCCAGATCTCGAGCGCGGCTTCACGACCCATCTCGGCGAGAAAATCAGGTGCACTCGAAAACGGCCAGTCTTCCCATTTCGAGACATACTCGTGCTTCACCGGGTTGTTGTGGATATAGTTCACCGTCGCCCAGAAGTGATCGGGGTTTCGCATGCCCCGATCCGAGACGGAATGCCAGACTTGCCGGCCCCGGGTTCCTTCTTCGCCATTCCAATCATAGGAAAGCCGGCCATGAAATCGGCCCAATGCCTTTGTCGTCGCCTTGAGATCGCGGCACCTCACCAAGACGTGATAGTGATTGGGAAGCACGCACCAGGCGGCAGGGGGATCATCGAACGCGGCAATCAGACTTTCGCAGAAGGATGCGAGCCGCGAGTCCGAATGCCCGATATGAGGCCGATGCTCGAAGCAAGCGCCCGTCAGATGATAGAAGATGGCACCTTGGTCGAAATGCGGAGGGCAATGCCACGGGCGCTTGAGCAGCTTGCGATAAGCAAGCCAAGCCTCCCGGCGCTCCGGGGTCAATTTTCTCCAGAGATACGGCATGAATCTTGGTATCTGGCTGTGATTTCCGGTTCAAGCTACAAGTGGCAATGTCCCCCACCACGAGCGACTCCAAACGCAGTGGTAAGTAGTCCCGGCTTCAGCCGGACGAAGCACGGGCGATGCGGGCTTTCAGGGTGCGGCGGAACCGGAGGAACCACTCGTCCGGCTGAAGAGGCTGTCGGGAAACCCCGGCTTGAGATTTCATTCTGAAATCCGATCCTCAGCGGATGGCGCAGTACATCGAAGGCACGGACCGGTTCCAGCCCATGCTCCTCCCGCCGGCGATCGACGATTACGTCCCGCCTGCCAGCCCGGTGCGGGCCATTGATGCTTTCGTCGATTCGCTCGATCTCCCCGCCGTCGGCTTCAAGGTCCGCGATGATGCGTCGGAAGGACGCAGCTCCTATCACCCCGGCACCCTGCTCAAACTCTACCTCTGGGGATACCTCAAGCGCACCCGCTCCAGCCGCGGGCTCGAAACCGCCTGCGCCGAGAACCTGCAGGCCATCTGGTTGACGCGCAACCTGCGCCCCGACCACAGCACCATCGCGCTTTTCCGCAAGGTCCACCCCAAGCCGCTCAAGTCCATCTTGAGGGAGTTCAACCTCATCTGCTTCGAGCTGCGGCTCTTCGGCAAGGAACTCGTCGCCATCGACGGCACCTTCATCAAGGCGGTCAACAGCACCACGCGCAGCTTCACCAAGGCCAAGCTGGCCAAACTCATCGAAGGCATCGACAAGGCCATCGACCGCTACACATCTGCCCTCGCCGAGGCCGACGGTGCCGGCAGCCCGGTGCGTTCCGCGGAGGACGGCGCCAAGGAGCTGCGCCGCAAGCTCGACAAGATCCGGGAGCGCAAGGTCGTCCTTGAAGCCCATCAGGCCGCTTGTGAAGAAAGCCCCACCGGCCAGGTCAACCTCACCGATCCGGACTGCCGGCAGTTGCGCAAAGGTGGCAAGACCACCATCGGCTACAACGTCCAGGCCGCCGTCGACGACAAGCACCACCTCATCGCCACCATCGAGGTGACCCAGCAGGGGAACGACCAGCACTCGCTTGATCCCATCGCCCAGCAGGCCAAGGAAGATCTCGGCCTGCCTGCTGACGCGCCGCTCACCGCCATTGCCGACACCGGCTTCGGCACCGGTCCGCAACACGCCGCCTGCGAGTCCCACGGCACCATCGCCCTGGCCCCGGTGCAGAAGCAGAAAAGCGACTCCAACGGTCTCTATAAAAACGACGCCTTCACCCGCGCCCCGGAGGGCGACGCGTATCTCTGCCCGCAGGGACAAGTGTTGCCGCGCAAGGCCGACCTCAAAACCGACGACCCGAACGGCGGCTCCCTCACTTATTACAGCGCCGCCGCCTGCCGCGGATGTCCGGTCCGCGCGAAGTGCACCAAGAGCACTTTCCGCAAACTCCTCGTCAGCGTTCATGAGGAAGTCCTCGTCCGGGCGCGGGACCGCCTCGCCGCCGAGCCCGCGATCATGCGCAAGCGCGCCGGATTGGTCGAGCACCCCTTCGGTACCATCAAGGACCGGCACGGGCACGGCGGCCTGCTTTGCCGCGGGCTCGCGTTGGCCGGAGCCGAAATGGGACTCAGCGCCTGGGCCTACAACTTCACCCGGGTGCTGAACCTGGTGGGGCTCGACGGCCTGTTAGACGCGATCCGGTCGCGAACGGCGCCCGCGGGCTACTGAACGGAGGACTGCGCCCGCCCCACGGAGCCACGGGAGAAGCCATCAGAGCCCGAGATGCCGCCCGGTGGGCCCCGGAACGACCTCCCGGCGGAAATCTGGAGAAGAATTGCTTCCGTCCTGGCCTCCGGGCGGATCGACCGCCTTTCCGATTTCGTTTCCCGACAGCCTCT
>JBIPNO010000058.1:0-33096 GCA_044372775.1 Haloferula sp.
CAGCGCGCAGGGCAAGATCACCGACGTGAATGAAGCCTCCGTGCAGGCGACGGGCGTGCCGCGCGAGCAGCTCATCGGCACGGACTTCTCCGATTACTTCACCGCGCCGGACAACGCACGTGCCGGCTACCGGCAGGTTTTCTCCGAGGGCTACGTGAAGGACTACCCGCTGGCCATCCGCCACACTTCGGGCCGCGTCATGGACGTGCTTTACAACGCCGCCGTTTACCGGGACGACCAGGGCAAGGTGCTGGGCGCGTTCGCCGCCGCGCGCGACGTGACGGTGCAGAAGCAGGCCTCGCAATACGCCCGCTCTCTGATCGAGGCATCGCTCGACCCGCTCGTCACCATCAGCGCGCAGGGCAAGATCACCGACGTGAATGAAGCCTCCGTGCAGGCGACGGGCGTGCCGCGCGAGCAGCTCATCGGCACGGACTTCTCCGATTACTTCACCGCGCCGGACAACGCGCGCGCCGGCTACCGGCAGGTCTTCTCCGAGGGCCTCGTGCGCGACTACCCGCTCGCCATCCGCCACACGACCGGCCGCATCGTGGACGTGCTTTACAACGCCGTGGTTTACCGGGACGACAAGGGCAACGTCCTCGGTGTCTTCGCCGCCGCCCGCGACGTGACCGAACGCAAACGTTTCGAGCAATCGCTCGAGCAGACCAACGAGGAGCTGCGCACGAAGTCGAATGAAAACGTCGAGATCGAGCGCAAGAACGCCGAGCTCGAGCAGGCCCGCAACGCGCTCGAGGAAAAAGCGGCCGAGCTGGCGCGCGCCTCGGGCTACAAGTCCGAGTTCCTCGCGAACATGAGCCACGAGCTGCGCACGCCGCTCAATTCCATCCTCATCTTCAGCCAGCAGCTCGCCGAAAACAAAGCGGGCAACCTCACCGCCAAGCAGGTCGAGTTTTCCGGCCACATCCACTCCTCGGGCAAAGATCTGCACGACCTCATCAACGACATTCTCGACCTTTCCAAGCTCGAGTCCCGCACCGTCAGCATCGATATCGAGCAAATCGCCCTCGCCCGCCTGCGCGACACCATCGACCGGAACTTCCGGCACGTCGCCGAGGCAAAGAACCTGCCCTTCAACGTGAGCTTCGCCCCCGGCCTGCCGAAGGCCATGGACACCGACCCGAAGCGGCTCCAGCAGATTCTCAAGAACCTGCTCTCCAACGCCATGAAGTTCACCGCCCTCGGCAAAGTCGAAGTGAACGTGGATGTGGCCACGCAGGGCTGGACGCCAGATCACCCCGTACTCAGCAAGTCCCCGCAGGTCATCGCCTTCGCCGTCACGGACACGGGCATCGGCATCGCGCCGGAGAAGCAGCGGCTCATCTTTGAGGCCTTCCAGCAGACCGACGCCAGCACCGCCCGCAAATACGGCGGCACCGGCCTCGGACTCGCCATCAGCCGCGAGCTGGCAGCGCTGCTCGGGGGCGAGATCAATCTCAGCAGCGTCCACGGACAAGGCAGCACCTTCACCCTCTTTGTGCCGCTGCATCACACCAGCACCGACATTGTCCGCACCCTGCCGACAAAGGCACCGCCCGCGTGGAAGCGCAAAGGAACGCCACACCCTCACGTGCCCGACGAAACACTGCGCGGGCGCAAAGTGCTCATCGTCGATGACGACGCCCGCAACATCTTCGCCCTCACCGCCGTGCTGGAGGACTATGAAATGGAAGTGATCGCCGCGAACAACGGCCGCAGCGCCATTGATTTGATCCGGCAAACGCCCGGACTCAGCCTCGTACTGATGGACATCATGATGCCCGAGATGGACGGCTACGAAACGATGCGCGAAATCCGCAGCGCCCCCGAGTTCCGCACGCTCCCGATTTTGGCGCTCACCGCGAAAGCCATGAAAGGCGACCGCGAGAAATGCCTGGACGCGGGGGCCAGCGATTACATCGCGAAGCCGGTGAACACGGACCAGCTCTTGTCGCTGATGCGTGTCTGGCTTTTCCGCTAAAAACCATGGACCAACCCATCAACATCCTGATCGTGGACGATGAGCCCAAGAACCTCACCGTGCTCGAAACCGTGCTGGCCGATCCGGGTTATCGGCTCGTCCGCGCGGAATCCGCCGACCAGGCGCTGCTCGCGCTGGTCGCCGAGGAATTCGCGCTGCTCATCCTCGACATCCGCATGCCCGGCATGACCGGCTTCGAGCTGGCGCAGATCATCAAAGAGCGGAGGAAAACCGCGCGCGTGCCGATCATCTTCCTCACGGCCTACTACAACGAAGACCAGCACGTCCTCACAGGCTACGACAGCGGCGCTGTGGACTACCTGCACAAGCCGGTGAACGCGTCCATTCTCCGCTCGAAGGTCGCCGTCTTTGCCGAGCTGCACCGCACGCAGCGCGAGTGCGGGCTGGCCAACCGCTCCCTGCTGGCCGAAATGACTGAACGCCGCCGGGCAGAGGAGCAGCTGCGCGTGCTGAATGAAACGCTCGAACAGCGCGTGGCCGAGCGCACGGAAGCGCTGCGCGAAAGAGAAGAACGGTTGCGCCGGATCTTCAAGCAGTCGCCCGCGGGCATCGTGCAGACCGACGTGCACGGCAACATGACTTTGGTGAACGACCGCTGGTGCGAGATGCTCGGCTTCAGCCAGGTCGAGCTGCTGGGGAGGAATGTGGCCGACGTCACCGATGCGAGCAGCCTGGACTTGACGCTCGAAAACGTCCGGCGGCTCGCGGAGGGCGGACCGGACTTCCAGATCGAAAAAAACTGCCGCCGCAAGGACGGTACGATTTTTCAGGTGCAGAGCAACGTGGCCGGGCTGCGGGATGCCGCGGGTCGCTATCAAGGCCTTCTCGCCGTCGTGCTCGACATCACCGAACGCAAGCGGGCGGAGGAAACCGTGGCGCGGCTGGCGGCCATCGTCGAGTCGTCCCACGACGCGCTTTTCAGCGAAGATCGCGAGGGGATCGTGACCAGTTGGAATCGCGGGGCGGAACAAATTTTCGGTTATCGCGCGGACGAAATCATCGGCACGTCCATCATGCGGCTCATCCCCGCGGCGCGGAAGGAAGCGGAGCATGAGATGCAGCGGAACATCGCCGCCGGGCAGCGCGGGGGGACTTTTGAAACGGTCCGGCAAGCGAAGGACGGGCGGGAGTTTCACGCGTCGATCACCCTCTCGCCGCTGAAGGATGCGGCGGGCAAGATCATCGGCAGCTCGCGGGTCGTGCGCGACATCACCGAACGCAACGCGGCGGAGGAGGCGCTGCAGGCGAATGAGGAGCGCATGCGCCTTGCCACCGCTGCGACCGGGGTGGGGATCTGGGAATGGAACCTTTTCACCGGCTTCATCCGCTGGGATGCGCAGATGTTCCGGATTTATGGAGTGGCGCCGACCACGGATGGCCTGGTGACCTACGAGACATGGCGCCGCGCCTTGCTGCCCGAGGATCTGGTGCCCCAGGAGGAACTGCTCGCCGAAACCGTGCGCCGGCTCGGCAATAGCACCCGCGATTTTCGCATCGTCCGCGCGGAAAATGGGGAATGCCGCTGGATCCAAGCCGTGGAAACTGTCCGCACCAATGAGGAAGGCAAAGCGGAGTGGGTGGTCGGCACCAACCTCGACGTGACCGCACGGACGAACGCCGAGCGCGCCATCCGCGAGGAAGCCCAAAGGAAAGACGAGTTTCTCGCGATGCTCGGCCACGAACTACGCAACCCTCTCAATGCCATCCGCCACGCCGTGCAGATTGGCGTCGAAGTGCCTCAGAACCACGTGGCCTGCCAAGCGGCCGCCAAGGTCATCGACCGCCAGAGCATGCAACTTTCCCGTATGGTGGACGACCTGCTCGATGTGGCGCGAATCAATCGCGGGCGCGTCGAACTGCGCGTCGAAGCACTGGATCTCGGCCCTGTGCTGGAACAGGCGGTCGCCGCCGTACGCCCGCTTTTCGACGGCCGGGGGCAGACCTTCACGAGCGACATCGGGAGCCCGCTCCGCGTGAATGGAGACGCGCCGCGGCTTGAGCAGGTTTTCGTGAATCTTCTCACCAACGCCGCGAAATACACGCCGGGCAACGGCCGCATTTCACTTCACGCGCAGCATCAGGAGGGCGAGGTGGTGGTGTCCATCACCGACAGCGGCGCAGGCATTCCACCCGAGCTCCTGCCCCGCATCTTCGACCTTTTCCGCCAGGCCGACAGCACCCTCGACCGCGCGCTCGGCGGTCTCGGCATCGGCCTCAACGTGGTGAAATCGCTCGTCGAAATGCACTTCGGGCGCGTCACGGTCGAAAGCGCCGGCACGAATGCCGGCACCACCGCCACCGTGAGACTGCCGTCGCTGCTCGAATGGCCGGCCGCCGGGAGCGCGCCCGCAGCGCACGTCTCCGACTCCGCCCCGCCGAAGCCCGTGCGCGTGCTCATCGTCGATGACCACATCGACGCCGCTGAATCGCTCGAACTGCTCCTGCAACTGCGTGGCTGCGAGACGCGCTGCGCCCACAGCGGCCCCGCCGGCGTGGCGGCCGCCCGGGAATTCCGCCCCGAAGTCCTCCTCCTCGACCTCGGCCTCCCCGGCTTCGACGGCTATGAGGTCGCCCGCATCCTCCGCGCGGAAGCGCCGTTTGCCGACGCCCTCTTCATCGCCATCTCCGGTTATGCCCAGGACAGCGATCGCCAGCGCTGCCTCGCCTCCGGCTTCGACGATCACTTCCCCAAACCGTTCGACTTGTCCAAACTCCTCCAAGCCATCCACTCGCGCCCGCACTCTTAACGCTATCTCAGCATCGGCGGGGTGGAGTTCGCGTTGGAGGAATTCAAGTATCGCATGCCCTACAAGTCCGGCGGCACGGCGGTGGACCGGGTGACTTTGCTCAACGTGACGGTCGAGGTGATTTCGCCCTCGGGCAAGGTCACCAAGATCCCGGGATTTCCTTCGGCACGGGAGGAATGGGACCGCCCCCAGCGGATCGGTGGCCCGTTTCTGATTGCGCTGTTAGGACTCGGATTTTTGTTTTGGAGATGGCAATCAAGACGGGCATGAAGCCAGCCGCAGCCTTGGACAGGGCCGGATCGCTGAGCGGCATGCCGAATTATCCCGCCTTGGCGCTTGGCAGGGGTTGGAAACAGGGTCCAAAGTCGTCGGACATGACCCCGATAATGCGGAAACTCGACGGGCTGAGCGTCCGGGTGGACGACGTGATCTACATGCCCAGCCTGGATGCTCCCGATGAGCGTCCGCATCCCTTCGTGTACTTCATTTCGATCAAGAACGAGTCCGGTGAGAAGGTGACGATCCGCGGCCGGAAATGGATCGTGCGGGAGGACGACGGCGAGGTCACGGTGGTCGAAGGCGACGGTGTGGTGGGTCAGACCCCGGTGATCGCGCCGGGCGAGAGCTTTTCCTACAACAGCTACCACGTGACCCGCGGCGATGCCTTGGCGGAAGGGGCGTTCTTCGGGGAAACCGGCGGCGGCGAGTGGGTCTTCGCGCCCATCCCGGAGTTCAAGCTGACGGTGCCGGAGTGGGTCTAACGGCAGGAGGAAACACCAATCGGAGTCGCCAGAAAATCCATCGGAATGTCATGCGGTTCTGACGGAAGTTCGGCCAGAAACTGCTCGCTGAAGCAGACGCCTACCTTCGTCGCTTCCGGCGACGCCTCCGCCAGCGCCCGGTCGTAGTATCCCTTGCCGCGGCCGAGGCGCACGCCTTGGATCGAGAAGGCCATGCCGGGACAGAGGAAGAGGTCGATTTCCCCGGTCGCGCAGACGGGGGCGTCGGCCGGTGGCTCTTGGATCCCGAAGCTGCCGGCGGAAAGGCGGGCGGGATCGGCGAAATGAAAGCGCATCGTTTCCCCGTCGATCCGCGGCAGCACCCAGCGCCGGTCCGGAAAGTCGGTGAGCAGTTCCAACAGCATCGGTTCGCCGGGGAGCGCGGCGAAGGCGGCGATGGTCCGCGCGGGTTGTCCGGCCAGCCATTCGCGAAGGTGGCGGTGGATTTGCGCGGACTGGGCGGGCTGGCAATCCCCGTCCGGCCGCGAGCGGCGGAGGGCGCGGCGCAGGTCGTCTTTCGAATCGCGGGGACTTGTCACTTGCAATGGCCGGGCTGGAGCGGAAACCTAGCCGCCGTGATCCGCCGCTGGCAAGCCATCGTCCTCAGCCTCTGTCTCCCCGTCTTCGCGGCGGAGGATGCGGCGAAGTTCGAATGGAATCCGCCGAAGACCGGGGCGGGGGTGTTCACCGAAGCGCTGGGAATGCTCGACCGCGAGCGGGAGGAATACGCCGACAATCTTTCGGGTTATGCCGCGAACCGCGTCGCCACGGCCAAGGCCAGCGCGGCCTCCCTGGCGGAGGCCCGCCGGCTGGTGGCGCTCGCCTTGCACCTTTCGCCGCGCAACCGCAAGGCGCTGGTCCTCAGTTTCCAGCTTTCCCGCGGCGTGCTGCCGGAAGAAGTGCCGGGTGACTACCGTCCCGGCGTGCTGGCCAGCCTGCTTTTCACGCGGGGCCAGATGCTGAAGCAGCAAGGCGGGGCGGAGAACGCCCTGCTTGCCCGGATTTTCACCGAGCTGTCCGCCGAGATGGATCCGAAGAACGACGACGCGGTCTATGCCAGCGAGCTGCTGCGGATCGACCACGGCGCGGTGGATTGGGAATCGCTGACCGATGTGAAGCCGGCGGAGGGCGACGAGCCGGCCGCGGAAGGGATGCCCTGAACGGACACCCGGATTCGCCGAACGAGGGGCTTGCCAGCTTGCCACCGGGCTCTAGGCTACTCCGACTTTTCCCATGAAAATCTGGCTCGACGGCGAATTGGTGGATGAATCCGCGGCGAAAATCTCCGTGTTCGATCACGGCTTGCTCTACGGCGACGGCGTGTTTGAAGGCATCCGTTTCTACAACCGCCGGGTCTTCCGGCTGGATGAGCACATCCGCCGGCTCTTCGACTCCGCCCGCGCGATCGTGCTGGAAATCCCTTGGACTCCGGAAGAGGTCACCCGTTTCGTGGTCGAGACGGTCGCGGCGAACGGTCTCGACGACGGTTACGTCCGTCTGGTCGTCACCCGCGGCACCGGGACGATGGGACTCAGTCCCTACCTCTGCAAGCGGGCCAGCATGTTCATCATCGCGTCCACGATCAGTCTCTATCCGGCGGAGCACTACGAGAACGGCCTGTCGGTCATCACTTCCGCGACCCGCCGCCCGACCCCCGGCGCGCTGATGCCGCAGGTGAAGTCGCTGAACTACCTGAACAACGTCATGGCCAAGGTCGAGGCGGTGCAGGCCGGCGCGTTGGAAGCCGTAATGCTCAACGAGCAGGGCTACGTGGCCGAATGCACCGGCGATAACATCTTCATCCTGCGCGACGGCGTGCTCCACACGCCGCAGGTCAGCGACGGCGCGTTGGACGGCATCACCCGCCAGGTCATCCTGGAGCTGGCCGACCAGCTCGGCATTCCGAAGGTGGAGCGCTCGATGACCCGCTACGACCTCTTTGTCGCCGATGAGTTTTTCCTGACCGGCACCGCGGCGGAGGTCATCCCGGTGATCTCGCTCGATCGCCGTGTCATCGGCGACGGCAAGCCCGGACCGCTCACCAAGCGCTTCATCACGGCCTTCAAGCAGCTGGCTTCGACCACCGGCACGCCCATCGATTGAGAAAACGCGCACTTGCCGGGAGATTTCCTTTCGCATTCCGGCCGGGCGCTCTTAGCTTGGTTTGTCAATGGACTGCGACATCTGCGGCAAGAAAGCAAAGGTGCACCTCACCCAACTGGTGGGCGGGCAAATCAAGAAAATCGCCCTTTGCGACAGCTGCGCCAAGGAGAAGGGCGTGACCGATCCCACGGGCTTCGCGCTGGCGGAAATGCTGCTGGGTAAAACCGGTGGCAAGGTCTCGACGCCGGCGCCTTTCCAAATGGGGGCCGCCCGGCGTTGTGCCGGCTGCGGTTTCACGCTCGACGACCTCCGGCGGATCCGCCGCTTCGGCTGCGCGGAATGCTACACCACTTTCCACGACGAGGTCTCGCAGATGCTGCGCGGCATGCACAAGGGCACCAAGCACTGCGGCAAGGTGCCCGCCGGCCTGATGGAACTCCACGCGCGCACCCAGCGGCTCGAAGAGCTGCGCGGCAAGCTGGACCTCGCCGTGAACGCCGAGAACTACGAGGAAGCCGCCGGACTGCGCGACGAGATCCGCCAGATCGAAATCCGCGCCACCCCGGCCACCGACTGACCACCGCCATGATGCGCTTCGCCACTCTTGTCAAAAACCCCGCCGACTGGATGACCGGCGAAGGGGCCGACAACGCCATCGTCCTGACCTCGCGGATCCGCCTCGCCCGCAACCTGAAGGGCGAGTCCTTCCCCGGCTGGGCGAAGAAGGAGCAGCGCCGCCACGCCCTTGAGGTGATGCGCCCCGCGGTCGAGGCGCTGCCTTGCATGAAGGACGCCTTTTCGCAGGAACTCGACGATCTCAGCTCCGTGCAAAAGCAGGTGCTGGTCGAGCGTCACCTGATCAGCCGCGAGCACGCCGCCCGCGGTGAAGGCAGCGCGGCGGTGATCGAGCGCCGCCAGTCGATCGCCCTCATGCTGAACGAGGAGGATCACCTGCGGATGCAGTCGATCCGACCCGGCATGTCGCTGCGCGCCGCCTACGAGTCGCTGGCCACGGTCGATGAAGAACTGGAGCAATCGCTGGAACTCGCCTTCGACCACGAACTCGGCTACCTCACGACTTGCCCGACCAACCTCGGCACCGGCATGCGCGCCTCGGCGATGCTTCATCTTCCCGCCCTGGTGCTGGGTGACCAGATCGGGCAGGTCCTGCAAGCGGTGAACAAGATCGGCCTCGCGGTCCGCGGCCTTTATGGCGAGGGCACCGAGTCGCTCGGCAATCTGTTCCAGATCTCCAACCAGTCGACCCTTGGCGAAAGCGAAGAGACCATTTTGCGGAGGTTGGAGCGCGTCATCGCCCAGGTTGCGACCCATGAGCGGAACGCCCGCGACAAGCTGCTCGAGGATGATCCGGAGATGGTTGCCGACAAGATCGGCCGCGCCTACGGGGTGCTGCGGCACGCCTGGATCATCGATTCCAAGGAGGCGCTGAACCACCTTTCCCTGCTCCGCCTCGGCGGGGATCTCGGATTTCTGCCGGCCGATACGGTGAAATCCTGCGACGCCCTGCTGATGGACATCCAACCGGCACACCTCCAGCTACACAGCGGCCGGAAACTCTCGCCGGAAGAACGCGATTCGATTCGCGCGGAAATCGTCCGCTCCCGGTTGCAAAGCCTTCAGGCCCCTGATATTGGTTCAACAAGGAAAAAGAACGATTCACCCGATCAAGAACCCGACATCCTATGAACAACTTCACACCCAGAGCCCAGCAGGTGCTGGCACTCGCCCGGAAGGAGGCGGACCGCTTCAACCACAGCTACGTCGGCACGGAGCATCTGCTGCTCGGCCTGATCAAGCTGGGCCAAGGCGTCGCGGTCAACGTGCTCGAACGCATGGGGCTCGACCTCGAGAGCGTCCGCATGGAGGTCGAGAAGGAAGTCGGCTCCGGCACCGGCCAGAAAATTTCCGGCAGCATCCCCTACACGCCCCGCGTCAAAAAGGTGCTCGCCCTTGCCAATAAGGAAGCCAAGGCGCTCAACCACAGCTACGTCGGCACCGAGCACATCCTGCTCGGCCTGCTCCGCGAGGGGGAAGGCGTCGCCGCCCGCGTGCTGCGCCGCATGGATGTCGACATCCAGCGCACCCGCAACGAGATCCTCGCCGAAATCGATCCGAACTTCACGCCCGACGATGACGACGACGATGAAGCGGATGACGACGAAGAAGGCTTCGAGGACGAGGGCAACGAGAACGAGGAGCCCGAAGCCGAGGGCAAGACCAAGACCCCGGCGCTCCGTGCGTTCGGCCGGGACCTGACCAAGCTGGCCCGCGAGAACGGCCTCGACCCGGTCATCGGCCGCGAGTCGGAAATCGAACGCGTGATCCAGATCCTCTGCCGCCGCACGAAGAACAACCCGGTGCTGATCGGGGAAGCCGGCGTCGGCAAAACCGCGATCGTCGAAGGCCTGGCCCAGGAGATTTCCTCGGGCAACGTGCCGGAAATCCTCCGCGACAAGAAGGTGATCACCCTCGACCTCGCGCTGATGGTCGCCGGCACCAAGTACCGCGGCCAGTTCGAGGAGCGCATCAAGGCGGTGATGGACGAAATCCGCAAGGTGAAGAACGTCATCCTGTTCATCGACGAGCTGCACACCATCGTCGGTGCCGGCTCGGCCGAAGGCGCGATGGATGCGTCGAACATCATCAAGCCCGCGCTCTCCCGCTCGGAACTGCAGGTGGTCGGCGCGACGACCCTCAACGAGTACCGCAAGTACATCGAAAAGGATGCCGCGCTCGAACGCCGCTTCCAGCAGGTCAAGGTCGAGGAGCCCTCGGTCGAGGACGCCATCAAGATCATGCAGGGCTTGCAGGAAAAGTACGAGACGCACCACAAGGCGCGCTTCACGCCGGAAGCCGTGGAAGCCTCGGTCAAGCTCACGTCCCGCTACCTCACCGGCCGTTATTTGCCCGACAAGGCGATCGACGTGCTCGACGAGGCCGGTGCCCGCGCCCGCATCGGCACGATGACCCGCCCGCCGGAAATCAAGCAGCTCGAAGCGGACATCGAAGAGGTGAACCGCGAGAAGATCGGGGCGATCGGCGAGCAGGATTTCGAGAAAGCCGCTTCGCTCCGCGACAAGGAGAAGCACATCAAGAAGACCCTCGACGAGACCCTCAAGAACTGGCGCGCCAAGTCCGAAGAGACGGTCGTCGAAGTGGGTGACGAGGACATCATGGCCGTCGTCTCCAAGTGGACCGGCGTCCCGCTCCGCCGCATGGAGGAGAAGGAAGCCGAGAAGCTTCTCAAGATGGAAGGCGAGCTCGAAGGCCGCGTCATCGGTCAGGATGAGGCCGTCAAGGCGATCTCGAAGGCCCTCCGCCGCTCGCGCGCCGACCTCAAGGACCCGCGCCGGCCGATCGGTTCGTTCCTGTTCCTCGGGCCGACCGGGGTGGGCAAGACCTACCTCGCGAGAAACCTCGCCGAATTCATGTTCGGCGACGCCGAGGCGCTCATCCAGATCGACATGTCGGAATACATGGAGAAGTTCACCTCCAGCCGCCTGATCGGATCGCCTCCGGGTTACGTCGGCTACGAGGAAGGCGGCCAGCTTTCCGAAGCGGTCCGCCGCCGGCCTTACTCGGTGGTGCTGTTCGACGAAATCGAGAAGGCGCACCCGGACGTCATGAACCTGCTGCTCCAGATTCTGGAAGAAGGCATGATCACCGACTCGCTGGGCCGCAAGATCGACTTCCGCAACACGATCATCATCCTCACCTCGAACGTCGGAGCCTCGACCATCAAGCGCCAGACCACGCTCGGTTTCGGCGCGATGGACAAGGACGAGTCCGACTTCGAAGGCATGAAGGAGAAGATCCTCGAGGAATCGAAGCGCTTCTTCAAACCGGAGTTCCTCAACCGCCTCGACGACCTGGTGGTCTTCCACATGCTCGAGAAGAAGGACCTCGACCAGATCGTGGACCTCGAGATCAACAAGCTGCTCAAGCGGCTCCGCGACAAGGAGATCACGCTCGAACTCGACATCACGGCCCGCGACTTGCTGGTCAAGAAGGGCTTCGATCCCGCCTACGGCGCGCGTCCGATGCGCCGCGCGGTCGAGCGCTACCTCGAAGACCCGCTGGCCGAAGCCTTGCTCCGTGGCGACGTGAAGCCCGGCGACACCGCCAAGGTCACCTGCCCGGAGGGCAAGGAAGTCCTCGAGTTCCAGCCGATCGGCGCCAAGGCCGAGCCGGATGGGGCCGGGGTCTGACGACGATGATTCCCCAAGGGCGGCTTCCTCACGGGAGCCGCCCTTTTTCCGCTTCGGAGCGCTGGCTTCAGAAGGCGTGTGATGCCGTCTCCGATCGGTCCAGGCCGTCTTCGAAAATGCATCCCAAGTGCTGGGGCAACACTCAGCTTCGGCCGGGGTAGCGGCTCGGCATGTCGGTTGGCCGCGGATCGCCGCTGCGACTTGTGCGTGTCGCCGGGGTGACGCGGTCCTCACCCGCAGCCAGAGCGACGTCGTGCCGTCGCACTCCCCATCACGGCTTTCCCGTCCTTGCTCCTGCCGGTGCTTGCGCTTCACTCGCCCGGTGCGCGAGCTGATCCTGAACGAAGAAATCCATCCGCGGGTGATCGGCGGGCTGGTGCCATCGGCGCGGAAGTTCTTGTGGATCGTCACCGCGGACATCAAGGACATGCACGTGGTCCGCGGGAAGCGGGCGGTGCCATTCCTCAAGGTGCTGGCGGAGCTGGTGGAGGAAGGCGTGGCGGTGCGGCTGATCCACGCAAAGGAGCCGGGGCCGCGCTTCCGGGCGGACTTCGACAAGTATCCGGTGCTGGTGGAGAGCGACCTGTTCGAGCGGGTGCTGTGCCCGCGGGTCCACACCAAGACGGTGATCGCCGACGGCAGGCGCGCCTTCGTTGGATCGCCGAATCTAACAGGAGCGGGGATGGGCGCGAAGCATGCCGACAAGCGGAACTTCGAGGCGGGCTATCTCACGGACGAGGCGGAGGATTTGAAGAAGCTGGTCGGCTGGGTGGACGACCTGTTCATCGGTGAGTTTTGCCGGAAGTGTCGTTTGAGGTCGTGCTGCCCGGATCCGCTGGACGGGGATTGACGGGGGAGAGTCCGGGCTCCGGCAGGGGGGGGCGACGCGATTCTCGAATGGGTGGGTGCGACCAAAGAGGTGACCGCGAAATCACGCGAAAGGGCGCTAAATTTGAACAGCCAGGAAATCGGGGAACCAATGGCCTTTGTGCCTTTAGATTTCGCGCTTTTTCGCGGTTAAGAATTCTCTGTCTTTCAGGCAAGCTCCGGTAACTCGGCCAGCGTCGGGTAGTCGGTGTAGCCCTTTTCCGTTACTCCGTAGAACGATGCGGCATCCGGCTTGCTGAACGGCGCGTCGACGGCGAGGCGTTTGACGAGATCCGGGTTCGCGAGGAAGAGGCGGCCGTAGGAAATGGCGTCGGCTTCGTGGTTGCCGGACTGACCACTTCCGGAGTAGATCCTTGAAGCCTATGAGAGTGCCCCTGAGATTCCTGATCGCCTCAGCTCTTGTGGTTGGTGCGATTGCCGCGGACGAGCCGGCGAAGAGCACTTCCTGGTTCAGTTCCGAAGGCAAGCCAACCGTCGAGCTGCCGGTGGAGTCCCGCCGGGCCTTCGCGTTCGGCGACTCCCAGGTGATCGAAGGGATCGCGGAATGGCGTGGCTTCGAACTGGACCTCGACCGTGATGGTGCCAACGAGGCGATCCTGCGTTCCGTTGGAAAGAGCGGTCAGCCCCGCCACCTGATTCTCCGGAAATTCGACGGGGAATGGGAGTGGATCGGCTGGTTCGACGGGGAGTTCTCCCTGGTAAGAAAGACGGAAGGGTGGATGGACGACATCGTGGCGGTTGAAATGCCGACGAAGGCGACCGCTACCCTGAAA
Organism: Haloferula sp.; assembly: GCA_044372775.1. Classification (GTDB taxonomy): domain Bacteria; phylum Verrucomicrobiota; class Verrucomicrobiia; order Verrucomicrobiales; family Akkermansiaceae; genus Haloferula. The sequence goes on from JBIPNO010000058.1 coordinate 13,522, forward strand.
TTTGACGGCATCCGCTACATGGAGACCCGGCGGGAGGAGGTGGTGGATGGGGAGCTCAAGACCACGATCGTTGCTCCGGACCCCTTCGTTCCGCCGCCACCTGGAGTCGAGTTCGATTCGCCATTGGTGGGGAAGTGGGTGTCGGTGAGTAGTTCAGGCGGGGCTGGAGATGGACCGGGGCAGATCGTGGTGATCACCATCAACGAGAAAGGGATTTGCCACCAAGTGAGGATCGATGTTGTTCCGAGCGATGAGTCCCGCGGGGATGAAAAGGCTTACGAAGCGGTGGGGGCGGAGTTGCAAGGCCATGAGTCCAGCAGGATTGACCTGAGGACCGGCAGGGAGATTTGGGGGCCTGGCCCAAGGCGAGCCACCTTGCGATCCGTGCATTGGAAGGTAGTCAACCGCCAGCTTGAATGGAACATGGACATGGGCACGATGGGCGGGCAAGGGGTGACTTACAGTCCTGTGCACTGATCGTTGGTTCACTCCCTCGGCCGCCAGTTCGGGGCGAGGATGGATTCGATCTCGATATGGAATTTGCTGTCGCCGTGCGGTTTGCGGGCGAGTTGGAGGACTGGCGCGCAGGGGCGGCCCCACTCGGTGGCGCCGGCGAGGGTCTTGTGGAGGTCCGAGCCGGTGGGGACGAAGGCGTAGTGATTGCGGTCGGGCAGCGGGGGATCGAGGCGGAAGGCGGTGAGCTGGTCGCTGCCGGGGAAGGGATCGCCGAAGTAGTGGGTGTTGCGGACGAGGACATGGAAGGCCCCTCTGTCCTCTCCCTGGCCGGCGGCGAAGCGGCCGAAGTGGTCGTCGCGGAATTCGATGAAGGTCTCCCAGTCGATTTTCCAGCCGTCGGGGGTCTCGACCACGGCGACGGGGAAGCCGGCGGGCTGGGCTTCGGTGGCGACCAGGTAGCTGAGGAGCCGCGGGCCGTCCTTGTTGGTGTCGTCGACGGCATCGGCTCGAAGCGAAAGCATCGGCGTCGGGCCGTCGGGCGCGGTGGCGTGGTAGGCTTCCATCTTCGGGGTCGTGGTCTCGGAATGGAGGACGTGGAGGGCCCGGGATTTCCAGTCGGGAGCGCTGAGGAAGGCCTTCAGTGCGGCTTCGGGGGCGGGGATGATTTTCAGCGCGCCGTCGTCCGGTGTCGCTGGGGGATCGGCGGGCGGGGTGGGTTCCGCGGTGGGCGGGACGGGTTCTGGCTCGGGTTGGGGTTCCGGCTGAGGTTCCGGATTCGGCTCCAGTGGCGCTTCGGGTAGGGCCGGGGGGGCTTCCGGGGAGGGAGTGGATGGGTTTTCCGATGCCCTGGCGGGAGGAGGGGCGGAATCGCGAGTCCAAGTGTCGGCGAAGGTGGGGCGGGGGCCGAGGAGGCCGAAGAGGTAACCGGCGACGAGGCCGGTCAAGGTGGCGACCGCGCAAGAGAGGATCAGGATGGCGCGGGAAGGTTTTGCGGGAAGGTCAGCCCGCGGCATGGACGGTGACGGGAGCGGTGACTCGGCGGGAGCGGGCGGTGCGGGCGGTGCGGGCGGTGCGGGTTCCGGCGATGCTGGGAGTGTTGCCGCCGGGGTTCCGGAAAAGGGACGAGTCCCGGTGTCGGGCGACGGCGTAGGCTGGGTAATGGTTTGAAGCGCGGCTTGCAGCGGAGCCGGTGCCGGGGCGGGAAGAGGCTCGGGTGGAGCGGGTGCGGGATCGGGGAGTTCGATTTTCTCCGCCGGGGGTTCCGGAACGGGTGGCACGGGGTCTGGCAAGACGGGTGCTGCAGGCTCGGGGACAAAAGGAGCGAGCGGTTGAGGAGGAGGCGGAATAACGGGCTCGGGAAGAACGGCCGGAGCTGGAGCTTCGGCGGCGGGAGGGACGGGCTCTGGAGCGGCGAAGGAAGGCGGCGCGAGGGGTGGGAATGCTTGAGAAACGGGAGCGGCGGCGGCTTGGACCGGAATCTCGGGGGGCGCTACGAATGCAGGGGCTGCCGCGGGAGGCGCGGGAGCGGCTGGGACCGGTGGACGGAGAGAGTTGAGGAAAGGGTTGAAGGGATCGTTCGCCCTGGCCGGAGAGACGGGGACGGAGGGACGGGCCGGGGTCGATGCCAGCCGGGCGCCCAAGCCCAGCACGGGATCAGGGCCGATGATGACCTGGCTGCATCTCGGGCACGGACCTTGGAATCCGGCGGCCGCCAAGGGGACGCGAAGGGTGGTTCCGCAGGCGGGGCAAGGAAACTGGATCACCTCGGGCATCGGATCAAAGGCTGTGGAGGAGTTCTGCCATGAAAGGCGCAGGGTGTCGATGGCGGGGAAATCGGGCTCAAACGGCAAGTTCCAGAATCTCGATGCCGGCGACGTCGGCTGGTGTCGCGAGACGGGCGACATGCTGTTGCAAAGCCGGGTGGCGGAGCGGGTGCAGGATGAAAACTCTGAGCGCCGGGTGATCGCCGTGGCCGCCTGGGCCGGCCAGCGACACCGAATCCGGGGCCAGCGACATGCCGGTGCCGAGGGCTTTCAAGAGGGCCTCCTTCGAGGTCCAGAGGTCGAGCAGGGCGGCTGCGCGGGCGGCGGGTGCCGACGGGAGGTCGCGGAGTTCTTCGGGATGGCAGAAAGAAAACTCGCAGCCGAGGAGGCTGTCGGCGCGGTTGGCGGGCTCCAGGTCGATGCCGACCGGTCCGCTGTGGGAAAGCACGACCAAGGCGAGGTCGTGGCAGTGGGACAGATTGAAATGGAGACCCTGATGGGGGGCGGAGAGGTGGGGTTTGCCGTGCTCGCCGAAGTGGAAGACGAGCCCGGCGGGATCGGTCCGGAGCGCGCGGCCGAGGATCGAACGCAGCGCCGCGCGGCAGGCCCGCCAGTGACGCGCATCTTTTTCGAAGCGGAAGCGCGTCGCCTGCGCCTGTTCTTCCGGGCTGAGGCAGCGGGTCACAAGGTCCTCCCCGATGCGGCCGGGATCCACGATGATGACGGTCGCGCGGCCGGGCGGCGGCAGGTAGTCGGGCACGGGCCGAGCCTGCCGGATCCGGGCGGCGGGAAGAAGGCGCAAATGCAGGGTGCCGGCGGGTCAGGCCACCTCGATGATCAGGGCGGTGGTGTTGTCGCGGCCGGAGTCGGCGACGGCTTCGAGGACGAGCTTGGAAGCATCCAGTTCCTTCCTCGCCATCTCGTTGATCCGCTTGTCCCAGAGGCCGTCGACGAGGCCGTCGGAGCAGATCACGAAGCGATCGCCCGGCCGGCAGCCGACGCGGCCGATGTGGGGATCGATCTTCTGGTTCCCGCCGCCGAGGGCCTGGGAGAGGGAACTCTTGCCCGGGTGGCTGCGGGCCTCGCGTTCGTTGATTTTGCCGGAGCGGCGCAGCCAGCCGACGTGGGAGTGATCATGGGTGACCTGCACCATTTCGCCGTCCTTCGGCAGGTAGTAAATGCGGCTGTCCCCGATGTGGCAGAAGCACATCCAGCCGGGCATGAACCAGCACAGGCTGAGGGTGGCGCCCATGCCGTGGCATTCCGGGTAATACCGGCCGAGGTCGCTGATCGCGCCGTGGATGCGCTCGAAAAGTTCGCGCAGGATGTCGCCGAAGCCGCTGTCCATCTGCTGGGCGGCCATGCCGAAGCTGGGCGGGAGCAGGCGGGTGATCTTCTCCACGGCGATCTTGCTGGCGAACTCGCCGGACTTCGCGCCGCCCATCCCGTCGCTGACCGCGAACACGAAGTCGGCCTCGCCGAGGCTGCCACTGCCGATTTTCCCGAGGTAGCGGATTTCCCGGGCGTCGAAGGTCAGGCCGAGGAAGGCGTCCTCGTTGTTCTTTCGGAAGCGGCCGACGTGGGTCATGCCGGACCAGTGGAGCGTTTGCGGGGGCGGGATTTCTTCGGGGCCGGGCGTCGTCACGTCGTTGAGATGCTGTGTCGTCATGCGAGCTCCGGCAAAAGAAAAAATCGGGCGGTGCTTGCCGCTTGGCCTGCCAACTGCTTTCTCGGTTGCGGTGCTGGCGCATGCACGCACTGGGGGCTTGCACGCCCCGCCATCATCCGCACGAATCCCCGCGATCCGAACCACAACCTAAGAATACGATGCCCAAGTTCAAATTGGAGTACATCTGGCTCGACGGCTACACGCCCGTCCCGAACCTCCGCAGCAAGACCCAGTTGAAGGATTTCGACTCCTTCCCGACCCTCGAGCAGCTTCCTCTCTGGGGCTTCGACGGTTCCTCGACCCAGCAGGCCGAGGGCCGCAGCTCGGATTGCGTGCTCAAGCCGGTCGCGGTCTTTCCCGACGCTTCCCGCAACAACGGCGCACTGGTGATGTGCGAGGTCATGATGCCCGATGGCGTCACTCCGCACCCGTCCAACAGCCGCGCCACGATCCTCGACGATCCGGACACCTGGTTCGGCTACGAGCAGGAATACTTCCTCTACGACGACGGTCGCCCGCTCGGCTTCCCGAAAGACGGCTATCCCGGTCCCCAGGGTCCCTACTACTGCGGCGTCGGCTACAGCAACGTCGGCGACGTCGCCCGCCAGATCGTCGAAGAGCACCTCGAGCTCTGCCTCGAAGCCGGCATCAACCACGAAGGCATCAACGCCGAAGTGGCGAAGGGCCAGTGGGAATTCCAGATCTTCGGCAAGGGTTCCAAGAAGTGCGCCGACGAGATGTGGGTCGCCCGTTACATCCTCAACCGCCTCTGCGAGAGCTATGGCGTGGATGTGAACTACCACTGCAAGCCGCTCGGCATGCACCTCGATTGGAACGGCTCCGGCATGCACTGCAACTTCTCCACGAAGTACATGCGCGAAACCGGCGGCAAGGACTACTTCGAAGCCCTCATGGCGGCCTTCGCCAAGAACCTCGACGAGCACATCGCCGTCTACGGCCCGGACAACCACATGCGCCTCACCGGTCTCCACGAAACGCAGTCGATCGACAAGTTCACCTACGGCATCGCCGACCGCGGTTCCTCGGTGCGCGTCCCGCACAGCTTCATCAACAACGGCTACAAGGGCTACCTTGAAGACCGCCGTCCGAACTCGCAGGGTGATCCCTATCAGATCTCCAGCCGCGTGCTGAAGACGATCGCCGAAGTTCCGCTTCCCTGATTTTCCAGGCCATAGCTGCTTCATCCAACGGCCGTCCGGGAGACCGGGCGGCCGTTTCGTTTTCTAACACTCCATCGGACGGCTGCGTGGATTCGTCCTTTGCGTCCGCGGGCATTCCGTCGAGGCTTGCCGCCGTGCCTTTCCAGATCAAAGCATGGCTCCACTACCAGGTGTATGAACGCAGCACGGTGCTGCTGGGGATCCACGCGCTCTCCTCGCGCGGCCAGACCCTCAAGGGCGAGTCGTTCATCGTGACTCCCGGTGTGAGCTGGGAAGAGCTGCCACGAGAGCCCGGCGAGACCCGCTACCTCCGGATCGACACCGGCGAGGCCCGGCAGCTCGACATTTCCTATGCGGTCACCGCAAAGACACGGTGCTCGCTCGTGAGCCTTGACGAGATCCACCGCATTCCGATCAGCCAGATCCGGCATACCGAGATCCCCTATCTGTTCCCGAGCCGCTACTGCCAGTCCGACCGCTTGTGGCGGCTGGCGATGAAAATGTTCGGGACGATCGAGCATCCCTACGACCAGGTGATGGCGATCTCCGACTGGATCTTCGGGAACATCGACTACCTTTACGGCACCACCAATGTCGAGACCTCGGCATTCGACACGGTCACCCAGCGTGCCGGTGTGTGCCGTGACTTCGCCCATCTGGGGATCGCGTTTTGCCGGGCCCTTTCGATCCCCGCACGCTATTTCACCGGCTACGCCTGCCGGATGCAGCCGCAGGATTTCCACGCCTGCTTCGAAGCCTGCATCGGGAACCGGTGGTTCGTGTTCGACCCGACGCGATTGGCCCCGCTCGACGGTTTGGTGCGGATCGCCACCGGCCGCGACGCGGCGGATGCCTCGGTGGCGACGATCTTCGGGCGCATGGATTTGACCGGGATGTCGGTGTCCTGCGAGTCGGACGATTTCGTGCCGATCGGCGACGAGGCATTGAAAGAGCACGCGGTGATGATCGGGAGGTGAGAGGCGCACATCGCAGGATCAGAGCGCGAAGCGAGCGCGCAGCGCCTTGGCCTGGCGGCGTGAGAACTCGATCTCGCCGTGGCCGGCGAGGGTGCCGATCATCCGCCCGGATGCCTCGCGGTGGATGACCTGGAGCCGCTGAAGATTGACCAGTTGGCTCCGGTTGGCCCGGACGAAGGAGTGGGGTTCGAGCAGTTGCTCGATCTCCTTCAGGGAATGGCAGACGACAAGCGGCTTGCGATCGGCGAAGTTGACGGACGCGTAGGATCCCTCCGCTTCGACCAAAATGATATCCGTGGGACGCACCGGCCAGCAATGGGTCTGGTCGTTGAGGATCAGTAGATCCTGGAGGGGCACCCGCTTGTTCCGTGAGATCCTCGCGAGCGCACGATAGAGCCGCGAAGATTCGATCGGCTTTAGAAGGTAGTCCAGTGCCCCGCCGTCGAAAGCTTGGACGGCATAGCGATCGTAGGCCGTCACGACGACGACCGGTGTGCCGGCGGCGGTGGCATCGGGAATGAATTCGAGGCCGCTGGAGCCGCCCAGTTCAATATCGACGAACGCGGCATCGAAATCCCCGTCGAGCAGGGCCGACCGTGCCTCCGCGAGGGAGGACGCCTCGACCCCGTGGAAACGTGGCAGCAATTCGCCGAAGAGGCGGATCAACTCGGCGCGAGCCAGGGGTTCGTCGTCAACAATGAGCAAATTCACGGGGGGAAGCGGGAAGGGTTAACTCGGCAGATACGATATCGGGAGAAGATTGTGACAGGGAGAATGTCCCCGCTGCGCCGAAGATCAGCTCGATCCGCTGCCGGATGTCGCCGATCCCGATGCCTTGTTTCAAGGGCTCCTTCAGGCGGCCGGGATTGCTCACCTTGACCACGAGCTTGTCACCGACCGTGCTTGCCTCCAGGCGAAGGGTGCCGGCTCCGGGTTGCCGCTCGATCCCATGGACCAGCGCGTTTTCCACGAGATTGAACACGATCATGGGAGGGACGAAGAAAGCGCCCACCTCGCGGTTGACCAGGATCTCGGTCCTCAGGCGGTCTTCGAAGCGCATGGCGGCGATGGAGAGAAGCTGGAGGACCGTTTCCATCTCGTCGGAAAAGGGGATCAGGGGGCGGTCGGAGTTGACCAGGTTCGAGCGGAGGAGCTTGGCCAGGGTGGTGATGGCGTCCGACGCGCGGCGTGGGTTGAGATGGATCATCGCGCGCGTGGCATTGAGCGCGTTGAACAGAAAGTGGGGATTCAGGCGGCTTTGGAGGCTCTTCAACTGGGCCCGCTGGTGCCCCAGCGCGATCAACGCTTCCTCGGCCCGGCGGATCGTCGAGAGATCCTGAAGAATGCCGATTGCTTCCAGTGGTGTCCCGTCGCGGCTTCGGGTGAAAATCCTGCCGGAACTGATGAGGAGCTCGGCACGCGGGAGCGGCTTCTCCAAGCGCTGCTTCCAGCGGTTGTCGATCAAACGGGAACTTCCGGTGGGAACCGCCGTGATCCATTCGAGGGCGTCCAGGGGTCTCCGACCGGCGGTGCCCTCGTTCAGGTGATCGTTCGAAGAATCGCCGCTGATCGAATGGAAACCTTGAGGAAGACTCCATTCCCAAAGTTCCACGCCTGCGGCTTCGAGCGCTTGTTCGGTCCGCCGGAGCTGCCGCACGTAGCGGCTCGATCCCACGGACAGGGTGTAGGCCATGGAGCAAATGATGAGGTTGTAGATGCCGAGCTCCAAGGGGTTGCCGGTTGCGGTTCCTTCGCCGAAGGGACCCTGGCCCGCGCCCGTCAGGATGGTGCTGCCGATGCACCAAAGGGCCAGAAAGCATGAGATGGCCGGCGGCCGGAGCAAAATGCCGGCGATGATCACCAGCGGGAAAGGCAGGTAGGCGGCGGAACTCATTCCCAGCGCCTCACGGAAGAATCCCATGAACGCGAGGACCATGACGGTGAGGGCCATGATCGCGGCAAAACTCCCGGACGTGCTAAAAGTTTTGGCAGGGAAGCGGAAGTCGCCCTTCAAGGCATGGATCACCAGTGGTCCGAAAGCCACCATGCCGTGGACGTGGGCCATTGCGATCTTGGCCAAGATCATCGCGCTGTGCTCGGCGGCGTAACGTGAGGTCGCGATGCCCGCCCAGCCGATCAGGATCGCGCAGGGGATGGCCGCGAGCCAGGGCACCGCCATCAGGCGCCAGGTGGTGCGGTTCATCGCTGACCGGTCCGGCTCCTTTAGAAGCGGAATGCGGTAGCCGAGGTAGTAAGCCACCCAGGCCTCCAGCGGATAGAGCAGCGGCACCAGTCCGGTTACCGGCCCGAAGCCCAGGGAGCGCCAGATGATGGTGTGACCGAGGGCCAGCAAGGGCAGCGTCCGCCAACCCCACCGGGCCATGATCCCCGCACTGACGCCGGCCGCCGGCCAGATCAGACCCACCTCCCGTTGGTTGACCTGTAGCAACCACAAGCCGATTTCGCAGGATGCCGCGACGGCGAGGACGATGCCTGCGGCAAGCAGAAGTGGGGGGATTCGTGCAGGGGGAGGGGACATTGAGTGCGGATCCGCACGTATCTCCGTGCGAAATGCATTGTGAAAGTGATGGAATCTCGGGTACCAGAGATACTGGCGGGTTCTAGTGGTTCTGTCATTGATTACAATTACGAGATAAGGCTCAGAAAGTGCGTTCTTTGTGAGATTTGCTGACGCGGAATGCGCTCTCCGCTCCGCTCCGGTTGCCGGTTTTCAAGGGATTTCGGGAATTGCTCGGATGCGGGCTCCGTCGGCTCACACCGTTCGCATGCCAACCACGACCGCTTAGAGGGATTTTCGACCGGAGCGTGGATTGCACTTCGGGGAAGTCGCGATGTTATGTAGTCCTCACCTCCCCATTCCTCCCTACCCCCTCCGATATGAAATCATCCAAGGTATCTACCAGATCCGGCCTTTTGGCCGCCGCCTTCACCATCGCCTCCTTCAGCTCCGCGTGGGCGGTCGATTACACCGCGACAAACGGGTTTGAGTTCGACACGGGAGGGTGGACCAGTGCCACCCGTGTCGCGTCCGGCACCGACGGCATCAGTTCCGCGGCGGGCGGTTTCCACGCCAAGCTGGCGGCCGGCAGTTTCACCCGCTGGGGTGGATACAAGTCGGTGTTTCCAGCGGGAGGCTTCACCACCTCGGTGCGTTTTTATCTGAACCCCGCCGGCGGCTGGGCGAACGACACCCGTTTCTCATTCACGTCCGCGGTCAGCAACGTCAGTGGAGCCCACCTTCGCGACTTCGGCTTCAACGCTGGATTCTACAATGATGCGGTGGGTCCGGGCGCCGGAACCAACCGGATCCTCGTCAATGTTTCGAACGGGGTCGGCCGGGGCAATTCCAATCCCAAGGATGCCAACGTAATCATTTCATCCGCGGGTTGGTACACCTTCGAGCATTCGTTCCAGGACAATGGCAGCGGCGTGCTTGCCGTGACGCTGACCGTGCGGGACTCCTCCAATGCGGTGGTGGGAACGCCGACCACTCTCTCCACCCCGGCCGACGTGATCGGCACCGTGGTCGGGGGGAACCGGTATGGCTGGCTCCAAACGAACGAATTCACGGGCGGTCTCCCTTCAGACGGAGGTGCCATTACCAGCAGTGCCTTCCCGAGCATCGCCAATATCACGCAGGGCACCTATCACCTCGCGATCAGCTCGGCGGTGGGTGAGGCGACGTCGGCCGACGTCATCGGACTGGGTGCGGGCACCTACACCGAAGGCTCACTGACGCTGAACAAGGCGCTCACCCTCCAAGGCCCGAACGCCGGGGTCGCCGGTACGGCGATCCGCGCGGCAGAGGCTCGGATCAGCGACTCCGCCTGGACCGTCACCGCGGCCGGTGTGGTGATCGACGGACTGGAGATCTTTCAGACCAACAACTCGGCCAGCCCGGTTTCAATCCAAGCTTCGAACGTTACGGTGAGCCACTCCGTCATCAAGCGGGAAGGCGTGGATGCCGGTCAATTCGTCCGTGGAATCGAGATTTCCCCAGGACTCGCGGGCTACAGCATCCAAGGGAATCTCATCACCGGTTCGACCGGCGGCGGGCTGTTCAGCGGCCACAAGACCTGGAATTCCGGCATGTATGTCAACGGTGGCTCGGGAACCATTTCCGGCAATACGTTCGAAAACTGCCGCGGCGTGCTCAACCTGGACGACTTCAACGCCGGCATCAGCATCACCGGCAACTCGTTCCGGAATTCGGGGACCTACATCAGTTTCGGCGGGGGCAGCCCTACGACCGGCTCTTTTGCCATCTCCGGCAATGACTTCGACATCAACCTCGCTGCTCCCGCACCGTTCACGTTCTTCAACAACAGCAACGTGGCCTCGACGTTCCGGATCGACGCCACCGGCAACACCTTCGGCGGAACCGCCACCGCGGCGCTGAGCGACGCCAACAAGTTCGCCATCGAGGCCCGGATGTTCCACCGCGGGCGATCGGGACGCAACGGCGTGATCGATTACTCCGCCGCCGAGCAGGTCGTGGTCGCGGGAACGACCATCGCCAGCGCGATCGACGCGGCCTCGGCCGGTCATACTGTTCTGGTCGGCCCGGGCACCTATTCCGAAACACTGTCCCTGCTCAAGTCCCTCACCCTGAGGGGGGCCAATCATCTGATCTCGCCGAACACGGGGACCCGAGGGGCCGAGGCTGTGCTCACCGGCTCGATCACCGCTACCACGCCCGCGTCGAGTACGATTGTGGTCGAAGGCCTGCGTTTCGCTGCTGCGTCGCCGCTGGCATCCTACGGCAACGCGCCCGGGACGATCCACAACGACTTCACCTTCCGCAGGAACCTCGTCGACAGCGGGTCCGCTCAGCTTGCCTTGTTGGTGGGCACTCCCACCAACTCGGCGAGTGCCCTGATCGAGGACAACCGCTTCCTCGCCATGTCCGGCAACGCCATGCAACTGGCGGCCGGGCCTGGCTCGCTTCAGGCGGTCATCTCCAGCAACGTCATCGACGGCACCGGATTCGCCGGCATCAATTCGGACGGCCTGACAAACAGCACGATCACGGGCAATAGTTTCGGCAACACTTCCCAGCAGGGAGTCCAAGTCGCCGGACCCAGTTCGAACGTAACGGTCTCCGGGAACACCTTCACCAATGCCAACACCTCGAACGGTGCGGATCGCGGGGCAGTCCGGGTTTACGGAACAGCATTCACGGGTCCTGTCCATGTGACGGGCAACGTGATCACGGGTGGAAATACCGCGTTCGCGGTCAGGAATGGCGAAGCCATCGCCGGCAAGGACATCCTGTTCACCGGCAACTCGATGTCGGGTGTCGCCGGGGATGCGGTGTATCACGGTGGCACGGGTACACTGGACGCCACCGGCAATTACTGGGGTGACGAGGATGGACCGGCAGGGAATCCCGGCACGGTGACGGGTGCCGTGCAGTTCAACCCTTGGTATGGCGCGAGCAATCATGCTTTTCCCTTGAGTCTTTCCGACCTTCGAACCGGCATCCTCGTCAACACGGTGATCAGCGGCGTGCAAGCGAACGTGCCCAATCTCTACATCGCCACGGGGACGACGGTGACAGTCACTCCTACCGGCGGTTTGGATGTGACCGAACTCGAACTTGCCGACGGTGCCACCTTGTTCGTCAACGGCGGCGAACTGGTCATCGGTGACGGTAGCAAGATCTCCGGCAACTTTACGATCTTCAACAGCTTCGGCTCGTGGGACATCAACGGCGACACCACCTTCGAGATCGGCCAATCGCTGGCGCTGATCACCGACATCCATGTCGCCGCCGGGAAAACGCTGACCGTCAACGGTGGCGGCGAGCTGCTGCTCGACGGCTGCGTGATCGACAGCCAGACCCCGGGATCTCCCTACTTCATCGAGGTGGAGAACAACGGGCTCCTGACCCTGGTCCGCAGCGTGGTGAGCGATGCCCGGATCGACATCGACACCCTGGCGTCGTCGGTTCCCGCCAACTTCCGCTCGCGGGTGTTTGACAACCGCTTCACCGCCTCCGACATCGAGGCCTCGGCGGATTCGAAGGTTTACCACAACCTCTTCGACGCCGCCACCGACGGCGCGGCCAACACCGACCTGAGTGCGGCATTCGCGGCGGTCGACGGCTGGTCGAATGTCACCAGCGAGGCCGCGCTCCAGAACACGTTCAGCCTCGAATTCGCCGCTCCGGTGAATCCGACCCGGACCCTGGATGCCGGCAACCTGTTCGTGCAACCGACGGACCCGGTGGTCCTCGACATGAAGGTCGCCTCGCTCGGCTCCAACACGATCATCGCGGCGGAAGCACTGCTCGGATACAACTCCAACCTGCTGACCCTGGTCAGCCCGACTCCGGCGGTTTCCCCCGAGAGCGGCTGGAGCGTGATCGTGGATGACGACTCGATCGACGGCGCGCTCGGCCTGGTTGACAGCGCCGTCGGCCTCAATCTTGTGGGCCCTGGCAATGACGGCATCAGCGCGGATACCACCATCGCGAAGGTCAACTTCACGGCGGACGCCCCCGGACTGACCATCGGTTTCTTCCGCGCCCAGACCAACGGCGCGTTCAATCCGGATGGCAGCTTCGTGAAGGACACCCGGCTGACCAAGTCGGCCCTCGGGGTTCCTTCGTTCCTCAGCTCCTTCAGCGCGAACTCCGGCGAGCTGGTGATCGACGATCAGGACCCGACCATCGCCATCCCGGCGGTGAGCGGCACCCAGGTGCAGCCGTCGGTGTTGACTCCGGTCGACGTGCTGGCCCCGGCCAGCCGGGTGCTCCGCAACGGCACCCCGGTCATCCTGACCTTCACCGCCACCGACACCGGCCTCGCCGGTCTCGACGCGCTGGACGCGAGCGATGATCTGGTGCTGACCGCGGACAACGGTTTCACCGTCCTGAACTCCTCGAACTACTCGGTGAGCGCCAGCGAATCCATGGGCGTGGTGACTTACACGGTCGTCCTGACCGTGCCGGTGACCGCCACGACCGGCACCTACGCCGTCGAGGCGACGGTGCTCGACCGCTCCGGCAACCCGTCGGCCGAGGCGCTCCTCGGCTCGTTCGTGATCGCCAACGAAGCGATCGCCACGGTGGAGCTGCAGAGCTTCACCGCGACGACCCGCGACGTGACTTTCGTGGCCACCAACGGCGGCGGCTCGGTGCTCGCCACCTGGACCAAGACCATCACCAACTTCTCGGGCGGCATCGGATCGGTGGCGCTGGAGAACGTGCCCGCCGGCACCGCCGCGATCAGTGCCAAGACCGCGTGGACCCTGCGCAGCAAGGTTCCCGCCAGCTTCTCGCTGGAAGGGGTGGGTGCGGTTTCGCTGACCGGTGGCGACCTGCTGAAGGCCGGCGACCTGACCGGGGACAACGTGGTCAACACCCTCGACTATTCGGTGCTGCGCTTCAACTGGCTCACCTCGAACGCGGTGGCGGATATCACCGGCAATGGCCTGGTCCAGACGGGTGACTACAACCCGCTCCAGGCCAACTTCTACACGGTCGGAGATCCCCAGTAATCGCGGTCGGACGCTGCGATCGTAGGCTCCATGACAAACCGATCCCCAAGAAAGAGGTCAAGGACCACTCCCCCGGCTACCGCAGCCGGGGGAGTGTTTCCCTTTGATGCACCCGAATCCCGTAGCTCCCGATTTCCCATCCCGGATCCCATTCACTTCTCCAATTTCATGGCATCAGGAATCCAATCCCGCATCGCCGCCCTCCTCCTTGGCATGGGGCTCTTCACTCCCGCATTCGGGGCGGTCACCTTGCCGACTTGGTTCGGCGATCCGAACACGACTTCGCAGGTGTTCCTTTTCAACACGGCCAGCACCACGCCGACCCCCAACACGTCGGCGAATCCCTACGGGACGACTTCCGCGACGGTGGATGTGGGGTTCTTCGGCAACGGCTGGGAGAATCCGGCTGACCTTCCGATCAGCAACCCGGGCTTCAATGGTGACGGGGCGTGGGACATCGGTGCCGGCAACGACGGTTCCATCACCTTTCAGGTCCCGGTGGCACCCTCGGCTCCGCTGCCCGGTCAAAGCTACCGGCTTGATATCATGATTTATGTGATCGCCTACAAGGACTTGCAGGAGCTGCCGGAGGCATCGGTCCTCGGTCTTGCTCCGGGCGATCTGGTGCTCACCGCATCCAACGTGCTGTCCACCCGTCCGCCCGCCGGGACCTGGCGTGAGCTTACCTGGCAGGCGGTGAAAAACGGTCATGACAGCGGCTCCCTCACGGTGGCGCTGACGCCGCCGACGGGTGACGTTTCCGTGATCGACCGTGTGGAAATCTACACGCGCTATGAGGCCATCCCCGAGCCTTCGGTCGCCTTGCTCGCCGTGGCTTCCGCCCTTGCCCTTGGTTCGCGCCGTCGTCGCCGATTCGAAGGATGAAGCGGATCGCATCGCCAGCCCGGTGCGGCCTTAACTTCCAACTGACTCCCCCCAGAGCGTGTTCGCTAGAAATTTCCTCCCCCTCCTCTTCTTCCCGGTAATCGCCGGTGCCGGAACCCTCAAGGTCGGTCCGGCCGAGGCATTCGTGACGATTCAGGCGGCCATCGATGCCGCGAATCCGGGCGACGTGATCGAAGTCGCGGCCGGGCTGTATGCGGAAAACCTGACCGTGGGCAAAAGCCCGCTCACCTTGAGCGGGGCCCGGGCCGGCGACGCCGCGCGCGGGCGGGTGCCGGGAGTGCCCGATCCCCTCACGGAATCGGTGGTCGCGCCTGCCGCGGGACCGGCGCTGGTCCTGTCCTCGGCGGCGGGAACGATCACGGTCGATGGTTTCAGCTTCGAAGCCCCGTCCGCCGCCCCCGGGGGCGTGGTGATGGTGGATGCCGCCGATGCTCCCGGACTGGCACTGGCGAACAATCATGTCCGGGTCACCGGCGCTGCGGCCGGGGCCGCCTTGTGGATGAACCGCAGTGCGGAAGACGCCACCCTTTCGGGCAACGTGTTCCTCGCCTCGGCGGCGTCCGCGCAGGCGGTCTTTCTCGACGGTGCGGATTCCTTCGACGGACTTCATTTCACCGACAACGACGTGCTGCGCGCGGGCGGCCTTGCGGGGACCGGGTTCTTCGTCGACGGCGTGGCCAACCTCGGCCCGAGCCCGGCCCGCCCGCCGCGGATCTCCGGCAACCGTTTCGCCGGCCATGCGCTGGGATTCAACGGTGGCTCGCGGTCGCTGAAGGATGCCGAAATCTCCTTCAATCTCTTCGAGAACAACAGCGGCGGCATGGCGGCAGGTCCGGCGGACTGCCTGCTGAAGAACAACCGCTGGGCCGGCAACACGACCTACGGGCTGCGACTCACCGGCTTCGGTAATACCACCGATCCCACCCGCGGGGCCCGCGGCAACCGGATCGAGGACAATGAGTTCGAAAACAACGGCACCGTCCCCGCCCCGGCCGGATCCGGCGACCTCCGCTACGACGACCAGGCGGATGGCAACATCGCGGGGAACCTGGCCCGCCGGAATCGCTTCGGCAGCCTGGTCGGCGTGTTCAACAACGAGGTGGCGGGAAGTTTCGATGCCGCTTCCAACCACTGGGGCGCGGCCGATGGGCCGGGAGGCAACGGACCGGGCAGCGGCGCCGGGATCGCGGGTGCGGGGAGCGTGACCTTCGAACCGTGGTATGCCGACAGCGGGCTCACGGTGTTGAATTTCGGCGATGCACCGATTGAGGGTGAAGTGATTCTCACGGACGGCCAGTCGGTCGAAGGCGATCCGGTCGAACTGGCACCCGCGGCGGTCCTGACCGTCGGTCGTGGCGCGCGCCTCACGGCGGGGGCTTTCACCCTTCAAGCGGGATCCCGGCTGGAGATTCACGGCGGAAGCGCGGAGCTTGGGAAACTTACGGTCCTGCCGGGCGCGGAGATCGACGTGGTGGACGGCGACCTGTCGCTCGATCCGTTGGGGATCGGCCAATATCACACCCTTTCGGGCTCGTTCACTTTCTTCAACTGCCTCGGCTCGCTCGAGATCCACGGCAACACGACCTTCAGCGGCAGCACCCTGGGCATCGCGTCCGACATCCACGTCGATCCGGGCGTGACGCTGATCGTGCTGGGCAGCCTGGTCCTCGACGGATGTCAGCTCGATAGCAGCGGGACTTTCAACATCCAGGTGAATGCCGGTGCGACTTTCAAGATGACCCGCTGCGAGGTGACGGGAGCCGTGATGAGCCTCGTCGGCAGCGACCTGCTGCTGCGCGACAATTTCTTCCGCTCCTCGGCGCTCACCGTCTTCAGCACGGTCAACGGGGCCGGGATCTACCACAACGTGTTCGAGGACGGCCCGGCCGTCCTCAATCTCCTGCCGGGCGCGGTGGTGACCACAACCGCGGAAGGGTGGGGGAACGTGACGGATCCGGAAGACGTGCGGAACCGGCTGTCGCTGGACTTCCGGGCTCCCGCGGACCCGACCCGGACCCTCGATGCCGCGGGCAATCTGTTCGTGCAACCCGGTGACTTCCTCAACGCGGGCATCGACATCGGCAATCTGTTCGACAAGGCGCAGGCGGTCGAAGCACTGCTCGGATACAGCACCGACTATCTGGAGATCGACTCACTCGTCCCGTCAGCTACCTGGAACAACGGGCTCTACGCCGCGGGCGATGGATCCGCGGTGATCGGCCGTTTCAACACGGCGGTCGGACTCGGGTTTTCCCATCCGGATCCGGACGGAACCCTGCTCGACGGCGAGGTGGCCGATGTCCGCTTCACCGCCCGCTCACTCGAAGGGTGGACCCGCTTCTTCTTCCGCGAAAAGGGTCCGGGGGATGAAGTGCTGATCGACACGCGGATCACCGCGAGCACCGCGGGCCTGCCGTATTTCCGCGAAGTGCCCTTCACCCGGAATTCCGCCGTCCTCACCGTCGACGGTACGATCCCCGAGTTCGCCGCCGGGGCCACCGCGGTGCAGGTCCGCGATGCCCTCCCCGTCGACGTCCTTCAAAGCGGGGCGATCACCCGGCAGGGAATCGTCACCGTCACCTTCGATTCGCGCGACCTGCTGGCCGGCATCGATGACGTGGATGCCGGCGTGGAGTTCGTCGGGACTTCCGCGACCCTCACGGGGGTCTTGGTTTCCGCGAGCCCGGTGGTGGTGCTGGGTGAAGATTACACGCGCTATGTCTTCGAGGTGACCGTCGGTGCGACCGCCCCCAACGGGATCTACGATGTCAACGGCCTCGCGATGGACCGCTCCGGCAACCAGGCGGTGCTGCCGATCGGAGCGATCGAGATTTCCAAGAACCGGATCCAGGTCACCGTGGCACCGCAGGGACTGGTGGCCACGCCGATCACGCGCAACGTGGTGTTCGTGGCCACGGATGCCGGCGGCACCGTGCTGGCGAGCTGGACCGTGGCGGTGAATTTCAGCGGCGGGCAGGGCTCCACGCTGTTGGAGGAAGTGCCGGACGGCACGGTGAATCTCAGCGCGAAGATGGCTTGGAACCTGCGCCGCCGCCTTGCCGCGGGACTGGATCTCAACGGCCAGGGAACCGTCTCGTTCACCGGCGTCTCCAATCTCCGCGGCGGCGACCTCAACGGCAATAACCTGATCAACTCCGCCGACTACAACATCCTGAGTGTCGCTTTTCCGGGGATCAATCCGGTGGCCGACATCTCCGGCAACGGGGTGGTCAATTCCGGCGACTACAACATCCTCGCGGTGAACTGGCTGACCGCCGGCGATCCTCCCTGAAGTCCTCCCATGTTCCGAATTTCTCGTATCGATTCCGCTCACTTGCTGCCGGCAGTCCGTGTTGTTCGCCTTTTGATTCTGATGGCGATGGGCCTGCTTGCAGGTCGGGCCCGCGCCGCCCTGGAGGCCGACATCACGACGTCGAAGGGCGTGGTCACCGTGGTGCTGGAACACGCCAAGGCCCCGCGGGCGGTGGCGAACTTCATGACCCTGGCGGAGGGTTCCCGCCGCTGGGTGGACTCGCGGAATGGCGCGGTGAACGACGGTCCTTTCTACCCCGGCCTCGCGTTCCACCGGATCGAGAACACTGCCGGCTCCAAGCTTGCGGAATTTGGCTCGAAGAATGGCAGCGGGATGGATGACCCGGGCTACCGCTTTCCCGACGAACTCGATGCGACGCTGATCCACGAATCCTACGTGATGGCCTACGCCAGCGACGCGCCGAACGGCAGCGGCAGCCGCGTTTACTTCACGGGCAGTGTCAGCATGCCCGCCCGCGACGGCCGGAATGTCGTCTTCGGCAAGATCCCTTCGGCCGCCGGGAGGCAGGTGATCGATGAGATTCTCGCCGCTGGAAACGGGGGCACCACGGTTCTCTCCGTATCGATCCGCCGCACCGATCCCGCGGCGCTGGCTTTCGATGAAGCGACCGTTCCGCTGCCGATCGTTCAACCGGTCACCGGGCCCCTCCTCGTGACGCCCGGGGTGTCGGTCCGGTTGAATGCCCCGCGTGGAGTGATGACCACCTTGCAAGCCCATGCGAGTGGGGACCTCGCCGCGTGGGCGCCCCATTTCCGGAGCTTTGTCGGACTTGACGAAGTCGCCCCCTCCCAACCCGAGACGATCGATGCGGCGCAGCTTCTCCGTCGCTTCTACCAGTTCTCGCTTGTCGAGTTTCCGGGAGCGGGCGGCGCGTCGGACTTTGCGGGTCGCACGCTCACCATTAGCACCGAAGGAACCGGACCGATCATTTACGATTTCGATGCCACCGGTCTGGCGGGCACTTATCTCAACATCCCGCTGCCAGGATTGCCGCTATTTTTCAGCGGGCCTTTCACGGTTCGGCCGGAGATTCCGGCCAAGTACGATGCTTATCGTTTCAGCGTCCTGCTGTTTGCCGATGGACTGGGTGGAGCACCGATGAACTGGATCCGCGGCGGATACGATACGGTAGGTTCCGAATCGGTGACGGGCCGGCAAGTCACCGGCTTTTTCGATGCCGCCCTGAACCCGGTCTTCGAGGACTCCGGTAGTCTTGAGCTAAGCCGGCCCTGACCGGGTGACCGGGCGGCCGCGTTCGCTCAAGATTCGTCCTTTGCGGGCGGGGCGGGCTACTTCACCGGCTACGCTTGCAACATGCAGCAGCCGGATTTCCACGCGCGCTTCGAAGCCTGCATCGGCGACCGATGGTTCGTGTTCGACCGGACGCGGCGGATGCCTCGGTCGCCATGATCTTCGGTCGCATGGGCCTGACCGGGATGAGGGTGTCTTGCGTTTCGAACGACTTCATGCCCTTCACTGAGGCGGATCTGAAGAGCCACGCGGTGATGATCGTGGCCTGACGGTGCGGTGACCTGCCGATGTCCGCGTGGGTCAGCGGGTTTTCCGGATCAAGCGAGCAGGACATCGGCGGACTTTGGCGATGTGGTCGTGGACGTCGGAGAATCTTAACGGAATGGACTAGTGCAGCGTCCCGTTAGTCAGTGTGCGTATCGCTCTGGTACCTTTTCGTGAGTTCGATGATCTTCGTGAGCTTCTCCGGACCTTTGGTCCAGATGAACGGCCCGCAGGTCTTGTTATACTGCGC
>JBIPNO010000059.1:0-32985 GCA_044372775.1 Haloferula sp.
CGCGCCGCCGGTCAGGCAGACGATTCCGCTACGCTCCATCGTCTGCCTGACCGGCGGACTCGGCTGCGGGGCTTTTACAGACGAAGATTTACACTACCAGACGAGACAGGCAAGAATGGAAAAGACACAGACTAACAGGCATAGGCTGCCATTCCACCGTGCAATCAATTTGAGGTTCTGGTAGCGGAGTGGGTCCGCCATTTTTATAACTTCAAATAGTTTGAATTTGAAATCTCCCATGGCAGGCGGCTTCTTTGAGATTGAAAATTAAGCTGAATACCACCCCTTCACAAGGGCCTTCTCCGGCTGTTCTCGTTCTTCGGAGTTCTGTCCTTGAATTCTGAATTGGCAAGGATTCCCACGCAAGTCCCCGCCATGCCCTGATCGAGCGAGAGATGTCGAATACCCTTCTGAAGTTGCGGGTCATAGCCGCTTCAACCATGGAAGGCGAGGCGTCATGAGCGCTCGTTTATTCTCTTCCGCGATTTCGATGGGAACTCATCGCCCGGGCCTGGCTCGGAATCAGTAGGCTATGGGAGCGCTGACTTTAGTCGGCTTGGACGGTAGGTACCTCGGACTGGTGGATGCCAGCTCAAGCCGGCGCTCCCATGAACAAATTCAACGCAGCAGGACGCGGAAGCCCGGGCCCATGAGCTGGATGGTTCGGGGTCCGCTCAGCTGCCCGGCGGTTCACGCCAATCGCCGTGGACCCTAACTAAATCGTTCAACGGCCGCCAACCCATCACCCCCCCGGCAACTCCAGCACCGCCTCGAAGACCCCATCGCGCTCTTCCGCTTGGAACGAGGTCTCACCAAGCGTCCCAACGATCGCCCGCACCAGCCGCAATCCCATGCCAGTGCCGAGCAATGACGTATCCCCGCCCGCGATCCGGTTGCGGATCGCCAGCCGGAGGCGCCGACCTTCGTCCACCGTCCCGGCTTCCAGGCGGATCTCGCCCTTGCCGTGGCGGATCGCGTTGCCGAGGAGATTGTGCAGGATCTGGCGCAGCAGGGCGGGGTCGGAACGCACGGTCAACGCGGGATCCGGCTGCCAGCCGAGGGTCAGGCCGGCCTCGGCGGCGAGGATGGCGTAGCCGTCGTGCAGGTCCTCCAACAGGGCGGACAAATCGACCGGCTGGATCTCGTGCTCCAGCGTGCCGCCCTCCGCCTTGGCCATCAGCAGGGAGCGCTCGACGAGTTGGGAAAGCTGGCGGATTTCCTCCTGCAAGTCCTCCGAAACCTCCGGCGGCAGCTCCGGCGCGAGGGCTTCCAGGCGGAGGCGGAGCAGGGTCAAGGGCAGCCGCAGTTCGTGGGCGACCCGGGCGGAAAAGTCGGCCATCTCGCGGTAAGAGTTCCCGACCCGGCCCAGCAGGTCGTTGATGTGGCTGACCAGCGCGGCCAGCTCCGCGTCGCGCTCCGGAACCTGAACGCCGCGAACAGCAAGCCGACGATCAACACGACCGACAGCACCCACCACGCGACCATCTTCAGGCGGAAATTCACGCCGCGCCCTCCCTCAAGGCGAAGCCGATCCCGCGCAGGGTTTGCAGCAAGGGCACGCAGCCGGGCAGGTCGACTTTCTTGCGCAGGTAGCTGATGTAAACGTCCAGCACGTTGGTGCCGGAGTCGAAATGCTGGTCCCAGACCCGCTCGACCAGCGTCGCCTTGGAAACCGGCCGCGGCGAGGCCTCGGCCAGCACTTCCAGCAGGGCGAATTCGCGGTTGGTCAGCGGGATTTCCTGGCCGGCCCGGCGGGCGACCCGGGCGCGGAGGTCGATCTCGAGGTCGGCCACCCGGAGCATTGGATCGAGGTCCGGCTTGGCCCGCCGCTGGAGGGCGCGCAAGCGGGCGAGCAGTTCCTCGGTGGAATACGGTTTCACGATGTAGTCGTCCGCGCCGGCATCGAGCCCGCTCACCCGGTCGCGGACGTCGGACCGGGCGGTGGCCAGCAGGATCAGCAGCGCACGTCCGGCGGCCCGCACGGCGCGGGTCACGCTCACCCCGTCGCGACCCGGCATCATGATGTCGAGCACGGCGGCATCGTAGGGATTTTCCATCAGCAGCCACTGCGCCTCGTCACCGTCCCCGGTGGCGTCCACCGCATGCCCGGCGGCCCGCAGCGCGCCGGCCACGTGGCTGAGGACCTTCTTGTCATCTTCGGCGACCAGGATGCGCATGGCGGGATTCTCCCACAAGGATCGCGGCGAGGCGAGCGGGCAGCGGGTTGCGGCACATCAGAAGTTGATGAACTTCGCCGCCTCCTCCTCGCAGACTTCGCAGTCCTCGTAGGCCTCGCCTTCGATGGTCAGGCCGCAATCCGGGCAGACCGCGAAGCCCGAGTCGGCACCGCTGCCGATCAGCCGCAGGGCGGCGGAATACAGCATCGCGTGGTCGCCCTCGACCTGCAGCGCGCGGTCGAAGGTCTTCACCGCCTTGGTCGCGCCTTCCGCGGTCGCGGTGGTGATGAACGCGGATACATTTTCTGCTGCTCATAGGTCTCGCCCTGGATGGCGGCCTCGAGGTTTTCCTTGGTGCTGCCGACCTTGGTTTCCTCGCGCACCAGCTCCGGCACCGCGCCGCCGAGGGCCCGGATCACCTTCGCGTGCTTGGCGGCGTGGATTTCCTCGGCTTTCGCGGCGGCGCGGAACAAGCGGGCGGCGTATTTCTCGCCATCACTCTCGGCTTTCACGGCGAATTGCTCGTAGCGCAGCTTCGCGTTCGATTCGCCCTGCCACGCCGTGGCGAGGTTGGCGAGGGTCTTGACCGGCGCGGCGGCCGGCGCGGTCGCGGCGGTGGCTCCAAGAGTGAGGACGACGGACGACAGGAGGATCAGAATGGGATTCATAACGACATCAACCTGACACGCCGGGATTAGAAGGCGGGGGTGGGGAGGATTAGAGATTTCTAATGCCGCAGGACAGCCCCGGTCTTTCCCGAGCTGAGCTACGAGGTCCAGAGCAGCAGGGACTTCGGCACCTGGCCGACGACGGGCGTGGTGGAGCAGTCCGATGGCAACGGGCCTCTTCTGGCGCGACTTTTCGATCGGGGCCGGCCGGAATTTCGTAAGGCTGTCGGTCACGAGATAGGATGGCCCTCTGCAAGAGGGGAACAGGCGGCCCGCCTGTTTTCGCAAGCCGCGGATTCGCCGCCAACAGGCGAGCCGCCCGTTCCCCTCTTGCCCTAGGCCCTCCGGCAGCCCCATGCCCCACCCCGGGCTTGCCAACCCCGGGCCGCTTCCCTTCACTCCCGCCCGCTCCAAGGCCATGGCCCTCATCGTCCAAAAATACGGCGGCACTTCCGTCGGCTCCATCGACCGCATGCGCAACGTCGCGGCGCGCCTCAAGCGCACCCGCGACGCCGGCAACCAGGTGGTCGCCGTCGTTTCCGCGATGTCCGGCGTCACCGACGGCCTGATCAAGATGGCCAAGGAACTCGGTGAGAACCCGTCCGAACGCGAGCTGGACGTGCTCCTTTCCACCGGCGAGCAGCAGTCGATCGCGCTGGTCACCATGGCCCTGCATGAAATCGACGTGCCGGCCGTGTCGGTCACCGGTCGCCAGGCGGGCATCTTCACCAAGGGCTCGCACACCCGCGGCCGGATCGAGGACATCGATCCGACTTATATGAAGCGCGAACTGGACGGCGGGAACACGCTCGTCGTCGCCGGCTTCCAAGGCATCACGCCGGACGGGAAAATCCACACCCTCGGCCGCGGCGGCTCCGACCTCACCGCGATCGCCATTTCCGCCGCGCTCAAGGCCGACGTCTGCCAGATCCTCACCGACGTCGACGGCGTCTACACCTGCGACCCGCGGATCGTCCCGAACGCCCGCAAGCTGCCCGAGATCTCCTACGACGAGATGCTGGAAATGGCCTCGTCCGGTTCGAAGGTCATGCAGTCGCGGTCGGTCGAGTTCGCCAAGAAATACGGCGTCGTTTTCGAAGTCCGCTCATCCCTCAATGACAACCCGGGCACGCTGGTGCTCGAAGAACATCCTGCCATGGAAAACGTCGTCATCCGCGGAGTCTCGATCGAGCGCTCCCAAGCCCGCGTCACCATCACCGGCATCCCCGACGTCCCCGGCATGTCCGGCAAGATCCTCGGCGCGCTCGGCGACGCGGAGATCAACCTCGACATGATCGTCTCGAACATCGCCAGCGACGGCCTCGCGCGGCACTCGTTCACGATGCATTCGAACGACCTCGGCAAGGCCCAGGCCGCGCTCAAACCGGTGCTCGCCGCGCTCAGCCCGGACGCCAAGATCGAGACCGAGGCCGGGATCGCGAAATTGTCCGCCGTCGGGATCGGCATGCGCTCCCACTCCGGCGTCGCCGCCACCATGTTCAAGGCCCTCGGCGACGCGGGCATCAACATCGGCATGATCTCCACCTCCGAGATCAAGATCGCGGTCACCGTCGACGAACCGCGCATCGAAGACGCCGCCCGCGCGGTGCACGATGCCTTCCAACTCGACAAGGAGCCGGCGAAGTAAGCCGCCGCGCCCAATCGGCCAAGTGCGCCGCCTGAGCGGTTGCAGCCGCCGCGAATCCATCGACACTCGCGCCATGCCGAAATTTCCCCGCAGCGCCTTCGATGCCACCGGCGGCCTGATCTACTTTCCGCGGATGTGCGACAAGATCCGCCTCCACGCCGCGGGAGAGCTCGGTGCCGACTACCACCCCTACCTCGGCAAGGGCTTCGACGGCCGGATCTGCGCCTTCCTGCGGGTGGACTACGCCGACGTGAAGTCGCGCGTGCTGGCCGGCGGAAGCGACGAGGAGATCCTCGCCTGGTGCCTCGGCGAGGGGCGCGGGTTGCATGAGATCGACTACCTCGTGTGGAACAGCTTCGCCCGCAAGCGCGGCTGGCGCGACGACGACGGCGGCTCGGCGATGCTCGAAAAGTCGAAGGCCGACAACGGCCTGTCCGGTCGCGAGGAGATCCTCACGATGTTCGATTTCTACGAGTACGACGAAGGCCGCAAGTCATGAGCGACGAGCCGCAACAACACCCGAAGGACCCGCTGCACGGCGTCACGCTGGAGACCATCGTGCGCACCTTGCAGGAGAAATACGGCTGGGAGGAAATGGGCCACCGGATCCGGATCCGCTGCTTCCAGGACAACCCGAGCCTCAAATCCAGCCTGACCTTCCTCCGCAAGACGCCGTGGGCGCGGGAGAAGGTGGAAGGGTGGTATGTGTGGGAGATGCAGAAGCAAAGCCGGCGGCGGAGCGAGGAGTGACCTGCGTGTGGGTACCCGGGAGAGCCCGGTTGACATCCTTCGCTCTGTAAAACATGGTATTACCATGATTAAGGCCATCTCCAAGATTGGCAACTCCCATGGGCTCATCTTCGATTCCACCCTGCTGCAGCTCGCCCGCCTCAAGCCGGGCGATGAAGTGAATGTGGAGGTTCATCCCGGCGGCACGATCACGATCACTCCGATGGATCCGGTGCAGATTTCAGCAGAGGCCGCGGCGGAAGCGGCAAAGCGGATCATCGGCAAGAACAGCGAACTTTTCCTCCGACTGTCGTGAAGGCCTTGAAGCATCCCACCGTGGAAGCCGTGCTGGCGATCCACGAGCAGCTTCCTGCCGCTCACGGGGGTGGAACCGGCATCCGGTCGCGCGATTTGCTGGAGTCCGCGGTGGCCGCGCCACAGGCAAGGAAGTTGGGAGTGCCATTTGTTTCGGAACCGATCGAGATCGCGGCAGCGTACCTTTTCTACCTTTGCGGCAACCATCCTTTCGTGGATGGCAACAAGCGGGTCGCCCTCGCAACCTGCCTCGTCTTCCTCAGCGAGAACGGACTTCTGCCTGAAGAAATGCTGGATGTGGGCGAATGGGAAACCCTCACCCTCGCCGTGGCCGCGGGACTGCTCGGCCGCGAGGAGATCACGGCGACGTTGCGGAAGCTGCTGATTTGAGCCGCCGTGGTCGGATCACTCCGCCGCGAGCACTTTCACCTCGAGATCCGCGATCCGGCGGAAATGGACTTCGTCTTTCGGTCCCACCAGAACCCCGCAACCCAGGCATCGGGCGAGATCGACTTTCCGGCATCGAGCGCCCGCTCCCACGCCACGATGGCCGAGGTATCGAGGATCAGGCCCATGGATTCGCGGCGGGTTGATCGGGCTCGTTCACCTTTTCCAGATCGTCGGCGAACGAAGGATCGCGGGGCAGGCGGGCCACGGCCGCCGACACTTCGGCCCAGGTGGCGCGACGGGAGCCGCGGGCTGGCGAGAGCTCGGCAATCGGCTGGTCGTTCTTGGTCAGCAGGAAATGCTCACCCTTTTGCTTCACACGGGAAAGGTAGTCGCCCAGATGACGGGCGGCTTCGGTGCTGCTGATGACGGTTGCTTCAATGCGGGAATCTGTAATCTACAAAAGTCTGCAAATCAAGGTTGGAGGTGACGGGTTCTCGGATGTTGCCTTTGCCCGGCAAGCGATGCTTTTCTTCAGGATCGTGATTTCCCCATGAAGCGGTTTCCCTGGTGCATCATCCTCAGCCTTTGGCTCGCGCTGCTCGGCTCCGCGCAGGCCGGGATGACGGTGATCACGCTGACCGACATGGCGCGGGCCCGCTTCGATGCGCTGTCGTTCTTCCTCGTCGCTTATTTTGTCATCGCCTGGGGGGTGAAGCTGCTCTGGAACCACCTCGGCAAGTCCTTCTCCTCGCTGCCGCGGCTCGACTACCGCCGCGCGCTCGGACTGGTCTTCCTGACCGGGCTGCTGTTCTACGTGGTGCTGACGATGATTTCAGGGGCGCGGGAATTGCTCACACCGGGGGCATGGGAGAAGCAGGGGATCGGCTACCGGACCCGCGAAGGCGGGATGGCGGTGCTGACGAAAGAAGAGCGGCGGTCCGCCCTGCGCGAGCTTCAGGACGCGCTGTGGGCCTACGCGAAAGCCCACGATGGCAAGGCGCCGCCCGGCGCTTTGGCCGAGGGCATCGAGCCCGGCCTGTGGCGCTTCCCAGGCGGCGGCCTCTACTGCCTGATGCCCGACGTTCGGCCCGGCGGCGGGCGCGAGGTGCTGGTTTACGAGCCGAGCACCGCGGGCGGCCGGCGCTTCGTGCTGCTGGCCGACGGGACCATCGAGGATCGCGCGGAAGGAACGCTGAAACGGCAGCTCGACGAGCAATGGAAGAAGTGAGTCAGGACGAGCGGGTCAGGGCGAAGCGGCGTGGGAGCCGGGTCGTCCGGCTGGCCGCTTGGGGGTTCGTCGGAGTCTTCTTTGTGGCGGTGCTCGACCTCATCGCAGTGCTCGAGGCTCCGTTCCGCCTGGTTTTCGGCTGGGTCCTGCATGCCTGGGTCACGCTTCCTCCGCTCCTTGCGCGCTGGAACGAACTGCTGCTGCCCGCGGCGGCGCTGGGGCTCGCCTTGTTTCTGACCGACCGCTTCATCCGCTGGGCGCTCGCGGCGGAAGGATCGAAGCTTTCCTGGCAAGGCCGGCACACCGTGGCGGCGACGTTTCTCGTGCTGCTCGGAGCCGCGGCGGCGATCGCGATGAGCGGGATCGTGCACCAGATGGTGTGGCTGGGCGCGGAGCCGTGGTGGGGGAACGGGCGGAGCCAGGTCACTCCAGCAATGGGCCAAACCCGGCAAATTGTAATGTGGATTCATGCCTTTGAGGAGGAGAACGGCCGCTATCCGGACTCGCTCGAAGAATTGGATCTTCCACCGACCCTGCGGGCCGTGCCATCCCGTGAACGGGGATTGCAGGAGCCCTTCGTCTATCTGAAACCCGTCGAACCGCTTCCGGCAGGTGAAGAATTGCCGGTGCTGGTTTCACCGTAGCTGCCGGATAGTGATCGGGTGGTCGTCGGGTATCTTTCGGGCACTACCACTTCGATCCAGCCTGACCAGCTTCCCAACCTCCTGACCCAACCCCGTTCCACGGACCATGACTGACCGCCGCATCGGGATCGGTTGCCTCGGCCTCCTCGCCACGGCGGCGGTGCTGCTGCTGTTGACGTTCATGGTCGCGATGGCCGGCGGATTCGGGGTCCTGGAGATCTTCTGGCGGCTGCTGACCGGCTTCGCCTCCTTCCTGCGGGTGAACCTGCCGCGGATTTCCGCCGACGCCGGCACCTGGGGTCCCGGGCTCGCGGCATTCGGACTGGCGCTGGTGGTCGGGCATTTTTTTCTCCGCGGCTGGGCGAAAAGGCGGAACCGGGCATGGTCGGCGGGGTCGACCCTTTGTGCGGGATTGGTACTGCCCCTGCTGTTCGCGATCTCGTTCCTGGTGCCCGGGGTGCTGTTGCAAGTCGAGCTGCTGGGCAAAACACGTTGGTTCTCCCGGGAGCGAGGGAAGACGATGGTGGTTTACCACATGAGAAACCTCCACCTTGCGGCCTGGTCGAAGACTTTGGATGAGCCCGGGGGAAAGTTTCCCGATTGGCCGGAGGACCTTACGCCGGACGAGTTGAAGGACTGGAACGCCTTGGCTCTAACGGACCGTGAGAACGGCAGGCCGCCCGAGCCGCCGATCTATCTCGGCCGGTGGTTGACCGTGGATTCGGATGGTTCGCTGCCGCTGTTGATTTCTCCCTCCTACTCGAAGAACGGTGCGAAGGTTCGCCAGGTTTTCACGATGGGCAGCGAATTGGTGGAAATCCGCGACGAGGAAGTGGACGCGTGGATCGACAAGGCGATGGCGGCGGGGAAGCGGTGAACGGGTCGGCATGGACTGCGTGCAGCCTGCTGCCGCTCTCACTCGTCAGCCTGCTGACGAGTAAGGCCCGACTCCACAGCAGGCTGTGGCAACAGAGCGGCAGCGGGCTGCACGCAGTCCAAGGACGCTGCCTGGGACATCGACTCCCGGCGCGCGATCTGCTAGAGGCACCGCATGTCCGCCGATCCCCGCTTCATGCGCCGCGCCATCGAGCTTGCCCGGATCGGGATGAACTCCGGGGCCGGTGGTCCTTTCGGGGCGGTGGTGGTGAAGGACGGCGAGATCGTCGGCGAAGGCTACAACCGGGTGATCTCGACCCTCGACCCGACCGCCCACGGCGAGGTGGTGGCGATCCGCGACGCCTGTGCCCGGCTGGGCAATTTCAGCCTGGAGGGCTCTGAGATCCACACCACCGGCGAGCCCTGCCCGATGTGCCTCGGCGCGATCCTGTGGTCGCGGATTCCGCGGATCTACTATGGATTCAGTATCACGGACGCGGCGACGATCGGTTTCGACGACCGCGAGTTCTACCGGCAGTTTTCCTTGCCGGCGGCGGAGCGGGAGGTCCCGTGCACGCCGTTGGCCGCGGAAGAGGCGAGAGAGCTGTTAGACGAGTATGCCGCGCTGCCGGGGCGGGTGGCTTACTGAATCCTCAGAACAGCCCGAAGAACCACTTCCGCCGCGCGCTGCGCTTGTAATCGCCGTCGCCGACCGAGAGGACTTTCACCTCCACTTCCGCGAGGCCCTGGTCCTTCATGCCGATTTTTCCGGCGGCGCGGGGCGAGAGGTCGATGATGCGGTCGCCGATGAAGGGACCGCGGTCGTTGACGCGGCACTTCACCGACTTGCCGTTCTCGAGGTTGGTGATCTTGACCATGCAGGGCAGCGGCAGGGTCTTGTGGGCGGCGATGAGATGCCAGGGCATCACCTTTTCGCCGAGCGAGGTCTGGCCGCGCTTGAAGCCGAATAAGCGGGATTCGTCATACCAGGACGCGGTGCCGGTTTCGACGTGATGGATCGCCTGCTCGACGTCCATCGGGTGATAGCGGCTGCCGCGGACGGTGTAGGAGCGGTCCATGTAGCCCTCGTGATCGCCGCCCGGGTAAGCGCAGGACGCGAGGAGCGCGAAGGGGGCGAGCGCGAGGGCTTTCTTCATGGCGGGAGCGGTCCGGGCCGGACGCCCCGGGTTCACTTGTCGCGTTCGCGGATCATCGGGAGGGTGCGGGCGACCTGCTCCTTCATCTCCTTGCCGGGCTTGAACTTGACCACGGCGCGGGCGGGGATCGGGACGTCCTTGTCCGGATCCTTGGGGTTGCGGCCGATCTTGGCCTTGGTTTCCTTGACCTGGAAGGCGCCGAAATTGCGCATCACCACGGTATCGCCGTTGGAAAGGGAATCGGTGATCGAGTCCAGCGTGCGCTGGATGACGTCGAAGACTTGCTGTTGCGTGAGGCCGGTCTCGTTGGAGATTTTGATGACGAGCTCGCGTTTCGTGATGGTGGCCATGGCTTTAAGGGTGAAGTGAGTGTGCGGTGAACGCGGGGATTGGACACCATAGGAGGCGGACTTTGTCCCGCGAAAAATCGAAAATCATGCTGAATCCGTGCCAGAGGTGTTTGAATTCCCGGTGACGGCGGCGGTGGTTTTGAAATGGAGCTTGGCAACCTTCGAAAGGGCCTCCAGGCCATGCCGGGAAACGATTTCACGGGCGGCATCGATGACCGCGGCGGAGGCCCCCAGCGGCAGCGTCACGCCGCCTGCGGACGAGGTTTTGTCGATCCAGTCGATGAAGCGCTCGCGGGCGAGGATCGAGGCGGCGGCGACGGCGATGTCGGATTCGCCCTTGGTCCGCTGGTCGAGTTGGATGTCAACCCCCTGCTGTTTCAAGGCGCGGGCGAGCACTTCGGGCCGCGCGAACTGGTCGCTGAGGGCGCGCGGGCACTGCGGGCGCTGGGCGGCGAGGTTCTCGATCACTTTGGCGTGGCCCCAGGCGAGCAGGCGGTTGAGGTTGCCGAAGGAGCCGAACATCTGGTTGTAGCGCTCCGGCCCGATGGCGACCACGGAGGTGGCGATGCCGGGGACCTCGCGGATTTTCGCGGCCAGCTCGCGGATCCGTTTGGCGCTGGAGATGCGCTTGGAATCCATCACGCCGGCGGCTTTCAGCGCGCGGGCGACGGCGGCGTCGGTGTAGGCCCCGGCGATGACCAGCGGGCCGAAATAGTCGCCCTTGCCGCTTTCATCGATGCCGAAATGCGGGGCGAACATCTCGGGATCGAGCTCTTCCTCGTAGCCGAGCCGGGCCTCGCCGAGGATTTCCGGTTCGAGCAGGAAAGTGATGAAATCCTCGGTTTCCTTGCCTTGGATCAGGACTTTCGGGCCCTTGGCGTAGACCGCGACGTTCAGCTTGCCTTTTTTAGCGGCGTAAAGGGTGTACGGCTTCTCTTCAAACTCGTAGCCGCGCTCTTCCAGCACCTCGCGAAGGCGGTCGGCCTGGGCGGGGGTGAGGGTTGCGGTGTGGGAGGTGAGGGCCATGGCGGGAGGCGGGTAAGTGAACCCTCTGGAAGTCCGGTGCGCCAAGGAATTTCGGTGGCAGTGGACTGCGTGCAGCCGGCTGCCGCTTTCCCCCGCCAGCCTGCTGGCGCCGGACTCCACAGCAGGCTGTGGCAACAAAGCGGCAGCAGGCTTCCGCAGTCCAAGGCCAGAGCCAAAGGCAGATGGAGGGTGGCATTTCCCGTGGCTTCCTCCATCTTCGCCGCGTGCTGAAACCCCTTGCCCGCCATTCCCCGTTGGAAGCCCCGGCTGAGTTCCGCGCCGCCCTCCGCGCCTGGTTTGACAAGAACGGCAAAGATTACCCGTGGCGGCGCACGACGGACCCCTATGCCGTGCTGGTGTCGGAAGTGATGCTCCAGCAGACGCAGATCGCGACCGTGTTGGGGCGGGGCTTCTATACCCGCTTCCTGGAGCGCTTCCCCGATGTGGAATCGCTTGCGACGGCGGAGGACGACGTGCTTTTGAAAGCGTGGGAAGGCCTCGGCTACTACCGGCGGGCCCGGATGCTGAGGGAGTCGGCCAAGGCGGTGATCGAGCGCCACGGCGGGGAGTTTCCCGGCGACCCCGCGGCCCTGCTGGCGCTGCCGGGGATCGGTCGCTACACGGCGGGCGCTCTGCTTTCGTTCGCCTTCGAATCGCCCGCCCCGCTGGTCGATGGCAACGTCGCGCGGGTGCTGGCGCGGCTCTTCAACCGGGCGGATCCGGTGGACTCCGGGCTGATGCTGAAGTGGCTGTGGGAAACCGCGGACCGACTCCTCGATCAGGAACACCCCCGCGCCTACAATTCCGCGCTGATGGAACTGGGCCAGACGCATTGCCGACCGGGCGTGCCGGATTGCCTGTCCTGCCCGGTCGCTGCATTTTGCATGGCCCAGGAGCCGTCGGCTCTGCCGGTGAAGGGAAAGCGGCAGGTGATCGAGGCGATCGACGAACACGCCATCCACGTCGTTCACGAAGGCAAGGTTCTGCTTTCAAGGCAGGGCAAAGGGCGGCGCGAGGGCATGTGGCGGCTGCCGCTGCGGGACGGGGCGGAGCTTGCCGGGCTTGAGCTGCTTCACCGGCGGAAATACGGGATCACCCGCTACCGGGTGACCTTGCATGTTTACCGGTGCCCTGAGGCCGTGGCCGGGCCGGGCGATGCCTGGATCGACCTCGAATCGCTGGAGTCGCTGGTCATGCCGCCGGCCGACCGGGCGGCGCTGGCGGCGGTTCTCGGCGATGCGGAAGAAATCGCGTGAGCCACGGGCCAGGTTTTGCTCTACTCTCCCCGGATGATGTTCCTCGCACGTTTGACCTCGGCCGCGCTGGCGCTGGCCTGTTTGCCCGCGTGCTCGTTCTCCCCGCCCGTCCCGCCGCCGGACCCGACTCCGCCGGGACGCGAAGTCATGCGGCAGGCGGCCGTGCGGCTGACCGCGGTGGTCATTTCCTCCAAGAGCGAGCTGGATCCCTGGATCGAGAGCCGCTTCACCGAAGGCCGCGGGCCGGAGGACGCGGACGGCGGCTCGGGGATCCCGATCTCGCCGGACGGTTATTTCCTCACCGCGGACCACGTGCTGTCGCGGGTCGCGAACAAGAACGTCTTCGTCATCCACGGCCAGCAAGGACGGCTCCGCGCCACCAAGGCGCGCATCGTCTGGCGCTCCTCGTCGACGGATCTCGCGCTGCTCCACATCCCGATCGCCACGCCCCGGTACTACGACTGGACCCCGGTCGACCGCTGGCTGCCCGTGGGCACGCCGGTCGTCCACTCGGGCATCGCCACCGGCTTCCGCAGCGAGCCGGGCAAGCTGGTCACCGCCATCGCCCCGGGCAAGGGCGCGCGTTTCAAGCACGACATCCCGCTGGAGCCCGGCGACAGCGGCGGTGCGGTGATCGATGCCCGCGGCCGGCTGGTCGGCGTGAATTCCGCGGTCGAGTTCCTGGTGCCGCTGGACACCGCGTTTTTCATTGAATCGGAAGCAAACCGTCCGAACGTGCGGGTCCTGCAGCGGGTGATCGAGCGCGATCGCCGCCGCAACAAGCACCTGATGCCCGCCGTATCGACCGCTCCATGAGATTCCTCCTGTTTCTGACCGTTTTCCTTTCCGCCTGCGTGCCGGTCCGCCGGGGCTGGGACGCGGGGTGGTCGGAGCGCGCGGCCAAGGATCGCATCATGCTGGTCCGCGATAGCCCGGAGACCCTCGGCCACCGGCGGCTGGTCTATCAATCGGCGGCGCACCCGGACCTCGGAAACTTCCTCCGGGGAAAAGGGATGCCGGATTTCATCGCCGAGACCTCCAGCGACGACCGGCAGTATCTGATCCTCTACTACCTGGACACCCGACGCGCCTTCTCCTGCCGGACCCGCCGCAGCCCCGGCACCGCGATCGATTTCGCCGGTCCCTACCCGATGACCGAGCGGGAAACCAAGCTGCTGCGGCAGTTGCAGGAGAACAGCCGGCGGGACGGGTGATTTTTTTGATTTCGCCTAAGGAAGCCGGGGGCCTCATCGTTCCGCCCCCTACCCATGCGCTTCCTTCACCTGCTGCCCCTCGTCCCGCTGGCCGTGAACGGTCAGGATTTTCTCGACCCGCTTGTAAAAACCGCATCGAGGATCGAAACCGCGGAGAGCGACACACCCTACACGGTGGAGGAACTCACCTCGGAGTTCATCCGGGAGAACACGCGCCGGACCCTGCCGGAAGCCTTCCAGTTCACTCCCGGTGTCCTGGTTCAAAAGACCGCGAACGGCCACGGCTCGCCCTTCGTCCGCGGGTTCACCGGCCGCCAGAACCTGCTGATGGTGGACGGCGTCCGCATCAACAACTCCGCCTGGCGCAGCGGTCCGGTGCAGTATTGGAACACGATCGATCCCTTCTCCATCGACCGCATCGAGCTGGTGAAGAGCCAGGGCTCGGTGCTGTTCGGCTCCGATGCCATCGGCGGCACGGTCAATGCCTACACCCGGTCCTCGGGCTTCCAGAACGAGGCGGACGGCAAGTTTTTCAGCCATGGCGCGGCTTACTACGAGTATCGTAGCAACGGCGACGATTCGCACATCGGCCGGATCGAGACCTCGTTCGGTGTCGGCGGCAAGTACGGCGTGATGTTCGGTGTCACCGCGAAGGACTACGGCGACATCCGCGACTCCTCCGTCGGCCTGATGCGCGGCACCGGCTATCCGGAGCAGGATCTCGATCTCCGCTTCGACATGGCGCTCAACGCGCAGACGACGCTCACCCTGGTCCACCAGCAGGTGGACCAGGACTCCATCTCGCGCTGGCACCGCACGCTCTTCAATCCCGGCTGGCAGCACTCCGGCCACCTCGCCGCGCCCGGCACCTGGCTGGCCAACACCTACGACCAGGAACGCTCGCTGACCTACGCCCGCGTGGAGCAGGTGAACGACGACGGCTCTTTCATCAAACGCTGGAACGCCACGGTCTCCTACCAGACCGCCCGCGACTCCGAGTCCCAGTACCGCAGCGCCACCGACCGCCGCTATCAGGTCGCCGAGGTGGACACCGTCGGCTTCGACCTTTCCTTCGAGTCCCCTCTTGGCGACGGGGACCTGGTTTACGGGCTCGACTACTATCAGGACACCGTGGAGTCCGAAGGCTACCGCAAGCGCGGGGCCGGCGCGCTGCTCGACGATCCGGCTTTCCGTCCGCTCGCGGACGACTCCACCTACGAGTTGTTCGGTGCCTTCACCCAATACGTGTGGAAGCCAAGCGACGCGTTTGAACTCACCGCCGGGGCCCGCTACACCTATGCCGCGGCGGAACTCGGCCGCTACTTTGACACGACAGCGGCCGGCGATGTCTACGGCTCCGAGCGCGATTGGGACAACGTGGTCGGCTCGCTGCGCGCCATCTATCGCATCAATCCCTGCTGGAGCATCTACGGCGGTGCCTCGCAGGCCTTCCGCGCGCCGAACCTCGACGACCTTTCGGGAAATCTGACGGCGCGTTCCGGGATCGCAACGACCGGTTCCGCGGACGTCGATCCCGAGGAGTACCTGACTTATGAGATCGGAACCCGTCACACGACGGACAACACGTCGCTGAACTTTTCGATGTTCTACACCGACATCGACGACCTGATCGTCGGCGTGCCGGTCACGGCCGGCAGCGCCAACACGGTGGCCACCAACGGTCGCGACGGGTATGTCTACGGCGTGGAGCTGGAAGGTGCCTGGCGCTTCCATCCGCAGTGGACGCTGTCCGGCTTCGCCGCGTGGCAGGATGGCCGCACCGAAACGAGCGCCTTCGTCGGCGGACCGATCGTCGACGAGCCGGGCTCGCGCCTGCTGCCGCTCACCGGATCGCTGGCCCTGCGGTGGACGGCGCCATCGGAGAAATTCTGGGTGGAAGGTCGCGTGCTCGCCGCTGCCGAAGAGGATCGCCTGAGCGCCACCGACCGCGGCGACGTCCAGCGCATCCCGTCGCTGGGAACGCCGGGTTACATCGTTTACATGCTGCACGGCGGCTGGCAGGCGACCGATCACCTTGAGTTCACCGCCGGCCTTGAGAACATCTCGGACGACGACTACCGCAACCATGGTTCGGGTCAGAACGAGCCGGGCTTCAACATGATCCTCGGCGCGAAGGTTTACTGGTGATCCGTTTTCCCTCTGGCATCGCGGTTTTGATAAGGAGCGACGACACTCCTGTCGTCAGCCGGGTGGGGACAGGAGTGTCCCCACTCCTTATCCCGAAGGTTTACTGGTGATCCGTTTTCCCTCTGGCATCGCGGTTTTGATAAGGAGCGACGACACTCCTGTCGTCAGCCGGGTGGGGACAGGAGTGTCCCCACTCCTTATCGCTCCTCGACTCGGATCTTCACGTCGCGCTTTCCGCCGTTGCGCTTGTCGGTCACGGTCAGTGTGTGGCTGCCGGGTTCGAGGCGGGCGAGGGCCTCGACACCGCCGGGAGTGATTTCAAGCGTCTCGCTGGACCAGGTCGCTTCGCCGGGCAGGTTCGTCGCGAGGTGGAGCACGCCGCCGTTCGGAAGTTCGGGGTCGAGGAGGTAGGTGGTGCCGTCGCGGGGGGCCAGGATGCGCAGTGGCAATTCCGCGGGGCGGTCCACGGCGAGGGCGAAAAGGGAGCGGCGGCGGTTGTGCTCCGAGGCGAACCATTCCGAGTACGAAGAATCTAGTAGCACGCGGCCCTCAGTGTCGCGATCGGAGGGGGAGGAAGCCAGTGGAAGGCGGTCGGATGGGAGATGGGAGATGGAAGACGACGAAGCGTCGCTGCCATGGGATTTTTCATCTTCCATCTTCGATCTTCCATCTTCCATCCTCTTCCCGGTCAGAGGATCGAGCGCAACCTTCACCAGCCCGGCCGGCCGTTCCAGCCACTGAGGCTCTTCGTCGCGGTGGAGCCGGAGCATGGTGCGGTGGAAGACCGGGCCAGCGCCGGCGACGCCGGAGAGGCCTTTCATCGGGGAGTTGTCGAAGTTTCCCGCCCAGACGCCGACGGTGAACTTCGCGGTGAAGCCGAGGCACCAGTTGTCGCGGAAATCGGACGAGGTGCCGGTTTTCGCCGCGCAGGGGAAGGGCAGCTCAAGCGGGCCGTTGCGGCCGAAGGATGGTGCGCGGGCGACGGGGTCGGCGAGGATGTCGGCGATGAGGTAGGCGGAAGAGAGATGGCAGATGGTGGATGGTAGATTGGAGATGGCGGAAGTCGGAGCGGCGCTGGCTTTGGCCTTGGGATTCCTCTCTGCCATCTGCCATCTACCATCTTCCATCCAAAGCCGCACCTCCCGGTGAACTCCTCCCTCCGCCAGGGTGGCATACGCGTTGGTGAGATCCAGCAGGCGCACCGGGGCGTTGCCGAGGGTCAGGCCGAGGCCGTAGGGGGCGGGGTCGCGGCCGATGGTGTCGAGACCGAGATCTAACAGGAGCTCGTGCAGCGGGCGCGGGCCGCCGAGGTCGTTGAGGGCGCGCATCGCGGGGACGTTCAGCGAGCAGGCGAGGGCCTCGCGGACGGTGACGGGGCCGCGGAAGGTGCGGTCGTAGTTTTCAGGGGCATCGAGGCCTTCCTGGGTGCGGAAGCGGGTCGGGATGTCGGCGACGATCGAGCCCGGATGAAGGCCGCCTTTCTCAAAGGCGAGCAACCAGGTGAAGGGCTTCAGCGCGGAGCCGGGAGAGCGTGGGAGCAGTGCGCCGTTGATCTGGCCGCCGTTGGGATCCCGCCAGTCTCCGGAAGAGACGAGGGCGAGGATCTCGCGGGTTTCGTTGTCGAGGACGACAACGGCGGCGTGCTTGAGATTGGAGGTGGAGAGCTTGGCGAGTTCCTCGCGGACGATCGCCTCGATGTCCTGCTGGAGACCGGCGTCGAGGCTCAGTCGGGTGGTGGTGGAGCCGTCAAACGACGCGGGCAGCCACGGGGCGAGCGGCTTTTCCGGGAGCGGGCGGAGATTCAGCGGCTCGGCGCGGGCTGCGGAAATACGGGAGGCATCGTAGGTCGCGGTGAGGCGGTCGAGCACGATGCCGCGGCGGGCGAGGGCGCGGGCCGGGTGCTTGATGGGATTGAGCCGGCTGGGGGCTTGCGGAAGACCGGCGAGCAAGGCGCTTTCGCCGAGGGAGAGGTCGGCGAGCGGCTTCTGGAAATAGAAGCGCGCGGCTTCGGCGGGGCCGGTACGATGGTTGCCGTAGGGCAGGCGGTTGAGGTAGGCGGCGAGGATCTGGTCCTTCGACCACTTCATTTCGAGGTGCCGGGCGAGCAAGGCTTCGCGGAGCTTGGTGCGGAAGCTGCGCGGGGCGGGCGGCGAGGAGAGTTTGACGAGCTGCTGGGTGATGGTTGACGCGCCGGAGACGGTGCGGCGTTGGAGCAGGGCGTCTTTGGCGGCGCGGGCGGTGGCGAGCAGGTCGATGCCGCCGTGGGAGCGGAAGCGCTTGTCCTCTGCGGCGAGGGTACAAGCGACCAGGTCGGCCGGGACTTCGCCAAGCGCGACCGGGGAGCTGCGGGTGAAGTCGGGGAGGACGAGGTGGTGGAGCGGCTTGCCGTGGCGGTCGAGGAGGACGGGGGAAGCGGCGGGGTTTTCGGTTAGAGCGGCGGGAAGGGGGAGGAAGAGCGGGAGGAGGAACCAGCCGAACAAGACCGCCGCAAGCGCGGCCCCCGGGAGGAGGATGCGCTTGCGGAACAGAAGCTTTCTGAAGCGGCCGATCATCAGTGGTACGTAGTCCCGGTTTCAGCCGGACGAAGCCAGGGTAGAGTTGGAATTGACGGGTGACTTCAGCCCGAGGGACCGTTCGGTCCCGCCTGAAGGCGGGACTACGTACCCTTGGAGTTCGGCTTCGATCAGAACTCCCTCGACGCCGAGAGCGCGGTGTTGTCGGGGTCGTACATCGATTCCACCTTGGCGGGCGGGGCGACGGCCTTGCCTTCCATGGTGCAGCGGGCGAGGTAGCTGATCTCCTGGCGGCCGCGCTGCCAGACGCGGTCGAAGAAGAACATCGCGCGGTCGGAGCGGAGCTCGCGGTGCGAGATGCTCCAATGGTTGTCGCTGGAGGCGCGGACATTGGCTTGCGCGGCCTGGCTGGCGAAGTCGCTGTTCACGGCTTCGAAGATCGCGGGCAGGCGGTCCTCGACGATCAGGTAGCGCGAGTCGTCGGCGGGAAGATCGACGCGCAGGGTGATGCGCACCAGGTCGCCGAGCTTGGCGGCTTCCAGCGGCTCGGTGCTGCCGTCGGATTTCACGCGTTCGTAGAAGCGGGTGATCTGGAGTCCGTTCTTCGCGACCGGCTTCTGCGGCACGAGGTCGGGCTTCGAGGCGAGCTTCACGCGGATGTAAGCGTTTTGATCCGAGGTGGCGGACAGGGCCAGCGCGCCGCCGAGCGGGAAGTCGAGCGACACGGCGGGCTTGCCGGCTTCCAGCGTGATCGTCTGTGGTCCGTCGGCACTGGTGAGCGTGACGGTGGCGGGTTGGGCCTCGTCCTGATTCTCGGCGTAGGTGGCCAGGGCGAGCAGGGACCAGGCATTGACCCAGGTGGTGTTCCAGTGGCCGTAGGGATTGCGGTCGCGGATCAGCTTTTCGAGGGCAGCGGTGGCTTCCTTGCTGTCGGGATCAACAGCCGACCAGGCGAGCAGGGTCATCGCGCTGTCGTTCTGCCAGGCCATCCAACTGTCGTCCTTGAGGCGGAACTTCGTCTTGTCGCGCAGGATGGCAGCGGCGTCGATTTTGCCCTCAGCGGTGGCGGCGAGGGCCAGCAGGCAGCGGGCGCGCGGGCTGAGGTCGGCCATCCGGTCCTTCAGCGTGTTGATGTAGGCGGCAGTCTCGCGGTCGATGATGGCGAGCACCCACACGGCGCGGCAGACGTTTTCGAGGTCGTAGGAGGAGTTCGAAGTGCCGATCCCGCGCAGCGAGGTTTCGAGGTGGGTGGCGAGCGCGGCGATGGCGGCTTCGGGGACCAAGGCTCCATTCTCCGCGGCCAGCACGAGCCCGAGGCCGGCGTAGGCGCTGGCCCAGGAGACGGTCTCGGTGCTGCCCGGCCAGTAGCTGAAGCCGCCGTCGGGAAGCTGCATCGAGAGCAGGCGGTCGACGCCCTTCTGGAGCGCGGCCTTGACCTTGGCTTCCGGGTACTTCGCGAAGGACGGCACCACGTCGCGGAGTTGTTCCACGGCGAGCCAGGGCATCATCGACGAGGTGGTCTGTTCGACGCAGCCGTAGGGGTAGGTCAGCAGGTAATCGACCGAGCCGGCGGCTTCCGAAAGCAGCGAGCGGGAGAATTCCAGTTCGATGCGGCCGCGGCCTTTCAGCAATTGCGGATCGAGCCCGTCGAGCAGGTTGGTCTTGCCGGCGGTGATGTTGTGGAGCTTCACCTGATGGAGCAACGGGACCGGGTAGTGGACGGTGAAGCGCGACTCGACCTGGTCGGCCAGCTTGGTGGAGAGCACCGGCGTGAGTTCCGCGCCCTCGAGCGAGACCGGCACGGCCTTCCAGGAAATGACGGCCTCGCCGGTGTTCTTGAACGCGACCGGGAAGACCACCGGGGCGGATCCGCCGGCGGCGATGGTCAGGGTTTTCACGCTCTCGGGACCGGCGATCTGCGCGACCGGATCGGAGGCCGGCGGGTTGGCGGTGAAGGTGATCTTCCAGGTGCCGGAGAACTCCGAGGCGTTCTGGACCAGCGCGCGGACGTCGAGGGTGTCGCCTTCGCTGGCGAAGCGCGGGGCCTGCGGCTCGATCATCAGCG
Source organism: Haloferula sp. (assembly GCA_044372775.1). Lineage (GTDB taxonomy): Bacteria > Verrucomicrobiota > Verrucomicrobiia > Verrucomicrobiales > Akkermansiaceae > Haloferula. Next base: position 20,405 of record JBIPNO010000059.1, read on the forward strand.
GCTTGTTCACCACCAGCGCGGCCTCGGCATGGCCGAAGCGGCTTTCTCCGTGGTGCGCGACGGCGATCACCCGGTAGCGGGTCAGCGTGTCGGGCATCCTGAAGGTCGCGGTGAACTTGCCCGCGGCGTCGGTTGTTAGAGCGGGCTGCCAGCCGGCGCAGGGGTTGAAGTCGCGCCGCATCGCCGGGGGCAGGCCGCCCATCTCGCCATCGCCGCCGCCGATGAAGAAGCCCTTGTTGTAGAAGGTCTGCTCGTCGGGGGATTCGGGGATGAAGTCGTCCAGCGTGGTGCCGCAGTTCACCCGCAGCTCGCGGGGGTCGTAGAAGTGGGCCATCGGGTCCGGCGTCTCGTAGCCCATCACGGCGAGGGTCCCTTCGTCCTCGGCGTAGAGGGTGACTTCGGCGTTGGCGGCGGGCTGGCCGTTGGGAAGTACGATGGTTCCCGTAAGTGCGACCTCCTGGCCGGGCAGCACGCTTTCCGCGGGGACGTCGAGCTTCACCGCGAGCTTGTCGCGGACGTTTTCGACCATCAGCTCGCAGTAGCCGAGGCGGAGCTGCGGCTCCTTGAACTGACGCGCGCTGTCCTGCGCGCCCTTGATGACCATCACCGAGACGAAGGCGTTCGGCGCGTCGTCGTCGGTCAGCGGGATCTCGATCACCGGCTTGTCGGCCTTCAGCTCGACCATGAAGGAGCGCAGCACCTTCTCGCGCTCGACGGTGACCAGCGCGGTGCCTTCGATCGGCGACAGCACCAGCACGCGGGCGGTGTCGCCTGGCTGGTGGACCTTCTTCTCGGGCACCAGCTTGATCCGCACGCCGTCCTCGTAGGCCCAGGGATATTCGTCCCCGCCGTAAACGTGGATCGTCATCGCGGTGGCGAAAGGCCGGCCTTCGGGGTCGCTGCCGCGGAGCTCGATCTGGTGGAGCCCGGCTTGGGCCGGGGCGAACAGGAACTCGGTGCCTTCGCCACCGGCGAGGGCCAGCGCGGTGGTCGAGAGTTCCTCGCGGCGCAATTCATTGCGCAGCGCGGCCTGACCGTTCTCGCCTTCGATGCGGACCTGCTCGTTGATCTCGCGGGACAGCTTGGCTTCGAGTTTGAGCTCGCCGTCGAAGGCGGTGCCGTCCGGCTTCACTGCGACGATGCCCAGCGGGATGCGGTCGCCGGCGCGGACCAGGCGGTCGAGGCGGGAAATGCCGACGTAAACCGAGGCGGGATGTACGAGGGTTTCCGTACTTTCGGAGAGTGTCTGGCGGTTGGCGTCGGTGACTTCGGTCGAAATGCTCACCTCGCGGGCCATCGGGAATTCGGCGTCGGGCAGCTTGGCGACGATCCGCGCGCTGCCATCATCCGCCAGGGTGGTCTTGGTCGAATCGCTGTCGGAGCGGCGCGAGCCGTGGTCTTCGTCCCAGCGGTAGCCGAAGTAGTGGTACCAGTAGCTGAAGTCCTGGGTGCGGTGGTCGCCGAAGAGGAAGTCGCGGAAACGCTCCGGGTAGAAGTTGGTCTCGGAGATCGTCGTGTAGGTCTGGACCTCGCCCTTGGCGACTGGCTGGCCTTGGTAATACGATGCCTTGAGATCGAGGATGACCTCTTTCGCACCAGCAGCCGGCGGGGTCACGGTGTGGGCGAGTTCGAAGGCATTGCGGCGGAACTCTTCCACGCGCAGGCCGGTTTCGAAGACCGCGTTGTTTTCAATCAAGGCGCGCTCCGACCAGTCTTCGAGGCCTTCCAGCTTGGCGAGTTCTTCGGGATACTCGAAGCGGATGCGGTGGTAGCCGGTCTTCTCCGCGGGCAGCTCGAAGCTGACATCGAAGCCGCCGCTCGGGGACACCTCGATCGCCTTGGCGAGGATCTCGCGGTTGGTCGGGTCGGTCACGACGACGCGCGACGGCGCGGCGGGCTGGGCTCCGATCGCGTTGCCGTCCTGGCGGCGGACGATGCCTTTCAAGTGCACCGTTTCGCCGGGGCGGTAGAGGGAGCGGTCGGTGAAGAGGAAGACGCGGCGCTTTTCGAGCGGGGTCGGCTCCCACGAGTAGCGGACCGGGAAGCGCCAGAGGCCGACGGTCGGCAGGGTGCTGTCGTAAGCCACGGTGTAGCGGTCGTCGCCAAGGGATGCCTGGAGGTGACGCGCGGCGGCGTCGCGGGGGAGGGTCGCCATGCCGTCGGGGCCGGTCTTGCCGGCGTGCGGCAGGGCCTTCGCGTCTTCGCCGAAGGTGGCGAGCTCGACGCCCGGCAGCGGCTTGCCGGTGAGCAGCGAGAAGGCGAACACGCGGGCTTCACCGTCGATGATCTTCCAGGCGAGGCCGAGGTCGGTGAGCTGGACCAGCGCCTGGGCGACCGGGAACTTCGGGGTTTCGTAGTCGTCATTTTCCGGGTTCTCGTCCTCGACCTTGGTGCCGGGTTTCGGGGTGCCGGCGATTTCCAGGAAGAAGGCGGCCGGGGCTTTCGCAGCGGGCACGGCGGGCGTCGCTTCCTTGGGGAAGCCGAGGGTGTAGGGCTGCGCCTGACCGGCGAGCACCTTGTCCCAGTCGAGGACCAGCGGCTGGGTGGTATCGAGCGCGTTGGTGAGCGGGACCTCGAACTCGGCGACCGTCTCGCCGCCCATCATTTCGTAGGGGAGGAGGTGGGTCGGGGTGAGGTCCTTGCCGTCGGGTCCGACGCCGGTGTAGTGGCGGTAGCCTTGTTGGGCACGGATCAACTGGGTGCTGTCGAGCCGCTTCACGCGGACCTTCACGCGCTCCAGATTGACGGTCTGGATGCGGTAGCTGCGGTTGCCGGAGGCGAGCTGGCTTTCGTCCTGGCTGGCGATCGCGAGTTCGGGCTGGAGCGGCTTGAAGACGATGACTTTCGAAAGCGGCTGGCCGAGGGCACGGCCGTCCTTCGAGGCGAGCTCGGCGGCCAGCGTGACGTTCCACTGGTCGGCGGTGGAAAAGTCGCCGAGCAGATGGAGCTCGTCGTTGCGGACCTCGATGCGGAGGTCTTTCGGCTCCGGCTCCACCTTGATCATCGTAGCAGGGAGGTCGACTGGCAGCTTGACGTTGAAATCGGCGACGATCCGGCGCGGGGCATCGGCGGTGACACGGCCGGCGAGGCTTTCGACCTTCAGCGGATCGATGTCGCCGATGTGGCGGGTCGAGTCCGCGGTGAACTTCGCTTTGCCGCCGGCATCGGGCAGGCCGGCGAGCATCGAGAGGCGCCAGTTCTTGCCGGTCGGCAGCGGCTGGAGCGGGGAGACGATCAGGCCGTTCGGCAGTTCCAGTTCGGGCTTCAGTTCCGGCGCGGCGGCGGGCTGGGCGCGGCGGGCGAAGCGTTCGCTCCACGAGGCGCCGAGGTAGCCGGGCTGCTGCAGCCGGCCGAAAGTGGCGCGCTCGGTCTTGGCGGCGACGCGCTGGCCGCCTTCGGCTTCGTAGAACAGAAAGCTGCCGGCCTGCTGCGGCGCGACGTCGCCGTTGAAGCGGAGGAAATAGACGGCGGTGCGCGGGCTCCAGTCGTCCTCGTAGCGGTCGAGCAGTGTGGCGTAATCGATCTGGAACGGCTGGCTGGCGATCTTCCGCACCGGCCCGGCGGGAACCGGGGTGCCGTCGAGATGCTTGCGGCCGGACTTCAACTTGAAGACATAGTTCGTGGCGAGCTGTGGCGCGGCGGCGGGGCGGAATTCCGCGACGTTGGCCTCCTTCCAGAACAGGGTGCCGGCCCAGGCGGGCTCGATCTCGAGCCAATCGTTCTTGGCTTCCTTTCCGATGAGGTTTTCGCCGACAGCGGCGTGGTCGAGGACCAGTTCAATGGTGCTTTCGGGAGCCAGAGACTCCGTCGAGACGTGGAGACGGGGTGCGGCGGAAGCACCGTGGATCAAGAGGCCCGCCAACAAGACGGCAATGGGGCGCATGGGAGTGGGATGGGGTTGCAGGCACAGATACGAAACCCGCGCTAGAAGACATGTCATCTCTCATGAGAAAATTTGCAATGACCGTCTTCGGATCGGCGAAGGAAGTTTTGCCGGCTCCCGACGCTTCATTTGCGGTTGGTGCGGATCTTCCAGGTGCTGCCCACCATGCCGTTCTTCACGGGGTATTCGCAGGTCTCCGCCCGTTCTTCGGTGTGCCACCAGCGCCGGTCCAGTTCCAGCAGCGGACGGTAGAAGGTGCTCAGCAGGGCGGGCAGCGGCGCGTCTGGGAAATCATCGAGATCGCAGAGTTCGTCGAAGGGATGCCACCTGTAGCCGAACTTGGGGGCAAGAATCGCGGTGTTGCCGGGACCCTGGCGCAGACCCAAGGGCCCGGGATCGTAGAAACCTTCCCGCGACACCACCAAGTAGCTCACGGGATACAACGCGAGCAACAACCCGAGCAGCAGCAGGGCACGGCGTTTCTGCATGATAAAGGTTGGATGGATCCTCGTTGGAATGCCAGCCCGCGTTCTCCGGATCGCTACTTGAGACTTCTGAGGTGAATGCCCGGCACCTCCCGATTCGCCGCCGACCGGCCGGGCTGGCAATCCGTGGCCTTGGCGGGTGGAGTGCCGCCCCCGGAGCCAAAGCTGCGTCGTGCCGCAGCACTCCAGATCATCCCGCCCGCAGGTCATTCCTCCACCTTCTCCATCGACAGGGTCAGCTTCTGTTCACCCTTCTGCCACAGGACCACCTTCTTCCCGGGAGCGATCCAGACGGTGGTGCTCAGGCGGAATGCCCGATCCATTCGGGTGAAACCCCGCCGCCGGGACTTTTCGTTTGACCTCCACTCGGTCTCGCTGCCATCGTTCCCTTGTTGCGACTGAGTCGCAGTAACGCTTGAGTCCCACGCACCCGATCATGAACCGAACGAACCGAAGGATGGAACTCGCGGCCTGCGCCGCGCTGATGGCGGTGAGCACCGCCGCCCGAGCCCAGGATGCCGCGCGCGACCTCGATACCTTGGAAGCGATGACCGTGGTCGGCAGTGCCGAAGCGGTCTGGACCTTGCCCGGCTCCGCCGCCTACGTGGATGCCGAGGAGTTCCGCGAGCGCGGCTACACCAATATCACCCAGATCGCGGCCAAGGTTCCTTCCGTGTTCGTGCGGGATGAGGACGGCTTCGGAAACTTCCCGAACATCTCGCTGCGGGGCGTGGATGGCACGCGAAGCAGCAAGGTCACCCTGATGGAGGACGGCATATTGACCGCCCCGTCCACCTACGCGGCACCGGCGGCTTACTACTCCCCGAAGGCGGGCCGCATGTCGGCCATTGAGTTCCTGAAAGGCTCCAGCCAGGTAAAATACGGTCCACACACCACCGGCGGCGTCGTCAACTACCTTTCCACCCCGCTCCCGGAAGAAGGGGGCGACCGCTTTTTCTCGCGCACCACCTACGGAAGCTGGAATACCCTCTTCAACCAGACTTGGTACGGCGACACCGTGACGACGGACGCCGGCACCTTTAGCTACCTGCTGGAGCTCCACGGCATGTCCAGCGACGGCTACCGGGATATCGACGGCAGCTCGAAAGACACCGGCTTCAGTCTGGTGGAGCCGATGCTCAAGCTCGCGTGGAAACCGAACACCGCACTGGACCAGCGTTTCGAGCTGAAGGTGGGCTACACGGATTTCGATGCCGACGAGTCGTACGCCGGCATCACCGTTCAAGACCTGCGCGCCGATCCCGACCGCAGGTATGCAGCATCCCAGTTCGACAAACACACCGCCGAACAATGGCGAACCTACTTGAAGTGGGTCGGAACGCCTTCGGACAACCTGCGCATCGAGTCCGCCGCCTACTTCAATTCCTTCCAACGCAACTGGGACAAGCTGGATGGCCTGCGGGGTCCGGGACTCCGCACCAATGTCGCCCAAGCGCTGCTGCACGCGCCTTCGCTCGCGGTGCTGCAAGGACGGGGCGTCGGCGAGATCTTCCGCCGCGACGCCTTCCGCGATCACGAGGCCTACGGCTGGCAGAGCCAGGTGAACATCGGCTTCAACACCGGGGACATCACCCACGATCTGGCCGTCGGTCTCCGCCTGCACTACGACCGGGCGGGAGGCACGAACCAGCAGATCTTCCACACCTCGAATGGCGACGGGACCTTCGGCCCTGCCAATCCAGGACGCGTCACTTCCGCCGGCCTCAGCGAAGTCTTCGCCAAGGCGGTTTTCATCGAGGATGAGATCAAGATGGGCGCCCTCACACTCCGCCCTGGCATCCGCTATGAGCATCTGGACGTGGGCAACACCACCGGGGCCGGCGTCCACCGCGGGGCGGACGAACACCTCGTGATGGGTGGGCTGGGCGCGACCTACGACTTCGATGATCGCAACTCACTCTTCGGCGGCGTTTACCGCGGTGCCTCGCCCGCCAATCCGGCGGGCTACCTCGCGGGCACGGAGAGCGAGGAAAGCCTGGGCTTCGAACTCGGCTACCGCCATCAAGAGGATGCGTTCCGCTCCGAGTTGGTCGGCTTCTTCACCGACTACGACAGCCTGATCGCTCCCGAAGTGGGTGTCGGCGGAGGTGGGCTCACGCCGAGCGCGAACGGAGGCTCGGCCGAAAGCATGGGCCTGGAAGCACTCGTGGAATACGACATCGGGTCGGCAAACGGCTGGGATTACGGCCTGCCGGTCTATCTGAGTGCCACTTACACGAACGCGGAATTCACCGACATCGGCGGTCGCCGCCTGGGCAATGGTGCCGGTCTCTTTGCCGGTGCCACCAACGGAAACGAAATCCCCTACGTCCCGGAATGGAAACTCGCCGCCGGCATTTCGCTGACGGCCGAGCGGTGGGCCGTCAACCTCGACACTTCGTTCCTGTCCTCGAGCTGGGGGACGGGCTACAACGGCGACGCGCGGCTCAACGACAACGGCACCATCGCCAATCCTAGCGCCGTGGACGGCAAGATCGATTCCCTCTTCCTCGTCGATCTGACCGGCCACTATCAGGTGAACGACAACCTGAAACTGGTCGCCGGGGTCCAGAACATGTTCGATACCCAGAAGATCATCAGCCGCGCTCCGCTCGGCCCGCGGGCGAATGCCCCGCGCATGATCTTCGGCGGCGCGGAGATCACCTTCTGAGTTTCCAGGGTTGTTCGGTATTGCTCGGAGAATCCCCCTGTGGCTCGAGCCACAGGGGGATTCTCTTTTCCGGGGTGCTTTCCCGGGACCGCCGGTCCTCTCCGGCCTTCGTAGCTTCCCTGGCCTTCGTAGCTTTAGCGAAGTAGGAAGACCGGCAGAACGGTCCCCGACGGCCCGCCTCCGTTCCAAGGTCATAAGTCACCTTCCAGCGGCTCTCCGCATTCCCCAAGCGCCCGCTTGCAGGAGCTCCGAGAGATCGCTACCATATCGCGATGATCATGGACGCTTTGCCCGAAACACCTGCAAAGGCAGTCCGCCGAATATCACTACCATTCAGCCGGAATGCTACCATGAAAATATTATTAATCATAACATCGGTAATGATGTTCGCTGCTCTATCCTGTTCCGCATTCTCTTCAAAACCATTTAAAGTTTCCCAAATCACATTGGACTTTGAGTTGGGAAGGAAGGCAATCTTCACTCTGGATACATTTAACGCACCCGCGAGCGGAAAGAAGCCCAACCAGAAACCTACAGTCGTGGCAATTCAGTTCGTTTTCGAAAATGGATCAACTGCCATGGTTCCCAAAGAAGATTTGGGCGGTATCGCGCTCACAGAGCTTCACCTTGCGATGATTGAAACCGGGTTCGGTAAAGGCACGTGGTTTCTTAAGGCGAGGATCGAAAACACCGAAGAGATTCCGAACCGCACCGCGGATGATTGGGTGGTTTTTGCTTTCGAAGCATTTAAGTATAAGGATCGTCGGATTGAGCGATACGAGAAGAGTGACTCAATGATTGAACTAGATGACTCCAAGATTCTCGACATGCAGCCCGCTCCTCGCGGCGAGTCGAAGTCGGACGGCGACAACAAGCCTCAACCAAAATCCGAGGGGTACTCCCCGTGACCCGGCCCAGGCCTCGTCGCCGCAAAGGAGCCCCCTTTGAAACTCGACATGGGTGGAAGTGGTGGCACCTTCCCAACATGCCTTATCAGTGCCTCACCGACGATCGCGGCGAAAAGGTCGCGGTCGTGCTTCCGATCGCGGAATACGAGGCGCTCATGGAGGATATCGCCGATCTCGCGGCGGTGGCGGAGCGCCGGGATGATCCCCGGATTTCCCTCGACGATCTCAAGGAACAACTGGTTGCCGATGGCCTCTTACCGCGTTGAGCTTTCCCGGTCTGCCACCAAAGATCTTCGGGCCATCGACCGGAAGTGGATTTCGCTCACTTCAACTCCCCCGCCTTCCCCAACACCACCACATCCCCCGTCGTCACCCCGATCGCTTTCGCCGCGTTCCCGCCGTTGATCACTACCGCGACCCAACCGTTCGGAGTCAGGTAAAGCGCGCCTTCGCCCGGCTCGACGTCGGAGCGGTAGCCGACGACTTTCACGGCGAGCTTGCCCTTGCTGCCAGACACTACGGCCTTGTCACCGGTCTTCAACCCAAGCGCTGTGAGATCCGCCGCGACGAAGCCGGTGGAGAGATTGCCCCAGGACTCCGAAGCGAGCGTCACCTTGCCTTCCAGTCCGCCTTCCACCTTCTTCGCCGTGCTTTCGCGGACCGGCGGGTAGACGGTGCCGTCCTTTTCCTTGGCGGGCACGGTTCCATTGATCCACGCGTCCACCGCGAGCAAGGCTTGCAGCCGCTCGCTGTCGGAGGTGTTGCAATGCCCGTCGCGCTTGACCTCCCACAAGGCGGTCTTCTCCTGCCCGGCCTTGGCGCGGTAGTGCTTCGGGTGCTCCAGCTCGTCCTGGTTGGTGAGATAGATCAGCGGGGCTTTCGGCTGCCAGGTCAGGGCTTCGTGAAAGCCTTCCCGCTCCTCCGTGCCGAGGTAGGCGCCGATCGCCACCACGCCGTCGACCCGGTCCAGCGCGCCTTCCGCGGCCAGGGTGCCGATCAGCCCGCCCATCGAGCTGCCGATCACCAGGCAGCGCTTCACCTCGCCGTGTTCCTTGATCACGTGGTCACGCAGCGCCTTGAGGTCGAGCAGGGCGTCCTCGACGATCCAGCCGTTGCGGCGGTAGCTGGTCGACGCGATGCCCCAGCCCTTTTCCAACAGCGGCGCGGCGAACTCGTCCTTCGGGTCGAATTCGGCATCGAGCGGGTTTCCTTCCGGCCGGTAGCCGTGGGCGATCAGCACCAGCTTGCCCTGCCACGTTTCCGGCGCGGCGATCATGAACTTCGCTCCGTCGATCTCGCCGCGGGTGATCCCGGCGGCCGCGCTTCCGATGAGTCCGATCAGCAGGCAAAGCACTCTTTTCATCCCGCCAGGCTAAGTGCGGGGACGGGTCAGGTGGAGAAAAAAGCCGCCGACCTGCTGCCGGGCCGCGGGCGGGCTGCGTTTCGCGTCGACTTGGGGAGGAAAGATGGTCTGCTCCGGGGCGGTAGGCATTCCTCCGAGCCTGCTCCGCCGGTCCCGGTGGATCCCGACCATCCTTCACCGCACACCTTCATGAAAGTCAGCATTTTCAACGACGTCATCGGGCCCGTGATGCGCGGCCCTTCGAGCTCGCACTGCGCCGCCGCGCTGCGGATCGGACGGCTGGCGCTCGATCTGATGGACGGGAGCTTCACCGACGTGCTGGTCGAGTTCGACGTCAACGGCTCGCTCCCCAACACCCACGACACCCAGGGCTCCGACATGGGCCTGTTCGGCGGGCTGATGGGCTGGGACGCGGCCGACGAACGCCTTCCTGGTTCGCCCCAGGCGCTGCGCGACAGCGGCGTGCGGATCGCGATCGAGACGGTCGATGCCGGCGACCCGCACCCGAACACCTACCGGCTGACCCTTCACAGCCCGGAGGAAACCCACACCCTGCACGCCATTTCCACCGGCGGCGGGATGATGGAGGTGATCGTCCTCGACGGCTTCGCGGTTTCGATGTTCGGCGATTGCTTCGAAACGCTGCTCTGGGTGAAAGGCCAGGGGAGCGCGGTCATCGCGGCGCTGGAAAACCGGATCACCGCCGATGCGATCCTGCTGCACGAAGCCGATGGCCGGCAGTTGGTCGAGGTGAAGGCGGACCGCTTTGTCTCCGACGAAATCCTCGCCGAGATTCCCGGCATCGTCGCCATCCGGCGGCTTCATCCTGTGCTGCCGGTGATGTCGCGCAAGGACACGAGCGTGCCTTTCGGCTCTTGTGCGGAAATGTTGGCGCACGATGCCGGCCGCGGCACGCCGCTGTGGAAGCTCGCCGTGCAGTATGAATGCGAACGCGGCGGACTGGGCGAGGCCGAAGTGGTCGCGAAGATGGTCGAGATCGTCCGCATCGTCCGCCGCTCGATCGCCGAGGGCATCGCCGGCACCGAATACGACGACCGCGTGCTCGGCCACCAGTGCGGGCGCTTCGAAGAACTCATGAAAGCCGGCCGCCTGCTCGATGGCGGGGCTTTGAACCGGATCATCCTCTACGTGACCGCGCTGATGGAGGTGAAGAGCTCGATGGGCGTGATCGTCGCCGCGCCGACCGCCGGTGCCTGTGCCGCCTTGCCGGGCGCGGTGGTCGCGATGGCCGAAAGCATGGGCCTCGACGAGGAAGCGATGGCCCGGGCCTTGCTCGCGAGCGGCTTGATCGGCGTGTTCATCGCCACCCGCTGGACATTCGCCGCGGAAGTCGGCGGCTGCCAGGCCGAGGGCGGCTCCGCAGCCAGCATGGCGGCGGCGGCGCTGGTGACGCTCGCCGACGGCCCCCTGAACCAGGCAGTCGCGGCGGCCTCGATGGCGATGCAGAGCATGATCGGCCTGATCTGCGATCCGGTGGCCAACCGGGTGGAGGTGCCCTGCCTCGGCAAGAACGTCATGGCTGCGGCCAACGCCCTGTCCTGCGCGAACATGGCGCTGGCCGGCTACGACCCGATCATCCCGCTCGACGAGGTGATCGACACCGCCAAGCAGGTCGCTACGCAGATGCCGCGCGAGGTCCGCTGCACCAACCTCGGCGGGCTCTCGATCACCCCGACCGCGATCGCCCTCGAGGAAAAGCTCGCCGCCAAGCGCGCGGCAGCCTGCGGGGTCGGGTGCGGCTGTGGATGAGGCTCGCGCTGAAAACCGAGGTGGGAACCACGAAGAGGACGAAATTGACGAAATTTCGGAGAGACCGGTGGATGGCGTGACCCGTCCTGCGGGTCATCTGGCCGCTTTCCCCCGTGCCTTGATTTTCGCGAAGTTTCGCCGGTTTCGTTGTGATCACCTCTCTTCCTGGCTCATCCCACCATGCGCACCTCAATCGCCCTCCTTTTCACCGCCGCCATCGCCATCGCTGACGAAGCGGTGATTTCCTCCTTCGCGGAATCGACCGCCGCGCCGCATGGCCACGGGAATGTGTACGCGCCGGACATCGTGCGGCATGGCGGCGAATGGCTGATGTTCTTTGGTGGCCAGGGAAAGGACGGCCACGACCGGATCCACCTCGCGACGTCTTCCGACGACGGCAAAAGCTGGGATCAGAAAGGCGTGGTGTTCGCGCCAGTGGGCGTCAACCACGTCAACGATCCCTCGGTCGTGGTGGTGCAAGGTCGGCTGCATCTTTTCTACACGCGGGCTGACCAAGGCGTCACCGATTCCATCGGCCACGCGGTCTCCGACGACGGCCGGAAGTGGACCGACGACGGTGCCGTGTTCGGTCCCGCCGCGGCCCCGGCCTGGGACTCGCTGCTGGTCGGCCGGCCGAGCGTGATCCACGACGGCCGGCAATTCCGGATGTGGTACGACGGCCGCAAGGACCTGCCGCCGGGCGCGCCCGATCCCGTCGCGCCGAAGTCCGCCACCTCGCGCCGCTTCGTCGGCCACGTCACCTCGCCCGATGGTAAAAAATGGATCCGCCATCCCGAAGCGGTCTTCGGCGAGGATGCCGGCGGGATCCATGTGGTCCGGAACGGCGGTGCCTATCTCATGGTCTACGAATCCCGCGAGGGCACCCGTTGGGCAAGCAGTAACGATGGCTTGCGGTGGGAGGCGAAAGGACTGCTCCAGCCGAATGGCGGCGGCGCGGAATCCCGCCACGGCCACGTCACGCCTTTCCTGATGCCGCTGCCGGCCGGCGGATCGTTTCAACTCTACTACGGAGCCGCCGCCGCGGAGAGCTGGGACCGGAATTCCATCCGCGCCGTCGAGGTCAAGATCCCGCCGGGTTCGAAGCCGTGACCCGGCATGCGCAAAATTACCTCCTCAAGACTCATGACAAGTTGCCAGGTATGTTGTATGTCGGAAGCGAATGCTTGGGATAAGTTAAACATGCCAAGCATCCAGCAGCTCTTGCCGCAGGCTGAAGGACCGCTCCCGGTAGCGGGTGCCCGAGCCCTGTTGCGGCCATAAATTGGGGCTGGAACGCAGATGCGGGTGGGCCTAGGATAGAGCCGTGAGTGCATTCACACAAATTCGTGACTCCGTCGTAAGTCTCTCAAAACCAGGCCGCGCAAATTTTTTTCTGTAAAAGTGTCTGATTGAGAACTGGGAAGCTGAAGGCTGCTGGTTGGTTCAGTGGCTTGGTGTTTTGGTTTCTGGCTGGAGGTAGACTTTACCGGTTTCCCACTCC
>JBIPNO010000115.1:0-9474 GCA_044372775.1 Haloferula sp.
CGAAAGCTACATCGAGAATCACAACAAGAACCCCAAGCCGTTCGTCTGGACTGCCACACCCGAGAAGATCTTCAACAAAATCACCGAGGCATTTTCTTAAATGGACTTAGCGCGCAGGACACTAGCGGCGCTTGCTAGCCATCTATCCGGAGAATGACTGCGTCCTGGAAACCATTCATGACTTCGAAGCAAGCACCGGTGTTTCGAAGTTCATCGACGTCAATATGAAGCTCCTTCTCTTCTGCCTTCTCCTGCTCGCTCCGGCGCTCTCCCACTCCGCAGACACGGACACCAGAACCCTGCGCGTCTTCATCTTTGCCGGTCAGTCAAACCGGATGAACCCGGCGGTTTGAAACTCTATCCGCAGGCTCTTGAACATGTGCGCTCCTCGCTGGCCGAACTGGATCGGAAGAAGAAGCCCGACCGGATCGAAGGTTTCATGTGGCACCAGGGCGAGAACGACATGTTCAAAGAGGACTTCAAGGCACGCTACGCCGATAACCTCAAGAGCTTCATTGCCTCCTGGCGTCGTGATCTGAAGGCGCCGCAGCTCAAGTTCTACATTGGCGAGCTTTGCACCAAGACCGTTTTGGGTATTTGGAACACCGTTGATGCGAGCCACCACGCCTCCCTGAAGAGCGGCTGATCGGGTTGTCCAAGGGTTGGACGCTCACCATGGTTTCCAGGTCTCTCGAATGGTGACGCAAATCCGTAATTTTAATGCGCGTTTCCGCGTTGAATTCGTAGTGGCTGGATTCTATCGTTTACACCCCGATCCCCCGCTTCATCACCCTGCCGATTCTCGCATTCATCAAGAAGTCCCATGCCGAAAGCCTTCAAGATCCTTGCCGCGGTAACCGCCGTCATCACGCTCCTGCCATTGTCGCTCTCCGCGGCCTCCGAGATCCATGTTTCTCCCGCCGGTAACGACGCCAACCCGGGCTCGGCCAGCCAACCCGTGGCAACGCCGCAGCGCGCCCGGGATCTGGTGCGCGGGCTCGTCACCGCGGGCCTCGGCGAACCGGTCGAGGTGATCTTCGCCGCCGGAACCTACAGGATGGACGCGACGCTGGAGCTCCGCCCCGAAGATTCCGGGACGGTTGCGTTTCCGATTTCTTGGAAAGCGGCCGCGGGCGCGACGGCGGTGCTCGATGGCGGCAAGCGGATCGGCGGCACTTGGACCCATGGCGGCGGTGGAATTTGGCACACCGACCTCGCCGGGACCGGCCTCGGTGTGGGCCAGTGGAATTTCCGGCAACTCTTCGTGAACGGCAGCCGGGCCACCCGGGCGCGCTTCCCTAACAAGAGCCAGGCGAACCCTTTCCTCTACGCCACCGGCGGGGCCTCCGATCACGCCATCATCTCCCCGGCTCTGATCAAGCCGTCGTGGGGCACCGCCGCCGACGCGCAGGTCAACATCGTCCCGCAGTCGCGCTTCTTCAACCAGTGGAACACCGTCACCGCGGTCAACCCCGCCACCGGACGGATCGACATCGCGGACAGCGAACGGCATCGCACGATCGACAGCGGAAGCTGGTTCTGGATCGAAGGCGTCCAGGAGGAGCTCGATGAACCCGGCGAATGGTTCCTCGACCCCGCGACCGGACGTCTCCACTACATGCCGTCGCCGGGAGTCGATCCGAACACGCTGGAGATCGTCGCGCCTTTCCTCCACCGCATCGTCAACGCCAAGGGGGATGTGAATGCCGACACCCACGTCAAACACGTGCATTTCGACGGGCTCGAATTCCGGCATGCCGACTTCACCCTCGGCCACATCGAGGCGCGCGTGCACACCGACGCCGCGGTGATGTTCGAGAACGCCCTCGATTGCTCTGTTAGAAACTGCAGCTTCGAGAACATCGGCGGCTATGCCTTGTGGCTGCACCTCGACAGCCGGCGCAACGTCTTCGACCGCAACACCGTGCGCCACTCCGGCGGCGGCGGCGTGCTGATGACCGGCGCGCGGCTCGCCTACATGGACGACACCAAGATCTACACGCCCGGCGAGGCCGCGGCGAAGGTCGCGCCGATCCTCAACGAGGTGACCCGCAATACGGTCGAGCACTGCGGGAAGATCCGCTATTACGGCGGAGGCGTTCACATGGATTCGCGGCCCTTTTCGATGTCGATGGCTACGGGAAACCGCATCGCCAACAACGACTTCAACGACCTCTCGCGCAACGGCGTCTTCGCCTTCCGCAACCAGGGCGGCAACGTGGTGGAATACAACCGGATCCACAACGCGATGCAGACGACCATCGACGGCGGTTGCATCCACTTCGCCACGATGAACCACCTCAACGCGCCGAACTTCATCCTCAACAACTGGCTCCACGACATCTGGGGCTATGAGCAGAAGCCGGATGGCAACGTCGTCCGCCGCCTGGCCAACGGGGTCTTCCTCGACTGGGACACCAGCAACACCACGGTGAAGGACAACTGGATCTACAACTCCGTCAGCGGCTCGGTGAAGACCATCTGGGACAACTGGAATCTCGTGGTGCTGAACAACCCGAGCTCCGCCACGCCGATCACCCCGCCGTTCGCCGCACAAGTCGGCCCCGCCGGCACCGCGACCAACGGCATCGATCTCCCGAACAACCAGCTCACCGGCAGCGTGATCCATTACACGCAAGGCGAGCACTTTTCCACCACGGGGACCTGGACCCAGCAGTCGGCGACAGGGATCGTAGGACTCTTCGAGTTCAACTTCCTGGCCGGCACCGCTGCCGTTCCTTCTCAGGCGGTCTACATGCTGCCGATTCCGGAGGATGGGAACTATCAGATTTCCCTGCTTTACAAGCCGGGCAGCGACCGTGCTTCGAACGCGCCCATCGCCATCGCCCATGCGGATGGAACGACCAACGTGACCTGGAACATGCGGGAGGGATCGAACCATGGGTTCGCCGTGGAAGTCGGCACCTGGCGCTTCACGCCCGGCGGCACCAACACCGTCACGCTTTCGACCGCCGGAACCGACGGGAAGGTCATCGCGGATGCCGTCGCTTTCGTAAAAGTCGAAGAGAACCTGCCGCCTCAAGCCTCCAACGTGCAGGTCGCCGGCAGTGCCAGCGTGGGCGGCACGCTGACCGCGTCCTACACGTTCAGTGACACGGAAGGCGACACCGAGGGTGCGACCTTGCTCCGCTGGTACCGCAGCGACGATGCCGTCCTCGATGCCGCCGACACCGCCATCGCCGGCGCGATCACCGTGACGCCGGTCGCGTGGAAGCAGTCGAATTCCTTCAGCAACGACCGACGCGCCTTCCAACTCTCGAACGCCACCGGCATGAGTTCGGACGCGTCCCTCCTCTACAATCTCGACGGCTCCCAACCCGGCGAACCGGTCAGCGCGAACGGGGTGTCCTGGATGACTTCCGGGAAGGGCGACCTTAGTGCCGCCGCCGCCGCGGGGAAAGTCTGGGTCGTCGCCGATCTCGGGGCCTCCTACCCGCTCAACGGCCTCCGCCTTTGGAACTGGCAGTGGAACAACAACGGCAGCACCGACCTTGGCAACCGGGGCATCAGCCAGTTCGATTTCCTGGTCCGCGACAGTGCCGCCGATACCGCCGACGGCACCGCGGGTGGCACGCCCGTCAATCTCGACAACCCGGCCGACGACGCGACCGACGCGCTCGACAACGATGCCATCTTCAACGTCGGAACCTCGAATCCCTGGCAGGTCGCCTTGGCCGACCGGATCCTCGACCGCGCACCCAACGTCGACAGCTACGCCGGCGGGCGCTTCGATCTCAACGGCCACACCGGACGCTTCGTCGCGATCCGCGTGGACGGCCATTACGGCGGATCGGGCATCGGTCTTGGCAAGGTGCGGATCGATGTGGGACAGGGAATGCTCACCTATCAGCCGGTCGCCGCGGATGGTGGAAAACATATCATTTTTGAAGTGGTTCCGGTGGCTAACTCGGGCACGGCCGTGGGATCGGCGAAGAACTTCGCCTTGGGGCCCGTTCCCGGTCCGTCGAACCTGCCCCCGGCGGCTGCAT
This sequence comes from Haloferula sp., assembly GCA_044372775.1. Classification (GTDB taxonomy): domain Bacteria; phylum Verrucomicrobiota; class Verrucomicrobiia; order Verrucomicrobiales; family Akkermansiaceae; genus Haloferula. Next base: position 4,011 of record JBIPNO010000115.1, read on the forward strand.
CCGTCGCCATCGCCGGCACCCCGGTCGCCGGATCGATTCTAACAGGTGCTTACACCTACTCGGACGCCGAGGGTGATGCCGAAGGCGGTAGCAGCTTCCATTGGTATCGCAGCGAGGACGCCATCCTCGACGGCGGTGACGCGCATGTCGGCACGAATCCGGCCTACACCGTGCAGGCGGCCGACGTTGGCAAATGCCTGATCTTCCAGGTCTCGCCCGGGGCCGCTGCCGGAGCCACCCCGGGGAGTCCGGCCGCGAGCGCCGCGGTCCTGGTGCCGGAACAGGCGGAGTTCGTTCGCCGTCTCGCCAGCGGCACGCAGCAGCGGATCGTGCTCTACGGCACCAGCCTCACCGCCAATGGTGCGTGGGTTTCCCAGTTCCCAAGCGCCGTCGAAAGCGCCTACCCCGGCCTCGCCACCTGGATCAACAGCGGCGGCTCCGGCCAGGCTTCCAGCTGGGGTGTCACCAACCTCCAGACCAAGGTGATCGACCAGGACCCCGACGTCGTCTTCATCGAGTTTTCGATGAACGACGCCGCTGAGACGCTCAATGTCAGCCGCGCCCAGGCGATTGCCAATCTCACCACGATGCGGAGCGGCATCCTCGCCGCGCATCCCGACTGCGAGATCATCCTGCAAGTCATGAATCCCGCCGATCACCAGCCCGGCGACACCTTCAACGCGCGCGTCAACCTTGCACTCTATCAGCAGGACTACCGCGACTTCGCCGCCGCGAACGGGCTCCTCTGCATCGACCACGCGCCCGCCTTCGCCGCCCTCTACGACAAGGGCAGTCCCGCCTACCGGGTTCACGTCCCCGACGGCATCCATCCGTCGGCGAACGGCTGGTCGCTTTTCATGACGCCGGTGCTCCTCCAGGCGCTCGGCATTCCCGTCGAGTCCGCCGTTGTCCCTGCAAGTGTCATCGACAACACAGACCCCGCTCCCGCCGTGGTGATCAACGGCCAATGGTTTGCCAGTTCCGCGAGTCCCGGCTTCCACGGAACGAACTATCTTCAGGACGGCAACACCGCCAAAGGCAGCAAGTCGGTCGACTTCACTCCGGTCATCTCCCAGGCCGGGACTTATCCCGTGTTCCTCCGCTGGGCGGCCGATCCCAACCGCGCGACCAACGTCCCGGTCACGGTGACTCATAGCGGCGGCTCGAACGTCGTCACCGTCAACCAGCGGAACTCCGGTGCGGCCTGGTTTAAGATCGGCGATTTTCCTTTCGCCGCCGGAACCGGCGGTAACGTTACCATCGGCACCACGGGCACCAACGGCTATGTGATCGCCGATGCGGTCGGCTTCGGTGCCCTGCCCGCCGGTCCGCCCGAAGTCCGCTTGCGCATGGACCACGCCCGCGCTGCCGAGCCCGTTGTCGCCGGCGGCGCGGCCCGCAGCAGCCGCATCACCGTCTGGGTGCCGGAGCCCGTGACCTTGGCCCTCACCGTGAATCTCAGCTACCCGGCCGCCACCGCCACCGCCGGGAGCGACTACCAGCCGTTGCCCGCGTCCATCACCATCCCGCTTGGGAAGTCCTCCGCATCTATCGACCTCGTGCCCCTGGCCGACTCCTTCGGCGAAGCCGACGAAACCTTCCGCATCTCCGCCGCCGCCGGCAGCGGATACGCCCTCAGCTCTCCGGTGGAGGCAAACATCGTCATCGAGAACAACTCCGCGACCTTGGTCACCGAAGCCTTCCTCGGCACGGACATCCCCTTGAACGGAAGCACCGCCGACACCTTCTCGCCGCTCGTCGCCGCGGCCGGCGGATCCTCCACCTGGGCCGCCGCCAGCGGCTTCCTGCAAAACGGCACGGCCAGCGGCGGTACCGGATCCGCCCACCTCAACCTCGGCAGCTCCATCAACAGCGCCAAAGGCAGCCCGACAGGGAAATTCAGACTCACCGCCACGCTCGCACCCACCACCGGCAGTTGGCTCTCGCTGGGCTTCTCCCCGCAGAACGTTCCCAGCACCCTGAGAAACTTCACCAACACAGGATCGGGCGTCACCACCACCGGCGTCGCCACTCTCATCTATCGCGCCCAGACCGGAGTCGCATCTCCCAACACCAACGGCGAACTCGACCTGTTCGGCGGCACCAGCAATACCAACGCGGTGGACGGCCCGGACGGCAACACCGGTTCCCGGACGGTCTCCATCCTCCTCGATCTCACCCCGGCCGGCGGCTACAACGGGACCAACAATTTCGGAACGGTCATCTGGTCCGACAGCGTGCTCGGGATCATCGGCACTTTCACCTACACGAGCAACCGGGACTTCGGATCGATCCTGATCTCCGGTGCCAATCCCTTCACCGGTGCCGTCAGCCAACTGTCGCTCGTACAGGTTCCACCGGCCCTTGAGACCGCCACCTTCGAATCGTGGATCGGTGGCTTCAACCTCGACCCCGCGGATCAGGATTTTCTCGGCGACCCGGATGAAGACGGCCTTCCCAACGGCATCGAGCACGTCTTCGGCACCCCGCCTAACTCTCCCGGCACCGGCATCACGGATGTCTCTTCCTCGGGTCCGTCCCTGACTTTCCGGCACCCGCTCAATCCCGATCTCGTGGAGGATGTCTCGTTCGACTACGAATGGTCCTCCGATCTCTCCGACTGGCGGTCCTCTGGCGAAATGAACGCCGGAGGCACCCGGGTCGGCATCGCCCCTTCGCCGCCGGACGGAAACGGAATGGTGTCCGTGGCCCTCGCCGTCACCGAAGGGTCCGCCGCCAAACTCTTCGTCCGCCTTTCCGCGCGGAGGAATCCTTGAGCCCCGCGGTTCCCCCTTCGCTGTGGCGCAAAATGGTAAAACAAATACGCATGCGGGAGTTGCGCGAGTGGTGTCACAGCGCTTTCAGTTTCAGGGTTAGGTTCGGCGGGAATGTTCAACAATTTCCGTCCACTTTGCCAAACCCCAAAACGCCAGACATGAAACCCAAAGGATTCTGCACTCTCGCCGCAACGACCCTCGGTCTGATGTCGGCCGCCACCGGACAAGCCATCGATCCCGCCGGGATCGAATGGAAGCAGTCCAACTCCTTCAACAACCTCCGGCTCGCCTCCAACCTGGAGAACGCCACGGGCATGGATGCCGGGGAGACCATCCTCTACAATCTGGACGGCACTCCCAGCGGCGAGCCTAACAACGCCAACAACATCTCCTGGCTGACCTCAGCGAAGGTCAACGCACCCGCCACCCTTGCCACGGAAATCGCGGCCGGGAAGGTTTGGATCGTGGCCGATCTGGGTGCCTCCTACGACCTCACTTCCATCAGGATCTGGAACTTCAACTGGGACAACACCCCGGGCAGCCCGACGACCAGCCTGAACAACCGCGGCGTCAACCAGTTCGACATCCTGGTGCGGAACACCGCGGCCGACACCGACGACGGCACGCCGGGAGGCAGCCCCATCAACGTCTCCAGCATCAGCGACCTCCCCGGTGCGGTTTCCCTCTCGGCGCCCTTCAATCCCGGCACCGCCAGCCCCTGGACCGTCGTGCTTGAAAACCAGACCCTGGCCCAGGCGCCCAACGACGACACCTACACCGGCCAGAATTTCTTCATCCCCGCCGGCAACACCGCGCGCTTCATCGCGATCCGCGTCGACAGCTTCTACGGCGGAGCCGGAGTCGGCTTGGGCAAGGTCCGCTTCATCGTCGACAACTCGCCCCCTATCCTCGCGACCAGGAGCCCGGCCGACGACGCGACCGGCGTGGTTGCCACCGCGAACCTGGTGGCCACCTTCAGCAAGCAGATCGAGGCGGGCACCGGCACCATCACCCTCAGGAGGACCAGCGACAACAGCGTGGTCGAGTCCTTCGATGTTGCATCTTCCCTCCGGCTCACCTTCTCCGGCGCGCAGTTGATGATCGATCCGACAGACAACCTGCTGGCCGGCACCGAGTATTACGTGCAGATCGACGCCGGTGCCGTCCAGGACCTCGAGGCAGCACCCTATGCCGGCATCGTCGATCCCGACACCACGAGTTGGAGCTTCACCATCGACAGCACCGCGCCCCTTCTTGCCAGCACCGTGCCTCTCGACGATGCGATCGAGGTGGCCACGGTGAGCGACCTCGTCGCGACCTTCAACGAGCCCGTCCAGGCCGGGACCGGCACCATCGCCCTCAGGAAGGCAGCCGACAACAGCGTGGTCGAAACCTTCAACGTCGCCTCTTCCCCGCAGCTTGCCTTTGCCGGCGCGCAACTGACGATCAACCCGAGTTCCGATCTTGAGATCGGCACCGAGTACTACGTGCGGATCGATGACGGCGCGATCCTCGACATCTCCGGCAATTCATTCGCCGGCATCGTCGACCCGGACACCACGAGCTGGAGCTTTACCACCGACGAGACCGCCCCGACCCTGACCGGTCTTAGTCCTTCCGCGCCGACCAAGGGACATGTCGGGACCCGCTTGCTGGCCCAGTTCGATGAGCCGGTCCAGGCTGGCAACGGTTCCGTGACCGTCCACAAGGCGAGCGATGACAGCGTGGTGGAAACCATTGATGTCACCGCTCCGGGAGCCGTTGCCAGCATCGGCGACGTGATCGCCATCGTCCGCTCCGTGGTGCTTGAGCCCGATACCGCCTACTACGTCAACGCCCCGACCGGTGCGTTCGAGGATCTTTCCGGACTCCCTGCCGATGCGATCTCCGGCACCTCCGCCTGGGCCTTTACGACCAGCTCCGCGGTCCCGGTGTTGCTGGAGCAGTTCAACGGTTCCGATTCTTCCCTCAACGGGACATCGGCCGAAGTCTTCGACGCGGCCATCACCACCGCGGGCGGCTCCGCCACCTGGGCGGCAGGAGCCGGCTTCCTTGAAAACGGCGGCGTCGGTGCAGCGACTAACAGCCAGGCATTTCTCAACCTCGGGACTTACATCAACGGCACCAAGGGCACCCCTGCCGGCAAATTCGAACTCACGATGACGATTTCCGAGAACGACCCCTCGTGGATTTCCCTCGGCTTCGCGGGAAGCAGCACGCCGGGCACCGCCGGCAACTTCACCACCACGGGCACGGGAGTCGCCACCATCCTCTACCGCGGGCAGACCGGCACGGTCGCCTCGCCGAACGTCAACGGGGAGATCGACATGTTCGGCGGGCTGGCCAATGCCAACGGGGTGGATGAAGGAGCGATTCCTTACACCGGGTTCCGGACACTCACCGTCGCCCTCGATTTGACCGGTCACAACGGCACGAGCAATTTCGGCTCGGTCACCTGGTCCGACAGTGTTTTGGGCGTCCTCGGCAGCCACAACTTCACCGCCAACCGCAACTTCAACTCGATCCTGATCACGCAGGCAACGACCTTTGGCACCATCGACAGGGCTACCTCATTCTGGTACTGATCCGGGCTTGTACTAAACACCCGTTTGGATTATGCGGACCGGATGGCTAGCAAGAAGAAGACCCGCAGTGAAGAATATGCCGGTGGTTTCCCCGCCGGCATG
>JBIPNO010000016.1:0-107827 GCA_044372775.1 Haloferula sp.
GATTTTCTCGTTCATTTTCAGGGTGTCTTTCCATGGCATGGCCGAGAACCGTACGACGGTCCGCGGAGTGCAAGGTGTTACCCATGTATTGAACCTATTGTGTTACCCATGTTCTGAACCCGGACCCTCGCCGAGCTGCGGGACATGATCGGGACCCTGTTCCTCGTAGCTGAAGACCCGCGCCATGCCGGAGTGCATGTGATAAAGCAGGTGGCAGTGGAACAGCCAGTCGCCGCTCTCGTTGGCCTCGAACTCGATCGTCCGCTTGCCCATCGGCGGGACGTCGACGGTGTGCTTCAAAGGCGCTGCATTCCCCTGCCCTTCGAGCACCCGGAAAAAGTGACCGTGCAGGTGGATCGGGTGGTGCATCATCGTGTCGTTGATCAGCTCCAGCCGCAGCACCTCGCCGCGCTTGATCTTGATCACACCGTCTTCGGCCATGGTCTTGCCGTTGAAGGACCAGATGTAGCGTTCCATGTCGCCGGTCAGGCGGAGCTCGATCGCCCGCCGCGGCAAGGACGCCGGGAGCGCGGTGGATTTCAAGGCGCGCAGCTTCGAGTAGGGCGACAGCGGGCGCTCGGCTTCCATTTTCATCGCGGAGGAATCCATGTCGTCCATCGCCGCCATCAAGTGGGAGTCCATCGAGTAGATCTCCGGCCGCGGGATTTCGGAGGCGGCATGAAGCTCGCCTTCGCCTAACAGAATCGACGCGTGGCCCGAGCCGTCCTGCGCGGTCGCGCGGACTTCCCATTGGCCGGACGGCGGGACGGTGACGATGACGTCGTAGGTCTCCGCCATGCCGATCAGCAGGCGCTTCACCGCGAGCGGCTTCACCGCGGGCCCATCGGCGGCGACGATGGTCAGCGGGCCGGTGGCGGAGTGGAGGTAGAAGTAGGTCGAGGCGCCCGCGTTGATGACCCGCAGGCGTACTTTCTCGCCGGGCTTGGCGGGCAAGGCGATCGACTTGCGGCCGTTGGCGAGGAAGGCGTCATAGGCGACGTCGGAGATATCCATCGCCGGCATGCGGGTGCGCTCGCGGTCCCAGAAATCCTTGAGCTTCCCGGCTTTCGCGGCCCCGGTCACGCTTTGCATGCTGCCCTTGCGCAGCGCGTACCACTCGCTTCCGCGCATCAGCGTGCGCATCACCTCGTTCGGATTCTCGCGGGTCCAGTCGGACAGCACGACCACGTGGTCGCGGTCGGCCTTCGCGGGTTCGCCGCCTTTCGGTTCGATCACGATCGAGCCGTAAACCCCGCGCTGTTCCTGCAAGCCGGTGTGGCTGTGATACCAGTAGGTGCCGGCGTGGGTGAGCGGGAACTCGAAGGTGTGGGTGGTGCCGGGCTGGATCGGTGGCGTGGTGACGTGGGGCACGCCGTCCTGGACATTCGGCAAGAGCAGGCCGTGCCAGTGGATCGAGGTCTCCTCGTCCTTGAGGTGGTTGTGGACGCGGATGCGGGCGGTGTCGCCCTCGCGGAAGCGCAAGGTCGGGCCCGGGATGCCGCCGTTGAGGGTCAACGCGGGGACGGGCTTGATGCCATCGCCGGGCGACCAGGCTTGCTCGGCGACGGTGAGGTCGTATTCGACCAGACGGGCGTGCAGGGCGGATGTCGTGAGGAGCAGGAACAGAAGGGTTTTCATGGCGGTTTCAGGCGTCGAGCTTGAGCTTGCGAAGCCGTAGCGCGTTGGTGATGACCGAGACCGACGACAGCGACATCGCCGCGCCGGCGATCATCGGGCTGAGCAGGGTGCCGGTGAAGGGATAGAGCACGCCGGCGGCGATCGGGATGCCGGCGGCGTTGTAGATAAAGGCGAAGAACAGGTTCTGGCGGATGTTGCGCATGACCGCCTTGCTGGCGGTGAGCGCCTTGACGATGCCGGACAGGTCGCCCTTCACCAGGGTGAGGTGGGCGCTTTCGATGGCGACGTCGGTGCCGGTGCCCATCGCGATCCCGACATCGGCTTCGGCCAGGGCGGGCGCGTCGTTGATCCCGTCGCCGGTCATCGCCACCCGGCGGCCGGCGGATTTGAGCGAGCGGATCAGCTCGATCTTGTCGGAAGGAGAAAGTCCGGCATGGATCTCGTCGATCCCGAGCTGGCGGCCGATCGCCCGCGCCGTGGTCTCGTTGTCGCCGGTCGCCATCACCAGCCGGATGCCGAGCGCGTGGAGCGCGGTGATCGCCGCCGGGGTGGATGCCTTGATCGGATCCGACACCGCGAAGATCCCGACGGCCTGGCCGGCGCGCGCCACCCAGACCAGCGTCTTCGCATCGCGCTGGAAGGCATCGGCCGCATCTAACAGTTCGGCAGGCAGCTCAACGCCGGCGTCTTCGAGAAAACCCTGCTTGCCGGCCCGCCAGACCTCGCCGGCGATCTTGCCGGAGACCCCGCCGCCGGTGGTCGATTGGAAATCGCTCACCGCCGGCAGCTCCAGACCGGCCGCGCGGGCCCGGGTGATGACCGCTTTCGCCAGAGGGTGTTCGCTGCTGCCTTCGAGCGCCGCGGCGGCGGCCAGCACGTCTCCCTCGCGGGCTCCGGGAGCGGGCTTGAAGCCGGTGACCTCGGGGTGGCCGGCGGTGAGCGTCCCGGTCTTGTCCATCACCAGGGTGTCGATTTTTTCCGTGTTCTCGATCGCCCCGGCGTCCTTCACCAGGATCCCCGCCTGCGCGGCGCGGCCGACCCCGACCATGATTGACACCGGTGTCGCCAGCCCGAGCGCGCAGGGGCAGGCGATGATCAGCACCGCCACCGCATTGATCAGCCCGAGCGCCATCGCCGGCTCCGGCCCCCACAGCGTCCACGCGATGAAAGTGAGCACCGCGGCGACCACGACCGCCGGTACGAACCAGCCGGCGACGGTGTCGGCGACCTTCTGGATCGGCGCGCGGCTGCGCTGGGCCTTGGCCACCAGGTGGACGATCTGCGCCAGCAGGGTGTCCGCGCCGACCTTGGCGACGGTCATGATGAACGAGCCCGTCTGGTTGATGGTGGCGCCGACCACCGGATCGCCGGGCTCCTTTTTCACCGGCAAGGGTTCGCCGGTGATCATCGACTCGTCGACGTGGCTGCCGCCTTCAGCGAGCGTGCCGTCGACCGGGATCTTTTCGCCGGGGCGCACCCGCAGCCGGTCGCCGACTTGCAGGCGGTCGATGGCGACCTCCTGTTCGCTGCCGTCGTCCGCGATCCGGTTCGCCGACTTCGCCGCCAGCCCGAGCAGGGCCTGGATCGCCTGGCCGGTGCGGCTGCGGGCTTTCGCTTCGAGCAGTTGACCTAACAGCACCAGCACGGTGATCACCGCGGCGGCTTCGAAATAGAGGCCGACCTCGCCGTGGTGGCGGAACGAAGGCGGGAAAACCCCGGGCGCGAGCACCGCGACTAGGCTGTAGAGGTAGGCCGCGCCGACTCCGATCGCGATCAGGGTGAACATGTTGAGGTTCCAGCCCTTCAACGAGCGCCAGCCCTTCGCGAAGAAGATCCCGCCGGCCCAGAACACGACCGGGGTTGCCAGCGCGAGCTCGATCCATTTCGAGACGTTCCTCGGGATCCAGCGCTCGAGCGAGACGCCGGGAAGCATGGGCAACATCGCCAGCAGGAAGACGGGCAAGGTCAGCGCGAGGCCGATCCAGAACTTGCGCGAGAGGTCGCGGATCTCGCGCCGGGCGTGCTCGTCGGCGGCATTCGTGATCTCTTTCGGCTCCAGCGGCATCCCGCACTTCGGACAGTCTCCGGGATGGTCCTGCTCGATCTCCGGGTGCATCGGGCAGGTGTAAACCGTCGCGCCGAACGCCAGCGGCGGGATCTGCTCCAGCGGCATCCCGCATTTCGGGCAGTCGCCGGGCACGTTCGAGACGACACCCGGACACATCGGACAAATGAACTGGCCCGGCTTGGCGTCCGTGGCGGGGACGGGGCCGTGATCGTGCGAATGGCCGCCGCAGCAGGACGGCTTGGCCTCCGGTTCCGGCGGAGGAGTGCAGCAGGATTTCATGGCGATGTGAAATCGGGGTTCAAGCGAGGCGGCGCTTGTAAAGGTTGACCAGTTCTTCAAGGCGTCGATCCAGTTGCTCGGGATCAGCCGCGGCTTCGGCGACGCAGTGGCGGACGTGGTCTTCCAGCAGCGCAGCCTCCAGTCCGCGCAATGCGGCGTGGATCGCAGAGATGGTGTGCAGGATTTCCGGACAATCGCGGTTCTCCTCGATCATCCGGCCGATTCCTTGGACCTGACCGACAATTCGGTTGATCCGCCCGGTGAGGGGCTTGCGTTGGCAGCAGTCGCGTTCCATGAGCACAACATAGGGGGAGGGGGTATCTCTGCAAGCGAAAATCTTTTGGGGGAAACACCCCATGTCCAGCGCGGAAGCCCTCTGCCAGGTTCATGCCCCCATGATCAAACGAACCATCCGCCCCAAAGCAGACTTGCCGCAGAGCACCCGGATCGAGGGCGCGCGCCTGCTGCAACTCTGCGGCACCATCCCGCCTGTCCCCTCCGCCACCCGCACCATTCCGCTGAGGCGGAATGCGCCGGGACGTCGCTACATCATCGGCACTACCTGATTCGTGCTCTAGCCCGGCTACTTCGGCTTCTCCGCCTTCACTTTGGCGAAGCTTTCCACGGAGCGTTCGACCTTCTTCGGTTCAAAGCCGGACTTCTTGATGTAGTCGGTGATCTCCTTGTCGCTGATCGAACTCCCCTTCTTCTCTTCGAGGATGACGAGCTTGCGGGTGAGGTCGACGTGGACGTTGGAGACGGCCTTGTGCTTCTGGAAGTGGGCGACGATGCCCTGCGCGCAGAACGAGCAGACCATGCCGTCGACGCTGGCCTTGACGGTCATGACGCGGTCGGCCGCGGCATGGGCGGTGGCGGTGGCGAAAAGCCAGGCACCGATGAGACTGAGCAGGATGGGATGATTCATTTTCGTGGTTTTGTTAGAAGTGCATCATGAAGTTCACCAGCGGCGCGCCCTCGAGCGAGCAGCCGAGCTCCAGGAAGTAGTTGCCCTTGAACAGGCGGATTTTCGGGATGATGGCGAGGTCGTCCTCCATCCCGCTGACGTGTTCGAGCTGGAGGATCAGCCAGGTGTTGAGTTCCTCGAACTCGGCCTTGTAAGGCGCGAAGCCGACCGAAGCGCTGGTGACCCCGCGGGAGACGTCCTCGGAGCCGACGAGCTTCGTTTCGAAGGCGGTGAAGATCCGGCGGGTCTCGTAGTCGGCGCGGAAGAAGCCGAGGCCGGCCGGCGCCCAGGAGTCGCCGTCCTGTTTCGCGAGGCCGGCGGCCGCCCCGAGGTAGAGGTTGGCCTGGGCATCCGGCAGGTTCCAGCGCTTGAGCAGCCAGTTGTGCTGGACTCCGGCGAAGAGGTCGTCGTCGCGCTCGTCCTCAAAACGCATCGCGTGGAGGCCGAAGGCGGTCTTCGGGGTGTAGGAATGGTAGAGTTCGAAATTCTGCATGGAATCGGTGCCGCCGAGCATCAGTTGGTAGGCTCCCTCGAAGGAGACCGGGTGGGCGGCGGCACTGGCGGCGAGCAGGGTGGAAAAGATCAATGGTTTCATGGCATGGAGACGGTTGGAGACAGGATCACGGGTCCACGGCGCGGATCTTCCGCGGCCGTTTCAGGCAGATCGGGGAGCGGCGGGAAGCGCCGCTCCGTCTCACAGCAGCCGACTCACCAGGCGGGCGCGTCGTTCCGCCGGCGGCGCGTGCCACGGCGGAGCGGGGGTCCAGCGCGGATGCTCCAGCGCCACGGGCGAGGTCCGGGCAAATTCCGCCGCGGAGGATGCCGGCGGAGCCGCCAGCGAAATCCCGAGCCCTTGGGGCGGAACCACCGCGGGGTCGGGAATCTCGCGCGGATCGTCGCTGGCGCAGAGGCAGCGGTGGCACGGCTCCTTTTCGCCGGACGGATCCCCGCAGCAGCACGAATGCTCGGGCGCCTCCAACGCCTGCGCCTCGCAGCAGCACAGCGGGCTGGCGACCAGAAGGGCCAGCAGGCAGGCGAGGATGGCGGAAATACGAGACACCACGGCTGAGAGCGCTTTTCGGAGGGGCGCATTCCCAAAATGCACCCATCCCGCCGCGGATCAAGCCCGGTGATCCTCCCCCTTGACTCGCCCCCCCGGCGTCCCCACCTTGCCGCCCACCTTATGGCAGAAACTCACACCGCCGACCTCTCGTCGCTGGATACGGACGCTCTGAAGAGCCGTCTGACCCAGCTCGGGAGGTATCTTTGACGTCCCGACCCTTGAACGGGAAATCGGATCGCTGGAAGCCGCGATGGGCGACCCGGAATTCTGGAACAACCAGGAAAAGGCCCGCGCCACCAACAGCCGGATCTCTTCACTGAAGAAAAAACTCGGCGCCTTCCAGAAGCTCAACGGCCGCTACGACGACCTCATGGCCGGCATCGAGCTGGCGCGCGAGTTCGACGATGACTCCGCCGCGGTGGACGCCTTCACGCAGGCCGCCGAACTCGACACGGACATCGCCTCCTTCGAGCTCATCACGCTCCTCGACAAGCCGGGCGACATGGCCTCCTGCTACCTGATCATCCAGGCCGGTGCCGGCGGCACCGAGGCCTGCGACTGGGCGCAGATGCTTTACCGCATGTACCAGCGCTGGGCGGAGCGGAAAGGCTTCACCTGCGAAACGGTGGACTGGCAGGACGGCGACGGAGCCGGGCTGCGCGGCGCGACGATGAAGATCACCGGCGACTACGCCTACGGCTACCTGAAGAACGAGCGCGGCGTGCACCGCCTGGTCCGCATCTCGCCCTTCGACTCCGCCGGCAAACGCCACACGTCCTTCTCGTCGGTCGACGCCACGCCCGAGGTGAACGACGAGATCAAGATCGAGATCAACGACAAGGACATCGAGATCACCACCATGCGCTCCGGCGGCAAGGGCGGCCAGAACGTGAACAAGGTCGAGACCGGCGTCCTGCTGCGCCACTTGCCGACCGGGATCCTGATCCGCTCGACCAACGCCCGCTCGCAGGGTGCCAACAAGGAGCTCGCCTACGAGATCCTCAAGGCGAAGCTGTTCCAGCTCGAGGAAGACAAGCGCAAGGCCGAGTCCGAACGGGCCTACGGCGAGAAGGGCGACATCGGCTGGGGAAACCAGATCCGCTCCTACGTTTTCCAGCCCTACCAGAAGGTGCTCGACCTCCGCACCGGTCACGAGTCGGGCAACATCCAGAACATCATGGATGGTGACATCGACGGCTACATCGAGGCCAAGCTCCGCGGCAAGGTGCGGGTCAAGGGCGCGAAGGACGAGGACGATTGAGTCGGCCGTTGCCTCAGCTCCGATGAAATTCCAGTGATCGGAAATTCCAAGTATTGCCGCGCAATCCCTTGCGCAATCAGCGTTGCAAGGTGTTAGATTTGTTGATTGGTTGCTTCCGCAACTCCCTATCAAAACATGATCAAAGAATTCAGAGACTTCATTCTCAAGGGTAACATGCTCGACCTCGCCGTCGGCGTGATCATCGGCGCGGCCTTCGGCAAGGTCATCACCGAGTTCACCGGCGTCCTGCTGAAAACGATCACCGCGATCGCCAAGGTCAAGGAGGTCGGCACGGTGATGGTGGGCGCCGTCGACATCGGGCCCTTGATCAATTCGCTGATCAGCCTGCTGCTGGTCGGCTTCGCCCTGTTCATCGTGGTGAAGGCCTACACCACCGCCAAGACCCGCTTCGACAAGCCCGCCGCCCCGGCCGGCCCGCCGGAACCCACCGCCGAGGAGAAGCTGCTCGCCGAAATCCGCGACCTGCTGAAGAGCAAGGCCTGATCTCCCGCGCTTCGGCCCGGACACGAAAATGCCGGCAGTCCGCAGGGGCCGCCGGCTTTTTCGTCGGTCAGAATCAAGGAGCCGCCGGCTTCGGCTTCACGATGATCTTGCCTTGCATCTTGTCGAAGTGCCCGGGCGAGGAACAGAAGAAGAGATACTCGCCGGGCTCGCCCGCCGTGAAGGTCAGGCTACCGGTTTGGCCCCCGCCCAGCAGCTTGATGTGGCCGACCATCAGCTCCTTCGATTCCTTGTCGGCCGGCACGTAACCGGTCTCCGCCGCCGCGAGACATTTCACCGCGAAGGACACGATGGTGGTGCCCGGCTTGAGCAGCACCACGTTGTGCTTCATCGACTTCTCGCCCTTGGTCCCGGTGTTCTTGAAGACCAGCGTGACCTTCTGGCCGCTGACGACTTCGAAAGAGGTCTTGCTGAAGACCATCCGGTCGTCGGCGCTGAGTTCCAGCTTCACCGCTTCCGCCGCTTGGGCGGAAACGGTGGCAACGAGGGCGATCGAAGCGATGAACCCGCGCATGGCCTTACTTCTTGGCCGCTTCAGCAGCGGTCTTTTCGAGATCTGCACGCGGCACCGCGGTCTTGATGTCCTTGAACAGCTCGCGGTACTTCTTGGCATCTTCCGGGATCACGACCGCAGCCTTGTTGCCGAAAGAATTGCGCACGTAGGTCATCACTCCGGCCAGCTTCTCGTCATCGAGGGCGGCCTCCAGCGGGGCCATGATACCGAGGATGGCGGTGTTGGCCGGGTCCTTCTGGATCCCCTTCAAAACGGAGAGGGCGAATACCGCCGGATCGCCGTTGGCGATCTTGGAGCCGACCAGCGTCGGAGCCATTTTCTTGTCGGGCCCGAGGGCGACGCCCTGGCCGTCCGGGCCGTGACAGGCCATGCAGGTGGCGAAACTGGCTTTACCGATTTCGATGAGCTTCGCCTTTTGAGCCTCGTCGGCCGAGGCGCTGAAAATCGAGGCGGCGAGGATGGGAAGTACGAGGTGCTTCATGGAATGGAATTCTGACTGCGGGTTACGTTGGTCGATACGATGAACTTTCGCAACCGCAGGGACGCGTCATTTCGAGAAAAATTCGAAGGAAACCCGCACCGCTGACCGGTTTTGCGCTCGCCAAGAAACCGCACGAAATCTAACGTTCTTCAGTTTTAAAAAATTCCCGGCCGCACTTGGCACGGGCATTGCTCAAGGGTCTTTGACCAATCCGCCGCACCATGAAGAAAATCGAAGCGATCATCAAACCGTTCAAGTTGGAGGAAGTGAAGGAAGCCCTCGCCGAAGTTGGCGTCCAGGGCATGACCGTGACTGAAGTCAAAGGTTTCGGCCGTCAGAAGGGCCACACGGAGATCTATCGCGGATCCGAATACACCGTGGATTTCCTCCCCAAGGTGAAGATCGAAATCGTGGTCGATGACGCCCAGGCCGGCGGTGTGGCGGAGGCCATCGTGAAGAGCGCCAACACCGGCAAGATCGGCGACGGCAAGGTCTTCATCTCGACCATCGAGGAAGCCATCCGCATCCGGACCGGCGAGACCGGTTCGTCCGCGGTCGCCGTCAACTGAGCTTTCCTTTCCCTTTCACCGCCCGGCTTCCTCCAAGGGGAGCCGGGTTTTTTTGTGTCCTCTTCAATCCCTACTCGGTGATCGATTCGAGCATGTCGAAATAGCCGCTGTAGATCCGGATGATGGTCGCGGCGACGAACAGCAGGACGAGGAAATAAACCGCCTTCGAAACGATGTTCGACGCCGACTTGACGCTCCGCACGGCTTCCTCGTGGTAGAGGTTCGACCAGCGCGCGAGGTCCTTGTCGAGACCGCCGGATTCCTCGGCGGTGGCGTAGGAACGGGCGAAGGCGGATGGGAAGGCGCCGGAGTCGATGAACTTCGGCCCAAGCGCGCCGCCGTCTTTCAAGGTCGCCTGCAAGACGTCGCCCGCCTCGCGGATCACGCCGCTGTGGGAGGCGGTGCAGGCGGTTTCGACGGTTTCCTTCATCGAAAGTCCGGCCAGCAGGCAGGTGTGGTAAACCTTGGTGAAGCGGGCCATCGCCATCGCGCGGCGGGCCTTGCCGATCACCGGAATCAGCCGGATCAGGCGGTCGATCCCCGCATTCCCGGGTGCCGTTTTCAACAGGGCACGGACGACCAGCCAACCGGCGAATGCCACTGCGTAAACCAAGCCGAGGATCAGCACGAACTTGCCGAGAATGTCGCCGAATCCGCTCTGGCTCATCAGCCCGGGAGCGAGCACCGCGACGAAGATTCCGAGATGGAACAGGAAGACCGGATAGGCCATCGCCTGCCGGACATCGCGCCGCGCGGTGGCGATCATCCCGAAATAATCCGCCAGTTGCTGGAAAGCCTGGGCGAGCCGTCCGCCGCGCTCGCCCGCGCCGATGATGCTGCGTTCGAGATCGCTGACCGACGCAAGGCCGGTGCCGAAGGATTCGGTGATCGATTTCCCGGCCTCCAGCCCGGCCTCCATCTTCCGCAGCAGGTCGGCTTGGAACGACGGCAGCCGGGTGTCGAGCATCGCGCGGGCGGCGTCGCGGATGCCGAAGCCGGCCTCCACCATCTTCGCGATCTCGGTATAGAAGAGGTGCTTCTGGGCTGGGGTGAAGGCCATGGTTTGGCTGTTAGGATGGCATTCCGGGGGAGGAAGGAAAGGTGATTTCCGGAAGGTCGGGTCCGGAGGATCGCGACATTGCGGAAGATCGGGCTCGTGCCACTTGGACTGCGGGCAGCCTGCTGCCGCTCTCGACCGCCAGCCTGCTGGCGAGTCCGGCCTGACTCCACAGCAGGCTGTGGCAACAAAGCGGCAGCAGGCTGCCCGCAGTCCAAGGCCAAACCCGCGAAGCGATCACTTCACCCCGCCGGCCACCTTGGTCTCCGTCCGCACCGGCGGCTTCATCCCTTCACCAAGAAAGAACGAGGGATGCGGCGGCTTGTTGTAGGAAACATTCTGCCACGCGACCGAAAGCCGGTACTGCGGATCGTGCATCAAGGTGGTCAGCCGATGTTCGGTCGGAATGGTGGTGGTGTAGAGCCGCAGCGACTTCCCGCCCGGCCCGGGGACCAGCAGCTCTTCGCGCCAGTCGCCTAACAGGTCCGCCGCGAGCGCCGGCCGCATGCCGGCGTGGCGATTGCCGCGGCCACCGGAAAAGGGCGGCTCGGCGCTGAAGATCCGCTCCTCGCGGCCAGCCTTCGCGTCCCACTTGAAAATCGAATACCCGCCGTAGATCTCACGCAGCAGGTCGCCGTCCCACCAGATCACCCAGTCGGCGATCCGCGGCCGCGCGCCGATCTCCTGTCCCCGGATGGTCCGCAGCCCGCCGCGCCCGCCCCAAACTTCCGCCCCGGGATGGCGCGGATCGATGTCCGCCACCACGCCATCGCTGATGTCCACGCCGGGGCTGTGGCTCCACAACAGGCTGCCGGTTTTCGCATCGTGCAGGCCGGCACCGGGTGTCCGGAAGCGCACCGTCTCGTCCTCGTTCTCCGACACCAGATAAAGCTCGGCACCGGGACGCGCGGGATCGAAGTCGCCGACATGCAGCGCGTCGCCATGACGGCGTCCGGTCGAGTAAAGGCCCTTGCCATCGTCATCGATCGTCATCGCCTGATAGACGATCTCGTCTTTCCCATCGCCATCGACATCCGCCACCGACAGCGCATGGCCGCCCATCCCGGAGTAGGGCGACGCCTTGTCATACGGCGGCTTGCCGATCCCGGAGTCGAAGACCCAGCGCGAGGTCAATTCGCCGCCGCGCCAGTCCCACGCCGCCAGCACCGTGCGGCCATAGACGCCGCGCGACATCACCACGCTCGGCCGTTTCCCGTCGAGGTAGGCGACGCAGGCCAGGAAGCGGTCGCAGCGGTTGCCGTAGTTGTCGTTGCCTCCGTTGCCGCCGATCCCGCCCCAGCCGTCGATCGGGTCGCGGCCGGGGATGAAGTCCACCGTCTTGAGCGCCGCGCCGGTCCTGCCGTCGAAGATCGTGAAGTATTCCGGCCCGGAAAGGATGCGCCCGTAGCGCTGCGAATCCGCCTCCTTGTTTCGCCAGTCCTTGTCCTTGTCGCCGATGATCTTTCCCGTGCCGTCCTTGGTCCCGTCGGCGGTCTTGCACGCGATCTCCGCGCGGCCGTCGCCGTCGAGGTCATAGACCATGAACTGCGTGTAGTGCTCGCCCTCGCGGATGTTGATGCCGAGATCGATCCGCCACAGGTGCGTGCCGTCCAGCTTGTAGGCATCGAGCACCGGCGTGCCGGTGATGCCGTTGAACGAGTTGTCGCGCGCGCCGGAGACCTGGTGGAGGACGATCTCGTATTCGCCATCTCCATCGAGGTCGCCCGCCGAGGCATCGCCCGGACGGTAGCCGTCGATCGGTTGGATCGGGATCTCGATGAAATTCGCCGCGAGCACCTTCGCCCGGCCGCTCGGGGCACCTTCCTCGCCACCGCTCACCGGACGGACGACATACGCTTCCGCGTTGCCGGCGGCTTCATCGATCCGGCAAGTCGCGCCTTCCAACGGCTCCTCCTGGACCCGCACTTCTTTTCCGCCAATCACGCGGTAAAGGTGGAACGAAACGCCCTCCGAATCGGTCCCTAACAGGCGCCACGAGGTGAAGACCTTGCCGTCCTCCTGCCGGACCGCCACCAGGCCGCGGTCCAGCGCTTCCATTTCCCGCTGGGCATGGACCGCAACCGGGCAAAACAGGAGCACGAGCGCTGTGAGGGAATCGGGACATTTCATGAACACGGGCGGAAGCGTATCACGGATCGGAGCACCGAGGTTAGCTACCCCTTCAGGGGATGGCGATGCTTGAACAAGCCGCGGACCGCCATCGTGGCGTGGCACCTGCTTTCCCATCCTGCGATGCAGGCCGAAGAACTGGATACCCACCACAAGGCGCTCAAGATCAACCTCGACCCGCGCTGGTACGGGACCCTCGCCGAGATCGGCGCCGGCCAGGAGGTCGTCCGCTGGTTCTTCCGCGTCGGTGCGGCCGCCGGCACCGTGGCCAAGAGCATCTCGGCCTACGACATGACCGTCAGCGACGCGATCTACGGCAGCGGCGACCGCTACGTCTCGCGCACCCGCTTGCAGGCCATGCTCGACCGCGAGTTCAAGCTCAACGTCGAGCGCCTCGCCGACCGCCGCGGCGATTCCACCGCCTTCTTCGCCTTCGCCGACACCGTGGTCGCCCGCAGCTTCAAGGGCGGCAACGAATGCCACGGCTGGATGGGCGTGAAATTCCAGTCCCGCCCGCGCGACGAGCCATCGCAGATCCTCATCCACGTCCGGATGCTCGACGCCGAAGCCTCGCTCCAGCAGGAAGCCCTCGGCGTGGTCGGCGTGAACCTGCTCTACGGCGCATTCTTCCTCCACCACGAGCCCGAGCTGCTGGTCGAAAGCCTGCTCGACAAGCTGACAACCGGCCGCATCGAGATCGACGTGATCGAGTTCCGCGGCATCGAATTCCGCTCCGTCGACAACCGCCTGATCAGCCTCAAGCTCGTCCAGCTCGGCCTCAGCGGCGCCGCGATGTTCGGATCCGACGGTCAAGTACTACAACCCTCGGAGGCTCTTTACAAAAAGGCCGTGCTGGTCGAGCGCGGCAGCTTCCGCCCGCCGACCCACGTCAACCTCGACATGCTCCAGTGCGCGCTGGCGAAGTTCACCGCCGACCCCGACGTCGCGGGCAAGGAGGTGCTGCCCATTTTCGAGCTCACCATGCGCAACCTCCTGGCCGGCGGCAGCGACGTCGACCGCCGCGACTTCCTCGCCCGCGCCGACCTGCTCGCCGCCTGCGGGATGACCGTGCTCATTTCCGACTACTTCGAGTACTACCGCCTCGCCGCCTACCTCTCGTGGCGGACCAAGGAGCGCATCGGCATCGTGATGGGCGCGCCCAGCCTGACCGAACTCTTCGACGAGAAATACTACACGCAGCTCCCCGGCGGCATCCTCGAGTCCTTCGGCCGGCTCTTCAAATACAACCTCAAGCTCTACGTCTATCCGCTCAAGGACCCGCACAGCGGCGGGCTGACCACCGTCGACAACCTGCAAGTCGCGCCCGAGCTGAAGAAGCTCTACGGCTACCTCGCCGACCGCGGCAGCTTCGTCGCGCTCGACAATTTCAACCCGGACTACCTCAGCATCTTCTCGCGCGAGGTCCTCAAGAAGATCGCCGCCGGCGACGCCAGTTGGGCGGAGATGGTCCCGCCGCAGGTCGCCGAGCTAATCCGCCAGCGGCGCTTCTTCGGTTGCTGTTAGAAAGTCCCGACCCTCGGCGGCGCACCAAAGCCGATAGACATTCACCACGTTCGGCCGGATTCCGCTGACGGGGATCTTGAGAAAGCCCCGGCGACGGGCGGCGTCGAAAAGCGCCCGCTCTTTCCGGGTGAGCCGGTGGCCGATCCGGCGGCTTCCGATCTTCGCACGGGTCGGCTGGCCGCGGCTGAGCCGTTCCACATCGTCCTTGCTCGGTCTTGCCATGGCTTCGAGTGGCTTGGAATTCACGCCGCCTCCGCCCACTTTCGGGTGCGGTGATGGCGGTATTTGAAGAGCAGCGTCAGATAAATTCTCACGCCGGTCTCCGAAATCAGGCGTCCCCACCAGGAGCGCCCCCATTGATAGGAAATGGTGTCGTGCATGACACAGCGGTTCGTTCCTTGGGCTTCGAAGCGGTGCTCGTGGACGAACAGGGCGAAGGGGCCTTTCACGATCTCGTCGACCAGCAGATGCGGCGGCTGCACCGTTTTCCAGCGGCAGGTCCAGCGCATCGGGATGATCCACCAATCCCGGCAGTGCAACTCGATCAAGCGCCCTTCCTCCGCCGGGCCATCGGTTTTCAGGCTGACGAGCGTCAAGGTGGGCGGCATGACCTCGCGGAGATTCGACGGGTCGCTGTGGAATGCGAACATGACCTCGGCGCTGGCGGCGAGCGGAGTGCTGGTGTGAAAAACGGAAGGCATCGGGAAGCGGCGGGAGCCGTGGAAGCCATAGCACCGCAAAGCGTTCACGCACTCCCAACGTTGGACCGATGCCGGAGTTCGCGAAAGAAGGCATCTTCCCCGGTTCTCAAAACCCTCAGTCCCGTCGCCGGTCGTTGCCACCGCCGCCGGGACCGCGACCTTGGCCTCGTCCCCGGTCGCGGGTGAACTGCGAGATGCGGTCGGCCATGCCCTGGATCATCGCCTCGCGCTCGGCGGCATCGATCGCCCCGTCGCCGTTGCCGTCCATGCGCTCGAAACCTCGCTGCATCGGGCCGGACATCTCGTCCTTGGTGAGCAGGCCGTCGCCGTTCGCGTCGCTCTCCATCATCCGGGTGTTGATCTGCTCGGTCATCTGAGCGACCCGCTGCGCCATCGCTTCGGCGCGCTGGGCTCGCCGTTCTTCTTCCGAAGGAGCCGGGGTGGTGGCAGGCGGCGCGGCGGGCGGGGTCTTCGCCACCGGCGCTTCGGGCTGGACCGGAGGCGGCGGGGCGACCGGAGCGGGAAGCTCCTCTTCGACGGGTTCTTCCACCGGCGGGCGGGCGGCGATTTCCTTGCGCTTGGCTTCCTTGCGCTCGGCCAGGCTCAGGCGCCTCGGTGCCTCGCTCGCGGCGGGTTCTTCCTTGTCACAAGAGGCGAGCAGGAAGGTCAGCAATCCGATGCAGAAAGGGGTCGTTTTCATGGCGGCGGGGTGACGTGCAGTGGATGGGAAACGCACGCGGCGGGTCAGAGGATTGCAACCGCTGACCTGGGGTGGAAGTTGCGGGGATTTCGTGGTTCCCCTCCTTCCCTCTCAAGGGCTCCACGAATCCAGCTCGCACAATCCCCCGCCGAGGAAAAGGTGGTGCCACATCTGGGTCGCCAGCACGCCGACGAAGCTGACTTCCCAACCCATGTGCGGCGGCAGGCGACGCGGGTAGTTTTTCAAGCGGTCGCGGATCTTGTGGACCTTCACGGGATCGAAGCAGCCGGTCTTCTTCAAGGACTCCTCGCTCAGAAGCTGCCGGACGAACTCGGGCTCGGGATCGAGGAAGGACCCGGAGTAGCGCGCCCGGAAGATGCTCTTCGGCCGCTGCGCGATCTCCGGCGGCAGCAGTCCGCCGGCGAAGGTCCGCAGCAGGTCCTTGTCGCGGCGCAGGCTGCGGAGCTTGAACTCGGGGGCGAGCTGCGCGCAGAACTCGACGAGCTTGAGATCGAGGAAGGGAAAGCGCGTCTCCACCGAGTTCGCCATCGCCGGGCGGTCGCCCTTGTGGGTCATCAGCAGGCCGGGAAGCATGACCTGGTAGCCGAGGTGGAGCGAGCGGTTGAGCGGGTGCCAGCGCTGCATCGCGGCGAGGTCCAGGTCGAGGTCCTCGGTCGCGGTGTTGCCTTCCAGCCGGCTTTCGAAGTCCTTCGAATACACCCCGTCGCCCGACAGGCTGCACGCCGCGTAGAGATCGGAGGTGGCGTGGTAGCCGCCCATCTGACGGTAGCGTTCCTGGTAGCGCGACCACGGATGATGCGACGCTCGGCCGAACATCGCCTTGCGCCAGCCGTCGGCGATGCCGCCGATGCGGTCGAGCGGCGCGATCAGCCGGTTCGCCTTGAACCACGGGTAGCCGGCCAGCGCCTCGTCCGCGCCCTCACCGCTGAGCGCCACCTTGTAGCCTGCCTTCCGCACCGCGGTGGCGAGCTGATAGATGGCGGCCGACGAGGTGTCGACGACCGGGCACTCCGACGCGATGACGAGGTCGCGGTAGCCGGCGGCAATCTCTTCCTCGCCGCAGGTGATGACCGTCGGCTCGCTGCCGATGCGACGGGCGGCGAGCAGCGCGCGGTCGGTTTCATCGAGCTTCGGATGGCGGATGCGGATGGTGAAAGTGGGGATCGGCCGCTGGAGTTCGCGGCTGGCGAGCAGGGCGACGATCGTGGAATCGACACCGCCGGAAAGATAACTCACCACCGGCACTTCGGCCCGCAGCCGGAGGCGGACGGCCTCGCTGAGGATGCCGCCGAATTCTTCCGCGAGCTCCGCGGACGAGCCCCGCCTTTCCTCGCCCTCGTCGGGAAAGCCGAGCTTCCAGTAGCGGTGCTCCGCGACCTCCGCCGGCCGGTCGGCGGCGGGCAGCTGGACCTCCATGAAAGTGCCGGGAAGCAGCGCCGAGACGCCGCCGAACATCGTGCGGCGGGTGCCCAGCGCGAAGAAGCTGAAGACGTGGTCGAGGGCCTTCGGGTCGAGCTCCGCGCGGACCTCGCCGGAGGCGAGCAGCGCCTTGATCTCGGAGCCGAAGTAGAGCTTGCCGTCGCGCCGCGCCCAGTAGAGCGGGCAGATGCCGAGTTGGTCGCGGGCCAGGATCAGCACGCGTTGCTTGAAATCGACCAGCGCGAAGGCGAACTGGCCGCGCAGGTGGTCGAGCATGCCGCGTCCATGCTGCCGCCACAGATGCACCAGCACCTCGGTGTCGCAGCCGGTGCGGAAGCGATGCCCCAGCGCCTCCAGCCGCTGGCGTTGCTCCGGGTGGTCGAACAGCTCGCCATTGTACACCACCGCGACCTCGCCGTCCTCGCTGAAGACCGGCTGCTGGCCATCGGCCAGGCCGACGATGCTCAGCCGCCGCGAAGCCAGCCCGAGCCCGGGCCGGATGAGGAAGCCCTCCTCGTCGGGCCCGCGGTGGGTGATCGCCCGCGCCATCGCCGCGAGTTCCCGAGGATTGATGTCGCGCTGTCCCGCCAGGTCGATGATTCCCGCAATGCCGCACATGGTTTCAAATGCCGCGCCGGGCGGGCGGCCGGATGTTCGGCCGCGATGCGCCGCCGCGCCAGTGTGGATCCGGATTTTCCGTGGTCGCGACTTCCGGTTGAAGATGGTGCCAGATTGGTGTCATTTTCCCATTGAACGGCAAGGCAATCCCAAGATACTTGGCGCATGAAATCGGCGGCGAACAAGGCAGGCGGCAAGACGGTCCGGGTGAATCCGCGTTTTCCTGAAGCCACGGCCAAGCGTCTCAAGGAAGCCTCGGCCATTCGGGGGCAATCCGTGGCCGCCTTCATCCTGGAGACGGTTTCCCGCGAGGCCGAGCGGGTCCTGGCGGAGGAGCGCTATTGGAACATGAGCATCCAGGCGGCGGAAAACGTCCAGCGAATGCTCGCCAAGCCACCGGCCATGAATGCCGCCGCAAGGAAGGCGGCCAAGGACCTCGCCACTCATGTCCGGATTCGATCTTGAACTCTTGTCGGGCGAGCACGACGGCAAGGGTTTCTGCTGCGGCAAGGAGTCGCTCGATCGGTATCTACGCGAAACCGCCCGCGGACACCTCGCCAAGGGCGTGAGCATCACCCGCGTTCTGGTCGAGCGGGACGCGGGCAAACCCAAGCCGATACTGGGCTACTTCACCCTCGCCAGTTGCGTCGCAACACCCGCCAACTGGCCGGGAGCGGCGAAGGGCCTGCCTGCCATGCCGGTGCCCCTGGTGTTGCTCGGCAGACTCGCGGTGGCGGAGGCCTGGCAGGGACGAGGCATCGCAAGACTGCTGCTCGCCGCCGCCCGCGAGATCGCGGTCGCATCGATGCGTGGTGCGGGTGGGATCGGCCTCGCGGTGGATCCGGCCGATGAGGAACTCGTCACCTTCTACGCCAAATACGGATTCCGGAGGGTCGATGAATCCTCGCTGCGGATGTTCCTGCCCCTGGAATCCCTTGGGTGAGCCGACCTTCAGGACTTCAGAGGGGCAGGTAAGTCGCTAGGGCAAGCAGAGCGGGCGGGCCTGATGGTTGCGGTAGAATCAGGAGGCTTTCGCCGTATAGGCGGGCATGTTTGGTTTGATGCGTCGCACGATTATTCTATTGTCGCCGGTTCTGTTAGGTTCAGGGCCTTTGATGGCTGACATCGGAGCCCGTGAGGCTCGTCCGGTGACATTGGTGGCGGTGAGTGAAATCAGCCAGGAGCGGAAGCTCACCATGGTCGCGCTTCAGGGTCTAGCGAACCGTACGGGACCCAACGTGTTTCTGGATTTCGGCGATGACAACCGGTGGATGTCGATGGACTACACGGAGAAGCCGGAGCAGAAGAATCTGCTTTCTTGGAATCCTGACACTTCCCAAGAGTTCAAAGTCAGGTATCCGACCACGGGCAAGGCTTGGGTGGAGATTCTGACGAAGCAGTCCAAGTTCGAGTTCAGGCCGCAGTCATGGGAGTGGTTTCTGGCTCAGGCGGGTAAGGATGCTGCGGGGTGGATTGTTTATGATCATTTTGAGGATGAGGTCGCATTGGTGGGGACGCTTGCAGGCCAGAAGGATGCGCTTCCTGTCCTCCGTCAGGACCTTGCGGCGATGCGGGCCATTCTCCCCGGGTTGCCGATTTCGTTCGACACGAGCACCATTCCAACGATTCCCGAAGTGGGGCGGAAAGTCTCGGTGCATCGGTGGATGATCGGGAATCTGATGCCGCATGTGAACAAGAGCGGACTGGTTTCTCGGGTGAAGAATTATGGTTTGGAGGAGCACGACACCTACGTTGACATTGACCAAGCCGTTCAGGAGAAGTGGATGGTCTATGATCTGACGCATTATCGGGACGATGTTGCAGACAAGCCGGATCCGAAGTGGTCGCGGCCTCATGAGACTGCGGCACTGGTGGAGATTCTCCGGAATTATCCGCCGCTCACGCCGGTGTTCGGTTGGGGTGCCAGCGACGAAAATACGTTTGTTAGAGTCATCACGGAGAATGGCCTGACGGTGATTTGTTCGGGTGTTCCCAACAACTCGTTCTTCAACCGTTGGAAGGCGTCGCGCGTTCCAATCAAGCAGCGGCGGTCGCATGTGGCGGAGTCGGAGGTTCAGCTTGAGAACAGGATTTATCTGGCATTCATGGTCAACGAAGGGGACAGCATCAAGAACGCGCTGGCCCTGCAAGGGCACGGGGCGTGGCTGCAACCGGAACGCGGGGCGGTTCCGATGAACTGGGGTGTGGATCCCGCGTTGTTCGAGCGTTACTCGGGGATGACGGAGTATTTTTACGATACGGCGACGGACCAGGATCTCTTTTTCGCTGCGGCGGCCGGCTGGGGATATGTTCACCCGGAGCGCATGACCCCGCAGATGGCGGAAGGATATGTGAAACAGGTCAACGAGGGCTTGCGGCGGTCCGATACGGACTACATCGACATCTGGTGGATGCCGCATAGCGGACCAGTCTGGGAAACGTTTGCCCGGGGACTCAAGGTGAAGGGTCTTTGCCAATGGCATCAGCCGGAACAGAAGGTTGACTTCAAGATTGCCAACTATCCCGTCGCGTTCAGCAATCATTACTACACGTTGAATGATCCTGAGGTTTTTGCCCGGATGCTGATTGAGGATTACAAGGATGTGAAAGGGCCGTGGTTTGTGATTGTTTACGGCGCTAACCGACACATGACGCCATATAAAGCCAAAAGCCTGATGGAGCATTTGCCTGCCGGGCGATTCAAAGCTGTGTTGTTGGATGAGTTTTTCACGGCCGCCCGTATGGCGAGGAAGGAGATCGAGGGCAAGGTGTGGCGGCCGGGGCCGAATGCTCCCAAAGGGGGGGCTCCGTGACGCGCTTGCAATCCGTGGGACAGGCCCGTTCCGGCGAGGCCTTACATGGTTTCGAATGCGGCGCCACGCCATGACGGATCGAAAATTCCCAATCTCACTCCTCCACCGCTGCCAGCCATTCCAGCCGCCGCTGCAGCTTCTCGCGGCGCTCCGCCGAAGGGTCGGGATAAAGGACCGGATACCAGGCGCTCATCACCGCGGCGCGGGCGATGAGGCTTTGGTGCAGCGCGGCTCCGTCGATCGCTCCACCGGCGCGGCGGTAGGCGGCGAGGATGGCATCGGCGGTGGCGTGGTCTTCTTCGAGAATGCGCGCGTTCCAGACGATCGACGCGAGGTCCCACTCGACCGGGCCGAGGAAGGTGTCTTCCCAATCGGTCCACAGCAGCCCGCGAGTCGTGCTCATCAGGTTGCCGCGGTGCGCGTCGCCGTGGAGCGCTTGCATGGGGAAAGCACGCAGCGCGGCGTGCGAGGCGGACAGGCGGTCGTGCAGCAGCGCGATGTCGGAGGCGGAAAGCATCGTGCGGGGCGCGGGCGTTTCTAACAGGTCCAGCGTCTCGATCAGGATGCCGAGTTCCGGCAGCGGTTCTTGGAAGGCTCGCAGGACCCGGTGGCAGTGATGCAGGGTCGTGCCGATTTCCTCCGGCGCGGGCTCCGCGTCGATGGCGGTGACGAATTGCCAGAAGTTCAGCGTGTAGCCGAGCTGCTCGTGCGGGCCCGGCGGGATGTCCGGATGCATCGGGATGACCGGCGCGCCGTGGGTTGCGAGGTGGCAGGCCATGGCGCTTTCGCGGGCGAACCATTCGCCGCCCTGCCGCGGGCCGTCGCGGTCGGTGACCACGCGGGCGACCAGGCTTTCGCTGAGCCGCAGGACGAGCGTGTGGCCGTCCTGCAGGATGTCGCAGCGGTCGGTGGCGACGCCGTGGGCGGCGGCGGTTTCGGTCGCGGCGCGGATGGGAAGCTGGAGATCGGAAGGGCGGCTCATGCGGCGGCCATGGTTCTCCCGGCGATGCGGCGCGGCGGCAAGTCCCGTCGGTGGCCTCGGTGGGGAACGATCATCACGCGGTCCATCCGCAGCGGCGGCCGGGCTTTCCCCACTCCGGACCTTTGGGTTTGATGCGATCGCATCCGGGGGTTATGAGATCTCACCGTCCCCCCCATGACGTTTCGCTCATCCATTCGTCCCCACCCACGCCCGGCGCTCATCGCGCTCTGGCTGACCGGCGTGACAGATGCCGCCCCCACCGGCACCAATCTCGGCTTTGAAAGCGGCCTCACCGGCTGGACATCCTCGGACGTCGCGATCATCACCACGAAGGTCCACGCCGGCACCCGCAGCCTCGCGCTGAAGAACGGATTCATCCAGCAGACCTTCACCGGACTGACTCCCGGGCAGCTCCACACCGTGAAGCTCGCCTACCGCGACGACACCCCGCAAAGCTGGATCCTTTCCGACGCGCGGATCCGGATCGACGGTGCGGTCATCGGGGAAATCCACAACGGCCAGAGCCATGAGTATCTCGAAGCCGCCGGCTTCGAATTCACCCCGGCCGCCAGCACCGCCACCTTGCGCATCGAGTCGCTCGACCCCGGCCCGGAGGGGTTGCTCGTCGATGACATCCGCATCGTGAACGGGGGTGTTCCGCCGCCGCCCGCACACGCGTGGAGCGGCTTGACCGCCGTCAATGA
Source organism: Haloferula sp. (assembly GCA_044372775.1). GTDB lineage: Bacteria > Verrucomicrobiota > Verrucomicrobiia > Verrucomicrobiales > Akkermansiaceae > Haloferula. Next base: position 22,029 of record JBIPNO010000016.1, read on the forward strand.
CAGCCGCGGCGGCCGGCGTTTGGCGAACGGCAGCTTCGAGGACCCCACCAGCAATCCCGCCACCGATCCCGACAACAGCGGCCCCGCCGGCAATCCCCACCTCGCCGGCCTCGCCCTGCCAGGCTGGCGGGTGACCCGCGAGAATGTCGACCTCATCGAGTTCTCCGGCGCCAATCCGCCGCACGGCAGCAAGGCGGTGGACCTCGGCGGCCATGGACCCGGCGGCATCGCGCAGACGGTCACCGGCCTCCAGCCTGGCGCGGTTTACACCCTGTCCTTCCGCTACGCCCGCCACACCTCGTGGGGCACTGCCGACATGACCGGCGAGGTCTTCGCCAACGGCCGCCGCGTCGCCTCGCTGGTCCGCACCATTTCCCAGACCTGGAACCAAAGCTACGCCCTGAAGGAAATCCCGGTGCTCGCCTCGGCGGAAGGGAAGCTGACCGTCGAACTGCGCTCCACCACCATCGATCAGGGCGGCAACATCGTGTATGACGATGTCCGCCTGAAACCCGGCGGCGACGGCCTCCTCGCCTGGTCCGTCTTCCACGGCGTGAACTCCGGCCTGGCGGCGGACGATGATCGGGACAACCTCGCCAACGGCCTCGAGTTCCTCTTCGGCAGCGACCCGAAATCTCCTACGATGCCTCCCGTACTTCAAGGCGGCACCTTGCGGGTCCCCATCTCCGGGCTCGCGCTTTCTCAGGGCTACGACCACAAGCTGTGGACCAGCCGCACCCTCGCCGCCTGGCAGGATGCCGGCACCCCGGGCAGCGGGATGACGATGCTTTCCGACAGCTCCGCGCCGGGCACCGACGGCGAGCGGCGATTCGCTCCCGCCGCAGGGGAGACACGGCTCTTCTGGCGTCACGAGCTCGCCCCACCCTGAATTACGGGTATCCTGATTTTCAAGGTCCCGGCTTGCTTCGGATGCCACCCTGTGGGATGCAAGGACACGCGGTCTTCACCACCCGCCATCCAACTCCCCGCATCATGAAAATCAACTCCATCTTCCAAGCCCTTGCCGGCTCCCTCTTCCTCGCCTCCTCTTTCGCGGCCTACGCCGGCGGCCCCGTCTCCGACCAGCTCGCCGGCATTTCCGCCAACGGCAAGCTCGTCATCTTCCGCAGCAACGATCCCGAAACCGCCACTTCCGTGAAGATCCGCGGCCTGCAGAAAAAGGAGAAGCTTCTCGGCATCGACGTCCGCCCGCTGAACGGCCAGCTTTACGGACTCGGCAGCACCAGCCGGATCTACACCATCAACCGCACGACCGGCCAGGCCACCGCCGTCGCCGGACCCTTCGATCCGCTGCTCGCCGGCAACTCGTTCTCCTTCGACTTCAATCCCGTGGTCGACCGCATCCGCATCATGAGCGACGCCGGACAAAATCTCCGCGTCCATCCGGACACCGGGGTCACCGTCGCGATCGATGCCGGCCTCGCCTACGCCGGCGGCGATCCGAACTTCGCCACGATCCCGGGGATCGTCGCCTGTGCCTACAACAACAACGACAACATCGTGGAGACGCCGACCACCCTTTACAACATCGACGCCACCCGCGACATCCTCGTCATTCAGAACCCGCCGAACGCCGGCACCCTGAACACCGTCGGCGGACTCGGCGTCGACATCACCGAAGTCGCGGGCTTCGACATTTCCGGTGCCACCGGCATCGCCTACGCCGGTCTGGTCGTGAAGGACGGGAAGAAGAAGCGCCTGCGCAGCACCCTGTTCACCGTCAACCTCGCCACCGGTGCCACCACCTCGCTCGGCCGGATCGGCGGACCCTGGCCGCTCACCTCGCTGACCGTGCTGCCGAACAACCTGCTCTGAGTCGTCCGCCCATGATGGATGGCGGGGACTATTCCAAGGAGCTGCAAGTCACACCGGAGCGACTGATCGCCGCAGTGCTCGTCCTGCTGTGGATCGGACTCGCCTATCGAATCGGCGGGTCCGGTCTGGCAGTGCGCGCGTCGATTCTCTACGGGATCTGCCTCACGTTCATCTGGATCCCGGACCTGATGGCCCGGCTCGTCAACCAGCCCTGCCGGAAATACGGACCCGCCCTGGCTCCGTTACAGGGAATGGGTCTGCGGATCGTGGCGTGGGTGTTGATTGTCGGTATTCCCGCTTGGTGGGCCTTCATGCGCCGGCCGCCGGGCGATTGACTTTCCGCGGCCGCCCGCCGTTGATCGCCGCGCGTGTTTTTCCGGATCCTGCTCGATGTCTGCGTCCCGATCTTCGGCATCGTCGGCGCGGGCTGGCTGATGGACCGGAAGTTCAAGCTGCACCTGGAGAGCCTGGTGAAGCTGAACATCTACCTGATGGTCCCGGCCTTCATCTTCACGCGGATGGTCAGCGCGGAACTCGGTGGCGGGGAAGCGCTGCGCATCGCCGGCTTCACGCTCGGCACCATCGCGCTGATGTTCATCGGCAGCCTGATCGCGGGCCGGATCTTCCGGATGCCGCGGCTGGAAAGGCAGGCGCTTTCGCTGGCGGCCATGTTCTACAACTGCGGCAACTACGGCCTGCCGCTCGTCACCCTCGCCTTCGGCAGCCAAGCCGCGGCGGTGCAGATCTTCGTCCTCGCGACGATGAACATCTCGACCTACACCGTCGGCCTTTTCCTCGCCCAGTCGCACGGCGAAACCGCCGGCATGCACCGCCGCGCGCTGATGAAGATGCTGCGCCAGCCGACGCTCTACGCGATGTTCGCCGGCCTCGCCTGCCGCGGCCTCGGCGTGCCCGTGCAGGAAGCGATATGGCTTTGGACGCCCTTCGATCTCATCCAGTCCGGCCTGATCGGCTTCGCGTTGGTCACTCTCGGCGTGCAGATGTCGCAAACCAAGCCCGCCCCCTTCCGCGCGCCGCTGTGGTCGGCGATTCTCCTGCGGCTGATCATTTCCCCCGCGCTCGCCCTGCTGCTGGTCATGGTCTTCGGCTTCTCCCGCGAAGTCTCCGCCGCCCTTATCCTCGCCGCCGCCGCGCCCACCGCGGTCAACACCGCCCTGCTCGCCCACGAATTCGGCGGCGACGTCTCGTTCTCCACCTCGGCGGTTTATTACAGCACGCTGTTCAGCCTGATCACCACCCCGGCGCTGGTGTATGCTTTGAAGCTGTGGTTGTGAGGCATCCGGAATCGTCTTCACTCGTTTCGAACCACCGGCTAATTTCATCGTCACTAGCAGTGATGAAGAACGTGGTTCGTAGTCCCGGCTTGAGCCGGACGAAGCACGGGCGATGACCTGCTCACCCGGGACACGGAGTCAAAGGACCATTCGATCCGGCTGAAGCCGGGACTACTTACGTGGTCAAGTTCAGCCCCAATGGTAATCTTCATGCAACACTCACTGCTCCCCCCGGCGAGTTCACTTTGACCCAAAGCCCATTGTCTTGTCCGGTGATGCGGGTAAGCTCGCCATGCCGATGAACGCCCTCGCCACCGCCCCGCCCGCCACCGGCGTCGTCTTCGAAGCCCGCAAACTGCGCAAGGTCTATCACACCGGCGAGGTGACCGTCGTCGCGCTCCACGGCGTCGACCTTCAAATGCACGCCAGCGAGCTGATCTGCCTGCTCGGCGCTTCGGGCTCCGGCAAATCGACCCTGCTCAACATCCTCGGCGGCCTCGATGTCCCGACCACCGGCGACCTCCGCTACAAGGGCTGGCCGCTCGACGGCTCTGACGAGAACACGCTGACCTCCTTCCGTCGCAACTGCGTCGGCTTCGTCTTCCAGTTCTACAACCTGATCCCCTCTCTAACGGCCCGCGAAAACGTCGCGCTGATCACCAGCATCTCGCGCGACCCGATGACCCCGGAAGAAGCCCTCGAAATGGTCGGCCTCGGCCAGCGGATGGACCATTTCCCGTCCCAGCTCTCCGGCGGCGAACAGCAGCGCGTCGCGATCGCCCGCGCCATCGCCAAGCGCCCCGAGGTCCTGCTCTGCGACGAGCCCACCGGCGCCCTCGACGTCACCACCGGCATCACCGTGCTCGAAGCGATCGAGCGCATCAACCGCGAGCTTGGCACCCTCACCGTCGTCATCACCCACAACGCCGCCATGGCCGCCATGGCCGACCGCGTCCTCCACCTCTCCGACGGCAGGATCGTCCGCGAGGAGCACAACGACATCCGGTTGCCGGCGCGGGAGCTGAAGTGGTGAAGAGAGTGCCAAGTGATCAGTGAGCAGTGATCAGGGAAAGACCGATGAGAGTGCCGAGTGATCAGTGAAATGCAAATGAGATGCCCGGCTTTCAACCACGGATCACGCCCCGCCCCCCCCACTCCGCCTCCTCAACTCTCCCACTGATCACTGCTCACTGATCACTGCTCACTGATCACTCGGCACTCTGTCATGATTAGCCCCCTCGACCGCAAGCTGCTGCGCGACCTCGCCCGGATGAAGGGCCAGGTCGTGGCGGTGAGCCTGGTCATGGCCTGCGGGCTGGCGATGATGATCATGACGCGCAGCCTGATCCTCACGCTGGAGTCGACGCGCGACGCCTATTACCAGAAGTACGCGCTGGCCGATGTTTTCGCTTCATTGAAACGCGCGCCGCTCGCCATGGCGGACCGCGTGGCCGAGCTGCCCGGCGTGTCCCGCGTCGAGGCCCGCGTGGCGGTCGACGTCACGCTCGACCTTCCCTGGTTGTCCGAGCCCGCGACCGGCCACATCGTCTCGTTGCCCGAGGACGGCAGCGATCCGACGCTCAACCGCGTCTTCCTCCGCAGCGGCCGGATGCCGCAGCCCGATGCGCGGCGCGAGGTGGTGCTGGGCGAGCCCTTCGCCTTGGAAAACGGCCTGCGTCCCGGCGACTCGCTCGTCGCGGTGATCAACGGCCGCCGCGAGACCTTGCAGATCTGCGGCATCGGCCTGTCGCCGGAGTTCGTGTTCGAAGCCCCCGCGGGCCAGACCTTGCCCGACCACCGCCGCTTCAGCGTGCTCTGGATGAACTACCGCGCCCTCGCCGTGGCCTACAACCTCGACGGTGCCTTCAACAACATCGTCCTCGACCTCGCGCCCGGCACCGCCGCCGATCCGGTGATCGCGCAAATGGACCTACTACTTTCACCGTACGGAGCGGGTGGCGCTTTCACGCGGAAGGACCAGCCCTCCGCCCAGCGTCTCGACGACGAGCTGCGCGTCCTCCATTCGTTGGCCATCGCCTACCCGCTGGTCTTCCTCAGCGTCGCCGCCTTCATGGTGAACGCGGTGCTCGCCCGCATTGTTCGACTCCAGCGCGAGCAGATCGCGCAGATGAAAGCGCTCGGCTATTCGTCGCGGCAGGTCGGCGTCCATTACCTCAAGTTCGTCTTCGTCATCGGCCTGCTTGGCACCGTGATCGGCGGCATCGCGGGACGATTGATGGGCGGCGGGCTGGTCGAACTCTACACCCTGTTCTTCCGCTTCCCCTCGCTCGATTTCCGCATGGACTTCGGAGCGCTCGGCACCGCGCTCTTGATCAGCGCCGGGACCTCGGTGATCGGCGTGCTGTCGGTCGTCTGGCAGGCGGTGAAGCTGCCGCCGGCCGAAGCGATGCGTCCCGAACCGCCCGCCGATTTCAAGCCCTCGTTCTTCGAACGAATCGGCCTCACCCGCTTCTTCAGCCCGACCTTCCGGATGGCCCTGCGCAACATCGAGCGCCGTCCGTGGCAAGCCGTCTTCACCGCCGCCGGCCTCGCGCTGGCCACCGGGCTGATGATCCTGCCCGGCGCGATGAGCAACAGCATCGACTACCTGCTCACCTTCCAATGGAACCGCCAGCAGCGCCAGGACGCCGCGGTCTTCCTGGTGGAGCCCGCCTCCGGCAAAGGCCTGCACGACCTCGAGCACCTGCCCGGCGTGATCCGCGCCGAGCCGATCCGCAGCGTGCCCGCACGCCTCCGCTACGGCCACTACCAGCGCAAGCTCTCCGTCACCGGCATCGATCCGGGCTCCGATCTCAACCGGCTGTTAGACGAGAAGGGCGACACCATCACCATGCCGGAGGAAGGGCTGATCATGTCGAAGAAGCTCGCCGAAGTCATCGGCGCGCGGATCGGCGACTTCGTCCAGGTCGAGGTGATGGAAGGCCGCCGTCCCGTCCTCAGCATCCCGATCCGCGGGCTCGTCACCGACTTCGCCGGCGTGGCCGCCTACATGGACATTCGCGCCTTGCGCCGCTTGCTAAAAGAGGGCGACACCATCAACGGCGCTTATCTTACGATCGACCATGCCCGCTGGGACGAGTTCATGCGCGAGATCAAGGACACCCCGCGCGCCGCGGTGGTCATGGTGAAGCGCGACCAACTCGAATCCTTCCGCAAGACCACCGCCCAGAGCATCGGCCTGATCCGCAAACTCTACTTCGTGCTCGCGGTCATCGTTGCCTTCGGTGTCGTGTACAACAGCGCCCGCATCGCCCTCTCCGAACGCAGCCGCGAGCTCGCCACCCTGCGCGTCGTCGGCTTCCGCCTCAGCGAGGTCCGCGGCGTGCTGCTCGGCGAGCTCGGCATCCTGGTCCTCTGCGCCCTCCCCGCCGGCCTGCTCTTCGGCAAGGGCCTCGCGCTGCTCATCATGGCCTCCTTCAGCACCGAGACCGTGCGCATGCCGATCGTCATCGAGTCCTCGACCTATGCCACCGCCATCGGCGTCGTCCTCACCGCCGCCGTCTTCTCCTTCGCCCTGGTCAGCCGGATGCTCGCGAAGCTCGACCTGGTCGGGGTGTTGAAGGCGCGGGATTGAAACGGATGGCAGATGGTAGATCGTGGATGATGGATGAAAAAGCGTGAAGATCGGGAGCTTCCTGCTTGGTTGGGTTCGGATGAATGGAAAGAACGGGAGCGGGTCCAGCAGCGGAGAACGAAGGCAATCGCCGGATCCATTCGAGGCGCTGGCCGGGCTCGGCGATCTCCCGGCGGGCCCGGACGACCCGCCGCCTTCCGCAACGGCAATCCCGGCACCGGCATCCCGGCGCGGACAGAAAAATCCCAACCGTGGCCGGGTCGACATCGTCCGCCAGACCGCGCATCGCGGCGGCAAGGGGGTCACGGTGGCGAAGAATTTCACAGGCATCGGGCTGGCCGAAAAGCAGGAGCTCGCAAAGGCGATGCAGAAGGCTTGCGGTGTCGGCGGCACGGTGAAAGACGGATGCATCGAAATCCAAGGCGACAAGCGGGAGGAAATGAAACGCATCCTGACGGCAGCCGGTTTCAAACCGGTGATCGCCGGAGGCTGAGCCCTGCCACGGAAGCCTCTTCCCGACGATGCGCCTCGCGGACGACGCCCGATCTTCCGAAGCCGGCGCGCTCTCGATGAGGGAGCCGAGACCCGCCACCGGAGCTTTGAAGTTTGACGGAATGCTGGAACTTAGGTTATCCGAAGCTTTGTGAGCGAAGGTGCCGAGCCCTTGAAACCCGTTGAACCGGAGGAGGACGAGCTGCGGGAACTGCTCGAAGAAAGGGAGCAACAACAAGCGGTCGGCTGGCAGAACTTGCGGCGGACTTCCACGAAGATCATCGGTTACGCCCTGCTGGCCGGCGCGGCGGCCTTCGTCTCCATCGGATCGAACCGCGACTGGGTGGCGGCAATGTTTCAAGACAAGCCTGCCGCACCGGAACCCGTCCAGGCCACGACGATTCCCGCGATCTTCGCGGGAGCGGTGGAGAATCCCGACGAGGAAGCTCTGAAGCGCGCGGCGGGGATGCCGACCAAGGCCGACGAACGGGCGAGGGCGAAGGACGGCAAGATCATCGACCAGGAAGATATCAAATTCGCCATGGAACTGATGCAGTTCATGCAGGGCCAGCCCGTGGCGGAGAAGAAGGACGGGCAGGGCGACGGGAAGAGCAACCCATGACGGAGTTGTCGACGCTCACGCTCGGCCTGCTGTTTCTCGCGGGATTTGCCGGGGGCTTCATCGACGCGATCGCCGGCGGCGGCGGCCTGATCACCGTGCCGGCCCTGCTGGCGACCGGCATGCCGCCGCAGATGGCGCTGGGGACGAACAAGCTGCAATCGGCCTGCGGCACGGCGATCGCCGTGGGGCGCTATGCGAAGGCCGGCTTGATGAAGACGCCGGGGCTCCGGGTCGCGGTGGCGTTCGCGTTCTTCGCCAGCATGGCGGGGGCGCATGCGGTCAGCGTCTTGAACAAGGACTTGCTCAAACAACTCATCCCGTGGCTGCTCGCGGCGGTCGCGGTTTACACCGCGCTGAACCGGCGCTTCGGGGTGGAGACCGGGAGGCAGAAGATGGAACCGCTGGTCTTCGCGGCGGTCTTCGGGATCCTGCTCGGCTTTTACGACGGCTTCTTCGGGCCCGGCACCGGGTCTTTCTGGACCCTGGCGGTGGTCGCGCTGTTAGGCCTCGAACTGCGCGGCGCGACCGGCTACACCAAAGCGGCGAACCTCGCCAGCAACCTCGGCTCGTTGGCGATCTTCCTGGCCTACGGGGCCGTCCATTTCACCGCCGCCGGCGCGATGATCGGCGGGCAATTGATCGGCGCACGGCTCGGCTCCGGCCTGGTGATCCGCAAGGGTGCCGGTTTGATCCGGCCGGTGTTCCTCACGGTGGTGTTCGCGATGACGGCGAAGCTGGGCTGGGATGCGTGGCGGGGGTGATGGAACCTTCGATCCGCCGGCGCGGTGATCGTTCAGGAGCCCGTTCGTCGCGCGAATTATTCAATCCTTGTTGTATTGAATGAGGTCCTCGATGCGGGTGTTTTTGATCTTCTTTTTGAACGCCCACAACCGAAGCCCGCTGCGCCAGTCATCATAAACCGAAGTGATCCAAAACCAGGCGCACGTCAGGGGCCCCCCGAGCTTCTCGAATCCGAATGCCGTGAGGGTGGACCTCGCGGAGAAGTAAGACCAACCATGAACCGTGCCATCGGCTTCGACAACGATGAGAGCCTGCCCTGGAGGAAACTCCGTCGCGTCGATCGCGAAAGTCCATCCAGCAGGAAGGGTTTGGAGCACTTCGTGGAGAATGATGACCACGTCGGGATGCCATGCCTTCGGGTAAACGAGAATCGTATGCTGCAGGCATGGGTCGAAATAGCGGCTCATGGAAATCGGAGCCCCTTGGATTTCGCCACGATCGCCGGAGTCCACCAGATAGACCTCGCTCAGCGCTTCCACAACGCGATCAAACGCCTCGTCAAATTCGCGCTCTTGCTCCTCCCGGCTGACTTCCTCACCGAAGGATTTCATTCGGGGTAAATCCTTGTAGCGAGGATGGCGGACAAATTTCATGGTTCCGAACCCCACAATCGTGATTGCGGCGAAGACTACAAGGGCGCGAGTGAGGTCGGAAAGATTCGTCCGGGCGAAGTGAGATCGGAGCCCCTTTCGGCAGGGGGCCGGTTGATAGCTCCCCGGGCCGATGGAAAGTCGTGACGCCGCGCTTCGTAAGCCTATCCTCCGCACTTCTTCCATGGATGTCTTCTTCACCCCCCTCGAGCCGCCGATCTATGAACTCCTGGGCTGGGACATGGATCTGATCATGCGTTGCCTTGAGGTGATCCGCCGCGAGCTGCCCGCGCTGGCGAGCGGCTTGATTCAGGATGATTCCCGCTTCGCGATCTTCGCCATGCCGCGCGGCAAGTTCCCCGGCGGCGGCTATCCGGTGCTCGGGGTGGTGCAGTAGTCGCAGGACGATTCCTCGCCCTATCTCGCGATCGAGGCGAAGATCCGCACCTGGTGCCTGGAAGTGGGGAAGGACAAGCTGACCGCGCTGGCCGCGGCGGTCGAGCCGCCGAGTTGGGAGGCGCTCAAGGAATGCGGCTGCTATCCGGATCCCAGGATCCCGGTCGCGGCGGGCGCTTGAGGTGCGATCCGAGCTGAACCCCATGATGCGAGGCAGGGCCTTCCCCGGATCGTCAGCCGCCTGAGATGAGCATCCAGAGTCGCAGCAACCCGCGGACGGCGACGGTGATACTGGCGACTCCGAGGATCCCGTAGACCGCCACGTAAAGGGTGAATCTCAGGGGATGTGAGGCTCGCCGGTAATGATCGCTGTCGGGTCCTTCCGGGCCGCCATTCCTCGCCGCCGCGATGCAGTGGCCGCAGAACCACCAGGCTAGAAAGCTGGAGATGAGGGTCAGGAGAATCAGGAAGAAATCGGTCATTTTGATCGCATGGACGGGCTGCGCTTCGGCGGCCAAGGACCCTGGCATCATCTGAAGTCCCACCAGGGCTTTACCTTGGACAGGCGGAGCATGATCGGGAAATCGGATTGGGAGTCGAAGTGGTGGGCGTTGTATGTGTTTCCTTGGGGATCCTCCCACGAAACGATGATCGACTCCCAAGTGCGACGCCGCACCCGCTTCGCCGGGATTTCAAACCTTCCCTTGGCATCGGTCACGCCTTGCAGGACGGAGGAAGCCGAATGATAGCTGAGTGAAACCCTGGCACCTGCTACCGGCGTCCCATCCGGTCCCAGCACCGTCACCCGTCCGCCGCGGGTGTCGTTCCATGCGAGCAGGCCGATGAGAACTAGCAAGACGATCCCACCAAGGAGCCGTTTCATTCCGGGCCAGTGAAGCGGAAGAGGTGACCGGAGTCGACGATCCTTTCCCGGTTGCGGCATCGCCGCCTTGGTCTGCGGAGGGCTTGTCCTGCCCGTTACCCACATCTTTCGGTCTAAGCCCCAACGGGGCGAAATGAGATAGCCCGGGGCAAGGCTTTGCGCTGCCCCGGGTTCGTGGTTCCGGCATTCGGCACCCTGAAGGGGCGCGATGGGGCCGGTAAAACGAGACGTCCCGTGCCACCCAGCCCATCCCGCACTTTCAGCGCGGCGGACTGGCTCCGCCCCGTCCCGGGGCTGCGCGTTGCTTGCCCCGGGCTATCTCATCTTGCCCCTTCAGGGCGAAAAACAGAGCCGTCCGACTTGTGGGTAGCGGGCAAGGACTTGTCTCCGCCTTCCGCCCGAGGCTTGTCGAGGGTGAAGGATTCCGGCTCAGAAAGCCTCGCCGGGAAAGCGGTGACGAGTCACAGCACTCCAGGGAGCCTCCAGCCCGGTGCTACTTCTTCACCCCCGGCCGGATTTCGACGATGCCGAGGTCGAGGTACTGGCCGCCGCTGTTCTGGTGGCAGTGGACGGCAATGACGTTCTTGCCGGGCTTCAGCGCGGCCTTGCCTTCGGCGCTCAGCGGGACCAGCGAGAGCTCTGTGACGAAACCGCCGGCCGCCGCGGCGCGCACGCCGTTGATGTAAACCACGATCTCCTCGTCGTGATAGACGTGGAGCGCGATGTTATCTGGAAGGGTGGCTGGCATTTCAATCTCACGGCGCACCCAGATGTCGGAGCTGTTCCAGCGGGTGCGGATCTTCGTGTTCGGCGGATCGCCCGCGCCGAAACCTGCGGCACCTTTCATCCAGCCGGCATCGTCGAAGCCGCTGCCGAACCACTCGCCTTCCGGACGGTCGGTGGTGTAGTTCCAGATCATGCCATCCTGCTCGATGCCGGTCGGCACGAGGGTCGTCAGCATCGGAGCCATGTAGTCCGGCATCGGCGCCCAACCATTGGCCTTGGTCACGTCGCGCTTCGCCCACTTCTGCCACAGGTCCTTGTGATAAAGCGCGGGCAGATAGACGCCGCCGACCACCGGGCGGGCGGTGAAGCCGACCTTGTTGCCGCTCTTGGTTTCATACCAGTCGGTCATCGGCGTGCGGCTGGAGCCTTCGTTGAGCCACTTGAAGACCGGCGCGAGCAGCGCTTCGAAGTCCGCCCGGTCTTGGGTGAGCGAGGCGGTCCAGACGATCCAGTCGAGCTTGGTGTAGGTCGCGCGGTTGTCGAGCGGCAGGCCATACTCGTTCTGGACCTTCTTGTAGTAATCCATCTCGGTGCGCAGCACTTCGTCGGGGAAAAGGCCGAGGCCGAGGATCTTGTCCCATACCAGGTTGTATTTCTGGCTCCAGGTGTCGGGGCGGTCGAAGGCGAGGCGGTAATGGTCGCCGTCCTTGGCCTCCTGCACCCAGCGCTGGGCGAACTCCTTGGCGAGCTTCGAGTACTCGGCGGCCTTGTCGTTTTCACCGCGCATCCCGCACATCTTGGCATAGGCGGCGATGCCGCAAATGGCCTTCGCGCTCAGGTTGACGTTGTGCGCCATGTGGCCGGCGAAGTCGTCGGTGCAGAGCTGGTTGGCGGGGTCATAGCCCTCGTTCTTCAAATACTCCGCCCACTGCGTCAGCCGGTCCCAGTAGAGTCCGGCGTAGTCGGCGTTGCCTTCCATCTGGGCCACGGCGGCCATCAGCAAAAGCATGTTGCCGCTTTCCTCCACCGGCATCTGGTCCTTTTCGGTCTTCTCGCCGCCGCCGTAAACCTGGCCGTTGGCGTGCGGGTAGGTGCCGAGGTCGTGCGGGGCGAAGGGGAATTTCCAGCGGTCGCTCTTCGCATACTCCATGAAGGGCGCGAGGAAGGACTTCGCCAGCGAGGGCCCGAAGAGCAGGAACTGCGGAGCCATCGGATAGAAGACATCGGAGGTGGCCATGCAGCCGTTCGAGTGGTTCTCCTTGGAGAACTGGAGCGGCTGTCCCTTGTCATCGGCGGCGAACTTGCCGGCGGCGAGGCACTGGCGGTAGGACAGCGCGGCGAGCTTGGCATATTTCACCCCGCCGATCTTCTCCATGTCGGCCATGACTTCGGCGTCGAATTTCTCACAGCGCTCGCGCAGCGCGGCATACTCCTTCGCGGAGGCGGCCAGCAGGTCCTTCGCCTCCCAGCCGTCCTTGCGCCAGTAAGGGCGCAGGTTCTTGCGGTTGAACTGGATGGCGTAGAGGTCGTCGTAGGCGATCAGGGCCCACTTCGAGACCGGCTCGTTGCCGACCGAGAAGGCCTTCAGTTCCAGGCCGGCACCGACGGTGTTCGCCCACTCCGCTTCGCCGGTCGCTCCCTTTTGATCGCCGAGGCCGTTTCCCGCGAAGGCGATACCCAGTTCGTTCGGCTTGCCAAAGGCGCGGCCGGCGGTGCTTTCCTCCGGCGCGGCGAGGTAGAGGTAGCCCCAGTCGATGCGCTGGTCGTCGCCCTTTTTCTGGAGGACCGGCTGCTCCTTCGATCCCATGCGGACCACGGCCAGGCCGTCGCCGCTGGCGTCGTTCCACGTCACGTCCTGGTCGGGCGTGTTCACCGTCAGCTCGCCGGACGCGCCGAAGTAGACGGCCACGTCGTGGGTCTTGCCGTCGGTCGCCTTGAAGTCATAGCTGAGATAAGTCACCGGCCGCGATAGCAAGCTGATGTCCTCCGGCAGCGCCGGGGTCATGAAAGTCAGGGTGAGCGCCACGCCCGCGCCTTCGAAAGCATAGATGGTGCGAGTGGGCAGCACGGTCAGGCTTTTTTGCTCCAGAGCCGGGGTGGCGGCGGGCGTCGCGCCCATGACCCGGTAGGCCTTGCCGTCGATCTTCACCAGGCTGGTGAGCTGGTGCTGCTTGCCGGTCCAGTGGGTGGTCTCGACGCCGTGCAGCGTGTCGCCCTGGGACCAGATGCTGAAATACGGATCGCAGGCGACCAGCGGCGCGGCGGGCGGGATCAGGCCGTTTTCGCCGGCGGGTTGCTCGCGGAGCTGGCCGTGGGTCAAGGCCAGGCCGAGGGTGCCAGCGGCGAGCAAGGCGGCCTTGGGGTTGAGGATGGGATGGAGTTTCATAAGGTTTCCAAGGGGTTGGCAGCGGTCGATCCGACTCAATCCGCGGGTGCTTTTTGATGCCGGGTAAAACCGGCCGGGTTCTCATCGAGCAGGCTGGAACCCTCTCAAACGTGTTTTCTATGTCAAATTAATAGCCCGGCCTCCGGCTGCGGATGCGATCAAGAAGGCCTCGTGAAAAGCGGCTGCGGCATTTTGCCGCAAGTCTCCATCAACGGCGGAAAGGGGCTTGCGGCAGGTCCGCTCCGCCAAGGCTACGAGAACCGCGGATGGCGCAGCCACGGTCAGAACCGTTCGAAGCAGACCGTGAATTCCTGCCGGTTGTAAGTCAGGTGGGTGGTCGCGATCACCGACAGCCCGGAAGCCGTCGCGTAGGCGACTGCCGCGCGTGCCAGTTCGTTCATTTCCGCCGGGGACTCCACGCCAGCGCCTTTGAGGGTGAAGACGATCACTCCGCCAGTCTTCAGATTTTTCGAAAGCCGGACCACCTGGCGCAGCGCCGCACGGGCGTCGCCGTTCATGTCGCAGAGCAGGGCGTCGAAGGTTTCGCCCTCCGCGGGTTGGAACTCCGCGACATCGGCGCGGCGGAATTTCAGCCCGGCGGCTCCATTCAGGCGGGCGTCGAGCGGCGCCTTGTCGACCGCCGTCACCCGGAAGCCGCGGGCCAGCAGTTCTGAAGTCATGCCGCCCGGGCAGGCCCCGAGTTCCAGCCAATACGCGCCCTCCGGCAGCTCGGGCCGGTGGAGTTTCAGGTAGTGCAGCGCCTCGGCGATCTTCGCCCCGGCGCGGCTGATGGTTTCCGGCGCGTTTTGGCGGATGAACTTGGTGCCGCCGGGATAGAAGCCGTTCGAGTTCCGCGGGCTCTGGACGCCGCAGAACAGGCCTTCCTTCCCAACCAGGCAGAACAGGCTCGGCGCGCCGGGATCCTGCGCCTCGACGTCACCGGCCGCGGGCAGCGGCGGGAAGAGCTGGAGCGTCCGCCCGCGCAGGTTGGTCGCGAGGTGTTTGTAATACGGATGCGCCCCGCCGGTCTGCAGCGGGCCGACCAGCAGCGTCTGCGGGTTCAGCGCGCCGAATTTCCGGAAAATCGCCTGCGCCGCCTTTTCGACGAAGCCCTCCATCTTCTGCGGGCAGCAGGGCCAGGCGTGGTGGACCGGCAGATTCCAGCTCACGAATTTCGCCCACTCCGAATCCCGGAGCGCGGCGGGATCCGCGAGCTGCACCAGATGGTAGTCGCCCCCCAGTGTCTTCGTCGGCACCGCCCCGAGCCCCGTGAGGATCTCCGGAGCGTGGTCGGCGAACACCTCGGGAATGCGGATCAGCCAGGAAGAAGTCACGCGCCCTTCCTGCGGCGGATCGCCGGGCGGAACAACCCCGAATCAGCCATCACAGCCGATCGTTTCGGTGGGGCAACCCTCCATCGCCGCCCGGGCCAGGCGGAGTTCGTCCGCCGTGACCGGCTGCTTCCAAACGTGGCTTTGGCCGGAATCATCGTCCCTTCTAAAAACCTCAGGCGCGGTATCGCGGCAGAGATCGCAGTCGATGCAGGAGTTATCGGTGTGCCCTCGATCAGCCCCGCGAGATCCGCATCGGCTTTTCGCGGAGCGTTTCGCTCGCGCATTTGCCCGGCCTGCTTCACGGGCACCGCCGCCAGCATCCGGAGGTCAAGACGACGGTCTCCCATCTCGCCGGCTCGGCCCTGATTGAAGCCGTTGCCTCGTGCCACCTCGATCTCGGCATCCTTTGCCCACCCGCCCGGCTCCCGGAAAGCGTGGAAGTGACGCACCGGATCACGGACCGCTTCAGCATCCTGGCCCCGCGCGATCTCGCGGTGCCGACGGAGATCCACGAGTCCCGAACGTGGGCCGCCTGGGTCGCGGAGCAATCCTGGATCGTCCCGCCCGCCCGAACCCGCTCGCGGGCCTGCATCGATGCCTGGTGGGCCACCCAAGGCCTCGCGCCGACGGCGGCGATGGAGCTGGACAGCTTCGACATGGCCATCCATCTCGTCGCACTCGGCCTCGGCGTGGCCTGCGTCCCGCGGCGCGCCTTCAGTGGCTTCGCGCGGAAAGGCCGGCTTCAAAAAGTTCCACTACCGCTGCCGCTCGCCCGGGAGCTCGTGGTCATCACTCCGCGGCGGACTTCGACGACAGCGGCAACAACGAAGGCGGCGGCGTCTACCGCGGAGCTCGTGGTCATCACTCCGCGGCGGACTTCGACTCCGGAACACGTCCGCGAGTTCGTCAGGAGCATCTTGTTTTAACGATTCCAGCCGGATTTCCCGGCGCCGGGCGCGAAAAACCCGGCGGATTCGGGGAATCCGCCGGGTCGTGGGAGTCAATCCGCCGCAAATCCGCGCCGGATTACGGGCGGTTCGGCCGGTTCGGTTTGGCCGGTTTTTCAGGCCGTTCAGGCTTCGCGGGCTTCTCCGGTTTGGCTGGCTTCTCCGGCTTCTCCGGCTTCTCCGGTTTCACCGGCTTCGCGGGCTTGGTCGGCATCCCGAGGTTCGACTGGGCGGCACCGGTGCGCAGGGCCTGGGCTTCCGCGGCGTCAATGTCGCCGGAACGCAGGAGCCGCTTCACCAGCTTCACCGAGCTGGAGACGACCTGGCCGTGGTTCTTCCATCCGCTGGCCGGCTCGAGGGCGGCGAACAGGTCGGCCAGGGAGCAGCCGTCCGCGTTGACCCGGTTTTCGACGCCGGTGTCAAGATCACCGAAGACCACCGTCGGCGTGAGGATCGAGTCCGGGCACAGGTCGTCCACATCCGGCACCCCGTCGCCATCGCTGTCGGCCAGCACGCCGTAAACGTGGACCGCACCGCCGGCGGCGAGCGGTTCGCCGAGGGCGAAGCCGAGGCCGGGGATCACCGCGATGGCGGAGCCGAGGCCACTGCCAGCGGCCGCGGCTTCGTAGACATTCGCCTCCGGTGCCAGCGGATCCGGCACGACTTTCACCTGGGCCAGAGGGCTGGCACCGGGATAGCCGACCAGCATTTCGGTGGTGCCGTTGAGATCGACATCGACCACGCCGCCAGGCACGACCGGCAGGCCTGCCGCCGCGCCGGCGAGCGAGAGGTCGGAGATCAACGCGAGATTGGAGCCCGATAGGAGGAAGGCTCCGCCGCCCGAGCCGGATCCCACGATCAGGTCGGCGACGCCATCGGCATTGCGATCATCGACCGCGCCGATCCTGCTGCCGAGCAAGGCACCGGCCACGGTGCCGGTCGCGTAGAACAACTCGGCACCGTCGGTGCCGGCCATCAGCTGGACCCGGCCGAAGCCGCCGTCGAATGCCGGGGCTCCCACCGCCAAATCCGGCAAGGTGTCGCCGCTCAGGTCGGGGGTGGTCGCCACGGCCGCTCCGAACTGGATCCCGTCGATTTCCGGGGTGAGCGTCTGGATCAAGCCGCCGCTGGATCCGGAGAGCACCAGCACGGCACCGGTGAGAGAGTTGGCCCCGGGGGCTCCGGCGAAAAGATCGTCCTTCCCGTCGGCATTCTGGTCGCCGGCATTCGCCAGGGCCTCGCCGAAGCGCGACCCTGCACCGGGAGAAGCGGAGGTGATGGCCTGAAGCACGGACCCGTCGGCACCGGAGTAGATCCAGACCGCGCCATTGCCACCAGGAGCACCGACCGCGAGGTCGGAAACCCCGTCGCCATTGGCATCGAGCGCGGCGAGCGCCGTGCCGAAGGCCTGGCCGGCGACCGGCGTGCCGAGAAGGGTGTGAAGAATGGCACCATCGGCACCGCTCAGGATCAGCACTTGGCCGGATCCGGCGGCTCCGGAGGCGGTGTAGCCCGGGTCACCCACGGCAAAATCCGCAATGCCATCGGCATCGAGGTCGCCCAGGGCGCTGAGCGAGGCACCGAGCTGGCCGTTGTCGGCACCGGCGGCAATCGTGTAGCGAAGCGGAACTCCGGAAGCAGGCAGCGCCAGCGCCGAAGCGCCGGCCAGCCACGCTAGGGTTCTGATAGGTGTGATCAGACGTGTTTTCATGTGGGACAGTGTGGGTGTGTTAATCTCCGGGTGATGAGAGACTCTTTATTTAATATGAATTTCATGAGAAATGTCAAAACTTTGGCTGATGGTTAATTTTTCTAAATTAACTTTCGCCGGCCGGACCACGATCCAGCGGACTTCAGGACCCGCGATCGGCATTCCTCCGGTGGGCCCGGTGAACATCCGCAGAGATCCCCCCCTCGCCGGGTCCTCGGCGAGCGAGCACGGAATCGCCTGCCGCGGGGGGAGTGTTCCACCTCCCCGGGATCCGGACGCGATGCTCCCGGCGCCGTGGCACCTGCCAGGGCCGAGGAGGGACACCTCGGGGAAAGCAGCCGTTCTCGAAACGGAATTCGACGCGGCCCGGAAAAGGCTGCGACCGCGTTAGCGGACGTAGTCGAGGGCCTCCTGGCGGGCGGTCAGGAATTCCTGCAAGGTGACGCTGCCATCCTTGTTCGCGTCGGCTTCCTTGAAGGGAGCCTCCAGAGTCTTCCTCACGCCGCCGGCGCTCGCCATGGCTTCCTGGAGGGAGACCTTGCCGGAGCCGCTGGTATCGATCGCCCGGAAGCGCTCGGTCGTGCCGCCCTTGGCGAGATATTCCTTTTCGGTGATGACCGAATCCTTGTTCGTGTCAAAACGCGAGAACATCTCGCCGATCTGATGGGTGTCGTATTCCGCCCGCGTGACCTTGCCGTCGCCGTTGGTATCCGCGCTCTTGAACCTCTGTTCCGGGGTGGGAGCCGGCGGCGTGGTGGCGCAGCCGGTGATGAAAAGGGCGGTGGTGAGGCAAAGAAGACCGGAGGAGCGTTTCATGGCGTCGCGAGATGACAAGAGCCCTCCTCCGCTGGTCAATCCTTTTCCCTGCTGGCCCGGCTTTCCGCGGGGAAAATCGGTGCTCGTCCCCTACCGCCCGCCGCTGCTACGACTGCGCCGCCCCATGATCATCCTCGTCCGCAACATCGACCGCGCCATCACCGAAGAAGAAGTGCGCAAGCTGCTGGAGACCCACGGCAAGGTGCGGACCTTCGACCTCGTGATGGACAAGGCCACCGGCCAATCGAAGGGCTTCGGCTTCGCCGACATGCCGGACCTCGACAAGGCGATGAAAGCGATCGAGGCGCTCGACGGGCATCAGCTCGGCACGCTGAAACTGCGGGTCAAGAAGGCCGCTTCGTCCTCGCTGCTCGGCACCCATGAGCCGCGGCCGAAGGTCGTCGACAAAAAGAGCGCCCGCCGTCCTCCCCCGCGCCGCCGGGATTGAGCCGGATCATCCGCGCCGCAATCGGGCGTCCATTTCACGGGCCAGCACCGGCACGTGCTGCGGCGAGAACATCGTCAGGTGCTCGCCGGGGACATCCACGATTTCCAATCCGGCCGCCAGCCCGTCCCAGCCGTAGTCCGCCGGGATCTCGAACTTGTCGTCCACCGCGGCGGTCTTGAACAGCACCAGCGGGACATCGAGCGGCGGTGGCCGGTAGGCATCCATCGCCGCGGCGTGGGCCTCGCGGACTTGCAAGGCGCGGATCCGGCCGTGCGGACGGGTGATTCCGGCGCGGCGGACCAACAAGAGTTCGCCGCGGACCTGCAGGTGGACGCGGATCCCGCCGAGCATCCGTCCCAGAAGCAGTCCGGCCTTGAACCACGCGGGCTTTCCGGCGAGCGAGTCCCAGTAAACTTTCGCCCGCTCGCCCGGCCCGTAGTTCCTCCGCTCCATGGCCGGATTCTCCGTGTCGAGGAGTCCCAGAAAGCCGACTTCTTCGCCCGCCCGCCGGAGCTGGACCGCCATTTCGTAAACCATCACGCCGCCGAATGAATAGCCGGCCAGCCGGTAGGGGCCGCGCGGCTGGTGGCGGCGCAGGGCGGCCACGTAGTCCGCCGCCAGGGCTTCCACCGCGACCGGCCCGACCCCTTCCGCCGCGCTCAGCGCCGGGGATTCCAAGGTCATCACCGGCAGGTCGCCGGCCAGCGACCGGGCGAGTTCCACGTAAAAGAACACACCGCCGTCGCCACCGTGGATGCAGACCAGCGGCGGGCCCTCCTTGCCCTCCCGCAGGGTGACCAGTTCGGGTGCCCGACGGACATTCGCCCGGCCGGCGGCGGTTTCGATCACTGCCGCCAGCCCGGCCAAAGTGGGCGACCGGATCAAGGTGGTCATCGGCAAGGTCACGCCGAACTCCGCGGAAATCCCGGCGAACAGGCGCAGCACGAGCAGGGAATTCCCGCCGAGGTCGAAGAACGAATCGCCCCGCCCCGGCAGGCCGCTGCCGAGAAGCTGGTCCCACAAGCCGGCCAGCCGCCGCTCGATGTCGGTGGACGCTTCCTCATGCCGCGGCGCTCTTACAGCCGCCGGCTCCGGCAGCGCGCGACGGTCGAGCTTGCCGCGCTCGGTCAGCGCGAACTCCGCCACCGCCGCCCAACGCTGAGGCACCGAGGCCGCCGGCAAGTCCGCCGCCAGATGATCCCGTAACCGTTTCTGCCACGCCGCCGGCGGCTCGCCGTCCCAGCGGACCCAGGCCGCCAGCACAGGGCGCTCGGCGTCACCGGCCGGCCCGACGTGGGCCGCGGCGACGCCGGGAAAGGACTCCAGCAGCCGCAGCACCTCGTCGGGCTCGATCCGATGCCCGCGGATCTTGAGCTGATCGTCCAGCCGGCCGAGGAAATGCAGCCGACCCTCCCGGTCCCAGCGCGCCCGGTCGCCGGTCCGGTACCAGCGCCGGCCTTCCATCGCGGTGAAAGCCGCCGCCGTCCGGTCGTCACGGCCCCAGTAGCCCGGTCCGACCGCCGGCCCGCCGATCCAGATCTCGCCGGCCGCGCCCGGCGGCAGCGGCGTGCCCCGGGCGTCCGCCACCCGCACCTTGGTGCCCGGCAGCGGCCGTCCGATCGGTGGATCGCCCGCCTCGTCCCAGCCGGCCGGGATTTCCTGCGCCGTCGCCACGATCGATGCCTCGGTCGGCCCGTAGGTGTTCCAAATCGTCCCGCCGCCCGCTGCCCGCCAGTCGGCCAGCGCCCGGGCCGACGCGCGCTCGCCGCCGATGATCGTCGCGCGAATTTTCTCCGGCAGCTTTCGGCCGCCTTCACGCAGCCAGCCGGCCCATGCCGACCAAAAGGCAGTCGGCAGGTCCAGCACGGTGATTTCCGCCGCCCCGATGAACTCCTGAAACTTCGCCAGATCGTCCGCCACCTCTTCCGGCCGCGGCACCAGGGTCGCGCCGCTGAGCAGACAAGAAAGCATTTCCTCCAGCGAGGCATCGAAGCCCGGCGAGGAAAACTGGAGCATCCGGTCGCCCGGACCCAGCCCCAGCGCGCGGGCCGCCCAGCGCGCTTCGTTCAGCACCCCGGCGTGGTCCAGCATCACGCCTTTCGGCGTGCCGGTGGAGCCGGAGGTGTAAATCAGGGCCATCACCTCGCCGTCCGCCGGCTCCCGGACCGCCGGCGCCGGAGGCGTCCCGTCGCTCTCCAGGCAGACCCGTTGCAGGCCGAAGTCCTCCTCCACCTCCCGTCCGCAAAGCAACGCCGCGGGCTGGCCGTCCTCGACCATCGACCGCAGCCGCGACGACGGGATCCGCGGGCCCAGCGGCAGGTAAATCGCGCCCAGACAGGCCGTCGCCAGCAAGGCCAGCGGCCATTCCCGCCGCCGTCCGGCCACCACGGCCACCGTTTGCCCTGCGCGCACCCCAGCCTCGCCCAAATTCCCCGCCACCCGGTCGACCCGGCGGCCGATTTCCTCGTAAGTCCAGCTTTCCTCCGGCTGCCACAGCGCCGTCTCCGCCGCATGCCTCGCCCGCGCCTCCCGCCAGGCCTCCGCCAGGTGGGCCGGTCCGCTCAATGCCGCGCCCCCGTCTTCCCAAGCCGCGAGCCGTGCTTCGTCCGCCGCCGGCAAGCGCGTGATCGCCGCCGCGTCGCCCGCCGGGTCCGCCACGATGGCCCGCAGCAACGCCGCCCAGTGGGCCAGCAAGGAATCCGCCGCCCGCGATCCGGCGTCCGTCTCCACCTCCAGCCGCAAGTCGGGCCGCAGATATGCCGACGCGGTCGGCGGTCCCGACGGCTGCTCACGCAACTCCATCGACTCCAACAACGCCGCCCCGTCCTCGCCCAGCAGGTGCGCCGCCGTTCCTTGCTCGACCATGATCACCGATGACCAAGGCGCCCCGTTTTCTTGAAAAATCCCCGCCGGCAGCTTCTCCGGAGCCAGCCGCTCGAAAGCCCGCAGCGCCAGCATTTCCTGCCGCAGCGCCCGCCACCCCTCCGCCGCCGGGCCCCCGCGCATCCGCCGGACCACCAGCGGCAGCGTGTTCATCGTGAACCCCGCCCGCCCCGCCACCGGAGGCCCCGCCCGCACCTGTCCCAGCGCCAGTTTTTCAACGCCCGCCGCCCGCGCCAGCACCTGACCCCAGGCCCAGGTCACCAGGGTGGCCGGCGTGGTCCCGCTCGACCGCGCCGCGGCGTCCAGGCCATCGG
This sequence comes from Haloferula sp., assembly GCA_044372775.1. Classification (GTDB taxonomy): domain Bacteria; phylum Verrucomicrobiota; class Verrucomicrobiia; order Verrucomicrobiales; family Akkermansiaceae; genus Haloferula. The sequence goes on from JBIPNO010000016.1 coordinate 44,104, forward strand.
CCATCTCCGCCCCGAGTTCGACCACTGCCCGCGCCCGCCCGCTTTCGCCGAAGTCCACCGCCGCCGGCTCGACGCCTTCGTGCGCCTTCGAGAAATACTCCGCCGCCGCCTTCCGCTCCGCCTCGTCCGCCGCTTGCCACGTTGCCAGCGGCAACTCTTCCCCCTCACCCCCGGCCAGCCGCCGCAGGAATCCCCGCAGCACCCGCGCCACCGAACGGCCGTCCAGCAGCGCATGCGGAAAGCTCCACACCCAGCGCCGCGCCGACGGCCAAAAGGTCACCCGCCACGGCACGCCGCCGTCCTCCGCAAAGCCCCGCAACCGATCCGCCTCCAACCACGCCTCGAACGATTCCGGCTCTGCTTTCTCCCATTGGATCGCCGGTGCCGGAAACCCCTCGATCCACCCTTCTTCCGAAAGCCCGCAGCCCAGCGCCGCGGTCGCCGCCACCGTCTCCCCCCACGCTTCCTCGATCCGTTCCCGCGGCCAATCCCCGCGGAACACCAGCACCGCCTGCTCCATCTCCGCCCCCGGCTCGCGGGTCCGCAACATCGCCGCTTGGACCGGAGCCAAGGGGGATATCCGGGAGGAATCAGGAGAACTCATGCCGCTCGATGAGGGGGGTGGACGATCAGGCACGCGCACCTTTCCCACCAAGCGATTCAGGATCAAGCGCCGAATCCCGCGATGAGGCACCGGGCCTGTCTGTTAGAGAAAGTCTCTAACCGCTCCGTCCCCGCCTGGCCTTTCCGGCGCACCAACGAGCTGGCGGATTGACCCTACCCCGCCGTCATCGGCGGTGGCACGTTCGGCGAGGGCGGCTTGACCCAGGCCGGGGCCTTCGGGGTGGCGTCGGCGTAAATGCTGACCAGCGACATCCCGATCAGCCCGACGAAGCCGGCGAAGCCCGCGGTCATCGCCGTGGCCATGCCGACCACGAAGGGCGTGAAGACCAGCAGGCCGACCACCATGTAACTCGGCTTCACCTCATAGGCGTGGACCACCAGCCGCAACCGGGAGCGGGCCAGCGACAGGCCGAGCAGGGTGTAGCAGACGGCGGCGGCCACGGCATTGAGATGATAGAAGACCCCGCAGCCGTCGGTCACGCCGGCCGAGGCGGCCAGCGGGATGCCGCAGCCGACGGCCAGCGAACCCGCGAACAGCAGCATCACCGCGATCCGCGCCAGCAGGCCGCGGAACGATGACGCCCCGATCGCCCCGGCGCACATCATCGCCGACAGCGCGACCACCGTCAGCGACAGCGCGAGTTCGTCGAGCACCTCGATCGCCCCGACATTGTAGCGGACGATCACGTAGGGGAGCAGCGAGATGAAGGTCAGCACGCAGAGACCCCACAGCGTGAGGAATTTCCCCCGCACCACTTTCCAGCGGCTGAGCTTGGTCAGCAGCAGCAGCTCGTGATTCCCCTCCTCGAGTTCCTGCCCCATCAGGATCAGCCCGCCGAGCGGCATCACGAAGGCGCAGACGATCATCACCACCCACCAGAAGGGTCCGGCGTCCTCGAGCATCCCGAGGTTCAGCATGCCGGAGTATTTTTCAAACGAAGGCCCGGAGCTGTTCTGGAATTCCACCAGCAGCGCGAGCACCGCCAGCACCTGGATGCCGAGGAAGGGATAGACGAAGCTCCCGCGCCGCATGTTCTGGCGCAGCTCCTTCACCAGCATCGCGCCGAAGCGGTCCGGCAGATCGTCGTTTCTCACGCTCGCGCTTTCCACGCCGCGCATGTTCTCCGATCCCGCGCCGCGGGCAAGCCGGATCCTTGCCCATCTCCAGCTGGAGAATCGTGGATCGCGCGTGGTTCGGCAGCCGGAGTGCAACCGCGAAATCACGCGAAAGGACGCGAAATCTAAATGGCAGAAAATCCAATCGCCTTTCGGCTGTTTCAAATTTCGCGTCCTTTCGCGTTCTTTGGCGGTTGAGAATTCCCATGTCGCAGCCTTCGCGGATGGGCCTTGCCCGCCCGCCGCGGCCCGTCTAAAGCAGCCGCCGCCATGGCCCAGATCAACTCGAACTTCCTCAAGCTCAAAGCCGGTTACCTCTTCCCCGAAATCGCCCGCCGGGTGAAGGCCTTCTCCGATGCCAATCCGGACCTGGCCGCGAAAATCATCCGCTGCGGGATCGGCGACGTGACCGAGCCGCTGCCCGCCGCCGTGCGCGCGGCGATGCACGAGGCGATCGATGAAATGGGCGTGCGCGAAACCTTCAAGGGCTACGGCCCGGAGCAGGGCTACGAATTCCTCCGCCAGGCGATCGTCGAGAACGAGTTCGCCGGCCTCGGCATTTCCGCCGACGAGGTCTTCATCTCCGACGGCTCGAAGTGCGACTCCGGCAACATCCTCGACATCTTCGGCAAGGGCAACGTCATCGCCATCACCGACCCGGTCTATCCCGTTTACGTCGACACCAACGTGATGGCCGGCAACACCGGCGACGCCGACGAATCGGGCGCCTACGCCGGCCTCGTCTATCTGCCCTGCAACGCCGCGAACGGCTTCGTCGCCGACCTGCCGAAGCAGCGCGTCGATCTGGTCTATCTCTGCTTCCCGAACAACCCGACCGGTGCCGTCGCCACCCGCGCCCAGCTCGAAGCCTGGGTCAAATACGCGAAGGAAAACGACAGCATCATCTTCTTCGACGCCGCCTACCAGGCCTTCGTCCAGGACCCCACGGTGCCCAAGTCGATCTTCGAAATCGAAGGCGCCAAGGACGTGGCGATCGAGTTCCGCTCCTTCTCGAAAAACGGCGGCTTCACCGGCGTCCGCTGCGCCTACATCGTCATCCCCAAGACCGTCACCGCCAAGGCCGACGACGGCACGCGCGTCCCGCTCCACCAGCTCTGGAGCCGCCGCCACAGCACCAAGTTCAACGGCGCCAGCTACCCCGTCCAGAAGGGTGCCGCCGCGGTCTTCTCCGAGCAGGGCAAGGCCGAGGTGAAAGCCTTGATCGAGCATTACATGGGCAATGCCAAGCTGCTCGTCGAAGCCGCCAAGTCCGCCGGTCTCACCGTTTTCGGCGGCGTCAACGCGCCCTACGTCTGGGTCGGCTGCCCGGCCGGACTTTCGTCGTGGGACATGTTCGACAAGATGCTCGGCGAAGCGCAGGTCGTGATCACCCCCGGTGCCGGTTTCGGGGCCGGCGGCGAAGGCTGGTTCCGCATCTCCGCCTTCAACTCCCGCGCCAACGTCGAGGAAGTCTGCCGGCGCTTGCACGCGGTGCTGGGGTGAAGTCGGTCTCGAGGATCGACGCCGTTGCCATCGTGGTGGAATCAGGATGGTGCTGCCCTGGACCTCAAAGTTTGACAAAGTTTGAGGCCGGATTTAGAAAATCGGCATGCACGTCTCCCTCACTCCCGAACTGGAGCGCCGGATCAAGGACAAGGTCGATTCCGGACTGTATAACAATGCGAGCGAAGTCGTCCGCGAGTCGCTGCGGCTGATGGTTGAAAGGGACGAGCTCCGGGACCGGCTCCGCGCCGAGATCCAAATCGGAAGCGAGCAGTTGCGCCGGGGCGAAGGGGTTCCGGTCGGAAGCGAAGAGGAATTCCAATCCTTGGCCCGCGCGGGTCGATGAAGCTGAGAATCATCCGGATCCTCCACGGCGCGATGGACTTCGAAAGCCAGCTTCCCGACGGAGCCGGCTGATGCCTAACCAAGCCGAATTTTCAGGTGGCCATTCCCTGCCGTTCGCGGCAGTTTCACCGATCATGTCCACACCACCTGCCCTCCCCGCGAATCCCGCCGAAAGCCTCCAGGAGTTCGTCGCCCGCACCGCCCAGCGCGACCTCGGCCACGGGGTCTTCGAGCTGGAGTCGCCGCGCTTCCTCGAGGTGAACCTCAACGGCCGGATGAACACCAAGACCGGCTCGATGGCCGCCTACATCGGCAACATCAAGTTCAGCCGCGAAGGCATGCTCGACCACGGCGTCGGCAGCCTGCTCAAGCGCGCGATTTCCGGCGAAGGCATGCGCCTGACCTACGCCGACGGCCAGGGGAAACTCTACCTCGCCGACCAGGGGAAGAAGATCATCATCCTCAGCCTGAAAAACGAGACCCTGGTGGTGAACGGCAACGACGTCCTCGCCTTCGAGCCGAGCCTCCAGCACAAGATCACCATGATGAAGAAGATCGTCGGCATGATGGCCGGCGGCCTGTTCAACGTCCGCTTCGACGGCAGCGGACTGCTCGCGATCACCAGCCACTACCAGCCGCTGACGCTGCGCGTCCAGCCCGGCCGTCCGCTGATGACCGACCCGAACGCGACCATCGCGTGGAGCGGCAATCTCACGCCGGAGTTGAAGACCGACGTCTCGCTGCGCACCTTCCTCGGCCGCGGCTCCGGGGAGTCGATGCAGATGTGCTTCAATGGCGACGGCTTCGTGATCGTGCAGCCGTATGAGGAGGTTTACATGCAGCAGGCGGGCGGCTGAATCCGCCCTTTTCCTTGACAATCAAGCATCCCGCCGGAAACTCCGCCCGAATTCAACGAAAGGGGAAATGGTGGATAGCGACCTTTTGCATACGGAAAAGATTCTGGCGGACCGGAAGACATTCTTCCTCGACCTCAAACAGAACTCCCGCGGGATGGTGGTGAAGATCACCGAGGACGTCGGCGGCAACCGCGACACGATCATGGTGCCGGCGGAAATCCTCGGCGACTTCATCGCGGCCTTGAGCGACATCAAGGACACGGCCGACAGCCAGTGAGGGTTCCGGCGGCTTGCCAAGCCGCCGCGTTTGGGGTTCCGTTCGAAGCCTGATGAAAGGCTTTCCCTCCCTTTATCCCGGGCGCTTTCTGGCCATCACCCTCGCCGGGGTCGGCTTGGGTTACATGGCCGCCGCGGTCTTTTGCCAGACCATGCCGACGGTCTATCGCTCGACGGTGCTGGTCGCGAAGACGGAGCCGGAGATCGAGCGCACCCGGCTCGCTCCCATTCACGCCGCCTTGATCCAGCGCGACTGGGAAGACGACTTCCAGCAGCCGCTGACCCTTCCCGCCGGCGATCTGTCCCGGGCGGTGACCTTTCTGGCGTCGCCCTATGGCGTGGAGGTGGAGGTGCTGTCGGACGACCCGAAGAAGGGCATCGACCTTGCCGTCCGCGCGGCCGGCCTGTTCCGCGGCATGGAGCACGAAATCGCCGCCGCCGCGATGAACCCGAACTCGATTCCCCACGCCAATTCCGAACAGCGACAGGAACGCGCCGAGGCGATCCAGCTCCGCGGGCTGATGGACGACGACGCCCGGTCCGTCGGGTTCGCGGATGTTTTCGCGCTGCGGGAACAGGCGGACAAGGCAAACCCCAGGGCGCGGACCTTGTGGCAGTCGGAGGCCTTCCAGGCGCGCTGGAAGATGTTCGAGGAACGGGCGACCCGCATCGGCATCGACTCGCTGCCCGGCGACCCATTGACCGCCCCGCCGGCGATCCTGGGCCGCAATCGGGAGGATCAGGAATACTGGCCTGCGGTGATCGCGCAACGGCTTGACCGCGGGATGGCGCTCGGCCTCGTCGTCGGGCTCCTGGCGGCACTGGGGCTCGCCCGTCGCAAGCCGGGAACGACGGCACGGGAAGCCGGTCCATTGGCCGAGCCGGCGGTCGAATGGTGAGCGTGGAGAATGTCTTAACTAACGCTTTGTCTGAAATTGAAAGTCCCAATCATCTTTTGTCTTTTTTCCGCGGTTGGTTGCGACGTCGCCGAAAGAGACTCAGGCGATCCCGTCACTTTCATTTCCGAGGAGAGCCGGGCGAATCCAATCCAATTTATTTTTTTTCACCCGGCGCCAACCGGGATACCGACTCCGGCAGCCCCGCCCATCCCCGAACTGGCGGCCGAATGCCGAGTGGGGGAAATTACCTAATTTTTCCTCAATTTCATCTTTGGCGTTGGATTCTTGGCATGCCGGGATTTTTGGGCTTTGCTTCGCGGCAACGACTGCTGGAAACCCTTGAAAGCCCCTTCATCGATACATGCGGCAGGGCGGCTGCTCCGCCGGGGAAGTCTTGCGCTGCTGGGCGGATGCCTGCTGCTGGCGGCGCGGGCCGCGGAGATCGTATGGCAGCCGGTGACCGATTATTCGATCTCATTCCCCGGCGACCGCGCGGATGCGGCACCGGCGATCAATCCCTTCGACAACTTCACCCATTTCGGCACCGACTTCGGCTGGATGGGCCCGGGCCAGGGGCGGCTCGATGCCCGTGCGGGGGCGATCCGGACCAAGCCGGACGGCGAGTGGACCGGGGCCTGGCATTCGCTGGCAGGGCTGGCGACCGAGGCCCAGCGGGTGTTCGATCCGACCGACCTGACCGGTCTCGGCGGGCCGGCGGAAGTCCGCGCCGGGGTGGTGGCGGTGACCGTGGATGCCCGCGGCCAGGGCGAGCTGCGGGTCGAACTGGCGGATGCGTCGAAAGGGGTCCGCTGGGCGCGCACGATGGCGCTGGTTCCCGGCGAACGGACGCGTCACCGCTTCGAGTTCGACGCCGCGGAGGTCGGGTCGCTCAAGTTTCTCAACTGGGTCGCCGAGCCGGGCAGCGCGGTGGAAGTTTCCGCGCTCGGCTTCGAGGTGAAGCGGCCCGAAATGGCCGATGAGGAATGGCTGCTCCGGATTTCGCTGGGAAAGCTGCGCCGCTGCCATGACCCGGAAGGCGGGCTGACCCGGGACCGCGCGCATTTGCCGGCCGGCGTTTTCGACTCCATCAGCTCCAGCGGCCTGCACGCGCTGGCCAGCGCCGCGGCGGCGGCGGAGGGAATTCTGGAGCGGGAAACGGTCGCCGCCGAGGTCCGCAAGACCGCCCGCGCCTTCCTGGCCATGCCGAAAGCGGCCGGCTTCCTGCCGCATTTCACCCGCCGCGATGCCGAAGGCCGGCCGCAGATCCACCCGGGCACCGAATTCAGCACGGTGGACACCGCCATCGCGCTGGTCAGCCTGCGCCTCGCCGCCGGGGTGCTGGATCTGCCGGACGTCGCCGATGCCACCACGGCGCTGATTCCCGACCTCGATTTCGACGCGGTGAGCGATGCCGAAGGCTGGATCGGCCACGGTTTCACCCAGGATGGCGACACGCTGCTGGCCAGCCAGTGGCGCGACTGGGGCGGCGAGACGGCGCTGGTGCTGGCGCTCGAGAGCATGGTCCCGAACCGCGAGCCGCGCGGCCGCATGGAGCCCGGCGGGCGGGTCTTCCGCGGGGTCGCCTTTATCGCGGAGATCCAGAGCCTCCTTTACCCGGACTTCGACCGCGAGACGCCGGATGGGATGGGCGGCACCGTCTGGCCGGCGGTCCGCCGCGACCTGCTGGAGCGGCAGAAGCGCTACGTGCCGGAGCAATGGCCCGACAGTCCCGCGGCGCGGCTGAACCTGTTCGGCCTCTCCGGCGGGGAAGCCGGGATGCCCGGCGACGGCTACACCGCGAACGGCGTCGAGGTTCCCGGCATCCGCTGGCTGCACCCCCACGCGATGTTCATGGGCCTGGCCCTGAGCGACCGCAGCGGCCTGTCCGATGGCATCCGCCGCTTCGGCGAGGCCGGACTGCTGTTCCCGCGGGGGCTGCCGGAGACCGTCGAAATCGGCCTGCAGCGCCACAACCCGATGCAGGGCTCCCTGAATGCCGGCTTCGAATCGCTGGCCGCCTATCACGGCTGGCGGCGGAGTCGCACGGAGGTGGTGAATGTCATCGACGACGCCTCCCGCCGCGACCCGATGCTGCGCGCCGGGATCCGCCGCTTCTGGGCGGAATGAGCCGCCCGGCCGCGCTTCCGGTTTTTTCTTCATTGCCGCCGCCCGCTACCCCGGCTTCAAATCGCGGGTAGCTTTACTACATGGAGGAAAGATACGAAATGCGCGGGAAACTCGGCCAAGGCGGACTTGGCACCGTGTTTCGTGCCTGGGACCACGCGCTGAAACGGGACGTCGCTGTGAAACGGATCGCGTCCACCTATGAGGGATCGCAGCGCGAGGAGGCCACCCGGCAGATGGAGAAGGAGACCGGCGCCCTGGCCGCCCTCCAGCACCCGAACATCGTGACCATTTTCGACGTTGGGGCCGACGAGGACGGGCCCTTCGTGGTGATGGAATTGCTCACCGGGCAGACCCTTGACGACGTGGTCGCCCGCGCCCCGCTGACCTGGCAGGACTTCCGGGAACTCGCCTTGCAGATCCAGGAAGCGCTGGTCGCCGCCCAGGACCTCGGGCTGGTCCACCGCGACCTCAAGCCGTCGAACATCATGCTGAACTGGCTCCCGTCCGGGCGCTTCCAGGCCAAGGTGGTCGACTTCGGCCTCGCCAAGTTCAGTCCCAAGCCTTCCGCCCAGACCGTCGACCAAAGCGATGCGGTCTTCGGCTCGATCTTCTACATGGCGCCGGAGCAGTTCGAACGCGGCGCGCTCGATGCCCGGGTGGACATGTATTCCATCGGCTGCGTGTACTACTTCACGCTGACCGGCGAATCCCCGTTCCAGGGCGACACCGGCCCGCAGGTGATGGCGGCGCATTTGGAACACCGGGTCGTCCCGCTGGCCCAGCTCCGGCCCGACCTCCCGCGCTGGGTGAGCGACTGGGTCATGTGGCACATCAACCGCCACGCCACGGAACGCCCGGCGAACGCCCGCGAATCCCTCAAGACTTTCATTCAACTCGACGTCCCCGCCACGCAAACCATGAGCACCGGAGAACCCCAGCCCGAAGCCCCGAAACGTCCGCGCCTGATCATCCCCGGCGCCGCCGCCCCCGCCCCGGTCGCGCCGCCCGTGCCGGAGCCGGTCATCACCCAGGCCGCACCCCAGCCGCTTGCGCCGCCAGTCGGCGCGCCGCCGAGCCTCCACAGCACCGCCCCGCAGGCGGCGGTCGAGCCCGAGCCTTCGCCGGTCGCCCCGCCGCCGGCCCAGGCCTATGTCCCGGCTCCTCCCCCGCCACCGCCACCGCCACCGCCGGCTCCCGCCCCGGTGCCCGTCGCCGTCGCTGTCCCGGTGGCTGCCGTCGCCCCGCCGCCACAGGTCGTCGCCACGCCGACCGCCCAGATCCAGCCGGCCGCGCCGGTGACCGCCTCCACCGTCCCTCTCCAGCCGGCCGCAGCCGCGCCGACGCCCGCTCCCGGCCCGCAGATCCGTCTCGGTCCCGCTGCGGCGGCCCCCGTGGCCACCGCCCGCGCCACACCGCAAGCCGGCCCGGTGGCCGGATCCCGCCCCGGCCTGCCGAAGGGCCCCGGCCAGCAGACTTTCATCCCGGTCAAGAAAGGCATCGGCAACGGCGCGAAAGCGGCCATTGCCGCCGTGCTCGGGGTGATCGTGATCGTCGTCGGCTTCATGATCGCAGCCAAATCCGGCCAAGGCAAAGCCACCGAAAAATACAACCGCATCGTCAAGGAAGCGGCCGATCCCTCGGCGAAAGAAGTGATGGTGAATGCCGAGGAACTCGGGATCCTCCTGAACTCCGTCATAACGCCCGGCTCCAACACCCAGCGCGAGACCATTTACAAGGCCCTCTATCTGGCGAAAGCCAGCGACGGGACGAACATCGACGACGTGATCGTGGAAGCCGCGACCCGCACCGACATGAACTCGTCGATCCGACAGTCGCTGCTCGCCCGCGTGGTCGGCCAGCGCAAGAACCCGTCGGTAGTGCCGAAACTGCTCACCTTCGCCCGCAATTCCAACGACGCCGCCGGTGCCCGCGCGGCGCTCGAGGCGGTCACCACCCTCGGCGGGGACGACCACTTCGCGGAGTTGCTCGACGTGATCCAGTTCACCGCCGACTCCGGCGTCCGCCAGGCGGCCGAGGCGTCCGCCGGACAGATCATCACCAAGTCCGCGAAGAAATCCGAGTTCGCGGCGACCCTTGCCACCGCCTACGCGGCGGCGACCAACGACGACACCCGCCACGCCCTGCTCCGCCTGCTCGGCCGTGCCGGCGGCGAGCAGGCCGGCGAGGTGGTCACCAAGGCCCTCAAGGAAGGCAAGGACCTCGACAAGCTCAACGCCGTGCTTTCGCTCCAGCAGTGGGGCGACGACTCGATGTTCAGCACGCTCACCGACTTCATTGAGGAAACCGAGGACGAGAACCTCCGTGGCCGCGCCTTCAAGGGAGCCCTTGGCTTCCTGATGGACAAGACCCGCAAGCGCTCCGACGAGGAGAACGAGGACTTCTGGAAGACCCTCGCCTCCAGCGCCAAGACCAGCGCCGAGCAGCTCAGCATGGTCCGCGGTCTCGCCAATGCCGAGCCCACCGAATGGGCGATGTCGGTGGTCGAATATTTCTTCGACGAGTCCGACAGCGACGAGGTCCAGGACCTCGCCGACAAGGCACTCAGCCGCATGCGCGAACGCGCCAAGGCGCTCGGCAAGGGCGGCGGCGATGAGGAAGAGGAAGAAGACGAGGAGAAGAAGAAGGACGAGGAAGAAGACGAAGAAGAGGAAGAGTGATTCCGCTTCTCCCCTCCGGCCCCGCTCGCCTCCGGCAGCGGGGCTTTTTCGTGGGCGGACGGGGTGTCAAGGAGCGGCGGACTCCGATCCGCCCGCTCCCGCTCCACGAAAAACGCCACTTGTTTTCAAAGGATTCCCTCCCTCGGGTGTCTTGAGCTTTGGAAGCTGCGGGCGGACGAGCCGCCCCGCTTCCCATCGATCCATTTCAACCGTTCGCATCCGATGAAAGCACCGCTCCTCGCCCTTCTCGGCACCGCCTTCGCCGCCGCCCTGCCGGTCCGCGCCGACAGCCATGCCGCCGCCACCAGCATCAACACCTTCGGCCTCGACCTACACCGCCGCCTCGCCGCCGGCGGCGGGAACCTGGTGACCTCGCCGTGGTCGATCGAAACCGCGCTGGCGATGACCTACGCCGGAGCCGGCGGGAAGACCAAGGAGGAGATGGCGAAGGTCCTCCATTTCCAGGGCAGCGACGACGCCGTGCACCAGGGCTTCTCCGCCCTCGCGGCCGACCTGGCCAGGCTTCAGAAGGAGAGCGAAGCATTGGTGAAGCAGGCGGAGCAGCGCGGCGGTCCGACGACGCCGCTCCAACTCCACGCCGCGAACCGGCTCTTCGGCCAGCAGGGCTATCCCTTCAAGCAGCCCTTTCTCGACCTCGTCGACAAGATCTACGGCGCGCCGTTGGAGTTGGTGGACTTTGAAAAGTCCGCCGACCAGCAGCGGGTGCGGATCAACACCTGGGTCGAGGAACAGACCAAGGAACGCATCAAGGACCTGATCCCGGCCGGCGTGCTCGATGCCGACACGCGACTGGTGCTGACCAATGCCGTCTATCTCAAGGCCGCCTGGGCGGCGGCCTTCCGCGAGGTCCCGGACTTCGAGTTCCACGCCGGCGGCAAGACCCCGGCCAAGGTGACCGGGCTCACCCGGACCGAATCCTTCGGCCATGCAACGATCCCCGGCGGCAGCGCGGTGACGGTGCCCTACGCCGGCGGCGGCTTGCAGTTCGTGCTCATGGTGCCGGATGAAAAGGACGGCCTGGCCGCGATGGAAAAGCAGCTCACGCCGGAGGTCCTCGCCGCCGCCGCCAAGGCCGCGCCGCGCGAAGTGGCGCTGCATTTCCCGAAGTTCAAGCTGGAACCGGACCGCGTGATGCTGGCGGAAGAGCTGGTGAAAATGGGCATGCCGACCGCCTTCGACCAGCCGCCGGGCAGCGCCGACTTCTCGGTCATGGCCCCCCGCAAGCCGGGCGACTACCTCTGCATCAGCCACGTCATCCACAAGGCCTTCATCGCCGTGGACAAGGACGGCACCGAAGCCGCCGCCGCGACCGCCGTCGTGATGGTCGAGCGCTCCGCCATGCCGGTCGAGCGCCCGAAGCCGCTCGAAGTCCGCGTCGACCGCCCCTTCGCCTTCGCCATCCAGCACGTCGCCAGCAGTGCCTGCCTGTTCCTCGGCCGGGTCAGCGATCCGCGGTGAGCCGTTTCACTTCACCAACCGCTCCGCCAGCTCCCAGTTCTCGTGGTAGCGCTTGAAGCTGCGCAAGGCCCAGTCGCCTTCCGCGAGGACGACCCAGTGGCCGGCGGGGTCGCGGGCCAGGGCGCTGCCGCTGGGGACGTCGTCGGTCGGGGCGTCGATGCCGCCGACCGGTTCGCCGTCGGCCATCAGCCAGCGGATCATCTTCCACGGGCATTGCTCGACGATGACTTCCGCGCCGTACTCGGACTCCAGGCGGTACTTCAGCACCTCGAACTGCAGCGGGCCGATCGCGCCGAGCAGCGAGGTGCTGCCGTACGGTGTTTCGAAAAGCTGGGTCACGCCTTCTCTCACCAGCTGGTCCAAACCGGCGCGGAAGCGTTTCGCGGTGCCGGTGCTGCGGCCGCGGATGGTGGCGAAGCACTCGGGCGGGAAGATCGGGATCTCGTCGAACTTGATCGCGGGATCGGTGGTCAGCGTGTCGCCGATTTCAAAAGGCTGGTTGCCCACCAGGCCTACCACGTCGCCGGCGAAGGCCTCGTCGACGATCTCGCGTTCCTGGGCGAACAGCTTCTGCGAGTTCGACAGGCGGATCTGCTTGGTGCCGGCGCCGTGCCAGACCTGCATGTCGCGCTCGAACTTGCCGGAGACGATGCGGATGAAAGCCATGCGGTCCCGGTGTTTCGGGTTCATGTTCGCCTGGATCTTGAAGACGAAGCCGCTGAAGCGCTTGTCCTCGGGCTCGATCATCGTGTCGCCCGACTTGCGGCCTGCCGGCTGCGGGGCCATCGCGAGGAAGCCGTCTAACAGAAGCTGGATCCCGAAGTTGTTCGCCGCGGAGCCGAAGAAGACCGGCGTGAGTTCGCCGGCCAGCACGCGCTCCTGATCGAAGGGCGCGCCGGCGATATCCAGCAGCTCCATTTCCTCGATCGCCTTGTCGACCAGGTCGGTGTCGACCAGCTCGCGCACCGTGGGGTCGGTGAGGCCCATCACGGAGACCGGCGCGCGGTAGGCACCGGCTTTCGTCTTCTCGAACAGGTTCAGCGCGCCATCGCGGCGCTGGATCAGTCCGCGGAAGCGCGGGCCGTCGCCGAGCGGCCAGTTCATCGGGTGGGATGCAATGCCGAGGACGTTCTCGATTTCATCCACCAGATCGATCGGCGGCCGGGTCGGGCGGTCGAGCTTGTTGATGAAGGTGAAGATCGGAATCCCGCGCAGGCGGCAGATTTCGAAAAGCTTGCGGGTCCGGGCCTCCACGCCCTTGCCGGCGTCGACCACCATGATCACGGCATCGACCGCGGTCAGCACGCGGTAGGTGTCCTCCGAGAAATCCTCGTGGCCCGGGGTGTCGAGCAGGTTCACGTGGAAGCCGCCGTAGTTGAACTGGAGGACGGTCGAGGAGATCGAGATCCCGCGCTGCTTTTCCAGCTCCATCCAGTCCGACGCGGTCGAGCGCCGGTCGCGGCGCGAGGTCACGGAGCCGGCGAGATCGATCGCCCCGCCGTAGAGCAGGAATTTCTCGGTGAGCGTCGTTTTGCCGGCATCCGGGTGGGAGATGATGGCGAGGGTGCGGCGGATGGATGAAGGATGGGACACGGTGGCGGGCGGGAGGGTGAGGGAAAAGCAGGCGGATGACCAAGCTTCAATCGAGGGGGCGGGTGCCGGTCTTCTCCGGAACAAGCGGGGTGGTCGCCTCGTTCACCGACCGCTTCGGCATTCACTGGATGATCCACTGTGCGACCCCCGCATGAAGGAAGGCGGCCTGCAGGAAGCGGTGCTGTTCCGCATGCTGCACCGCCAGCTTCAGCAAGGGCCCGGCATCGTCGCCGAGTTCGTGGCCGACGATCTCGTGCTCCTTCCGCAGGTTGGTGTGCACCAGATAGGGATTGTCGGTGTTGATGCAGAACGGCACGTCGTGATTCGCGAGGTTGCGGACGAAAGGGCCCAGCCAGGCGAAATCCGGCACCACCCGGGTCACCCGGTTCACGGTCGGGCAGAGTTCCAGGCAGATGCCTTCGTCCTGCAAGCGCGAGATCAGCGACGAGCGCAAGCGGCCTTCGGCGCGGCGGAGTTCGATGCCGTGGCCGATGCGGTCCGGGTGGATGGCGTCGATGACCCGCAGCATGCCCTCCGCGCCGGTGCCTTCGCTTTCGCCGACGTGATAGGTGATCTTCAGGCCGGCTTCGCGCGCCTTGCCCATCATCGTCGCGATCTCGCTGAGCCACGGTTTGCTCATTTCCAGCGACCGCGATTCCGGCCCGGCCATGTCGATGCCGACCACGCCGTTCGCGCCGTTGAGCGAGCCGCGGCTGCGCCACTTGATCGCGGCCTCGATCACCTGCCAGTTCGCCTCCAGCGGCAGGTCGCGGCCGAGCGAGAGGATGATGCCGGTGGCCACGCCGTAGTGCAGCGATGCCCGTTCCAGCCCCTGCATCACCGCCAGGATGATCGCGTCCATCGTGTGCAGCCCGTGGCGGACGCGCTTGTAGGGATTGAAGCGCAGCTCGATCGCGGTGATCTGCGCGCGGCGGTAGGCCTTGGCAACGACTTGATAGGCGGAGACGCTGGCGGCGGAGGGGGAGGACTGGATTTCCTCGGTGACCTTGAAATAGCGGCCCAGGAAATCGTCGAGCGACTTCACCTCATCGGGCCGCGCGGTCAGCGAGTCGTGGAAACTCGTAAAGTTGTCGAACTCGGTCTGCAGCCCGTTGTCGCGCAGGGTTTCCCACAGCACCGCCGAGGGCACCGCGCCGCCGAGGTGGATGTGGAGGTCGTGCATGAAGCATGAAAGCCGTTCGGCGCCCGGATGGCAATGCAGGGCTTCGGATTTGCCCGGTCGGCCTGCCGCGCCGACCTTGGTCTGACGTTTCCGGAGCCCACCGTGCAATTGTGAGGATTTACTACACCACGACCGCTTTGGTGACGTTTACGTGACGCATGTTCCCCACGTCCTTCCCTCTCGGCTCGATTCTCGCGGTCTTTCTGGCCGTCATCAGTTGTGCCGAGGCGGTGACCTACCAGTATTACCGGTTCAGTGTCGTCCGCACCCGGACGGGCGGAAGCAATACCAACAAGACGGTTCAGCTTTCGGAGTTCTCCTTCTATTCGTCGACAGGCCTCATTTCCACCCAGCCCGGCGTCACCAATCCCGGCGGAAACAGCCCGGATGGCGAGGGTGCCACGAATCTGGTGGATGGGAACACCGCCACGAAATGGCTGGATTTCAACCGCGCCCCGGTGGTGTTCGATTTCGGCAGCCCCACCACCGTCCACCATTTCGGATTCACCACGGCGAACGACGCCGAGGGACGCGACCCGATCCGCTGGAGCTTTGAAGGCA
This sequence comes from Haloferula sp., assembly GCA_044372775.1. GTDB lineage: Bacteria > Verrucomicrobiota > Verrucomicrobiia > Verrucomicrobiales > Akkermansiaceae > Haloferula. The sequence goes on from JBIPNO010000016.1 coordinate 59,345, forward strand.
GCAACAACGGAAGCAACTGGACGATGCTGGACGACCGCAGCGCCTTCAGTTCCGCGGTTTCCTACCCGACGACCCGCTTCGCCAGCTACGAGTTCCAGTTCAATCAGATCACCGCCGCTCCGGAGATCGCATCGTTCTCGGCGGCCGCAGGGACCGTGATCTCGAATGTCGGGCTGAATATCGCCGCGGGCAGCAGCGTGTCCTTCAATTGGCAGGTGACGGATGCGGACACGGTGACGCTCACGGAAAACTCCACCGTGATCTCGTCGCTGGCCACCGGTTCGCTGGTCGTGACTCCGGCAGGGCCCCGGACCTACACGGTCACTGGCACGAACTCCGGCGGCTCGACTTCGAAGGTGATCACCGTGCAGGTCGGGGCACCCTCGGCTCCGCCCGTCCTCAACGAGATCCTCGCCAAGGCGTCCGACGCCGATATCGCCAATCTGGACGAGGATTCGGAGTTGTCCGACTGGATCGAAATCCACAATCCGAACGCCTTCGCGATTTCCCTGGCCGGCCATGCCTTGACCGAAGATCCGGCGCTGGTGGCCACCTGGCCGTTTCCGGCCGGAAGCTACATCGAGGCGGGCGGATATCTGGTCGTCTTCGCTTCGGGAAAGAACCGGAGCGTGGCGGGGCAGCCGTTGCATACGGGCTTCGCGCTGTCGGCAGCAGGGGAATACTTGGCCTTGCTGGGACCGTCGGGGACTCCGGTGGATTCGTTCAATCCCGGCTTTCCGGCGCAGTTCGACGATGTCTCCTACGGCCGGGTCCCAGCGGGCGGGCTCAACTATTTCACCAACCCGACCCCGGGCGACCTCAACGACAGTATCCCCGGGCCGCCGGGGGCCGCGGTGTCCTTCACGTCCCCTCCCGGGACCTTCACTGCCACCACGCAGGTGACCCTCGCGGTGGACTCGCCTCTCGCGGAAATCCGCTACACCTTGGACGGCAGCCTCCCGACGGCCACTTCCACCCTCTACACGGCGCCGATTTCCCTGTCCGCCACCACGCTCGTCAAGGCCCGCTCTTACGAGTCCGGCCGCGCACCCGGCGCGGTGGAGGCCGGCGCGTTCGTGAAGATCACCTCCACGCTGGCCGCCCAGACGTCCGATCTGCCGGTCATCGTCCTCGAGAACTTCAACGCCGGGGCGGTGCCGAACCAGCAAGTACTCCAGGCGTCGTACTTCTCGCTGTTCGAACCGAATGGAACGACCGGCCGGACCTCGCTCACGTCCTTGCCGACGGTGGCGAACCGCACCGGCATCAAGCGCCGCGGCTCCTCGACGATCAACGATCCGAAAGGCAGCTACCGCGTCGAGTTCTGGCAGGGGGGCAGCGAGGAGGAAAAGAACGTGAACCTGCTCGGCATGTCGAACCACGACGAATGGATCCTTTATGCTCCGTACGATTTCGACCGCGCGATGATGCGGAACGCCCTGCTCTACGGGATGAGCAACGCGGTCGGCACCTACGCCCCGCGGACGCGGTTCTGCGAAGTCTATCTCAACACCAACGGCGGCAGCCTCGACACCGCCGATTACCAAGGCGTGTATGTCCTGATGGAGCGGATCAGCCGGGACGGCGACCGGGTGGAAGTGGAGAAGCTGGAGCCCTGGCACAATGCCGAGCCGGAAGTCACCGGCGGCTACATGCTGAGCATCGACCGCCTCGACCCCGGCGACCAGGGCTTCCGCAGCGCGCTCGGCCATCCTTTCGATCCGCCGAACGCGAGCCCTCAGCCCTTCTACACTTACGTTTATCCGAAGGAGCAGAACATCACGCCCGCGCAGTCGGCTTACATCCGCGGTTACATCGATGATCTGGAGAGCGCCCTCTACGGATCGAACTTCAAGGACCCGGCGACCGGCTACAAGGCCTGGCTCGACGTGGATGCCTCGATCGACCACCACCTCATGGTGACCTTCAGCAAGGATCCCGACGGGCTCCGCCTGAGCACCTATCTCTACAAGCCGCGCGGCGGGAAGCTCGCCTTCGGGCCGCTGTGGGACTTCGACCGGGCGATGGGTGCGGACAGCGACAACCGCTCCGCGGATCCGACAGGCTGGTATGCCTCGAATCAATCCGAGACGCTCGATTATTTCACCTACGACTACTGGGGCCGGCTGTTCGAGGACCCGGACTTCATGCAGAAATGGATCGACCGCTGGCAGGTCCTGCGCCGCGGCGAGTTCAGCAATGCCAGCTTGCAAGCCCGGATCGACACGATGGCGGCGGAGCTTCAGGAGAGCCAGGTGCGCAACCAGCAGCGGTGGACCAACGTGGCTCCCAACGGCGGACCGCTTTCCGCACTCGGTGGCTATGCCGGGGAGGTCGATCACTTGAAAAACTGGATGACCCAGCGGGCGGCTTGGATCGATTCGCAGTTCGTGGCGCCGCCGCTCGTCCAGGACGGTGGATCGATCGTTTCCGGCCAGACCGTGTCGCTCCAGCCCACGGCCGGGACGCTTTACTACACGCTCGATGGCAATGATCCGCGCCTGCCGGGCGGAGCGATCAATCCGGCGGCGGTCTCTTACAGCAGCTACCCCGTGATCACCGGCACCACCACGCTGATGGCCCGTTCTTATCTCGGCGGAAACTGGAGCGGCCTCGTCGTGGCCCGCTACATCGTGGGCGTGCCGGCCAACGCCGCACGACTGGTCGTTTCCGAAATCATGTATCACCCCGCCAATCCCTCGGCGGAGGAAGAACTGGCGGGCTATCTCGATGACGGCGTCTTCGAATACCTCGAGCTTCAGAACGTCTCCACCCAGACGATCACGCTCACCGGCGTGGTCGTGACCAACGGCTTCGACTTCGACTTCTCCGATTCCGACGTGCTCTTCCTGGAGCCGGGGCAGGTGGTGCTGGTCGTAAGGAACAAGGCGGCCTTCGAGTTGCGTTACGGCACCGGGCTTCCGATCGCGGGCGAGTGGGGAAATCCCGGTGCGATCGACGGTGGAGCCAGTCTCTCCAATGCCGGCGAGCGGATCGTCATCCGGGCGGCCAACAACTCGGTGATCCGCGATTTCACCTACGACGACGGCGGCAATTGGCCGACCACACCGGATGGCAGCGGGCCTTCGCTGGTGTTGGCCAATCCCTTCGCCTTGCCCAACCACGCGGCGGGCGCGAACTGGCGGGCGAGTACCGAAGCGGGGGGCAATCCGGGCGTCGGAGGCGACTACTACGACTTCTGGGCGCTGGCGGAATTCCCGCCGACGCAGTTGGCGGATCCGCTCATCTCGGATCCGGCCGCGGACCCGGATCAGGACGGTCTGGCGAACGTGATCGAGCTGGCCTTCGGCAGTGATCCCCTGGTGAAGTCCCCGGCTTCCCGGCCGCAAGTCGAGCTCGAGGACGTCAATGTCCAGGGCCAGACCGACACTTATCTCACGATCACCTTCAAGCGGGTTCCCTTGCTGCCCGGCTATCTCGTCCGCCCGCAATTCAGCGGGAACCTGCAATCCTGGTCGAACGCCTCGGTGCTGGTCGAATCGGTGACGAACGGCGATGGCACGCAGACCGTCACCTACCGCGACCTTCTTCCGGCGACGGACGCCCGGCGCTTCGGCCGGGTGGAGGTGACGAGCGGTTATTAGGTCCCGGGATGTCGGATCGTAACTGGATCTGATCCAACCAGAACTTCCGTGCTGGAAACGCAGGGGCTCGCTGGCCACGCTCGCCCGCCATGGGCGTGAGCATCCACTATCAAGGCGGCCTCGGGGCCGGGGCGTCGTTGCCGGAACTGGTCGCGGAGTTGGAAGACATCGCGCTTTCCAAAGGCTGGCAGTCGCACCGGATCGAGCTCGATGCGGAGAACCCGGTCTTCGAAGGCGTGATCCTCGAGCCCAACGACCGGACCGAGAGCCTTGCCTTCCTCTTCGACCGCGAGGGCCGCCTGCGCAACCTGGTGGATCTGATCTGCGGCCAGTTCGAGCCCGACCCGCGTTGCTCCTACTTTGTCAGCGCGAAGACCCAATACGGCGACGTGGGGACGCATCTGTGGATCGTCGGGCTGCTGCGTTACCTGAAGTCGAAGTACCTGCCGGACCTCGAAGTGAACGACGAGGGCGGCTACTGGGAAACCGGCGATGTCCCGGAGCTGGAGCGCCGCCGGGAATTCCTCAACGCGAAGATGGCGGAGCTGGCGGGCGAGCTGTCGAAGATGGAGCTGCAGGGAAAGGCGCCGGAAGCGCTGGCGGATGAGATCGAGGCGTTTTTCGAGGGGCGGGGGATGGGAGACCAATAATCCAGGCTCTGCAAAACAGGAATGCTCAGGAAGCGAGCGGCCGCACCCGGGCCCGGATCGCCGGGGCTTTCTCCAGTTCGACCCGGCGGAGATCGTGCTGGCTCTGGAGATTGGCCCAGAACTGAGGACTCATTCCGAAAAAGGTGCCGAGCGCGATCGCGGTTTCGGCGCTGATGGGACGCTTGCCTTTGATGATTTCATTGACGGTGGAGCGAGGGATTCCGGTGCGCTCCGAGAGCTCGGCCTGCGACAAGCCGAATCCGTCGAGGAACTCTTCCTTCAGGATGCGTCCCGGGGTGGCACGGAGGATGGCGGGCGGGGTCTTCATGACGGTCAATGGTAGTCGGTGATCTCGACTTTGCGGGGGTTGCCGTTGTTCCACTCGAAGCAGAGGCGGTACTGGCTGTTGATGCGGATGCTGTGCTGGCCGGCGCGATCTCCCTTCAGGGCTTCGAGGTGGTTGCTGGGCGGGATTCTCAATTCATCAAGAGAGGTGGCGGCGTTGAGCAGGTTGAGTTTGATGGCGGCTCGGTTCTCGATCTCGACGGGAAGTTTGTGACGTTCTCCCTTCCATAGCTTTTCGGTCTGCTTGTCGCCGAAACTTTCGAACACCCCTTACAAGTTCCACGATTCAGAACCGAGCACAAGAAGCGATTCTGAATTTCAGAAGTTTGATGAGGGCACGAAAAAGCCCGCCGACCGGAGGGTCGACGGGCTTGGAAGGGGGCTGGGAGACTGGAGGCCTCCGTCACTTTTCAGATCGCCGCCAGGATGGCGTTGAGGGTCTCGCTGGGGCGCAGGGCGGCGTTGGCCTTGGCGTCGTCGGGGAGGTAGTATCCGCCGATGTCGACGGGCTTGCCTTGGACGGCGAGGAGTTCTTCGACGATCTGCGACTCGTTCGTGGCGAGCTGTTCGGCGACGGGAATGAAGAGGGCCTTGAGGTCGGCGTCCTTGTCCTGGGCGGCGAGGGCCTCGGCCCAGTAGAGGGCGAGGTAGAAGTGGCTGCCGCGGTTGTCGATGGTGCCGAGCTTGCGTCCGGGCGAGCGGTCGTTCTCGAGGAACTTGCCAGTGGCGGCGTCGAGGGTGTCGGCGAGGACCTTGGCCTTGGGCAGGCTGAAGGTTTCACTGATGTGCTCGAAGCTCGGCGCGAGGGCGAAGAATTCGCCGAGGGAGTCCCAGCGCAGGTAGTTTTCCTGGGTGAACTGCTCGACGTGCTTCGGTGCGGAGCCGCCGGCGCCGGTTTCGAAGAGTCCGCCGCCGTTCATCAGGGGAACGATCGAGAGCATCTTCGCGGAGGTGCCGACTTCGAGGATCGGGAAGAGGTCGGTGTTGTAGTCGCGCAGGACGTTGCCGGTGACCGAGATGGTGTCCTTGCCCTGGACGATCCGCTCCAGGGAAAAGGTGCAGGCTTCGGCCGGCGGCAGGATGCGGAGGTCGAGGCCGGAGGTGTCGTGGTCCTTCAGGTAGCGTTCGACCTTGGCGATGATCTGGGCGTCGTGGGCGCGGTTCTTGTCGAGCCAGAACACGGCGGGATCGCCGGAAGCGCGGGCGCGCTTGACGGCGAGCTTCACCCAGTCCTGGACGGGCGCGTCCTTGGTCTGGCAGGCGCGCCAGATGTCGCCGGCTTCGACCTCATGGGAGAGCAGGATGTCCTCGGAAACGGGCGAGCCGCCCGCGCCCCTCTGGACGACGCGCATCGTACCTTTCGCGGGCACTTCGAAGGTCTTGTTGTGCGAGCCGTATTCCTCGGCGGCCTGGGCCATCAGGCCGACGTTGGGGACGGAGCCCATGGTCTTGGGATCGAGCGCGCCGTTGGCTTTGCAGAAGTCGATGGTCGCCTGATAGATCCCGGCGTAGCTGGAGTCCGGGATGACGGCGAGGGTGTCGCCGGTCTTGCCCTGGGCGTCCCAGACCTTGCCGCCGGCGCGGATCATCGCGGGCATGGAGGCATCGACGATGACATCGCTCGGGACGTGGAGGTTGGTGATGCCCTTGTCGGAGTTGACCATCGAAAGCCCCGGTCCGGCGGCGTAGGCGGCCTGGATGTCGGCTTCGATCTCGGCCTTCTTGTCGGCCGGCAGCTTGTCGAGCTTGGCAACGAGGTCGCCGAAGCCGTTGCGGAAATCGACGCCGAGTTCCTTGAGCGTCGCGGCGTGCTTGGCGATGAGGTCCTTGAAGAACACTTCCACCGCGTGGCCGAAGATGATGGGGTCGCTGACCTTCATCATGGTGGCCTTCATGTGGAGCGAGAGCAGCACGCCATCGGCCTTGGCCTTGGCGATCTGGGTGGCGAGGAAGTCGACCAGCGCGGACTTGCTCATGAAGGTGGCGTCGAGGATTTCACCGGCCTTGAGCGGGGTGGATTCCTTGAGGACCTTGGCCGTGCCGTCGGCTCCGATGAACTCGATCTTCACGTCGGTGGCTTCCGGGACGCAGACGGATTTCTCGTTGGAGAAGAAGTCGCCCTTGCCGTCCATCGAGGCGACGGCGGTCTTCGAAGCGGCGGACCAGGCACCCATCGAGTGCGGGTGCTTCTTGGCGTAATCCTTGACCGCCTTCGGTGCGCGGCGGTCGGAATTGCCTTCGCGCAGGACCGGGTTCACGGCGGAGCCCATGACCTTGGCGTAGCGGGCCTTGATGTCCTTTTCGGCGTCGGTCTGCGGGTTCTCCGGGAGGTCCGGCAGCGCGTAGCCCTTCGACTGGAGCTCGGCGATCGCTTCCTTGAGCTGCGGGACGGAGGCGGAAATGTTCGGCAGCTTGATGATGTTCGCTTCCGGCTGGAGGGTCAGCGCGCCGAGTTCCGAAAGGGCGTCGCCGATCTTCTGGTCGTCGGTCAGGAAGTCGCCGAAGTTGGCGATGATGCGGCCGGCCAGCGAGATGTCGCGGGTTTCCACCGTGATGCCCGAGTGCTTGGTGAAGGCCTGGACGATGGGGAGGAAGGAGTAGGTCGCGAGCGCGGGGGCCTCGTCGGTCTTGGTGTAGATGATGGTGGGGACCTTGGACATGGGCGTGCGGGAAGACGGGCGAGCGTTTAGGGCATGGGACCGCGGGGGTCAAAATAAATGGCCCCGGGGGGAGAACCCGCGGGGCCATTGGTGGAATATGCGGGAAGGGGCCTTTACTTGTCCGGGTGCTCCTTGAGCAGTTCTTCGGGCGAGTAGAAGGAGCGGGTGCCGGTGGTCTGGCGGACCTTGGTGACGCTTTCCGCAGTGACCGGGGCGGCCTTGTTGCCGAAGCTGTTGCGGACGTAGGTGAGGACGTCGGCGATTTCCTGGTCCTTGAGCAGGCCGCCGAAGGGGGTCATCGGGACCTGGCCGGGGTATTTCACGCCCTTCAGCTCGAAGGGACCCATCAGGCCGTGGAGGGTGAGCTTGATCAGGCGTTCTTCGCTGCCGCTGACCCAGAAGCTTTCATCCAGGGGCGGGAAGCCGGCGGAGGGCAGGCCCTTGCCGTCGGCCTGGTGGCAGGTGCCGCAGTGGCCGTCGCGGAAGTAGATGGCGTGGCCGGCGAGGTAGCGCTGCTGGTCGGCGGCGGCGAGGTGGGCCGGGGCTTTCGGCGCGGGGTGCTCGTCGACGGCTTCTTCGGCGCGGCCGGCGAGGCGGTCGGCGGCGGTCTTGGCGGCGGCCTGGTTCCAGGTGTCGAGCGGTAGCTTGGAGGCTTCCTCGACGACCTTCTTGGCGGCGGCGTTGTCGAGCCACGAGGCGGCGACGATGGCTTCCAGGCGGACCCGGCCGTGGGGATCCTTGGCGGCCTTGGTCAGCAGGGCGACGTGCTCGGGGAAGCTGCGGAAGTTGTAACGCAGCACCCGGACGGCGGCCGAGCGGACGCGGTGGTCGGGCGAATCGAGAAGCTGCAGGAGCAAGCCGGTGTCGACCTGGTTGAGGCCCCACGAGGTCCAGAGGGCTTCGAGGCGTTGGTGCTCGTAGCGGGGAGCCTTCGGGTCGAGTTTGGTCACCCACTCCTTGAGCGCCGGCAGGACCTTTTCGGCCGGATGATTGCGGAGCTCACGGCGGGTGCGGTAGCGGGTGCGGAACTCGGGCTCCTTGAGGTTTTCCAAGAGCGTGGCAAGCGGCGCGCCGGCGACCTTGGCCGGCTTGACCAGCGGGCGGGACGGATAGGTGATGCGGTAAATGCGGCCGTGGACGTGGTCGCGGAGCGGGTCGCGGGCGTTGTGCTGCATGTGGCCGATCAGCACGTTGTGCCAGTCGACGACGTAGAGCGATCCGTCCGGCGCGAACTCGAGGTCGACCGGGCGGAAGTTGCCGTCGGAGGATTTCAGGAGGTCCTGGCGGAAGGCGGTCTTGTAACCGGTGCCGTCGTCGCCGATCTGGTGCTGCTTGATGCCGAGGAAGCCGATGGCGTTGCCGACCAGCATGTCGCCCTGGACTTCATCGGGGAAATGGCGCGACGAGACGAACTCCAACCCGGAGGTCGGGCGGACTTCATGGCCTTTCGGCGCGAGGTTCGGGGTCGACGGGGTTTTCGCGCCGTAGGTCGGCTTGACCGAGGCCGGGAGCATCCAGTTGATGCTGGTGCCGGAGGTGTGGAGGAAGAAGTCCTGGCCCCAGTCGTCGAAAGCGATGCCCCAGGGGTTCGGGATGCTGAGCTGGGCGGTGCGCTCGAGGTGGGTGCGCTGCGGGCTGAAGCGGTAGAAGCCGCCATCGACGCCGCGGACCGGGCCGTAGGGGGTTTCGACGTTCGAGTGGAGGAAGACGCCCTCGCCCATCAGGAAGGCACCGGAGGGATCCGCGGCGTAGGCGCTGATCGCGTGGTGGGTGTCGTGGGAGTCGAAGCCGGTGAGGACCACCTCCCGGACGTCGGCCTTGTCGTCGCCGTTGGTGTCGCGCAGCAGCTCGATGTGCGGCTCCTGCGAAACGTAGACGCCTTCCGGTGCGAACTCGAAGCCGATCGGCAGGTGGAGCTTGTCGGCGAAGACGATCTCCTTGTCGGCCTTGCCGTCGTTGTTGGTGTCTTCGTAGATGAGGAGCTTGTCGTCGGGGCGGCTGTCACCGGGGCGATAGTGCGGGTAGCTCGGCATCACGGCGACCCACAAGCGGCCCTTGTTGTCGAAGGAGAGCTGGACCGGGTTGGCGAGGTTCGGGAATTCCTTTTCGGAGGCAAACAGCTCGACCTTGTAGCCTTCCGGCACGGTCAGGGTCTTTTCGGCGTCCTTGCCGTACTTGTATTCCGGGCTGCCGTTTTTATTACTAGGGGCGTAGTTGGTCTTGACCTCGGGAAGCTTCGGCGTGGCGTCGTCGGCGGTCTTGAGGTCGAAGCTCCGGCCCATGGCGATCGACCACACCGCGCGGTCGCGGTTTTCGGTCATGGCGCGCATCTTGGCGGTCTCGGCCGGGTAGTTGGCGGGGCCGAAGGGATTGTAGCGGCGACCGTCGACGTGGACGCCGTTGAGCATTTTGTAGTCGTTGAACCAGAACCAATTCTTGTCGCGGATCGCCTCGACCACCGCGGCGGGCTTGCCGGTCGCCTTGCGTTCGGACTTGCCGAAAGCCTGGTCGACGAGCACCGGGCCGAGTTTCTTGTAGCCTTCGTCGCTGGGCAGGAATCCGTTGCGGGTGAAAGGCTTCTCGAGCGTGCCGTAGAGCTTGGCGGTGGCGTCGAAGAGGTTGATGAACTCGACCTTCCGGGCGGCGGCGACTTCACCCATCGCCTTGGCGTAGAGGGCGAGGTTTTCGTTCTCCTTCTTGCCGTCGGGCAGGTCGCGCTTGGCGGAGAGGTTCTCGAAGGCGATCGGCGAGACCAGGATCAGCCGCGGGGCGGCGGTGCCGTTGTACTTCTGGGCCTGGGTGTGGGTGATGAAGGCGTCAAGCTCGCCCTTGAAGCGGTCGAGGCCGGCCGGGCCATCGAAGGACTCGTTGTAGCCGAAGAAGGCGAGGATGGTGTCGGCCTTCACGGTGCTGAGCCACTGGTCCGGGGTCGGGTGGTGGCCCTCGCCGGCGTGGATCTTGTGCTGGGGGTGGAACTTGTCCGCACCAGGGAAAGCCCACTGCGACTTGCGCGACGGGTGCGGGCGGAAGCCCGGGGTGTCGCCGACGCGGCAGAGGTTGCGCACCACCAGTTCCTTGCCGGGGTAGCGGAGTTGCAGCTCGGCTTCGAAATACGGGTGGTCGAGGAAGCGCTCGCCGAGGCCGTTGCCCAGCAGGATGATGCGCTCGCCTTCCTTCGGGGCGGTGGCCGCGCTCAGCGGGAAGGCGACCATGGCCGCCAGGATCGAAAACAGGGTTTTCTTCATGGGATGATGATTCTTGTGATCCTTTTACCTGCGGACAGCCCGGACTTTGTCAGCTTTGTTCACAAACGGGTTTGATGCCGGGAACGAGAAAGCGGCCTCTCGCAGACAGGCGTTTCACGGGCCGGAAGCAAGGCATGATGATTCTTGTTCTCTGCGCCCTGTAGCTTTGACAAAATGTGGTGCCCGGCCTGCAGCGGGTCCCGTGGGTCCGGGCTACTTCCGCTTCACCACGGGAGTGCCGTCTTTCACGGTGTCGGGCGGGTGGAGCAGCACTTCGTCGCCGGCTTCGAGGCCCGTCAGGACCTCGGTGAATCGGCCGTCGGTCTTCCCGGCTTCGACCGCGACCGCCATCGCTTTGCCATCGCGGAAGAGGAAGGTTTTCCAAGTGCTGCCCTCCCGGAACAGCGCGCCGGCCGGGATGACGAGGACGTCTTCGCGATGCCAGACGGCGACGCGGACTTCGACCCGGAAGCGGTCGCCGAGGGTCCGCGCTTCGGCCGGCGGATCGATCAGGTCGCAGAGCACGTAAACCCGCTGCTCTTCCACGCCGAGCGCGGAGATTTTCGTAAAGGCGGCGGGCTCGATCCGCCGGACGCGGGCGTTGAGCGGGACGGGGCCGCCCCATTGCTCGACGCTCACGGCATCGCCCGGCTTCATCGTCACGGCGTCGCGGGAAAGGATCTCCGCCTCGATCTCAAGGTCCGCGGAGTCGCCGATCTCCACGATCGGGGTGCCCGCGTTGACCACGGTTTCACTCTCCTGCATCACGTGGAGCAGGTGGCCGGAAACGGGGGCGACGACCTCGATCGCGTTGCCCTCGGCGGAAACGGCGGGCCGCTCGAGCGCCGCGCGGGCCTGGGCGACTTCGTGCTCGGCGACCCTCAACGCGAACTCCGCGCCGCGGACGTCGGCCGCCCGGATGGACGCCTCCATTTCGGCGCGGTCGCGGTCGGCGTCCGACACCGCGCCACCGCGGATCGAGTGGATGCGCTTCAAATCGGCATCGGCCAACTCGCGGGCGCTCTTCGTGGCGGTCAGTGCCTCGGTGGCGCGGCTGACATTGGCCTGGCGGGAGGAGACGATCGCCTCCGCCAGCAATTTCGCGCGGGGATCGAGCAGCGGCGAAGCGACCGGCTCGATCGCCGTGAGCAGGGTTTCGCCCGCCTTCACCGGGTCGCCGGCCTTCAGCGGCACGCGGCGCATGCGGCCGTTGACCGGGGCGGCGACGACGTAGCGGTTGCGGATGCGGGTCTTGCCTTCCTCCGAAACGCGGACGGTGAGCGGCGCGCGGGCGACCACGCCGGTCTCGACCTCCACCGGTTTCGGCTTCAGCCCCATGACGACCGCAGCGACAAGGGAGAGGCCGATCAACCACGGCACGAAGCGCCGCAGCAGGCTCTTTGCGGTGACGCGTTGCTTGCCGTCCCAGGGAGGGGTGTCGGCGTCGGGATCGGGGCGGGCCATGGTGTTCGGTGCGAAAGGAATGCCGCCCGCCAAACGCGCGCCATCCCTTCGTCGAACGTGAATCTATCAGAAGGAGCGCACGATGCCAACGCGTGCTTCGGAGGATCGGGTGCCGGGGTTCTGCTCAAGCAGTGCACGTCACGCGAGGCAAAATGCACGGCCGACATGAATTTGGAAATACCTGCGGAGATGTGCTAAAGATCGGATTCCCGCGAAGTTTGCCCGCGATCCTTCACCCCCGGCCCATCATCCCATGAATTTCCGCGTCCACTGTGAACTCGAGTATCTCCTCCAAGATCCCGCGACCTTTCTCTTCGCTCTCAAGTGCATCGAGACCGGAGGCCAGCAGATCGTCTCCGAGGAGTTGCTGATCGAGCCCTTCATCCAGGCGGAAGAGTTCACGCTGGGGATCGGGATGAACCGCTTCTCCCGGATCCGGACCCTGAATCCGGGGAACTTGAAGGTGACCTATCGCGCGGAGGTGGCGGCCAGCTCCCGGGTGATTCCCGGGGCCAGCCTGAGCCCCGACGGTCCGGCCCATCTGACGCCCGAAGCCCTGCCCTTCCTCTTTCCCAGCCGCTATTGCCCGTCCGACGTCCTTCGTGTGAAAGCCTGGGAACTTTTCGGTCATTTGAACGGACCCCAGGCGATGGCGGCCGGCATCAGCGATTGGATCTCTAACAACATCTCCTACGTCAGCGGCAGCTCGGGCGAATCCAGCTCCGCGCTGGATACCTTCGAAGCCCGGCAGGGCGTCTGCCGCGACTTCGCGCACCTCGGCGTCGCGTTCTGCCGGGCCCTGAACCTGCCGGCCCGCTATGCGACCGTGTACGCCTATCCATTGAACCCGCCCGACTTCCACGCCTGCTTCGAAGTGTTCATCGACGGGTGGTGGCTGCTGTTCGACGCGACCCGCCTGGCCCCGCTCGACGGGCTGGTGCGGATCGCGACCGGCCGCGACGCCGCCGATGCCGCGGTGGCCACCATTTTCGGCAATCCCGAACTGGTCTCCAGCGTGGTCACCTGCGAATGTTCCGACCCCTCGTTCCAAGGACTCAAGGAGGACCACCTGCGGAGCCGCAACGAGTTCATCGCGCTCCTTTGATCCAACCGGCCTGCCATGAAAATCTTCGATTCGCCCCCTGAGACCTGGGAGCAGATCCATCTGGTCCACGAGACCCGCTATGCCTACTCCGCGCCGGTGCGGTTCCAGCCGCACCGCTTCGTGCTGCGGCCGCGGGAAGGCCACGACCAGCGCTTGCACACGCTGAACCTGACCACTCATCCGGCGTCGATGATCCACTGGTACCGGGACCTGCTGGGAAACTCGATCGCGGTCGCGGAGTTCGCCGGAGAAGCCGCTGAACTGGTGATCCACAGCGAATTCACCCTCAGCGTACCTCCGGCGCCGCCGCAGGGCCTGCCGCCGATTTTCATCCCGCAGATGTCCCAGGTCGCGGGGATCGAACAACTGGTGGCTTCGCCCTATCTTCAATTCATCTATCCGCCCGAAGTCGCGGCGCTCCGGGCTTGGTTCGCCGCGTCGGGAGTGGCCCCCGCCCCGGGCCAGACCTGTGCGATCTTCGACGACCTGGCGATCCTGATCCACCGCTCGATCGCCTACAACCGCCGCGAGGAAGCCGGGGTCCAGTCGCCGGCGGAAACCCTGCGGCTGGGCCGGGGCTCGTGCCGGGACATGGCGGTGCTGATGATCGAAGTCAGCCGCGCGCTCAGCTACCCGGCCCGCTTCGTCAGCGGATACCTGGAAAGCACGAACTCGAAGGTGGGCCGCGGTTCCACCCATGCATGGGCGGAAATCTATCTGCCGGATCACGGCTGGACCGGCTACGATCCCTCGGTCGGCAGGCGCGTGGGCCCCGGCCACATCGCGGTGGGGGTGAGCCAGCATCCGCGCGGCGTGATGCCGGTCAGCGGCGGGTTCTCCGGCCCGGCGGGAACGACCGCCGTGTTGACCGTGGCGGTCACCACCCGGCGACTGCCGGCCGGCGGCGAATTGCCATCGCCCTGAACGGGAATGAAAACGGCTGGGACCGTCCGACCCTTCCGGATCGTCCGTCCCGGCCATTTCGTGCCGTGGAACAAAGGGTCTCGGACGCCGTCCGCCGGTGAAGCAGCGGACGGCGGCATCGCGGTCAAGGAGTCACGGTGACCACCAGGCGGGCGAACTTCCTCAGGTCCGTGCTCTGGGGCACGCTCAGGGTGATGGTGTCGCTGGTGCCGTTGTCGGTCACCACGATTCCACCACCCGATTCTTCACCCACCGGGTAAAGGTCGGGCCACAAGGTGAGGTTGGTGCCGACTTCCACCCGGACCGCGACGTCGTCCGTGAGGGAATCGCGGTCGCGGTTGAAGGTGAAGACCAGGTTGCCGCCTTCCAGAGTCCCTACAGGCGCTCCGCCATCGGCCGCGGTCGGCGAACTTCCGAGCACGTATTCCAGCGCGTCGGCCAGGCCGTCGTTGTCGAAGTCGTCATCGGGGTTTCCGCTCAAGCCGTTCAGGAAGGCCCAGCCGCCGAAGCTGGGTTTCACGAGCACGATCTGCTTGGTCGCTTCGAGATACTCGACGCTATAGCCGGCCGGCAGCCCCGTGACCGTAAAGGTTCCGGTCAGATCGGTGGTGTAGCTGGCGAGAACGTAGCCCCCGGCGGTCGGTGCGTTGAGGACGGTGAAGTCCAGCGTGGCTCCGGTGAGGTCGAGGCTGCCGGTGACCGTGAGGCGGTCGGCGGTGGCGCCATCGATTTCACAGGCATAGCTGCCGGCGATCGAGGTATTGCCGGCCCCGAAGGTGCCGATGGTGATGCCGGGAGCGAGGATGCCGCCGGTCACCACGGTGAGCGTGCTGCTGGTCGCACCGCTTCCCTTGAGGGTCGCCCCGGAGGAAACGCTGATCGGACTGGTCGCGAAGGCATCGATTTCCAAGGTTCCTTCGGCGACCGTGGTGGCTCCGGTGTAGGAAAGGCCGCCGTTGAGGACCTGGGTGCCGGTGCCGGTCTTGGTCAGGGCGATCGAGCCGCCGCCGGTGCCGCCGTCCATGTCGCGGATCCCGCCGTTGTAGCTGTAGCTGCTGGTGCCGGTGGTGTGGATGACCAGGCTACCGGTGCCGTAGGTGGTGGTGTCGCCGTTGCCGCGGTTCTCAATCGCGGCCTTGAAGCCGAGGCCGGTCGCGTTGAGGCCGCCGATGGTTTCGGTGTGGCCGTTGAGCCGGAAGAACGAGTCCTGCTGTGCCCCTCCGCCGAAAGCGGTGGGGGTCCAGGTCAGGATCGCACCATTGGCGATCTGCTCGGAGCCAGCCAGCACGATGCCGGAGTTGTTCCCCCCGAACGCCGTGGAGGACAGGTCGATGTTGCCGGGAATCGCGATCGCACCGTCGGTCTTCGCCAGGACCAGCTTGCCGGTGCCGCCCAGGGTCGTGAGGCCGGTGTAGGTGTTGCTGGAAGCGCCCGCGATCGTGATTGCGTTCGTGCCGAGCTTGATCAGCGCGCCATCGCCGGAGATCGGACCGCTCAGGGTCAGGCCGGCCGCGCCGCCGCCGATGCCGCTGTCGGTGACCAGCGTGATCGGCCCGGTCCAGTTGACGACGACGCCACCATCATTGCACTGGAAGGCACCGCCGCCGCCGCCGAGGCCGTTGAGCTCGAGCGTTTCGTTGATCGTTCCCGCGATGTTCGTGCCGAGACCGAGGCGGGCGGGGCTGTTGACGACCGTTTTGCCAACGGTGCTGCCGAGTCCGTCCACGGTGCGGATCTGGAGTTCGGCTTCGTTGATGAAGGTGTCGCCGTCGTAGGTGTTGTTCGACTGCACGATCAACTGCCGGGCGCCGACCTTGGTCAGCGAGCCAGGGCCGGAGAACGGACCGGCAGTGAACCAGTAGCCGGCTTGGTTGGAGGCATCAATGGTCCCGCCTTCCTCGCCCAGGATGACCGAGCGGTTGAACGTGCCAAAATTGATGCTCGCCGTGCCACTGTATCGCAGGGTGCCTCCGTCGAGACCTAGGATCGATCCGGAGCCGAGCGGCGAGTTGGATCCGTTGGCCGTCAAGGTGGCCACGCTGATCGTGCCGCCGGTCACGTTGAGGGTGCCGCCGAAGGTATTGGAGCCGGTGAGCGCGAGCACTCCGGGGCCGGTCTTGGTGAAGCCCTGGATACCGGCAAGCACTCCCGAGATGGTGGTGTCGGGATCCTGCCCGGCGATGTCCTGCACATCGATCACCGGCGAGCCCGAGGGCACGTTCAAGGTGAGGACGTTGGAACCCGACCGCGCGAGCGTCCAAGCGAACGGCTGGTCATTGGCGAAGGCGAGACCGCCGATCGTCCGGTTGGTGTCCAGTGTCACGGTGCGGGCCGCGGTCTGCGTCAAGGTGAAGTCGGCGGTCATTTCGTTGCCGTTGGGAATCACCTCGTTCGCCCAGTTGGTGGCGGTGGACCAATTACCCGCGGCGTCCACGTTCCACTTCGGAACGGTGACGGTGCGATAGATCGCGGTGACGACCGGGCTCGATGCGAATCCGGAAGTAACGGCGAAGGCCTTCACCGTGACGACCGCGTCGACCGGGATGGTGGGTGGGAAGAGCGGGTCGTAAATCAGAGACCCCAGCGTCGGCTCGGAACCGTCGGTCGTGTAGTAGATCGTCGATCCGCCATCCGAGGTGAGCGTCACCGTTTGGGCACCGACGTAGCCGCCGGCTGCCGGTCCGAAGGCCGGGGAACTCGCGGTGTTGATGACCTTGATGGTGCCGTCGGTCAGAAGCGAGGTGGTTTCCCACTGCAAGCCCGAAGGCAGGGTCGGCAAGCCGGTGATGCTGGAAAAGCCGCCGGCATAGGTGCCGCCGGCTCCCGCGGTGAACAACGTGTAGACATCGCCCAATGCCGGCGCATCTCCGGTGAAGATGACAGTCAGTGTGCCGCCGTAGGTCACCTTGGAGAAGCCGCTCACGCGGTCGGAGGTGAAGATGGCGCCGGTCTTGTTGATCTCGAAGGTGGCGTTACCGGCCAGGTCGACCGAGCCATTGGCATTGAGGACGCCGATGCCGGTGGCTCCGGGTGTGAGTTCCCCACCCGATTCCACGTTCAAAGTGCTGGAAATCGTACCCGTGCCGGTGAGCAAGCCGCCGTCCGTGATGTTCGCCGCACCGTTGAGGGTGGTCCCCGCAAGCGAGAGAATGCCGCCGCTGGTGATGGTGACCGGATTGGCCGCATTGAGGGTGCCGGCACCCGCCACGCCTGGCGACAACATGCCGCCGCTCTGGATGGTGACCAGACCGCTCAAGGTGCCGGTTCCTTCAAGGATGCCGGCCTCGGTGACGGTGACCGTGCTGCTGCCGAGGAGGTTGTTGATCCGGAGCACCCCCTCGCCGACCAGGGTAGGACCCGTGCAGGCGCTCATGTTGCCCGCCAGCACCTGGGTGCCGGGACCGACCTTCGTGAGGGCGATCTTGCCGCCGGTGCCGTTCGTGCTGGCATCGGCATCGCGGATTTGACCGCTGTAGGTGTGGGTGGTGGCCGTGACATCGAGAATCAAGGTGCCGGTGCCGTAGCTGGTCGCATCGTTGAATCCACGGTTCTCAATCACCGGGACGGCCGAGGTGTTGGAGGTCACCAGGCCGCCGATGGTTTCGGTATGGCCGTTGAGGCGGAAGAAGCAGTCGGCCTGGGGTGCGATCGCCGTTTGGGCGACGGTCAGGCCGTAGGCGTTGGGAGACCAGGACACGATCGCCGTGTCGGCGATCTGTTCGTCGCCCGCCAGCACCAGTCCGGCGTTGTTTCCACCGAACGCGGTGGAGGAAAGGGTCACGTTGCCGGGGATGGCAATCGCGCCGCCGGTCTTGGCGAGCACCAGCTTGCCGGTGCCGCCCAAGGTGGTCGCCCCGCTGTAGGTGTTGCCATCAGGGCCGGAAAGGGTCTGTGCTCCGGCACCGATCTTCACGAGGCTCAGCGCGCTGGACGGGCCGGCGTCGGCGATCGCTCCACCGAAGTCCGCCGAAGCGCCGCTCCCCATCCGCAGCAGCACCGGGCGCGTGCCGGTGTTGGTCAGCAGGCCGCTGCCGTCGATCGTGATGGTGAACTGGTTCAAGCCGTTCAGATCGAAGGTCGATCCGCCCGCGATGGAAAGGGATGCCGCCGCCGGGATGCCGCTCCAGGCGATCGGGTAGGCGTTCGCCGCGCCGCTGCCGGTCGCGAAAGCCGTGCCGCCGGTGCCGTTGACCACCGCCTCGTAGGTTCCGGTCGCACCGGCCCAGGTGTAGGTCGCGCCGGGACCGGATTGTTCCGTGTTCGACCGGTCGTCGATCAGGGTGAAGTTGACGTTGTCATGGCTGCCGAAAACGGCCCAGCGCTTCGGGTTGCGGCCGGGAGTCGAGTCGTTGCCGGTCGACCAGTTGTAGGAATCCAGCGCGATCGTGGAACCGTAGTCGAAAGTGACCGAATAGGGACGGGCATTCAGGCCGAACTTGGTGAAGCTGGCAGCCGAACCGCGGTCGTCGTTGGCGACCACCCAGGTCTGCTCGGCACCCGGGCTGCCCGGGACCGGTCCGTAGCTGCCACCCACCGCGGGGACCCAGACGCCGTCCTTGTAGAAGTGAATCTCGCCGAGCTGGTTGTAGCCGTCGTTTCCGGAATTCACGTAGCCGGTGAAGCGGTAGTAGCGGAATCCCGGCGTCGGCGCCGTCTTCAAGGTGCCGGCCTGCACGGTGGTGGCGCCCGCGTAGGTGCTGGCTCCCGCGAGGATCAGCGTTCCGTCGCCCGACTTGGTCAGGCCCGCGGTGCCGGCGATCGGGGCCGTGATGGTGGCCTCGATTCCCGGTCCGGTGACGATGCTGCCGGTGCCGAGGGTGAGCGGCGCCCCTTGGAGGGTGTAGCCCGTGGTACCGAAGGTGAGGCCGGCCGCGGAGATGCCGCCGGTGGCGACTGACACAATACCTGCAGTTCCGCCAAACACGGCGTTTTCCAAAGCGGACCAGGTCGTGTCCGTACCGCCCGTCGCGAGGGTATCCCAATTGAGGGTGCCGGTGTCCCAGGTCCCGCTCCCGCCATCGGAGTCAACGGAGAAGTCGATGTCACCATCCCAGAAATAGTCGGCATGGGAAGGCAGTGCCGCCGCGAACAACGCGAGCGAACTGGTGAGAATGCGGTGATTTTTCATTGGAATGGAAACAATGCGGTCACCTTCGATCCTAGGGTCCGATGATGGAGGGAACCGGCAATTGCACCCCCCAACGCCACCCCGGCAGCCGGGGTTTAGCGGCAGCAACGATTCGCCCTCGATCTAACAGCTCGCGCCGCCTCGGACTGCCGGTCTTGCCGCCGGAGCACGGTCTAGGAGCGTCAACGACTGGTGGATCGGAACCTGCAAACCGGAAAGCTCCCTCTCCTTGTTAGATATTTATTTCCCTCTCGTGGCGATTGTATCGGCCGAATTTCCGGCGGGCCTTCGAGCCGGAGTTGACCTTCGACCCATTTCGGGGCTCTCCAGCACGATCGGCCTGTTACAGCCGGCCGCCGCGCACCGCACCCGGCTCACTGCACCGGCGCGAGCAGCCGTGAGACCCGCGACGAGAAGCGGAAAGGGAACGATTTCTTGTCGAGGTCGTCGGGAGTCATGAGGCGGCTGTTGTCGAAATCCTGCTGGAGCATCGAGGCCACGTCGTTCACGAAGGGCCGGTCCTTCACGGCCATCGTGATCTCGAAGTTGAGGCGGAACGAGCGGTTGTCGAAATTCGCCGAGCCCACGCTGGCGAAGTCGTCGTCCATCAGCACCACCTTCTGGTGCATGAATCCTTTCTGATACCGGTAAATTTTGATGCCGGTGCCCTTCACGTCCTCGAGATAGGAATAGGAGGAATAGTACACCAGCTTGCTGTCGGGCTGCTCCGGGATCAGCAGCCGCACGTCCACCCCGCGCAGCGAAGCGAGCTGGAGGGCGGCGATGATCGCCTCGTCCGGGACGAAGTACGGGCTGGCGATCCACAGCCGCTTTTCGGCGCTGTTGATGACGGCGAGGAAGAACAGGGCACAGCTTTCCAAGGGATCCGCCGGACCGGTCGGCAGGCACAGCGTGACCGCGTCGCCGCCCGTCGCGCTCTCCCGGGCTTCCCAGTCCAGGTCGTTCAGGACCTCGCCCGTGGCCCAGAACCAATCCTCGCCGAAGGGCACTTGCAGCATTGTCGCCGCCGGCCCGCTGACGCGGATCTGGGTGTCGCGCCATTTTCCGAGCGTCGGATGGCTGCCGACATACTCGTCGCCGAGGTTGAAGCCGCCGGTGAAGCCCGTCTTGCCGTCGACCACCAGGATCTTGCGGTGGTTGCGGAAGTTGAGCTGGAATTTCCGCCCGTCGCGCTGGCCGGTGCTGAACGAGGTGATCCGCACGCCCGCGTCGGAAAGTTCGCGGACATAAGCGTCGCCGAGTTTCAGGCTCCCGAGCTCGTCGTAGATGAAGCACACTTTCACCCCGGCCCGCGCCTTGGCGATCAGCTTGTCCTTGAGCTTCCGTCCGAGCTCGTCGTCGCGGACGATGTAGAACTGCACCAGGATGTAGGACTGCGCCCCGTCGATCGCCTGGAACATCGACTCGAAGGCCCGCTCGCCGTCGATCAGCAGCTCCACGTCGTTGCCGCGGGTGAAAGAGAGACCCGCCAGCGCCTCCAGCATCCGCCCCATCGGCTTCCCGATCTCCGAGCGGAGATCGCCCTCTTCGAGAGACGATTTCAGCCGTGCGCCGACCTCCTGGAACTTCGCCGCGCTGGAGCGCCGCGCCACCACGTAGCCCTCCATTTCCGTGTGCCCGAAGATCCAGTAGGCCGGCACCGCGCCGTACGGGAAAAGATTCAGCGACAAGGCCCAGGCCACCGCGCCCTGCGACGTGCGCGTTTCCATGATCGCCTCCACCGAAGTCAGGGCGCCCGCGGTATGCGCGACGGCCACGAATCCCGAGATGATCCTACGACGACGCCTGCGGTAGAAGGCCCGCAGGCGGGAAAGCAGGCTCGGCCGGGCGGAATCGGATGCGGTTTCAGTCATGAACAAGCGCGGGTGGAACCCATCACCCATGGAGCCGGGTGCATGCTTTGACAAGCTCGGCCGTTCCCGCAGGTCGCAATGACGGGTCGACTTGATCAAGCCGCCACCGGCTTGCGCCCGAAGACCGCGATCATCGTCGCGCCGGTGGCGAACATGAAGAGACCGTAAACGACGGCGGGAATCGCAAGGCGCGGGCTTTCGAGGAGGCTGAGGGCGATGGCCAGCGCGAGCGTGGCGTTCTGGATGCCGACCTCGACCGCGATGGTGATCCGCTGCGGCCGCGCCAAGCGGAAGAGCGCCGCGGCACCGAAGCCGAGCGCCATGCCGGCGACGTTGAGGGCCGCCACCGCCGGACCCACCGCGGCGATCTGCTTGCCAAGGTCCTTCTCTTGGAACACCGCCGCCAGGATGATCAGCCCGAGGAAGATCAGCGAGAACACGTTCACCGGCCGGGCCATGCGCTGGCTGAAGCGCGGGCACTTCGAATGCACCGCCATCCCCAGCAGGATCGGCAGGACCGTCACCACCATCAACTGGATCAAGGTCTTGCCGAAGGGCAGTTGGATCACCGCCTGGTCGCCCATGAAATGCGCCATCGATGTGCCCACGACCCACGGGATGGTGAACACCGTGATGATGCTGGAGAAAGCGGTGAGCGTCACCGACAGCGCGGTGTCGCCGCGGGACAGGTGGCTGATGATGTTCGATGTGGGTCCGCCGGGACAGGCGGCGATCAGCATGAGCCCGGTCGCGAGATCACCCGGCAGCCGGAACAAGGTGGCCAGCGCGAAGGCGATCGCCGGCAGCGCCAGCAACTGCATCGCCAGACCGAGCAGCTTGGCCTTGGGCGAAAGCAGCACCCGCTTGAAATCGTCCGCCGTCAGGCCGAGCCCCATGCCGAACATGATCAGGATCAGCCCGAGGGGCAGGAAGACGGTCTTGAGCAGCTCGGGTGGCATCGGCCGATGCTTTCCGAGGTCGTCCGGAGGGCCAATGAAAATCGGGCGGGGAGGCCGCACTCAACTCCCATTCACGGACCTTGCCGACCGGAAACCGGAGGCAACAACTGGATCCTCACCCGATAAAAACGGCGGGGCGCTCCGGTCACCGGATCCACGACACGCCGTCGCGGTCGATCAACGCGGCTTTTCCGACAATCATCGAATCGCCGCCTCACTTCGCGCCCAAATCCGTGACCCGGGTCTGCGTCTGGCGACTGGCATCGCGCCGGTAGGCCAGCGGCGACATCCCCGTCAGCTCCCGGAACGCCACGCCGAAGCGCGAGGCACTGCCGAATCCGCAGCTTCCCCGGCATCGACTGGGTGAAGCCCGCGATGTTCAAGGGCAAGGTCGACCGCAACGGCAAGCCCTGCCTCCACTTCGTCCAGGAAGCCGGCACCGGCGAAAAGGCTCCGCTCAACAAGGACGACCAGCTCGCCTACGACAACCGCCACGCCGCCCAACGCCGCGAAGCCTGGTTCGATGCCGCCACCGGGCTGCCCATTGCGTTCAAAGACGGCCCGCTCGAAGGCAGCTACCGCCACGATGGCCCGGCCAAGCAGCAGGTGAAACTGCCCAAGCCGTATCTCGATGCCGTGAAGCACTACTACGGCATCAAGTGACCCCGATGATCCGCCTCTTGGTCATCCTCGCTCTTCTAACAGCCCTCGGCCGCGCCGCAGAAAAGCCGAACCTGATCGTCATCCTCGCCGATGACATGGGCTACAGCGATCCCGGCTGCTACGGCGGTGAAATTCCCACGCCCGCCCTCGACCGCCTTGCCCGCGACGGCGTCCGCCTGTCCCGCTTCCACAACGGCGGCATGTGCGTCGTCTCCCGCGGCTCGCTGCTCACCGGCAAATGGTGGCCGCGCGCCCTGCCGGAATTCGCCCGCACCCCGCTACTCCCGGAGCGGCTCAAACAAGCCGGCTACCGCAACGCCCTCGTCGGCAAGTGGCACCTCGACGGCCATCCGCTCGACCGCGGCTTCGACCACTTCTTCGGCTTCCTCGGCGGCTTCGCCGACCACTTTAGCGGTGGACCCGGCTACCAGCTCGACCGCAGCACCTTCCAGTCCTTCCCGCCCGACTACTACAGCAGCGATGCCTTCACCGACCGCGCCATCGACTTCGTCCGCACTCCCGGCGAGCAACCCTTCTTCCTCTACCTCAGCTACCAAGCCCCGCACAACCCGCTGCAAGCCCCGCGCGAGGACATCCTGAAACACCGCGGCCGTTACGCGAAAGGCTGGCAGGCGGTTCGCGAGGCGCGCTTCGAACGGCAAAAGAAGATCGGCCTGATTCCTACGAACGTCGTACTTCCCGCCTACCCTCAGAACCTTCCCGACTGGAACACCCTCAGCCCCGCCCAGCGCGACCTCGAGGACCTCCGCATGGCCGTCTACGCCGCGATGATCGAGCGCATGGACCGCGGCATCGGCCGCCTGCTCGATGCCCTCGAACAAAGCGGCCGGCTCGAAAACACCTTCATCCTCTTCCTCAGCGACAACGGCGCGGACTCCTTCTCGGTCGTCGACCAGCCCATGCTCGCCAAAGATCTGCTCCCCGGCGACCGCGGCTCGAACTGGCAGCCCGGCACCGGTTGGGCCTACACCTGCAACACCCCGTGGCGGCTCCACAAGATCAGCCAGCACGGCGGCGGCGTCACCACCGGGGTCATCGCCTTCGGACCGTCTGTTAGAAAAGCCAACCGCATCGAAGCCGCGCCGCTCCACTTCGTCGACATCCTGCCGACCCTCCTCGCCATGACCGGCACCGCGGCCCCCGGCGACGGCGAATCGTTTCTCCCGCTCCTCCGCGGCGAACCGTGGACCCGCAGGGGGGACGTGTTCTTCCAATACATGGACAACCGCGCGATCCGCACCGCCGGCTGGACCCTCGCCGAGGCCGATGGCTCCGGCTGGGAACTCTTCGACACCGCCGCCGATCCCCTCGAAACGCGCAACCTCGCCGCCGGAAATCCGCAGAAAGTCGCCGACCTCGAGGCCCGTTGGAAGCGCTGGTGGGGCAAGCCCTACCAACCCCAATCGACCAAGGGCAATCCGCACTACCACCCTCAGGGCGACCGCGGCACCGGCACGCCCTACGTTCCCTCCGCCATGCCCGCCAAACTTTCCCACCGCTACCCGCTCCAGCCATGACCCGCTTCGCCCTCATCCTCGCGATCCTCGCCGCGCCGCTCCACGCGGTGGAAAAGCCGAACATCGTGTTCATCCTCGCCGACGACCTCGGCTGGGCCGACACCACGCTCTACGGCCACACGAAGTACTATAAAACTCCGAACATCGAGCGCCTCGCCAAGCGCGGCATGACCTTCACCCGCGCCTATTCCGCCAGCCCGCTCTGCTCGCCGACCCGCTCCAGCATCCTCACCGGCCTCAGCCCGGCCCGCACCGGCATCACCACGCCGAATTGCCACCTGCCGCAGGTCGTCCTCGAAGCCACCCCCGGCAAGGCCGCGCCGCCATCGAAGAAATCGATCGGCCCCGACTCCGTCTCCCGCCTGAAGACCGAATACTTCACCCTCGCCGAAGCCCTCAAGCAGGCCGGCTACGCCACCGGCCACTTCGGCAAGTGGCACCTCGGCTCCGAACCTTACTCGCCGCTCCAGCACGGCTTCGACGTCGACCTCCCCCACACCCCCGGCCCCGGGCCGGCCGGCAGCTTCGTCGCGCCGTGGAAGTACGCGAACGGCTTCGTCCCCAAGACCCCGAACGAACACATCGAGGACCGCATGGCCGCCGAAGCCAGCGCCTTCATGGAGAAGCACAAGGACGGCCCCTTCTTCCTCAACTACTGGATGTTCAGCGTCCACGCGCCCTTCGACGCGAAGAAGTCCCTGATCGACCAATACCGCGCCAGCGCCAACCCCGCCGACCTCCAGCGCAGCCCGACCTACGCCGCGATGATCGAAAGCATGGACGACGCCATCGGCACCCTGCTCGACACCCTCGACCGCCTCGGCATCGCCGACAAGACCGCCATCGTCTTCCTCTCCGACAACGGCGGCAACATGTACAACGAGATCGACGGCACCACGCCCACCAGCAACCGCCCCCTGCGCGGCGGCAAGGCCAGCGTCTACGAAGGCGGCATCCGCGTGCCCTGCGTCGTCAGTTGGCCGGGCACCGTCACCCCCGCGACCCGCAGCGACGCCATCGTGCAGAGCAGCGATTTCTATCCGACCTTCCTCGATCTGCTGTCCCTGAAACCGCAGGCCGGCCAGAAGTTCGACGGCATCAGCATCGCCCCCGCGTTGAAAGGCGGCGTGCTCGAACGCGAGGCGATCTTCACCTACTTCCCGCACGACCCGCCGGTGCCCGACTGGGTCCCGCCCTCGGTCGTCGTCACCCAGGGCGACTGGAAGCTCATCCGCATCTTCCACGGCGGCGACAAGGGCGCGCACCGCTGGAAGCTCTACAACCTCCGCGACGACCTCGGCGAAATGAACGACCTCGCCGCCAAGGACCCGGAGCGCGTGAAGCAACTCGACGCCCTCATCGAAGCCTTCCTCAAGGACACCGGCGCCGTGGTCCCGATCCCGAACCCGAAGTTCGCCCCCGCGACTTGGAAGCTCGAAGACGAAGGCAAGCCGGCGATCCGCAACGCCCCCAAACGCAAGCCCGCCGCCGCCGCGGACGACAGCGCCGATCCCACGCTCCAGGGCTGGCGTGCCCGCAACAGCAAGGCGGTCGTCAAGGACGGCATCGTCCACCTTACCGCCGATGGTGCCGGCCCCTTCCTCGGTTTCAGCCTCGGCCAGACCGCCGGCCCCGCCACCTTGAAAGTCCGGCTCCGCAGCCAGGCCGGCGGCCCCGGAAGGTTCGAATCCATTGGTGCCGGCAAGGACCCCGCCGCCGCGAAGTCCGTCGCCTTCACCGTCGCCCCCGGCGAGTGGCAGGAACTATCCGTCGAACTCCCCGTGAACCGTCCACTCGGCATCGTCCGCCTCCACCTGCCCGCCACGAAGCAAGCCGTCGAGATCGACTGGATCGAAATCACCGCCGGAGGAAAGCCGCGCCGCACGAATTTCTAACAGACCGAATCAAGAAAGAGGGGTGCGGGCGGCCCGCCCGCAGCACCGTGACTGCGGCATCCTGCCGCAAGCCCTTCTTCGCTCCCTTCGTCCCTTTTACGCTGCTTGGTCTCCCATCCCCCATGCTCCGCCTAACCGTCATCGCCGCCCTTCTCCTTTCCGCCATCGCCGCCGCGGCCCCGAAGCCGAACATCCTGTTCATCCTGACCGAGGACCAGGGCGCGCAGGCCGGCTTCCTCGGCACCCCGGGGATCCGCACGCCGCACATGGACCGCCTCGCGAAGTCCGGCAAGGTCTTCCCCAACGCCTTCGTCGTGTATCCGGTCTGTTCCGCATCCAAGGCCGCGATCTTCACCGGCCTGCACAACCACGCGAACGGCTTGGTCAACAACACGATGAACTTCCACAAGCCGGCCGCGCAGCTCACCGAGACCGAGCGCGCGAACCCGACCTACGCGAAGAACAGCATCCGAGACACGATCCCGACCCTCACCGAACGCCTGCACGCCGCCGGCTACTACCAGGCGGCGATGCACAAGCTGCACCTCTCGCCCAACGAGAAGTTCCCCTACGACGAGTTCCTCGGCCACCCCGACGGCCCGGCGATGGATGCCTTCCTCGCCCGCGCCGCGAAGGCCGGCAAGCCGTGGTTCCTGCTCTACAACATCCCGAATTCCCATCGTCCCTACCCGGACAGTGACAAAGGCAGGATCCGCATCGATCCCGCCGCGGTGAAGCTCCCCGCCTTCCTCCCCGACACTCCGGTGGTCCGCCAGGACTGGGCGGAATACCTCGCCGGCATCGGGCAGGCCGACGACCTCATCGGCCAGGCCCTCGCCAGCCTGAAAGCCAGCGGCCAGGAAGAAAACACCATCATCATCTTCCTCGGCGACCACGGTCCTTCCTTCCAGCACGGCAAGATGAGCCTCTACGACCTCGGCCTCCGCGTCCCGCTGGTCATCGCCGGCCCCGGCGTGAAGCCCGGCCGCAGCGACGCGTTGGTCAGCGAGCTCGACCTGATGCCGACCTTGCTCGATCTGTTAGACAGCAGACCGGCCCCCGAAAGCCACGGCATGTCCCTCCGCCCCCTGCTCGAAGACAAGCCCGGTGCCAAAGGCCATGACTTCATCGCCGCCGAGATCTCCCACCGCGGCCCGCTGCCGAACAAGGGCCTGCAAGAGCGATCCATCTTCGACGGCCGCTGGAAACTCCTCTACCGCGAGAACACCGAGCCCGCCTGGCGGCAGGTGAACGAGGACCTCAAGGACCGGAAACCCTGGGGCAACCGGACCTACGACGAGACCATTCGCGTCAAGGAACAGTTCCCCGATGCATGGCGCGTGCTGAGCGAAATGGACCCGCAGCGCCTCGGCGGCAAGCTGTCCCGGATCGAACTCTACGACCTCCAGTCCGACCCCGACGAAATGCGCAACCTCGCCCGAGATCCCGCCCACGCCACCCGGCTCCGGCGTCTCTACGACATCCTTCGTACTTGGGCCCGCGACACCAAAGACCCCGCCATCCAGCCGCCGGCCGGGATCCCGGAGTGATTTCCGCTGGGAAGTCGGCAGGAGATGGAAGATGGAAGATGGAAGATGGAAGATGGAAGATGGAAGATGAGAGATGAGAGATGAGAGATGAGAGATGAGAGATGAGAGATGACGGATGACGGATGACGGATGACGGATGACGGATGACGGATGACGGATGACGGGCGTTCCAAAAGCCCCAACGGGGCGAAATGAGACAGCCCCGGGCAACGCCCGGGGTTCCCGGATCGGATTCAAGGCACCCTGAAGGGGTGCGATGGGTCGGCCTCAATCCCAGACGTACTTCTCTTCCCACTCGACCTCGTACTTCGTGAGCAGCCGCCGGTATTCATCCTGAAAGGTGACCTTGCGATGATGTTGGGCCTGCCCAGCGATGTATCGTTCCACCGCCGCCCGTTGCCCGGGGCTGATCGAGAACATCCCGTAGCCCCCTTGCCAATGGAATCCCGCCAAACCCTTGTCCCGCTGCTTTAACCATTTGGAAGATCCGGTTTTGATGTCTTGGACCAAATCCGCGGGTGCCATCGTCCGTGGATGGCTGAGCAGAAGATGAATGTGGTCCGCCACCGATCCCGCGCGAAGTAGGACCCCGCCATCTTTCCGTATCGCTCCGCCGATGTAGGCGTGGAGTTCATCGCGGAAATGATCGGAGAGCCACGGCTCCCGACCCTTTGTGGAGAAAACGAGGTGGACCAGGATCGACGCGAGGGACTGGGGCATGCTTCTGAAATTGACGAAAGCACAGCGCAAAATCAAGCCGCCCCATCGTGCCCCCTCAGGGCACCGAATCCATCTTATCCGAAACCCACGGCGTTGCCCTGGGCTTTCTCATCTTGCCCCGTTGGGGCATCCGAACCCGCGACTACAAAACAAAACAGCCCCGGGCGCACCCGGGGCTGTCGTTTCAAAATCACTCTCGAAGAACCTCTCCTCACACCTCGATCTTCCACGGCCCGCGCATCGGCTGGTCGATCAGCGCGTTGGCGGCGGGATCGTCGAACTTCAGGGTCTTCGGATCGAACTTCAGGCTCTTGTTCAAGCGGTGCGCAATGACGCCCATGTTGACCATCGTGCACGACCAGAAGCCGTTTTGCTCGTTCAGCGCGAACTTCTTCCGGGTGCGGACGCTCTCGTGGAAGTCGGTGATCTGCGGCTCCGGATCCGGCAGCGCCGCGATCTTCTTGGCGAGGTCCGGGATGTCGGACTGGAAGCCCTTGTTGATCTTGCCCTTCGGTCCTTGGATGAACGCGGCGTCCTTCAGGCTGTTGTTGCCGTCGAGCACGATCTTGCAGCCGTCGGCGTAGGTGAACTCGATCCGCCGCCAGGTGCCGATCGCATCGCCATCCTGCGGATCGGCATCGATCTCCACCGAGATCGGCGCGGTGTCGTCCTTGCCCAGGATGTACTGTGCGGGATCGAGATAATGCTGACCCATATCTCCGAGGCCGCCGCCATCGTAGTCCCAGTAGCCGCGGAACGAGCCATGCGTGCGGTGGGCGCTGTACGGCTTCTTCGGCGCGGGCCCGAGCCAGAAGTCGTAGTCGAAGCCTTCCGGCACCGGCTGCACCGGCAGGTTGGTCTTGCCGACCCAGGTGCCGAGCTTCCAGTCGAAGCCGGTGTGCGCGCCCACGGTGATCGTCAGCGGCCAGCCGAGCACGTCGTTCATCGCCGCCTTCTTGATCTCCTTCACCGGCACGCCCATGCCGTAGAAGTTGTCCTTGAAGCGGAACCAGGTGTTGAGGCGGAAGACCCGCTCATGCTTCTCGACCGCCTTCACCATCGCGATGCCTTCGCCGATCGTCCGGCTCATCGGCTTCTCGCACCAGACGTCCTTGCCGGACTTCGCGGCCTCGATCGCCATCAGCGAGTGCCAGTGCGGCGGGGTGGCGACGTGGATGACGTCGATGTCCTTCCTTTGCAGTACTTCGCGGAAATCATGGTAGCCCTTGATGCCCTTCGCCTCGCCGCCGGTCTGGTTCATCCGCTGGGCCAGGTGGCCCTTGTCGACATCGCACAGTGCGAGCAGCTTGCCGGGCATCGGCAGATGGGACGAGGAAATGCCGCCGCAGCCGAGGATGGCCTTGGTGATCTCGTTGGACGGGGCGGTCTGCCCGTTGAGCCCGAGCACACGGCTCGGGACGATCTGGATGGTCGCCAGCGCGGCGAGCGACTTGAGCGTTTGGCGTCGGGTCAGGTTCATAAAGGAAGCTCGGGGTTGGGGAAATCCAACCGCCAAGACGCCAAGAACGCCAGGACCGAAGGGTTTCCTACAAGGTATTCTGTAACTTGGCGAACTTGGCGTCTTGGCGGTTCAACATTCGGCAGAAGGCATCAATGCTTCGAATCCCCGCCGTCCGCGGACTTGTCCCAGAAGGCGACGAAGAAGATCACGGCGATGACCGCGGCCATCCCGGCAGGGAACAGCCAGTAGCTTTTCCAATCGATTCCCGCTGCGGTGATGAGCGCGCTGTCGAGTCCGTCGGGGAAGCCCTTGCCGAACATGCCGGTCAGGCTTTCGAAGAAGGACGGCGCGGCCTTCCCTTCATTGAGGACCTTGATGCCATCCATCAGCGGCGCATGACCGCCCGGCGCGACGCCATACGAAGCGAAGGTGTTCTTCAGGGGAATTTCCGTGAACGGCCAGTTCCCGCCGAAGGCCATCCGGAAGCCGAAGAACATGCCTAGGCCCTGCGTCAGGAACACCAGCAGCGACTGCGCCTGCCCGCGGATTTCCACCGGGGCCTTCCGGTCGGTGTAGATGAAGCCGGTGACGAAGAAGAAGTCGTAGCAGATGCCGTGGAGCGCCACGCCGAGCAGCAGCATCCACGCGACCTGGTCCGGCGCGCCGAAGGCGAACAGAACGTAGCGCGCCACCCAGCACAGCATGCCGATCAGCAGCATCCATTTCACGCCGAGCTTCCGGAAGAAGAACGGGATCAACAGCATGAAGACGATCTCCGACATCTGGCCGAGCGTCATCGCGGAGGCAGGTTGCTCGAATCCGGCCGCACCGAGGTAGGCGGAGGTCTGTCCGTAGTAGTAGGCGAGCGGGATGCAGATCAGCATCGAGCACACGGCAAAGACCAGGAACGCGCGGTCCTTCAGAAGCTTGAACGCATCGACCATCAGCAGCGAACCGAGGTCCAGCGGCTTGCCTTTCGCCGGCGGCGGGGTGTGCGGCAGGGTGAAGCTGTAGAGGCCCAGCGCGATGCTGCAAACCGCCCCCAGCCAGAAGATGTTGAGCGAGTCCGACCAGCCGACGGCACCGACCGCCAGTCCGGCGACGATCCAGCCGATGGTGCCCCAGACGCGCGCCTTGGGGAAATCCACCTGCTTGAGATGGGTGAAGACGATCGTGTTCCCCAGGCCGAGCGTCGGCATGTAGCACAGCATGTAGGCGATCATCAGGCCGACCACCGCATTGCCGTTGCCACTCGCGGCGAACTGGGCCACCGCGATCATGATCCCCCCGCCGACCAGCATCAGCACGCCCATCACCCGCTCCGACGAGAACAGCCGGTCGGCGACGAGGCCGAGGAAAAGCGGGGCGAAAATCGCGCCGAGCGGAGCGCTCTCGTAGGCCGGGCCGATGAAATCCCCGAGCCCGTTCCCACCCATCGCCAGCGCCAGGGTGGCGAACCACGATCCCCACGCGAAGAACTGGAG
Source organism: Haloferula sp. (assembly GCA_044372775.1). Taxonomy (GTDB): domain Bacteria; phylum Verrucomicrobiota; class Verrucomicrobiia; order Verrucomicrobiales; family Akkermansiaceae; genus Haloferula. Next base: position 90,616 of record JBIPNO010000016.1, read on the forward strand.
GAACATCATCACCGACAAGCGGGTGAGCACGGAAGACGAGGCGGCTTTTTCCATAACGGCGGTGAGACTCCACGAATTGCCGGCGGTCCGGCAAGCAGGATCACCAGCCATTTCGGCGCGAATCATCCTGTTCTCTCACGAAAAGCGCGTTTCGCTGAAATTGCATTCCCTTTTGCTGAAAGCCGGGCTTGGCTTTCCCCCGTAAACACGGCCCGTTGTTTCCCTCATCTCCTATGAATCCGCCATCCGTCTCCCGCCGCCAACTCCTCGTGGGCACTGCCGCCACCGCGGCGATCGCCGGCTTCCCGAACCTGCTGCTCGCCCAAGGTAATACCGCGAAACTCAAGATCGGCCTGATCGGCTGCGGCGGCCGCGGCACCGGTGCCGCGGAGCAGGCGCTCAATGCCGACCCCAACGTCGTGCTGTGGGCCGTCGGCGATGCGTTTCCGGAATCCATCAAGAGCAGCCTCGGCGGACTCCAGAAGTTCGGGGCGAAGGTCGATGTGCCAGCCGAGCGCCAGTTCAGCGGGATCGACGCCTATCAGAAGGTGATCGACAGCGGCGTCGATGTCGTACTTCTCGCCGCGCCTCCGGGATTCCGCCCGCAGCACCTGCGCGCCGCGATCGACGCCGGCAAGCACGTCTTCGCCGAAAAGCCGATGGCGGTCGACGTCGCCGGCGTGAAGTCCGTCATGGAGTCCGCCAAGCTCGCCAAGCAGAAGGGCGTGGCCATCCAGCACGGCTACTGCTGGCGCTTCGCCCCCGGCGTCCGCGAGCTTTACGCCAAGATCACCTCTGGCGAACTCGGCCGCATTTTTTCAGTCTACGGCACCTACATGGGCACCCCGCCGAAGCCCTTGCAGCCCGGCATGACCAAGCCCGACGGCATGGCCGACGTGGAATGGCAGCTCCGCTGGTGGAACAATTTCGAGTGGACCAGCGGCGGCCCGCTCCTCGAGCAGGCGGTTCACACCGTCGACAAAATCGCCTGGGCCATGGGCGACGTCGCACCGATCGCCGCCGTCGCCAACGGCGGCCGCGCGATCCGCACCGACGCCGGCAATGTCTATGATCACTACAACATCGCCTACGAATACCCGGGCGGCGTGATCTGCCACATGGGCGAGCGCCAGTTCCCCGGCTGCCACACCGAAGTCGTGGACCGCATCTACTGCGAAAAGGGCACCGCCGTCGCGCCGAACACGCCGATGGTCCTCGGGCCCGACGGCAAGCGGAGCTGGGTCTACCGCGCCCCGGCCGGCATGGAGCAGAACATGTATCAGGTCTGCCACAACGAGTTCTTCGCCGCCCTGCGCAAGGGCGAGATCATCAACACCGGCGAATACATGGCCAACAGCACCATGCTCGGCCTGCTCGGCCGCGAGGCCGCCCACACCGGCCAGCGCATCACCTGGGATCAAATGTGGGCCGCCAGCCAGGACCACGCCCCGGACACCCTCAAGATGGGCGACACCTTCGCGATCGCGCCGGTCCCGGTCCCCGGCGTCCACAAGCTCGCCTGATTCCTCATCCCGATTCCATCAGGCGCGGGCTGGACCTTGTCCGGTCCGCGCCTCATCCTTTCCCCCATGAAGCGCATCCCCCTCCTCGCCCTCGCCCTGCTCGCCGGTTGCGACAAGCAGCCCTATCCGCCCACCCAGCGCGGCCTTGAAATCCTCGCGCCCGGTGCTTTCCCGACCGCTCCCGCCGAGGAAGCCGCCCCGGCGGAAGCGGCCCCGGCCGTCGAAGCGCCCGCAGCCACCCCGGCCGCGCCAACGACCCCGGCCGCTCCGGAAACAACGCCCGCCGCCCCGGCAGCACCAGCGACTCCACCCGCCGCCGCGACCGGCCCAACCGCGAATCCCGCCCACTTGCCGGACGCCGCGCAGTATCTGCCCGTCACCGAAAAGATCCACGCCCTCGTCATGGAAAAGGCCGACAGCCCGGCCGACGCGGTCGCGATGCAAGTCTACACCGAAACCGTCCCCGCCGCGAAAGGAGCCACCATTGACCTGGTCCCGGTCCCCGGCGGCGAGGTCACCCTCGGCTCACCCGCGACCGAAGCCGGCCGCCAGGAAAACGAAGGCCCACAGGTCAAGGTGACCGTCGATCCCTTCTGGATCGGCAAATACGAGATCACCTGGGACGTCTACCGCGCCTTCATGGAGAACGGAAAGGCCCGCAACAAGGACGGCACCCTCAACCGCGACTCCATCATCATGACCCCGGAGCCGCCCGAAGCGAAGGACGGCGAGACGGTGGTCGACATCGTCAGCCAGCCCACCCCGCCCTACACCCCCATGCATTTCGAGATGGGTGAAGGTTACGGCGCCGGCTGGCCGGCCATCGCGATGACCCATCACGCCGCCAGCAAGTTCTGCGAATGGCTCAGCGCCCAGACCGGCCACTACTACCGCCTGCCGACCGAAGCCGAGTGGGAATTCGCCTGCCGCGCCGGCTCCACCACCGCCTTCTCGTTCGGTGACGATCCCGCCCAGCTCGGCGACTACGGCTGGTTCGAAGGCAACGCCGACTTCACCTACCAGAAGGTCGGCAAGAAGAAGCCGAACGCCTGGGGCATCCACGACATGCACGGCAACGTCTCCGAGTGGTGTCTCGATGCCTATCTCCCCGACGCCTACGCCAAGTGGGAAAGCGGTGCTAAGAACCCCTGGCACCCCGCGGTCAACCGCTACCCGCACGTCACCCGCGGCGGCCATTATTTCCAAGGCGGCCCGGAAACCCTGCGCTCCGCCGCCCGCGTCCCGTCCGACCCCGCATGGAAAGCCATCGACCCCCAGAACCCGAAGTCGATCTGGTATCTCACCAGTTGCCAGTTCATCGGCTTCCGCGTCGTCCGCCCGCTCGCCGTGCCTGATGTGAAAGAGATGCACCGCATGTGGAACACCGGCCCCGGCCCGACCGAGTAGCCACCATGGACTGCGGCAGCCCTGCTGCCGCTTTCCCTCGCCAGCCTGCTGGCGAATCAGCCCGACTCCACAGCAGGCTGTGGCAACAAAGCGGCAACAAGGCTGCCGCAGTCCAAAGATGACCATGATCCGCCGACTCACCCTCATCATCGTCTTCGGATCCCTGCTCCAAGCTGCGGAGCCTCCCGCCTTCCCCCGCGTCAAACCCGGCACCAACCTCCAGTCCCCCGCCATCACCGAAGCCAGCGGCCTCGCCGCCTCGCCCACCGCCGCCGACGCCCTCTGGCTCATCAATGACAGCGGCAGCCCCGCCGTCCTCCACCTCGCCGGCACCGACGGCAGCGACCGCGGCAAGGTCACCCTGCGCGACACCCGCAACACCGACTGGGAGGACCTCGCCTCCTTCACCCTCGGCGGAAAGCCCTACCTCCTCGTCGCCGACACCGGCGACAACGGCTCCACCCGCCCCGAGTGCCTGCTCCACATCGTCGCCGAACCCGCCCTGCCCGCCGCCGGGAAAAAGCTCGATGAAACCGTGTCTCCCGCCTGGACGATCCGCTTCCGCTACGACGACGGCCCGCGCGATTGCGAATCGGTGGCGGTCGATGCGAAGGCCGGCAAAATCCTCCTGATCAGCAAACGCACCACGCCGCCGGTCATCTACGAATTGCCGCTGAAACCCGCCGGCAATGACCTCCTCACCGCGAAAAAGATCGGCACCATCCCGACACCCTTCCCCGCCGGAAATCCGACGATCCCCTTCGCCGCACAACCCACCGGCTTCGACCTCAGCGCCGATGGCCGATTTGCCGTGGTGGTCACCTATCTAGGCACCTTCGTCTTCCCGAAAGCCGCCGCCGAAAGCTGGCCCGCCGCCTTCGCCAAAGCCCCGCTCGCCCTCGAGCCCCATCTCCTCCGCCAGGCCGAGTCCGTCGCCTTCTCCCGCGACGGCACCCTCATCCACGCCGTCTCCGAAGGCGTCCGCTCGCCGCTCGTGACCTACCGCCGTGACCCGTAAACGGTCGCAGCCCCATGGACTGCGGAGACTCGTCCTGTCCGTTACCCACAACTATGGATTCAAGCCCCAACGGGCCGTAATGAGATAGCCCGGGGCAAGGCTTTGCGCCGCCCCGGGTCCGTGGATCCGGCATTTGGCGCCCTGAAGGGGGGCGATGGGGCCAGTGCGACGAATCACCTCGTGCTACCCTCCCCATCCCGCACTTTCAGCGCGGCGGAACGGTTTCGCCCGATCCCGGGGCTGCGCGTTGCTTGCCCCGGGCTATCCCATCTTGCCCCGTCAGGGCAAAAATCCAACCACTCGACTTGGGGGTAACGGGCAGGACGAGCCTCCACCCTCCAACGCCCTTGCCGGGACCCCGCCCAACCGCTACCCACACGCATGGCCCGACGTTCCTTCAGCCTGATGCTTGCCTGGCGCTACCTCAATCCGCGCCGCGCCATGCTTTCCGCCGTGACCCTGATCTCGGTCACCGGCGTGCTGCTCGGCGTGCTGGTCCTGGTCGTCGTGATGGCCGTTTACGCCGGACTCGAGCGCGAAGTGAAGGGCCGCCTGCTCGGCTTCACCCCCCACATCCGCCTCGAACCCGCGGTCTATGGCGATGGCTTCCGCGACCCCATCGAAAACTGGCGCGAGACCGCCGAGAAGGTCGCCCAGCAGCCTGGCGTGCAATCCGCCACCGCCTTCGTCCAGGAATACGTGCTGATGGTCGACATGGTGACCAAGAAGCGCCCGGTCTTCTTCCGCGGCATCGACACCCAGGACCCCGCCCAGGTCGCCGGCATGGAACGAATGCTCGACCTCGAGGACTTCCCCGACAGCTCCGCCGACATGGGCCTGGACAACCGCGTGATCATCTCCTCGATCCTCGCCCGCCAGTTCGGCCTCTTCCCCGGCGACACGGTGAAATTCCTCTCCGCCCAGAACCTCGACGAGGTCGAACGCATCAACCGCATTACCAGCCGCCCGGCGGTCCGCGAGGAATTCGCGAAGCAAATCGCCGCCACCCGCGAACTCCTCAAGACCTCCTTCGTCCCGCAAGGCGACAAGGTGCGCCTCAGCGATGAAGCCTATCTCGCGATCTACGAACCGCTTTACGACGTCTTCACCCAGGAGATCCGGGATCCGGAAAGGGAACTCGTCGGCCAGATCCTCATGCTGCTCGACCCCGAGCCGGAAGAAGACGGCAGCCGCCTCCTCGACCCGACCGTGCCGCAGCAGATCACCGAGCTCCTCGACGGGATCGACGGGGTGGATATCGACAAGATGGACGCGGAGATCTTCAAGTCCTTCAAGGAGATCGTCCTGCCGAAGGAAGCCATCGTCGTCGGCATCTATCAGGCCTCCCAGATGGCTCTCATGCCGGACGTCTTCATGCCGCTCCCGCTCGCCCAGGACCTCGCCGGCTTGCAAGGCACCGTGCAGGGCATCGCGGTCCGCCTCGACGATGCCTACCAGGCCGACAAGACCGCCGCCGGGCTGCTCGCCCTCGCCCCGGAAGGCTGGCAGGCCATCACCTGGATGGAGGAATTCGGCGACTTCTCCCGCCTCATCAACCAACAGCGCATGATGATGTATTTCGCGCTCTCCTTCATCATCCTCGTCTCCGCGTTCTCGATGATGGCCGTGATGTTCACCGTCACTATCCAGAAGCGCCGCGAGATCGGCGTGATGAAAGCCCTCGGCGCCGCGCCCGGCCAGATCGTCGGGGTCTTCGTCTGGCAAGGCATGATCCTCGGCTTCCTCGGTGCCCTGCTCGGAGTGGGCTTCGGCCTGCTGGTCCTCCATTTCCGCGGCGGCATCCAGGTGCTGTTCCGCCAGTTCGGCTTCGATCCCTTCCCGAAGTCCTTCACCACCTCCTCCGTCCTCCCCGCCCACATCAACCCGGTGGAAATCACCATCATCGCGGTCTGCGCCTTCATCCTGTGCGCCATCGCCGCCTTCGTCCCCGCCTTCTTCGCCGCCCGCAGCGATGCGGCGAAATCGCTGCGCAACCTGTGACGATCCCGTTTCACAAGTTCCTCGAATTGCCCGGCGCTTTTGTAGTGGCCTGATAACTGAACATTGTCTGGAATGCCGGCCTCGTGAAAGAGATCTGGGAACTTGCCATCAGCGGACCGATGCTGCCTCTGACCATCCTCTTGGTCCCGGTCGCGCTTTTCTGGCTGCTGAGCATCATCGGCGCCGTCGACCACGACTTCATGGGCGTCGACCTCGACGGCCACGACGGCGGCCACCATCACGACCACCCGGTCTTCGAGTGGATCCACGGCTCGCTGCGCATCCTCAACGCACGGGAAATCCCGGTGATGATCGTACTTTCCGTGCTGGTCATCTTCCTCTGGTGCTGCGCCATGCTCGGCAACCTCTGGTTCAATCCCGATGCCAGCGGTTGGCGCGGCGGCATCGTCTCCATCGGAGCGCTCGTCTCCGCGGTCGTCATCACCCGCTTCGCCGTCTCGCCCCTGAAGCCGCTCTTCCGCCTCGTCCAGGACGATCCTGAAACCGGCCCGCCGATCATCGGCCGCACCGGCACCGTCCGCACCGCCCACGTCAACGAACGCGAGGGCCAGGTCGAGGTGGAACACCGCGGCGCGCCCTTGCTCCTGCACGCCCGCACCGCCGAAGGCTCGCCACCGCTAGCCCGCGGCACCGCCATCCTCGTCATCCACCACGATTCCGAAACCGGTATCCACATCGTCCGCGCCCTCTAACACATTCTCCGTACCCCACCCAGACCCATGAATCCCATCGCATCCCTCCCGCTTGCAGCCGTCGAGCCCAGCCTCCTCATCGCCCTTTCGATCGGTGCCGTCCTGGTCGTGATCATCGGCGGCGCCGTCCTGTTCTCGATGTTCTACCGCAAGGCCCAGCGCGGCCAGGCACTCATCAAGACCGGCGTCGGCGGCACCAAGGTCAGCTTCAACGGCATGACCGTCATCCCCGTGCTGCAACGCCTCGAGACCATCGACATCTCGCTCAAGCGCGTCGAGATCGACCGGACCGCCAAGAACGGCCTGATCTGCAAGGACAACATGCGCGCCGACATCAAGGTGGCCTTCTTCGTGCGGGTCAACCAGACCGAGGACGATGTCCTCCGCGTCGCCCAGTCGGTCGGTTGCGAACGCGCGTCGAACACCGATGAAATCCGCACGCTGTTCGATGCGAAATTCTCCGAAGCCCTCAAGACCGTCGGCAAGCGCTTCGACTTCACCGAACTCTACGAGGAGCGCGAAACCTTCCGCGACGAGATCATCAAGATCATCGGCACCAACCTCAACGGCTTCGTCCTCGACGACGCCGCGATCGACTATCTCGAGCAGACCCCGATCGAAGCGCTCGATCCCGACAACATCCTCGACGCCGAGGGCATCAAGAAGATCACCGAGCTGACCGCCACCCAGGCCAAGCTTTCCAACAACATCCAGCGCGACAAGGAGAAGGTCATCAAGCAGCAGGACGTCGAAGCCCGCGAGGCGATCCTCGAGCTCGAACGCCAGCTTGCCGAAACCGTGGCCAAGCAGCAGCGCGAGGTCGAAAGCGTGAAGGCCCGCGAGGAAGCGGAGACGATGAAGGTCCGCGAGGAAGAGCGCCAGAAGGGCGAGCGCGCCCGCATCGCCGCCGACGAGGAAATCGAGGTCGCGACCCAGAACAAGGACCGCCAGGTGCTCGTCGCCCAGCGCAACAAGGAGCGCACCGACGTCGTCGAAGTGGAGCGCGTGAAGCGCGACCAGGAGCTCGAGTCGATCGAGCGCGAGCGCGTGACCATGCTCAAGTCGATCGAGAAGGAGAAGGCGGTCGAAGTGGAGAAGAAGTTGATCCAGGACGTGATCAAGGAACGCGTCGCGGTCGAGAAGCTCGTCGTGATCGAGCAGGAACGCATCAAGGACACCGAAGCCTTCGCCGGTGCCGACCGCGCCAAGCAGGTGATGGTCACCCAGGCCGAAGCGCTGGCGCAGGAAGAATTGATCCGCAAGGTCAAGGAAGCCGAGGGCTCGCAGGAAGCCGCGAAACTCCGCGCCGACCAGGATCTCTACGAACGCGTCAAGTCCGCCGAGGCCTCCAAAAAGTCCGCCGAGCTCAAGGCGGAGGAAATTGTCATCGCCGCCGAAGCCGAGGAAAGCGCCAGCCAGAAGCAGTCGCACGCCAAGCAGATGCTGGCCGAAGCCACCGCCAAGGAGGCCGCCGCCGTCGGCCTCGGCGAGGTGGAAGTCATGGTCGCCACCGCCGATGCCACCCAGAAGCAGGGCACCGCGGAAGCGGAAGTCAGCCGCCTGAAATTCCAGGCCGAAGCCGAGGGCATCACCAAGAAGGCCGAGGCGATGAAGCTGCTCGAGGAAGCCGGCCAGTCGCACGAGGAGTTCAAGCTCCGCCTCGACAAGGAGAAGGCCGTCGACCTCGCCGGCATCCACATCCAGAAGGACATCGCCGAAGCCCAGGCCCGCGTCATGGGCGAGGCGATGAAGTCGGCCAAAATCGAGATCATCGGCGGCGAGGGCAAGTTCTTCGACCAGATCGCCGGCGCCATCTCGCGCGGCAAATCGGTCGACCGCATGGTCTCCAACAGCGAAGTCCTGAGCGACGTGAAGGAGACCTTCTTCAACGGCGACCCGGACTACTTCAAAGCCCAGCTCCGCGAGTGGGCCGGCCAGTTCGGGGTTAGCAGCGAGGACGTCAAGAACCTCACCGTCGGCGCCGCTCTCGCCCAGTTCCTCGGCAGCGCCAGCGGCGAAACCCGCAGCAAGCTCATCAGCCTCCTAGGCGCCGCCGACCGCTTCGGCCTGGCGGATGAGAATGCCGGCAAGGTGCTGAAGTGAGAAGAGGTTGGAACAACGAAAAAGTCGAAACTGGCGAAAATTGAAGAAGGAAAGCTATGAGCGAGATCCTTTACAAGGAGGAGAGCTACGATGTGATGGGAGCCTGCTTCGAGGTCTATCGGGAGAAGGGCTGCGGCTTCGTCGAGCCCATCTACCATGAGTGCCTCGAGATCGAGTTCGAGCTGCGGGGAACCCCCGCAGTCCATCACCCGGGCTTGGAGATCAGCTACAAAGGACGCCGTCTCCGCCGGAAGTACGAAGCCGATTTCGTCACTCACGCGAAGATCCTCCTCGAGGTCAAAGCCGTGAAGTCACTCGACGACTCGCATCGCACCCAGGTCATCAACTATCTCAAGGCCACCGGCTTCAAACTCGGGATCCTCGTCAACTACGGCCGCGTCGGCGGCCTCCAGTGGGAACGGATCGTCCTCGCCGACTGGCTCCGCGAACACGGCGAGCCCCCAAATCTCCACTCTTAAGTTTCGCCGATTTCGAGTCTTTCGTTGTTCCCCCCTCCCATCTCCGCGAGCAACGCGACCTTCCCGATCACCATTCCCAACTTCACCAATATCGTCCCCCTCTTTGGCTCCCACTTCCACTTGCTCGATGCCCAAAGGAACTTCCAAGAAAGATGAGGCCCATCCCGGCCCTCTCGAACCGCACCGCGCTCTTCCCACCAAGCTGACCTTGGAGGAATCGTTTGCCGCAATGGCGGCAGATCCCAGGGATCGAGCGATCGCTCTCGAGTGGGCCGAAGCCACGCTTTCGGAGATACCCGTTGAGGAGCCCTACACCTGAAACCGCTGCCCCCGTATGGGCTTTTGGTTTTAAATTTCGTCTATTTCGACTTTTTCGTTGTTCCCCTCCTGCACCCGGTCCGACGAGCAGCGCGAGCCCCCATCTCACTTCCTAACTTGGACAACTTCCTCCCTTTCGTTGTTTCCCTTTTTGCACCCGCCCCATGTCCGAGCCCACCCCCAAACCCGACCAGCTCGAAGGCGGCGCGTATGAAGTCATCCGCGCCCGGCTCGACAAGCACGCCGCCACCCTCCGCACCGGCCTCGATGCCCTGAACACCGAACGCCTCGACGTCTTCGGCGGCATCCAGACCGCCCTGCTCGGCACCGAGCGCGTCGCCACCGAGCACAACTGCGTCGCCCGCGACCTCGTCGCCGTCGGCAAGCACCGCTTCCTCTTCGGCTACAACATCCAGTTCGGCCTCAAGCAGACGACCGATATCAAGGACGTCTTCGCCGCCTACGACTACAACCCGGAAACCCGCGGCTTCACCGAGGTCCCCGTCGACCAGGTCCTCGCCGACCCGCGCTTCGCCGAAGACTTCGCCTACCTCTTCAAGTATTACCGCGAGGCCGTCTTCCAGAAGTTCATGGTCATCGGGCCCCATCTCTACCTGAAGATGCGGTCCGGCAAGACCATCGACGACATCAAGGCCTTCAAGTGGCGCATCAACTCGGACGGCACCCTCGAATACCTCGGCAACCGCTTCGACCACGAGGTCGTCTATCCCGCCCAGCAGGAATTCCAGTGGCAGCGCGCCCACCGCGGCATGCACCGCGGCGGCATGCACCCGCACGTCTCGATCGAGGACCGCGTCTTCGTCGAGACCGTCGGCGGCGACCTCACCATCAAGATCGAGGACAACACCGCGAGCGGCCACGGCATCTACTCCGAGCCGGTCACCGAAAACGACCAGACGCTCGACGACGCGGAAATCTTCTACGCCGTCGTCGGCTCGCTCATCCTGCTGAAAATCCTGCCCTACCGCGAAAGCCTGCACCGCCACCTGGTCTTCAACGACAAGACCAAGACCGTCCACCGCATCGACGCGATCGGCGACTCCTGCGTGCTGCTGCCCGACGACCACGGCATCATCTTCGCCAACGGCTACCTGCTCCAGACCGGCGAGGTGAAGACCTTCGACCACGGCATCCTCGACATGCGCTTCGAGCGCAAGGTCGCCAGCTCGAACGGCGAGGACTTCCTCTACTCGTTCTACAACCGCGCCGTCGGCGATTACGTCCTGCTTTCCTACAACCGGATCCAGCAGTCGGTCGACACGCCCATCGTCTGCTCCGGCTACTCGTTGTTCGGCGACGGCCAGCTCGTCCTGTTCCGCGGCGACGGCCAGCCGCAGCGCCACCACGCCCTGCAAGTATGGCAAACGCCGTACTTGGACGACGAGACCAGCACCGCCGCCGCCACCAACAAGGACTCCTTCCTCTACAAGGTCGGCAACCCCGAGCTGGTCCGCGGCATGGCGGAGTCGCGCGAGCTGCTGACGCTGCTTAACAAGGACGACTCCTTCGCCGGGCTCTACCTCGACATCGTCAAACGCTCCGGCGACCTGCTCGATTCCTACTTCTGGCTCGACCGCGCCGAGTGCCAGTCGCTCGCCGCGCCCCTCCGCGAGATCAAGAAAGCCGGCGAAGCCGCCATCGGCGAATTCGAGAAAGTCCAGAAGCTCCGCGCCGTCGCCAGCGAGCGCACCACCGCCGTCCGCGCCGCCGTCGAAAAGCTCATCCGCGAGACCCAGACCTCGCCGCCCGACGCGCTCCACGGCTTCGTCCACCAGCTCGCCGGCCTCCGCAAGCTGCGCGGCGAGATCATCGCCCTGCGCGATGTCCGCTACACCGATCCCTCCGTCATCGATGCCTTCGAAAAGGAAGTCGTCGACACCACCGACACGGTCTCCAACAAAACCGTCGACTTCCTGTTAGGCGAGGATTCCCTGAAGTCCTACGCCGCGTCGATCGACACCCAGGAAGCCGCGCTTTCGAAGATCGCCAAGGTCACCGAAGCCGACGAGGTCGCCACCGCCCTCGACCAGGCCGCGACCGAGCTGGAAATGCTGATCGAAATCGTCGGCGGCCTCAAGATCGCCGACGCGACCCAGACCACCGCGATCATCGAGCGCATTTCCGCCCTCTACGCCCGCCTCAACGGCACCCGCGGCTCGCTGCGCAACAAACGCCGCGAGCTCTCCCGCGGCGAAGGCGAGGCCCAGTTCGCCGCGCAGATGAAGCTGCTGTCGCAGGCGCTGGCAAACTACCTCGACCTCTGCGACACGCCGGAAAAGGTCGACGAATCGCTGACCCGCCTGATGGTCCAGGTCGAGGAGCTTGAAGGGAAGTTCGCCGAGTTCGACGAATACATCGAGCAGATCGCCGTCCGCCGCGAGGAAATCTACGATGCCTTCGAAGGCCGCCGCACCCAGCTCGTCGAGGCCCGCGGCAAGCGCGCCGGCGCCCTTTTCAAGTCCGCCGAACGCATCCTCGCCGGCATCCGCAATCGGGTCGCGTCCTTCAACGAGGTCGAGGCGATCCATTCCTACTTCGCGACCGATCCGATGATCGAAAAGGTCCGCGACCTGATCGGCCAGCTCCAAGGGCTCGGCGATTCGGTCAAGGCCGACGACCTCCAGACCCGCGTCAAGACCCTGCGCGAGGACGGCGTCCGCCAGCTCAAGGACAAGAAGGACCTCTACGTCGAGGGCGAGAACGTCATCCGCTTCGGCAAGAACAGCTTCAACGTCAACACCCAGCCGCTGGAAATGACCATCGTCCCCCACGAGGACGCGATGGCCTTCCACCTCACCGGCACCAAGTTCTTCGAGCCGATCACCGACCCCGCCTTCCTCGCCACCCGCGACGCCTGGGACCTCGAAGTCCCCAGCGAAAGCCCCCGCGTCGCCCGGGCCGAATACCTCGCGTGGCAATTTCTACTGTCTTCCGACCTTCCGACCTTCGACCTTAAGACCTTCGACGTCTTGCTGGCTGTTCAAACCTTCATGCAGCCCCGCTACGCCGAAGGCTACACCAAAGGCATCCACGACGAGGACGCCGCGAAGATCCTCGCCCATCTCCTCCCCATCCACGCCGAAGCCGGCCTGCTCCGCTTCGGCCCGCGCGACCGCGCCGCGGCCCTGCTGTTCTGGGAAAGCTGGGACGATCCCGCCAAGGACCGCCTCGCCGGCCAATTCGCATCCTACGGCAAACGTCGTAGTTTGTTCGCCGGTGGCGACGAGATCGGCGCGTGGAAACAACGCCTCGCCACCGCCTTCCGCACCTGGACCGCCGACCACGGCCTCTTCCCCGACATCGAAGCCGCGAAAGCCGCCGACTACCTCGCCGAGGAACTCGCCGCCGGCGCTGCCTTCCTCGTCTCCGCCGCCGCCGCCGAACTCAGCCGCCATTTCCACCAAACGCTGGTGGCGAAGCGCGCGGAGGGCATCTTCAAGGATTCGACGGGCGGACAAGAGTCTCCGCCCTCCGTACGCTACGAGATCGCCCGCGACTGGCTCGCCGGCTTCGCCATCAATCACCCGGAAGCCCTGCAAGACACGCCCGCCGAACTGCTCGCCGCCGTCATCGACGAGGCCGCGGTCCATTTCGCCCGCGGCGGCTTCGAGCAGCGCGCGGTGAAGACCCTCCCGCTCTCCTTCCGCGCCGATGGCCTGCGCTCCAGCCACCCGCGGATCGCCGACAGCACTCTGGAAATCCACTACAGCGAGTTCCTCGACCGCCTCGACCGCCACGAGCGCACCGATGCCGCCGCCTTCCGCGCCCTGGCCGAACGCAAGTCGCAGCTCACCGGCGTGAAGCGCGATGAGATGCGGCTCGATGAGTTCAAGCCGAAGGTCATGAGCTCCTTTGTCCGCAACCGGCTGATCGACGAGGTCTACCTGCCGCTCATCGGCGACAACCTCGCCAAGCAGCTCGGCACCGCCGGCGCGAACACCCGCACCGACCGCAGCGGCCTGCTGCTCCTCATCTCCCCGCCCGGCTACGGCAAGACGACCATCATGGAGTACGTCGCCAACCGCCTCGGCCTGACTTTCGTCAAGATCAACGGCCCGGCCCTCGGCCACCGCGTGCTCTCGCTCGACCCCGCCGAGGCCCCGAACGCCTCCGCCAAGATGGAGATCGAACGCGCCAACCTCGCGCTGGAGATGGGCGACAACGTGATGCTCTACCTCGACGACATCCAGCACACCGACCCGGAGTTCCTGCAAAAGTTCATCAGCCTCTGCGACGCCCAGCGCAAGATCGAGGGCGTGTGGAAGGGCAAGGCGCGGACCTACGATCTCCGTGGTAGAAAGGTCGCCGTCGTCATGGCCGGCAACCCCTACACCGAGAGCGGCGGCAAGTTCCAGATCCCGGACATGCTCGCCAACCGCGCCGACACCTACAACCTCGGCGACATCCTCGGCGGCCACGAAGCCGCGTTCAAAGGCAGCTACATCGAGAACTGCCTCACCGCGAATGTCACCCTGTCGAAGCTCGCCAGCCGCTCGCAGAAGGACGTCCTGATGCTCATCCGCGTCGCCGAAACCGGCAGCCGCGACGGCGCCGACTTCGAGGGCAACTACACCCCCGCCGAGATCGAGGAAATGCTCGCGGTCGTGAAGCACCTCCTTTCCGTCCGCGACACCATCCTGCGGGTGAACCTCCAGTACATCAAAAGCGCCGCCCAGGAAGACGCCTACCGCACCGAGCCGCCCTTCAAGCTCCAGGGCTCCTACCGCAACATGGCGCGCATCGCCGACAAGGTCCTGCCGCTGATGACCCCGCAGGAAGTCCGCCAGATCGTCATCGACCACTACCGCAGCGAGTCCCAGAACCTCACCGCCGCCGCCGAGGCGAACCTTCTGAAGTTCTACGAAATGGAAGGCCTCCTCGATGAAACCCAGGCCGCCCGCTGGGAGCAGATCAAGAAGGAGTTCAACAAGCGCAAGCTCATGGGCGGCGCCGGCGAGAACGACCCCGTCGCCCGCGTCGTCGCCCAGATGACCCAGTTCAACGACGGCCTCGAAGCCATCCGGAACGGCATCTCCGCCGCCGGCCAAAGCTACGCCCGGCCGCAGACCCTCGCCGACCAAACCGTCCAGCAACTCCGCCAACTCATCGAAGGCCTCCGCGCCGTCCCCGTGCAAGTCGACATCAAGGTCGTCCCGGTGCAGGACGAAAAGGGCAGCATCGAAAAAATGGACGCCCCCGACAGCCCCGCCCTCGAGTTCAAGCCGGAGGTGAATCAGGGGTAGGGCCCCGGGCGAGCAAGCCTCCTGCCCATAGTGCGCCGGGGCCAAACGAGCCGGGCCTTTTCCGTTGACCCGAGGTTCACACTCGGCAATCTCACAGCAGCATCCTCCCGCGGAACCCATGAAGATCGAATTCCTCCAGCCGAAATTCGATGGTGCCCGATTTACCGAACACACCCTTCCCTTGGAAGTCGTTCGTGATCTCGCCGCCTACGAGGAGTTGGTGACCGAGTTGGCAAAGCGTCTTTTTTTGTCCGAGCACCCTGAGCGCCAACGCGTGCCGAAGGGCTTCGGTGCCGATTTCCAACTCCATCTCGAACGAGTGGACGAAGGATCCGCCCGGCCGCTTCTATCGTTGGTGACCGCCGGAGTTCTCGCGCTTGGCATCGGAGACCAGCCCTATTTCGAGAGAGCCAGGGACCTTGTGGCCGAGTGCATCCGCGCGCCGGAGAATCAGTTGCCGGAGGCTTTCCCGAAGGACCTTTTGAGCATCTTCAATCGCTTCGGCCGGTCGCTCAAGGAAGGGGAGAGCGTCGATCTGGGAACGGGCGGGGCCGCCGCCATTCTAACTCCGGTGAAACGGAAGTCGCTCGTCCTCGCAGCCGATCAGGTTTACGAGCGGGACATTGAATTGAATGGTCTCATCGAAGAAGCCGACTTCAAGGCCATGACCTTCCGCATGCGCCTGCTGGATGGAACCAAGGCCACGGTTCCCATCCCGGAGAACTTTGCCGAGAAGGCGCGCACACTCAACGGCCGCCCGCGCCACCTTGTGACCATGATCGGCGTCGGCAGCTACGATTCATGGGATAAAATTCAAAAGGTTGTCGCAGTGGAATCGCTTTCCATCCAGATGAACTACGAGATCGCCAACCGGTTGGAGGAGATTTCGGCCTTGCAGGATGGCTGGTTTGACCGTGCCGGTCGCGCGCCGGAAGCAGCAGCCTTGCAACGGATCGCGGCGAACCTGATCGCACACTATCCTGAGAAGCTCGCCCTGCCCGCCATCGTGCCGACTCCGGAAGGGAGTCTGTTGCTGGAATGGCAGAGCCCGGGCGACCCCTCGGTGGATCTCCGTCTGGAAGGGTCTTTGGCTGAATATCACGCTTTCGATCCGGAAGGACATGATGTGGAACGGGACTTTCCCCTCGGAAACGAGGCCGAATGGAAAGCCTTCTTCGACTTCCTCAGCCGCTCGATTACCCCCCGCCAGGCATGACCCCCGAGACCATCTTGCTGCGCCAGGCTCATCCGAAGTTCATGGATGGAGCACTTCCCACCAGCCAGGTTTTTTATCCCTTCCCGAAGGACGAAGGAAAGCTCTCGGTATACGACGGCGACCAGATCACACCGGAAGACGCGCATCGCCACTACACGGACGTCCTTGCGAACGAGTCACACAGCGTCTGGGGTGTCTCCGGTGCGGAGGCGCGATCCGAGGCAACCGTGCCGGTGGAAGATCCCTTGGTGAACTTCCCCTCCCACGCCCTGATCGATTTCCAAGGTATGTCCGATAAGGAGTGCCGAAAGGTGGCAAAGAAGCTCAAGGCCCACGCCGTTTCCAGAGGGTGCCTCTTTACCGGGCCACAGCATGGCTAGGATCGATGTCAGAAATGGAAGGCCTCCTCGACGAAACCCAGGCCGCCCGCTGGGAGCAGATCAAGAAGGGGTTCAACAAGCGCAAGCTCATGGGCGGTGCCGGCGAGAACGACCCCGTCGCCCGCGTCGTCGCCCAGATGACCCAGTTCAACGACGGCCTCGAAGCCATCAAGGACGGCATCTCCGCCGCCGGCCAAAGCTACGCCCAACCGCAGACCCTCACCGACCAGACCGTCCAGCAACTCCGCCAACTCATCGAAGGCCTCCGCGCCGTCCCGGTGCAAGTCGACATCAAGGTCGTCCCGGTCCAGGACGAGAAAGGCAGCATCGAAAAGATGGACGCCCCCGACAGCCACGCCCTGGAGTTCAAGCCGGAGGTGAATCAGGGGTAGCCCACCGGGGGCGCGGAGGCTCTGCCCCGCAGAGCGGTCCCTCCAACTCTGCCTCTCCGACCCCGTCCACATCGCCAAAACGTGGCTTTCTCCAACGCCTCTTCCCGCTCCCGCATTTCTCACTCCCTTCCATTTCCAACTCACCTTCGGGGCTTCGCTGGCTGAGGAAGGTTCCGACAGCGCCGCCTACCCAAAATCGACTTCAGTTCCACTGACGAGGTGCTACCCTTCCGCAAATGAATCCCACTGCTCCATCTCCGGATTTGCCGATTGATACCAGTTCTTCAAACTAATGTGACTTTAATCTTGGACGCGTAGCGTTTGCTTGATCCAGCAGCCACGGGCGTCCGACCAACCGCAGCACCGCCGCCGCGTCGTTCCAAAAACGCCTGAGGGCC
>JBIPNO010000148.1:0-4626 GCA_044372775.1 Haloferula sp.
ACATATAGCACGACTGCCCACACTCACCTGATTGCTATCATCTAAAAGCAAAACTTGGACGCCTTGTTTTGCCAATGACAGAGCCAATGTTAAACCCACTGGCCCACCGCCTACAATACTTACATCGTAAATTTTAGAATTACCATTATTTAATTCTGGCGGCTTTACGAAAGGATAAGTTTGGTATTTAAACATGGTTATTTTATCAAAAACGTACTAAAAGTGTTAGGTTTTAAAGTGGGGTTTATGGTTTTACCACCAATTTTAATATTAACCGTTTTTTGTTCACTACTATCATTATGCACCAAAACAGCTACGCTTTTATCGGGATTTTCAAAGGCTATAATATTATTAAAAGCACCTTCAGTTTGCACTTTTTGGGCGTTTGGTTTTACAAAATGGCTCAAATGTTTCATTAAATAATACTCATAGCTGTATCTATATTTCTTAGTCAAGGTATCTACAACAACAAGCGAGTTTTGATGCCAGCCCCATGTGCTCACTCCACCTTCATTTAAGGACATATTCCAATACATATATGCCGTCACGCCATTGTTAAGAAAATGCTTCATGAGGTCCCAAGAGTGAACGGCACCCTTCCAATCGTTATAACCATTGCCACATTCTTGTTCTGACTGGTATAAATTTAAGTTGGGATAATTTTTATGAATTGCCCCAATAGCATCTTTGCCAGCCCATTGAAAGCCTACACCTTTTATATATGGTTTGCTTTTGGGGTCGGTAAGAAGCGTATCAACCAATTTATGATTTGGGCGTTCCATCGTTCCAAAAAAGACATCTACATTCCTTTTTTGCATTTCTGGGCCTAAGTATGACACAAAATTTACTAAACTATTGGCTTTCCATGTACAGCTTGGAAAAACTTGGTCTGAGTTAAATTCGTTTTGGGGCATAACCATTCCTATTTTGATTCCTTCTTTTTTATAGGCATCTATAAATTTTGAAAAATAAAGGCTGTATGCTTTGAAATATTTTTCGTCTTGTATAAATCCATCTTGCCCTTCTTTTATGGTTTGCTCTGGTTTCATGCCGTTGCTTATGCCTCTAAAATCCATCCCCCAACTATCTCTCATTTTTTGCAATCTATCTGCTGGCCATTTACTTACATTAGGCACCGGTCTTGAAGCATAGTGTTTATTGTATTTCATCCAAGTAGGCGGAGACCAAGGCGATGCCCAAAGTTTTAGGGCAGGATTGTATTTTTGAGCATTTTTAATGAAGGGAATCAAAGTTTCAAAATCATTTTTAATGCTAAAATTTTTCATTTCAAAGTCACCCTCTGTTTCATTTAAAGAATACCAATTTCTTGAAAAATCATTTGCCCCCACAGGCATGCGACAGATAGTAAAATTGGCTCCAATATTTGGTGCAAAAAATTCTTTTATGATAGACTCACGGTCTTTGGTAGACAAAATACTAAGAGAAGTCCAGCCCAGCTCATTAAAACAAGCCCCAAAGCCTTCGATTTTTTGTTGAGGTTTATCTAGTTTTATTTCTACATCTATTTTATCGGTAGCCTTACTAAACTTTGGACTTTTTTGTTTTTTCCATTGCTCCGTTTCTGAGGTTGAAACCCAGCTAACCGTTTTTTGAGCGAATATGCTTTTTGAAATTAAGCTACTTACCAATAATGCGAGTATTATTATATTTTTTTTCATACCTATTAAAATTTATTGTCAATTACTTGGTATCCAATAGTCATAAATAAGATATTCATTGATATGAGGACCTATAATACCGCCAATCTTTTTATAATTAGGGTGTGTATAAAAAACAGAATCTCTCACAAATTCAGATTCAAATGTCATATAAAATGAATATTTGTAACCTTTATCGAGATTGCCCCTGCTCGATACGTTTTTATTAAAACTCAAATCATTTACTCCTTTTATACTACCAAAAAGTTCGTACATAGCTTTTTCAATGGTATCAATTGGGGCAGTTTCTTTAAAGTTAAAAAGCACAATATGATGCAGTTTACTTTCCGATTTCTTGATATCGGTCGACTTACTATTGCTTAGTTTTGGGCTACATCCCAAGTTGATAATCGTCAAACAAACCAACAGCCTTAAAAATAATTTTGCTTTCATAGATTTTAAAATTTTGCTAAACACTCTTTTGCTTCTTTTACCATTTGAGATACAATTTCTGATACCGGTTTTATGTCTTTTATAAGTCCGACAGACTCACCTGCCAATAGGCTCATTTGCTCAAAATCGCCAGTAGTTTCTGGTGTAGGTAGCACACCCGAAAACCGCCTGATTGGCCCCATAGCCGAATGACCTATGATTGGAAAATCTTCAGGTTTTTTATTGGCATAAGGGGCAGGATAATCTTTACCTTCATATTCGGCAACTATTTTATTGCGAATGCCCCTTACTGTGGCATCTGGGAAATCAAAACCAAATATATTATGATGCACCGTATCATGCACTTCTGCTGCTACAACCCTTCTCTTGTATTCAGGATGAGCATTGGATTCTGGTGTGGCCAAAAATCGAGTACCAACCGAAACTGCATCTGCTCCCAATGTAAGTGCAGCGGCTAAACCTTGGCCATCAGCAATACCACCTGCAACAATTAGGGGTATTTTTGGTAAGGCTTTTTTTATATTGGGTAATAAAGAAAATGCAGAAGCCGTGCTTCTATTATGGCCGCCAGCTTCGTACCCTTGCACTATTAAGGCATCTGCACCAACTTCAACTGCGAACTTGGCTTCTGCTAAACTGCCTATCTGTATCCATATTTTTACTTTACTTTCTTTTAGTCGTTTGATGTATGGTGCAGGCACATCGTCCCAGAAAAAAATTACGACAGGTACTTTCTCGACAATACATACTTCAATATGTTCAATCTGAGTGAAGCGTGGTATAAAATTTATACCAAATGGTTTCCCTTTTAGCTCTGTTTTTATTTTTTGTATCTGGCTTTTCAAATAATCTATAGGAAATCCCGAACCACTCATTTGACCCAATGCACCCGTTTTTGAAACGGCTATGGCCAAGTCAGCATTGGCAATAAAGGCCATACCTGCCGAGATGATGGGAACCGATAATCCGTATTCCTTCGTCAATTTGGTTTGTAGGGATTTAGTTGCTACATTTTCAGCTTTTAGTGTAGATGGTGTTGCTGCGATTGCAGCTCCAAAAGCTGTATTTTTCAGAAACGCCCTACGAGAATTATTTGATGATTTCATGCCAGAATTTATTTATTAATAATCAAATACTTGCTTGCAATGCAAACCACATTTCCTTGTCCTTTTCCGCGGTCCATATTTTAGGATGTTTGATACCTTGAGCTTCTTCATAAGCACGGGTTACATTGAAAGGCATACAGTGTTCAAATATGACATAATCACCAAAAATAGGTTTCATTAAACCATGAATTTCTTTATAGGCTTCTGTCAAATCTAAACCTTTTGCGACTGCAGCTTTTGCAGTTTCGAGCAGCATGGTTACGTATTTCGTGGTGCTATCTATCGACTCATTTACTTCTTTTTCATTAAAAAGAGCGTTTCCACGACCTGGAACTGCACAAACTGCACCCAATGCCTTGATGTGCTGTAAGGTTTGAGGCCATTCTTCTAATTGGGCATCTCCACAATAAGGTGTAGCTCCGTATTCAAGCAAATCGCCACTAAAAAGTGCCTTGCAATCTGGCACCCAAGCCACGATGTCTCCACGGGTATGGCCAGCACCTAAGTGTTTCAATTCTACAATTCTATTACCCAAATTGATGGTCATGGCAGTTTCGAAAGTAATGGTAGGGAAGGTCAAATGTGGAATAGATTCAACCGACCTAAATAGCCTTGGAAAACGGTCGGTTTCACTTTTGAAATCTTGCTCACCACGTTCATTTATCATTTCTAAAGTTTTAGCAGAGCAAATTATTTCGGCACCTTCAAATGCCGACGCACCCAATACCCTTACAGCATGATAATGGCTAAGTATTAAGTATTTTATGGGCTTGTCGGTAACTGTTCTGATTTTTTCAATCAAGGCTTGTGCCATCACTGGAGTGGCTTGTGCTTCCATAACCAACACATGATCATCTCCAATAATGACCGCACTATTGGGGTCTCCTTGGGTGGTGTAAGCGTAAACATTAGGTGCTATTTCAGTAAATGTGATTTGTTTTTCTTCCAAATCTGAAACACTGGCAAACTGTTTTTGCATGATATCTATATTTTAAATTTTTAGTCTTGTAAGTCTTTGCTTTCTTTTAAAAAAGGATTAATAATGAAGGCTAAAGCCACTAGTCCTATGGGATAAATTAAGCCCACAAATGGAGACAAAGCAGCCCCTACCATTATATTTGCTTTGAGAAATTCTGTAACCAAAGGCGTAGCACCGCCTATAAGGCCATTTCCTATGTTATGGGTAAAACCCATGCTGGTATATCGTACCTTGCTTTCAAAATATTCCATTACAAATATGCCCATTGGCCCATAAACCAAGGCACTGGCTATCATATTTATAAACGCCATAAAAATAAAAAGTAGCGTTGTGTTTAGTGATAAACCATGGGCTGTGGAAAGTCCTTCAGGATTGCCTAATGCATGAAATAGATAAAATGAAATAGGTATAGATATTAAGCCTAAGCATA
>JBIPNO010000116.1:0-9365 GCA_044372775.1 Haloferula sp.
GGCCGGTCTCAAGCAGTTCGACGGCCTGGGTCTTAAACTCGGCGGTGTAGCGCTTGCGGTGCTTCTGGTTCATGGACATAGATTCTGGTGGGTGGTGGTCCAGAAATCCAGCTCACCTCAGGGATCGATTCCGGCAAGAATCCTGTCTCCATACCAGACGTGGTTCTTGTCGCGGACGAGACCGTCGGCAGACAGGTTGAAGGATGCCGGGTCCGCCTCCGGCAACGGGTGGACGATGAAGGAATCATCGAAGTCGAACTTGTAATACACCCGGCTCTTGTCGCGGGTGTATACCTCGGAGAGCGCTTCGAAGCTGGCCGCGTCCAACCCTTCGGCAGTCGTGAAGGGGCCGTAGTTGTTCCTCACGAGCTTATTGAGGAGCTCCGGCGAGGGCATGTCGATGCGGGTGGCGTTGGCACCCGTGCCGGTGACGCCGCCGCCGATGAAGTGAATGGCCCCGTCCCGGCGGACATAGCCGTGGCCGAGGTCGGTGTCCGCGGAAAGCACGGGCGAGGGTCCGACAGGAGCCGCTACTTTCTTCTGGCAAGCCACCATGCCGAAGAGCAGCGCAAAGCCGACGGCGCGGGCGATGATCATCGGACGATTCATGGTTCTGAAGGGGCGGGAAGATCGATCCCGAGCATCGGCAACAGGCTCTTGCTGACGAGGTGGTCATGGTAGCGTTGCTTCTGCCGGGCGTCGAGGACGGGACCAAGCAACTCGACCTGCTTCCGGATCTGCCCGCCCACGACTTCGAGGACTTGCTTTTCGAACTCGGGAGACTCGGGATTGGGGCCATCCAATGCCGCGGAGAGGAAATCCGCCTCCGCCACATCCGTCAGTTCCATTTTGCCAGGCACCTGGTTTTGCATCAATGCCATGAAAGCGCGGACATCGCCATCCGCCTTGAGCTTCTCCGAAGATGTCCTCTGCAGCAGTTCGAAAACGCGGTCTTTCTGCTCCTCCTTCAGACTCAGGATCGGCGCGATGTTCGCCAGTTCGCGATAGGCCAGCGACTCGACCTGGCTTTGCCAGATTTTCTCCTCGCGCTCATCGAAGGCGGCGAGTTGTTCCTCGGAGAGAACACCCGCGAGATCCTCTCGCAAGCCGGCTCCGCGGATGAGGCCGCCCGCCTTCGTGATCATTTCCTTTTCCCTTTGCTCGGGAGGAGCACCCGCGGCGGGTTCATGATCAAGCGAGGTGCGAAAGTCTTTCAAGCGGGTGCCGAGGACCTTCGTCAAGCCGGCCACTTGTGCGTCATTCAGGCCAAGTTCGGCGGTCAGATCCTTGAGCCATTGCTCGTGCTTGACCGAAAGTCGCCGCGCCATCTCGTCCGGGCTCGGGTGCGGGCTCATCGCCTCCAGTTTCGCGAGCTCCTCATTCGGGGAGTAGGGCTTTGCTTCTGCCTCCGGAGTGGCATTGCCGCCCGTACTTGCGGCCACGGTTTCTGCAGGTGACTGCGGAGCGGAAGGGGCACCGGTTGCGGAGTTGGATGGCGGGGAGGTGGATACGGTTCCCGGCGGTTTTCCGTTCTGGTTGGCGAGGAACGCAACGGCGCCTCCAAGCACGACGATGCCCGCGACGACTGCGGTGATTTTACCGGCGCTCATGGTGGCGATGACCGAGGTGGTGAAAAGGGATGCGAGCCCCGTGGACGCCGCCTTCCCGGCGATCTGCAGGCAAACGGCGGGCGCGGCCTCGGCACAGTGCTGGCTGATGCCGACGGCGAGCGCGGTGGCCGAGACGGTCACGCCCGCCTTCCGCTTGAAGAACTGGTTCAAGCACTCGAAGGCGCGGCTGGTCCGCTTTTGGGCGGCGTCCTCGCTGATCCCCAGCGCCTCGCCAATCCGACGGAAGTCCTGCCCCTCCAGATACCGGCGGACGATGACCTCGCGGTCGCTTGCGCGAAGTTGATCGATCGCCTGATCGAGCAATGGAATCAGACGCTGGAACGTCTCATCGTCGCTTGGGCTGGCAGTCTTCATGGGGTCGCTGGCATAGGCCTGCTCTCTCTTTTTGATCCGGGTCTCCCGCCGCTGCAGCTTCGCGACCTCGAACTTCGTGGCCGTGTGGAGCCATCCGGAGAGGCTGCTTTCCCCCACCGCCAGCTTTCGTGCCTTCATGGACAGGCCTACCAGAACGTTCTGGGTGGCCTCCTCGGCCAACTGCCGGTTGCCCGAGCGCCGCAGGCTCACGGAAAAAATCATGTCCACATGCCTGCCCGCGAGCGCCTCGAACGCCGCCTCGTCGCCGTCCCGGCCGAAAGCCGTGAGGAGATCGGTGTCGCTGCGTTCGTCGGAAGTCATCCTGCCCATGCCTTGGTGTCTTTGCGAATCTACACCCGCCGGGCAGCGCGATCCGACAGGAAATCCCCGAGTCTCTTCAAATTCTCGGGCAACCTTGAAGACTCCGCATCCGGAAGCTTGCCCCGATTCTCCGCCCCGATTCCACGATTGTGAGAATGACTTCCTCCGCGATACCGGTAGAATCCGCCCTATGCCGAATCTTGCCTGCTTGCCCGCCAATCTGGCAGCCCTGTGCGCCCTCATTTTCACCGCATCCGCTGCCGACGCAGGAAAGCCGAATGTCCTCCTGATCTGCGTGGACGACTTGAAACCGCTGCTGGGCTGCTATGGCGATCCGCTCGCAAAGACTCCGAATCTTGACCGCCTGGCGAAGAGGTCCGTGGTCATGGAAGCCGCCTACTGCAACCAGGCCGTATGCGCCCCTTCCCGGAACGCGCTCATGACCGGACTGCGGCCCCAGACGCTGGGCATCTACGATCTGGGCACCAATTTCCGCAAGTCACGCCCCGACGCCGTGACGATGTCGCAATACTTCCACAAGCAGGGCTACCGGACCGAAGCGTTGGGGAAGATCTTCCACGTGGGACACGGCAATGGCGAGGATGCCGCATCGTGGAATGTGCCCCATTTCTCCCCATGGAAGGCCGGAATGTATCAAGCTCCGGAAAACCGTGCATCTGCGCGGGGCAAGGGAGCCAAGGGACCCGCCTTTGAGATCGCGGACGTCCCCGATGAAGCCTACCCCGACGGACTCCTCGCCACGGAAGCGATCCGCCGGCTGGCGGAGGCCAAGGAGCGCGCCGACACCCCCTTCTTCATCGGCCTCGGCTTCACCAAGCCGCACCTGCCCTTCTGCGCCCCCAGGAAATACTGGGACCTTCATGATCCGGCCAAACTGCCGCTGGCCGCGGTGACCGAGCCACCCGCGGGAGCACCCGGGTATGCGCCGCAGTTTGGGGGCGAGTTGCGCAGCTACGCCGGCATCCCGGCCAAGGGGGCCCTGCCGGTGGATCTGCAGCGCCAACTGGTCCACGGCTACTATGCCGCCACGAGTTACATGGACGCCCAACTCGGCCGCGTCCTGGACAAACTCGACGAGCTGAAACTGACGGAGAACACCATCATCGTCCTCTGGGGCGACCACGGCTGGCACCTCGGCGACCACGGCATGTGGTGCAAGCACACCAACTACGAGCAAGCCGCCCGCATCCCCCTTCTCATCGCAGCCCCCGGCATAGCGTCAGCCCGCAGCTCCGCCCTGGTGGAGACGGTGGACCTCTATCCGACGATCTGCGAGTTGGCGGGACTACCCATGCCGAGCGGACTCGACGGCGTCAGCTTCGCAAAGGCGCTACGCAATCCCGGACAGCAGGTGCGGGAGTCGATCATCCATGTCTATCCCCGCAACAAGCTGCTGGGCCGCGCGATCCGCACCGCCCGCCACCGGATGGTCGAATGGAAAGCCCCGGGAGCGGAAACCTCCACGGCGGAATACGAGCTTTACGACTATGAAAAGGATCCCCTGGAGACCAAGAACCTCGCGGCATCCCAACCGGAGATCCTTGACTCGCTGAAGGCGATTCTGGCGACCCACCCGGAGGCGAAGCCCCAGATCCGGTCAGCCAATCCAACGGCGGCGAAGCCGACGGGGAAGCCCAAGCAAGACCGTGGAGCCATGTTCGACCAGCGGGACAAGAACAAGGACCGGCAATTGACCCTCGAGGAGTTTCTGGCCGGCCAGCCCGACCCCGACGCCGCCCCCGCGAGATTCCTGCGGTTTGACAAGGACACGAACGGGACGTTGAGCCGGGAGGAGTTCATCGATTCAGGGAAATGATTTATCTTCTCATCAACGATCCTGAACCAGACCGGTCACCGAGAATGAGGTGGGCCTGCAATCTCTGCGCCGCGATCGTTGCCTCCGTTGTGACGGTGGGAAAGCTCGAGGCGGCCCCCACGTCGGCGGAATCCAAAGCGGAGACAACCACCGCTGCCCCCCTGAATCCAACCGAGTTGCAGGACCAGGCGATGCGGGTGATGGAGGCCCACTGCTTTTCCTGCCACGGCGCCAAGAAACAAAAGGGCGACATCCGCTTCGATGCGCTGGAGGCCGTTGATCCGGTGGATTTGCAGAAGCTGTTCGCGGAATCCAAGGAACAGGTGCATTTCGGCGACATGCCGCCCGAGGAGGCAAAAAGTCAGCCCACCAAGGAGGAACGCGAGCTGCTGATCCAATGGCTGGATACCCAGGTCAGCGGTGATGCAGCGAAGGCCCTGTCGGAGAAGCTGAAGCGCTTCGAATATGGCAACGCCGTCGATCACGCAGAGCTTTTTTCGGGCAAGCACGCCGGGCTACCCGGCTACACCGCGGACCGCCGCTGGCTCGTCAGCGAGTTCATCTTCAACGAGAAGGTGAACCGCCTGCTCGACTACCATCCGACCCGGACGATCTACGGCAAGCAAGTCGCCGTCCGCGGTGACAGCGGCATCCACTGGAGTCCCAAGACCGAGCAAGGCAACAAGTTCCGCCGCACCATCACCAACCCCTTCCTGCTGCCGAAGAAGGTTGGCGTCCGTTACTCCGCGAACGATGCCCTCACCGCCGGACACCTGCTCACGATGCTCGGCAACGCCAAACGCATCGCCGGCTACATGTCCGCCGATGAGACCATTAAGAAGCAATACCCGGCGATGCACCGGCTGATGGAGACCGAGTTCCAGCACCGCGACATCCTGGCATCACGCGATCGTTTCCTCACCACCCACTCCTACATGGAGCGTTTGCTCAAGGACATCTACGCCGGGAAGAACGAAGGATTGCTGCCTGAATTCAAGCGGGCCAGCGTGCCCGACCCGCAGCCCATGATGAGGAACGGCCAGATCAGGATCGAAACCAATCTCGGTCTCCTCGATCGACTCGACAACATCGACCTCACCGCGGTCTTCCAAGGCCTCCATGCCTACCACAAGGAAGGCGTGGATTACGACCGCGTCATCGAGCAGAGCGAGCGCGACTGGGTCATGGAAGGCGTCGTGGAATCGAGGATTCTCAACCGTGTCGGCATGATGAAGGCCTTCAAGGTCAACTGGGACATCCAGGGCATCATCCGGAAATCCGCCGACAAACGCTACGCCCGACCCGCCTACAGTCCCCGTAACGAGGCCGAGATGCAGGTCATCGTCGCGGCCATCAAGAAACACCGCAAGCAAGGCGACAGCTACCAAGCCATCATCGACAAGTGCATGGCCGATTGGGAAGCCACCCTGAAGGCCGAGCGTGACGCCATGCCCGCCCCTGACAGCGCTCTGCTGGCCGATCTGGTGAAGCAGCTCTACGACAAGGTCTTCGAACGCCAGCCGGCGCAGGAGGAACTGGAGAAGAACATCGGCGTTCTCACTTCCTTCATGGCCAAGCTCGACCGCCAATCCGCCTTCGCCAAGTACATCGAGTCGCTGATCCTCAACACTGAGTTCGTCTATCGGAATGAATTCGGCCAAGGCGATGCCGACGGGCATGGCCGCCGGATGATGTCGCCACTCGATGCCAGCCATGCCCTCGCCTATGCGCTCACTGACTCCAGCCCGGATACGGAACTCGCCAAGGCCGCCGCGGAAGGCCGTCTGAACACGCGGGCCGACTATGAGCGTGAAGTCCGGAGGATGCTCGCCCGCCGCGACCACTGGACCCTCATCGACGAGGGCGTCCAAGCCGCCAACCTCAACGCCAGCGTCACCAACCAGCCGATCCGTAAGCTCCGCTTCTTCCGCGACTTTTTCGGCTACCCCAAGGCCATGGAGGTCTTCAAGGACGACGCGCGCTTCGGTGCCGGCAGCAACGAAGCCGCGGCCAGCAGGCTCGTCGACGAGGCGGACTTGCTCGTGGAATACATCCTGCAACAGGACCGGGACGTCCTCGAGACCCTGCTCACCACCGAGAAATTCTATGTCTATCACAACGGCGACAACGCCGCGATGGAGGCGGCCTCCGCGACCTACAAGGAGAACTACGAATACTTCAAGAAGCTGGACTGGAAGAACTTCAAACCCGAAGACCTCGCGCCGCACGCTTCCTTCATGCTCACCAGGGGCCTCAAAGAGCTGAAGGAATATCGTCCCGGCAACGAGAAGAAGACCCTCGATCTGCTCGTCCGTTTCATGAAGACGGCGGAGCATCAATTCAGCGCGGGGCAGAAGAACCCGATGCCTTTCATGTTTGTCGGCTACGGCTTCTGGGCCGGCGGCCCCGTCCTCGGGCGCACCGGCCAGCAAATGCGCGGCGAACAGGTGACCTCGTATTGGAACATCGACTGGCGCACCTGGGACTACCCCGCCCACCAACCCGCGAAGATCCCCAACCGCAAAGGCCTCCTCACCCACCCCGCATGGCTGCTCGCCCATGCCCAGAATCTCGAGACCGATCCCATCCACCGCGGCAAATGGGTTCGCGAGAAGCTCCTCGCCGGCACCATTCCGGACGTGCCCATCACCGTCGATGCCGTGATTCCCCCCGATCACACCAAAACCATGCGCCAACGCATGGAAGACCGCACCGGTGCCGAGGCATGCTGGCGCTGCCACCAGAAGATGGACCCTCTCGGTTTTCCCTTCGAACACTACGACGACTTCGGCCGCTACCGCCTCAAGGAGTTCCTCGAGCATCCCGACAACCTCATCAAGAAGGCACCGGCTCCTTACGGCCCGATTGAAGAACTGACCTTCGGCGCCATGCTCCCCGTCTACAAGTCCCTCCCCGTGGATCCCAGCGGCGAGCTCAGCGGCACCGGCGATTCCAAACTCGACGGCGAGGTCAAAGACTCCTTCGATCTCATCGACCGCATTGCGAGGTCGCAGAAGGTCCGCCAATCCATCATCCGGCACGCCTTCCGCTTCTTCATGGGGCGCAACGAAACCCTCTCCGACT
Organism: Haloferula sp.; assembly: GCA_044372775.1. GTDB lineage: Bacteria > Verrucomicrobiota > Verrucomicrobiia > Verrucomicrobiales > Akkermansiaceae > Haloferula. The sequence continues at coordinate 7,228 of JBIPNO010000116.1, forward strand.
CCAAAACCCTGATCGATGCCGAGAAGGCCTACCTCGATTCCAATGGCAGTTTCGACGAAGTCATCGTCTCCCTGCTTACCTCCGACTCCTTCATTTACCGGAAACCCCATCGCCGAGAATAAGCTATGAACTTCAATCGCCGCGAATTCTTCAAAACAAGCGCCCTCGGGACGGCCGGACTCGCCCTCTCTCCCTCTTTCAGCCACCTCATGGCCGCATCCGTCGGTGCCGCCGCGGTGCCAGTGGCAGGAGCTTACCCCCACCGCTTCATTTTCATCCGCAAGTCCAACGGCAACCTGCCCGAACAGTTCGGCCTGCCTTCCTTCTCCCCGGAACAGCAGACAATGCACAAGGAGAAGCAGGCCTTCGAGGTCGATCTCGACCGACACGAACTCCCCGCTTGGCTGCGCGGTTTGGAAAGCCACAAGGAGAACATGACCATCCTTCACGGCATCTCCATGTGCGTCTCCGGCGGCGGTCATTACTCCTACTCCGGCTGCATGGGCGCCTTCAAGGCGGGGCGCGACATCCTCAGCAACATCAAATGGGCCACCGTCGACTTCGAGCTGGCGAAGCTCTTCCCCTCACCCTTCGGCCACGTCGAGATGTCGCTCGCCGTCCCCCATGGCCGCGAGTTCCGCACCGGCATCGTCTCCGGCTACTCCGCACCCGGCGCGCAGCAGCGCAACTACTGCTACGCCGACCCCATGACGGCTTACAACGAACTCTTCAAGTCCGTCACCGATCAGAACGCCGTCGAGTCCGACAACTCCCTCCTCGACTACCTGCGCGACGAGGAATCCGCCCGACTCAAGAACCTCGACGGCGAGGAACGCCTCAAGATCGACAACCAGGTCCGCGCCCTGGAAGCGACCCGCGAGCGGAACCAGAAGGTCGCCACCCTCGGCGACACCATCAAGAAGCACCTGCCCGAACTCGACCCCATTCATGAAAACGGCGGCCTCGACGCCACCCTGCTTCAGAAGCAGGCCGCCTTCACCGACATCATCATCGCCGCCCTCGCGTCCGGCCTCACCAACGTCGTCACCTACACCATCGACGACCTCGGCACCGACATCGCCACCCTGCCCGAGAACGAAGCCAAGACCAGCATCCACGCCATCGGCCACGCGGCGGATGATGGAGCGCTCGCCATGCGCGCGGCCATGCAGGCGCACCACATGAAGCAGATCGGGACCATGGTCACCCGGCTCAAGGCCATCCCCGAAGGCAAGGGCACGATGTTTGACAACACCACGATCATTTACCTGCCCGAGACCGGTGCCGGCCACCACAGCCCGGACACCGAAGCGCCGATGGTCGTGATGTCCGGCAGGAACTCGAAACTCGACCTTGCCGGCCGCTACATCCGCCTGCCCTTCCACGGCACCGAAGGCCACAAGACCCTGAGCAACTGGTACACCACCCTGCTCAACGCCTACGGCAACCCGATCAAGCACTACGGCGACCTGGACATGGTGATGCAGCGCAACCGGCTGGACCAGACGGGGGCGATCCAACGCTTCCTGGCCTGACGCGCGGAGGCTCCTCGTGGCAGGATCAATCGGCGTGAGCCTGAGTGAAGCCACGCGGTTCTTCAGCCCACCTGTCCGGCTTCACAGACCGGTGTCGCGCTGGACGCGGTAAAAGGCGCGGGTCGTGCCGGGGTTCGGATCGGCCAGGATCAGTTGACCGTCGGACTCGGTGAAGACCGCATTCGTCACCTTTTGCCAAGAGCCCCCGGCGAGGTTGTTGGATCTCCACAGAATGAAATCATGGCCGGGTTGGTCAGGGATGGCCACGGAGAATTGATTCCCGTGATGCTCGAACGCGTTCACGCGCAGCAGAGCCGGATCGTAGGGATTGAGGGTTTCTGCCAGATCGATCACATAGGTGGCGATCGAGTTCTTGAAGATCGTCTGATTATTCGCGATGTTGATGGTTCCGAGCGACCGGTACGGAAATCCGCTAATGTCGAACTGCCTCGTCCGGAAAGCGGTGACCGACGCGACGGGGAGCCCGGGAAACCGGAGTGAAATGGCTCTCCGTCAGATTTGCTTGAGTGATTGAGACCGCATTTTGAGAAACAGATGTTTCAAGTTGGTCATGCCGCAGGCCCGGTGGATCAGCCGGGCGAT
>JBIPNO010000172.1:0-9311 GCA_044372775.1 Haloferula sp.
ACTTCGAGATCTTCAAAGCCCCCGACTTCATCGCCGCCGCGCTGCTCCACCTCCCGCCCAAAGGCCAGCAAACGGTGCGCTATTACGGCGTCTATTCCAACAAGACCCGCGGCCTCACCTCACCCATCCCCGACCACATCATCCGGCCACCGGCACCCTCTGCAAATCAACAATCCAAAATCAACAATCATCAATCGGAAATCCTCCTCATCCCCGCGCCTCCGAAGCAATCCGCCCGCGACATGCGCCCGCTCTGGCGCGACCTGATCCTCCAGGTCTGGGGCGGCGATCCTCTGGAGTGCCCATGCTGCAAGGGAACCCTAAAACCCGTCCGCCAAGTCATCCGCCGCGAGGAAATCCAATTCTTCCTCCGCCTCCATGGCCTTTGGGAAGGGCTGATCCAGCTCCCTCGCCCGCCACCGCCCCCGTTCGACATCCACACCATGGAGCCGATCGAGCCGCCGTGGCTGGCGATCAAGGAGTGGATCCCCGATGACGAACCGAACCTCGACTGGTTCAATCGTCCCCGAGATCCAGACGCCAGCGATCCCGACCGGTTTGACCAAAGCCCTGCATGGCAGCCATCCGAAGTCCCGCTCGGTGACGGTTACACCCTGGTTCTTGAAAATTCCTGACTCCGCCCACCGGGGTGCCCAGAAACCGCTGCCAAAAACGATCTTGGCAAGGCGGACCGGAAGGCTAGGCTCGGTGCCAATGATTTTCCCTCCAAACGCTCCCAATCCCGCCACATCTCGGCCTTCCGCCGAGCATTCTTCCTTTCAGGGTTTCAGTTTTCAGCGTTTCAGTTTTTCCCGAAGCCCCCTTTCCCCCCGCAACCCCCTTTTCCCCGCCCTCCGGTCCGCCCCAACGGCTGTTTCAGGGGCCTCCCGCCAAAAGCAAATTCCTAGCAGCCAGCAAAGGTGCCATCGAACTGGATCTCAAGAAAGGTGAGGAAGCCGTAATTTACAGCGGCGACGTTCCGCCAAGTTTTGAGATTACCCCGTTACCCGTATCCAGTAAAACAAACAACGCATGGGGACTGAAAAAATGAAATATATGATAACTCACACTTCTCCCAATTTCCAAAAGTATTACCGATGGCTCGGCATTTCCGCCATCGCCTTTTCCAGCGCGTTTCTGCAACCGGCATCCGGCCAGCACGCGGTGCGCGATGATTTCCCTAACGAAGACAAGAGAGGCGTGATCTTCGAGCATTTCACCAAAGAAGAATGGAACGCCTCCAACTTTGCCAAACCGGAAGATCTCAAGACTTGGAGGGATCGCCGCTACGGCATGTTCATCCACTTTGGCATCACCTCGAAGGCACTGGCGGATTTGTCATGGGGCAGCATCAATCCACGCTATGCCCCGGACGCCCCGGGCATCATGGCAAACGGCGAAAAACGCAGCGAGGAATGGACGACCTGGCCGGCGGACATGAAGCTGGAGAAATTCAACGCCAAGGAGTGGGTGGAAATCGCGAAACGCGCGGGCTTCAAATACATCGTTGTCACCACCAAACATCACGAGGGTTTCCACATGTGGGACACGGCGTTCTCCGATTTCAAAATCACCAACACCCCGTTCGGGCGTGATTACCTGAAGGAACTCACCGACGCCTGCCATGAGGCTGGCATGCCCGTCGGATTCTACTTCGCCCAACGCGAGTGGTATCACCCGGATTACCAGCCGGTGGATCTTTCCAAAGTGAAAATCAATGGCAACCAGTGGGAACTCAACCCCGGCGAAACCAGCCCGCTGGGACCACGCCACACGAAATATCTCGAATACCAGGAAAACGTCATCCGCGAGCTTTGCACCAAATATGGCAAGATCGACGTCTGGTGGTGGGACGCCGTGACCTACGGCAACATGTTCACCAAGGAAATGTGGGACTCGGAACGCATGACCCGCATGATCCGCGAGTTGCAGCCGGGAATCGTGATCAACAACCGCGCCTCCCTGCCCGGCGACTTCGATACGCCCGAGTGCCATCTCGGCGACTATCAGGACTGGCGCGACTGGGAAACCTGCATGCCGATCTCCACCGGATGGTGCTTCACCGGCGATCCGGCGCGCCCGTTCGACAGTCTTATCCAGTTAGTCGCCGGTGCGGCATGCGGCGATGGAAATCTGTTAGCCTCGTGGGGTCCGCAATGGGATGGCGCATTTGACGAAGGTCAGAAACAACGGCTCTTTGAAATCGGCGACTGGCTCAAGTTGAACGGCGAATCCATCTATGGCACACGCGGCGGGCCGTGGAAGCCAGGTGCCTGGGGCGGTTCGACCCGCCGTGGCAACACCGCCTACATTCATCTGTTCCAACGTCCGGTCTCAGACATGCTTTTGCCAGCCGTCCCCGGACGGGAGGTGGTTTCCGCGAAACTGCTTGCCACCGGTGAGACAGTTCCATTCAAACAAAATTCGAGTTGGCTGACCTTGTCGATTCCCGGCACGGCCCCCATCAACGGCGATCAGGTGGTCGCGCTCACCATGAGCGGACCGCTCGACGGCCTGCCTGCGATTTCCCGGGATGACATGGAATGTTCGTTCGCCACCGACCCCACCACATTCGGCGCGGTGGTTTCCGGAAACGCAAAGGTCACCAGCAGCTCCACCTCCGAATACATGCCGGCCGACGCGGGTGCTTCGCTGGTGGCGGCAAACCAACCCAATCCGTTTGCCGTGCATACGGGCGAGGAGGCCGCTCCCTTCGTCGAAATCGATTTGGAGAATCCCGTGAAAGTCACCGGCCTCTTCATCGTGAACGCCGAATCCACACCGGAACGGATGGCGACTCTGTCGGCCAGCGTGTCGCTCGACGGCAAGGAATGGACCGAAGTCTGGAAAGCAGAGAAGCCAGAAAGCCGCTGGCAGATCCCGGTCACCGAATACGTCTCCGGAGCCCGGGTCCCCGGAAAAATGGCACGCTTCATCCGTCTGCAAACCCATCCGAAGAAACCCAATTACCTGCTCCTGAAACGGGTGGAAGTCTGGGGCAAGTGACGGGAGATCACCCTCCATCCGACTTTATGACCACCACGTCCAGCCTCTTCATGCCACCTGCCCAAGTAACGCCTCTAGCGTCGCTCTATGGGCGTCGCTGCGAAAGAACCGTGGCCAGCCGCATCTCAACGGCATCGACGCTCGCAGAGCGACGCTACAAGCACCTCATTCTCTCATGAAACCATACGATCAGCCCACCCTGTTGTCCCTGCTCATTCTTCTCACCACTGCTGCCATTCACCCGGCAGCAGCTTCCGATTTGTCAAAAAACGACGGCGTGATTGCCGACTCCACGAAGCCTGGGTTCCGGTTCAAGGCAGAGAAGCCGCTGGTGATCGCGGAACCCGTCCGGATTCCCCGGGAGGTTTCCTCGGTCTGCTCATTCGTCGTCGATGACGGCCCTGCGGCGGCGGACGTGACCTTCAGCGCGGGCGTTCTCGAAGTGGGCGGGGCTTGTGGATTCACCAAGGACGGACCAACCCCCTTTTCCCCGCCCTCCGGTCCGCCCCAACGGCTGTTTCAGGGGCCTCCCGCCAAAAGCAAATTCCTAGCAGCCACTCACTTGCGCCATGGGTTTCACCTCTTCCCTCGTCCACGCCGGTGACCGCCGCATCTCTGTTAGCAGGTTCCGTGCACGCTTGGACCGCGCTACCGATGAAAATCACCACATAAATGAAACGGAATCATCCCTGTGAAAAACAAAAGCATTATCGCGTCCATGCTCATCGGTGCGACCACTGCCCACGCGGCGGACGCAGACTCTGCCCACGCGGCGTCCGCACACACCCGGCAGCCGAACATCGTTTTCATCCTCACCGACAATCTCGGCTACGGCGAAATCGGCTGTTACGGCGGTGGTCTCACACGCGGTGCGGCCACGCCTCGCATTGACTCGCTCGCCAAGAGCGGCATGCGCTTGCTCAACATGAACATGGAGACGCAATGCACACCGAGTCGTTCAAGTCTGATGACGGGACGTTGGGCGATACGTTCGGGAACGCACTCCGTGCCGTTCGGCGGTGTCGCCGACGGCTTGACCCGCTGGGAGGTGACCATCGGCGAGGCATTGTCGGACGCTGGCTACGCGACTGGTTACTACGGCAAGTGGCACCTCGGCAGTCACGATGGACGACTGCCAAACGACCAGGGTTTCGACGAATGGTTCGGCATTCCGCGCACGACCGACGAGGCGCTGTGGCCGTCCTCGCCCGGTTGGTCGCCCGATATCATGCCGGCGGAGCACATGATGGAAGGGAAGAAGGGCCAGAAGAGCCGCGAGCTGGGAATTTACAATGTTGAACAGCGTAGGCTCATTGATGCCGAAATCACCAGACGATCCGTGGCGTTCATCGAACGCGAGGCCAAGTCCGGCAAACCGTTTTTTGCTTACATTTGCCTCACACAGCCGCATCTGCCGACCGAACCGAACCCGGCTTTCAAAGGCAGGACCGGCAATGGCGATTGGGCCGACATGCTCGCGGAAATGGATCACAACGTCGGGCAAATGCTCGATGCGGTCGACAAAGCCGGGGTGAGCGACCATACCATCGTCATTTTTACCAGCGACAACGGTCCGGAGTTCTTCAAACCATGGGACGGCTGGGCCGGTCCCTGGCGCGGCCAGTATTTCACAGCGCTGGAAGGAGGCATCCGCGTGCCATTCCTGATTCGCTGGCCGGGCAGAGTCCCTGCCGAGCGCGTGAGCAACGAGATCGTGCATGGCGTGGACATGTTCGCCACGCTCGCGAAAATCGGCGCAGCGAAAGTGCCGGATGACCGGCCGATCGACAGCGTGGATCAATCGGACTTCTTCCTCGGCAAGACCGAGAAGGCGGCGCGCGAAGGTTTCCCGATCTTCTGTGCGGAGCGGTTGCAGGCGGTGAAGTGGCGCAACTGGAAGTTGCACTTCCTGCGACAGGACACGATGTTCGATCCGCCGGTCAAGAATCCCGTGCCGACGATTTATAATCTTTTCACCGACCCGCGTGAGGAGAAGCCGACGCCGGATTCATGGGTGGTCGGACCAGTTCTGGGTATCGTGGGAGCCTACGAGAAGAGCGTTAAAAAACATCCTCTCATCCCGATGGGCACGCCCGATCCTTATGTTCCAGAGGCTAAGTGATTTGGCGAAAAATATCTGAAAATCATAACTGAGATGAAAGACGCCCGTATGCGGAACCCCGTCAGCCTGAACGCACTCGCCCTGTCATTTGTCATTTGCTCCCCGCTTGTTGCCGAGGAAGGCGGTGCGGGTCACTATACGCCCGGCGGCATGGGCACGCTCATCGATACGCCACCCACCAAGCCGGGCTGGGTCGCGGAAGCAATCTACATGCAGTACTCTGGCGAGGCTTCGATCAGCCGCTCGTTTCCCATCGCGGGACTTCTGGCAGCCGACATCGAGGCTACGAGCGATGCCACCATGGTCGGGGGATTCTACACCTTCGAGCAAACGCTCTTTGGCGCGCATTACTCCGTCGGCGGGTTCCTTCCCGTCGTCTCCATGGAGGTCGCCGCGTCGCTGGACACGCCGGAGGGCAAGGTGTCGCGCACGGATTCCGTCACTGACGCCGGGGACGTCAACATCGTCCCCGCCATGCTGGCTTGGAAGTCGGATTCTTGGCAGTTCGATGCCTTGCTGACAATCTATGCTCCGACCGGTGATTTCGAAACGGGACGCCTCGCCAACGCCGGCCTGAACTACTGGACCTTCGAGCCGACCGTCGGCATCAACTACAAGAATGAGAAGACGGGGCTCAATTTCGCGCTGCACACCGGGATCACGCTCAACACCGAGAATAACGATACAAGTTACAAGAGCGGATCCGTCCTGCATACCGAGGCGAGCATCACCCAGCTGCTGCCGCTTGGGAAAGGCTATCTTGGCATCGGCGCAAATGCCTTCCTTTACGAACAAATCACGGGTGACAGCGGATCGGGAGCCCGGCTCGGCAGCTTCAAAAGCAGATCCATCGGCGTCGGACCCGCCCTGAGTTACTTCCTGCCCATCGGTGACAACACTCTCGCAGCCGAAGTAAAATGGATCCCCGAACGCAACACCGAGAAGCGCATGGAAGGTGATAGCTTCTGGCTCAAGGTCGTTTATCAATTCAACCCCCTTTTCCCCGCCCTCCGGTCCGCCCCAACGGCTGTTTCAGGGGCCTCCCGCCAAAAGCAAATTCCTAGCAGCAAGGGGATGACGTTGAGGGCGGAAATGAACCCGGCGAGTTTCCCGACGTAGGTGAGGTATTTGAGCGCTTTCATGATGGCTCGGGAGCGGTGTCAACGAGCAAGTGGCTGTCCGTAAGTCCCCGCACCATCGACGAATGGGTGCGCACTCGGAAAATCCCGCACCTCCAGATCAGCCCTCGGTTCTACCTCTACGACTTCGAGGCGGTTCTGGCCGCTCTGCGTAAGCTCTACCAAGTGGCCGCTCGATCCTGATTCCTGAATACAAAAAGCCCCGGACGGTACGAACCATCCGGGGTTTTTCATTGCTCAGGTCTACTTTTTGTGATAACCCGTCGCGCATTGGTGACGCGATCTACTTCGCCACCCCTTCACTCCATGAAAAATACCATCCCAATGAGACTCCTCCAATTCCTCGCTGCGCTCTGTTTGCTATCCGTGATTCCGGCAAAGGCGGCTCAGTCTGGAGATTTCACCTACACCGCCACAGCAACGGAAGTGACCATCACCGGCTACACCGGTGAGGGCGGGGCAGTAGCCATCCCCGCCAGCATCAACGGCACACCGGTGACAGCGATCGGGGAAGCGGCCTTTTCTCCAAATTATCGGGGGAACCAATCGATCACGAGTGTGAGTATCCCCGACAGCGTGACGAGCATCGGGTCCTATGCGTTTAGCGAATGCAGGAGCCTTGCGTTTGTGGCGATCCCCGCCAGCGTCAGGAGCATCGGTCCCGCGGCATTCTCTGATTGCCGCGACCTGACTAGTGTGACGATCCCCGACGGCGTGACGAGCATCGAGTTTTATACGTTCGCGGGTTGCAGTGGCCTGACTAGCGTGACGATTCCCGACAGCGTGACAAGCATCTCGAATGATGCGTTCGTGGCTTGCATCGGCCTGACGAGCGTGACGATCCCCGCCAGCGTGACGAGCATCGGGCTCGGGGCGTTCTTTGTCTGCAGCGGCCTCACCAATTTCGAAGTCGATTCAACCAATCCGGCCTATTCAAGTTTGGGTGGTGTCTTGTATAATAAAAATCAAACGACACTCATTCTATGCCCGGCGGGCAAATCCGGCAGCTACACGATCCCCAATAGCGTCACCAGCATCGGGAATGAGGCGTTCGCGGGTTGCAGCGGCCTGACGAGCGTGACGATTGGCAGCGGGGTGACTAGCATCGGGGGTGGTGCGTTCTATCGCTGCACAGGTCTGACGAGCATTACGATCCCCAACAGCGTCACGAGCATCGGGAATAATGCGTTCGCTGGCTGCAGCAGTCTGACGAGCGTAACGATCCCCGACAGCGTGACGAGCACCGGTGATGGTGCGTTCTCTGGCTGCAGCCGGCTGACAAGCGTGTCTATCCCTGCCGGGGTGACCAGCATCGGGAATAATGCGTTCGCTCGCTGCAGCAGTCTGACGAGCGTAACGATCCCCGACAGCGTGACGAGCATCGGTTATGCTGCGTTCTCTGACTGCAGCCGGCTGACAAGCGTGTCTATCCCTGCCGGGGTGACCAGCATCGGGAATTATGCGTTCAATGGCTGCAGCGGCCTGACGAGCGTGACGATTCCCAACAGCGTTCCGAGGATCGGGGTTGGTACGTTCTGGGATTGCAGCAGCCTGACGAGCGTGACGATTGGCAGCGGTGTGACCAGCATCGGGGATTTTGCTTTCAATGATTGCAGCGGCATCACGCACTTCGTTTTTACGGGAAATGCACCCACGCTAGAGCCTGAATCCTTTTCCGGAGTGCCGTTTGATGCCACGGTTAGGTATTCGTCGGCGGCAACGGGCTGGGAGGCGACGTTTGGCGGCCTGACGGCGGTGGCGGATTACTCAGATGTGTTGACCTACTCGACGGCAAATAACCAAGTAACCATAACGGGTTATACTGGCACGGGCGGGGTGGTGATCATTCCCGCCAGCATCGGCGGCGCGCCGGTGACGGCGATCGGAGAAAATGCGTTCTTAGATAGCAGCAGTCTGACGAGCGTAACTATCCCCGCCAGCGTGACGAGCATCGGGGGTGGTGCGTTCTCTGGCTGCAGCGGCCTGACGAGCGTGACGATCCCCGCCAGCGTGACGAGCATCGGGGGTGGTGCGTTCTCTGGCTGCAGCGGCCTTATCAATATCGAAGTCGATATAAACAATCTGACCTACACAAGTGTAGGGGGTGTCTTGTATAATAAAGATCAAACGACACTCATTAAATTCCCGGCGAGCAAATCCGGCAGCTACACGATCCCCAATAGCGTCACCAGCATCGGGAATGAGGCGTTCGCGGGTTGCACAGCTCTTACCAGCGTGACGATCCCCGACAGCTTGACGAGCATCGGTAATGATGCTTTCGCGGGTTGCAGCAGCCTGCCCCGTGTGATGATCCCTGTGGCAACGGTTCTAGGCATCGATGCCTTCCCACCCACCACCACCATCCTTCGCTACTTAAGTGATGCGCAACTGACCAGCCGGGATAGTGCGCAGAATGCGGCGGGACGGGAGCTCGGTCGAGAGGACGTAACCAACGCTCCGAACACATACGGCCTCTACAACCTCTCGCAAGTACAGGCGCTGAACGTGGGCACGCCACTGCTCGCGAAGGACTCAGAGACCGGTAAATTCAAGCTGACGGTGAAGGCGAAAAAGAGCACGGATCTAGTCAACTACAGCGATATGCCTTTCTCGGCGGAGAACGCGGTGATCAACAGCAACGGTGAGATGGAGTTCCAATTCACCTCGCCGGACAATGCAGCGTTTTTCCGGATCGAGTCGCGGTGAGCAGTTATTCAACTGCGGCGCATTTTCTTCACCATACTCACGAGCGACATGATGCCGACGGCCAAGCCCACGCAGAGCGAGGCGACACGCAGCGACCACTCGACCTGCTCTTGAAGGGACGTGATGACGCCCAGCAGCGGTGAAGCTACGCCGACGATGGCTTTGGTGATGAAATCAATGTCGATGTTGATCGGTGCGCGCATGGTTGGGAGCTAGTGCACCGTCCTGAAAATAACTAGGCTTTTGGAGGGGAATGTGCTTTGGATTGTCGCATGTCTCGGACGACCAAGCCCCTTGTACTGGATTCAGATCAGACCGCTCACCTTCAGGGCTTGCTG
>JBIPNO010000060.1:0-32136 GCA_044372775.1 Haloferula sp.
TTCTCACTCTCCCCGTAACCCGTTGATTTCAAGAGCTAGTACACCCGGGCTTTTTCCCGAGACCCTTAAGCACCCTTTACTACTACTTCCCTAGTAGTTCGGCGGACTGCAGCAGGAAGACCACCGCAAGGCCGCGGGGAAGGTTGGCTTCGGCACCGGATCCACACTCATTCCGGACTCTTTTGGAACCTGCTCGACCGGAGCCTTGCTCGTCCGCCGGCTGAATGTTTTCAGCCCGGATTCCTCAGATGGCCCATGCCTGGATCCGGGGGGCGGGCCACCCCTACCAGGACCGGGACCGGGGCGCTCCGGGAAGCCCTGCGATGAACGAAGAGGGAGGCTGCGTCCATTCGCTCGAGCGGGTGGCCGGAGCATGGCCACGGAGTCGAAGGCGGGTCTTGCGGGCTTTTCCGCTCCCTCTCCAGACGCAGCCGGCCGTTTCGCGATGCGGGCCAATGGCTACTTCTCCACAACGAAAAAGGCGGCGCGGAGTGAACCGCGCCGCCTTGGGAGCAAAATGATGATTGGCTGTCAGGCCGGAGCTCCGATCACTTCACCCGGGAGAGGACCACCGTCGTCCGGCTTGTCTTCCCCGGCGGCCTTGGTCGTGCCCTTGTTACGGAACTCCTCGGGCACCGGCGGCGGCTTGGGAGCACTCGGAGGATTCCGCATTTCACCATGCTCGATCAGGTCCTTCACGTGGGCGCCGTCCAAGGTTTCGAACTCAAGCAAGGCGTTGGCAATGAGCTCCACCGTGTCCTTGTTCTTGGTCAGCATCTCGGAGGCCTGATCAAAGGCTTCGTCGATGAAGCGCTTGATCTCCACGTCGATGACGCGGGCGGTGTCTTCCGAGTAGTTGCGGCTGCGCGACATCTCGCGGGCAAGGAAGACCGGGCCGTCGCCATCGCCGTATTCGATCATGCCTAGCTTCTCGCTCATTCCCCATTCGCAGACCATGTGACGGGCCAGCGAGGTCGCCTGGCGGATGTCGCCCGAAGCACCGTTGGACACGTCGTCGGTGACGAAGGACTCGGCAATCCGTCCGCCCATGGTGACGACCAGGTTGGCCAAGGCTTCCTTGCGCTGGATCGAATACTTGTCGCCCTCCGGCAGATACATCGTCGCGCCGAGGTAGGGCCCGCGAGGAATGATGGTGACCTTGTGGAGCGGATGCGTGTGCGGCAGCACCATGTTGAGGTAGGCGTGGCCCGCCTCGTGCCAAGCGGTGCCGATGCGCTCCTTGTCGGACATCGCAAGGCTGCGGCGCTCACGGCCCCAGCGGACCTTGTCGCGGGCCTCCTCCATTTCGGACAGAGTGACCGCGGAGAGCCCGCGTCGGGCTGCCAGCAGGGCGGCTTCGTTGATCAAGTTGGCCAGTTCGGCCCCGGAGAAGCCGGGGGTGCCGCGGGCGATCACCCCGAGATCGGTGGCCGGGGCCAACTTGATCTTCTTGACGTGAACCCGGAGGATTTCCTCGCGGCCGTTGACATCGGGCAGCGAGACAGTGACCTGACGGTCGAAGCGGCCGGGACGGAGCAGGGCCGGATCCAGAACGTCCGGTCGGTTGGTGGCGGCGATGATGATGACCCCCTCCTGGGTATCGAAGCCGTCCATCTCGACGAGGAGCTGGTTGAGCGTCTGCTCGCGCTCGTCATGGCCACCGCCCATTCCGTGGCCGCGATGGCGACCCACGGCGTCGATCTCGTCGATGAAGATCAAGCACGGTGCGTGCTTCTTGCCTTGCTCGAACATGTCCCGGACACGGGAAGCACCCACACCCACGAACATTTCGACGAAGTCCGATCCGGAGATCGAGAAGAAGGGTACATCCGCTTCCCCGGCGATCGCACGGGCGAGCAGGGTCTTGCCGGTTCCCGGAGGGCCGACCATGAGGACGCCTTTGGGGATCGAGCCGCCGAGCTTCTGAAATTTCCTCGGATCGCGCAGGAAATCGACGATCTCCCAGAGTTCCTCCTTGGCCTCCTGGATGCCGGCCACGTCCTTGAAAGTGACCTTGTTGTGATCACGGGTCAGCAGGCGCGCTTTGGACTTGCCGAAGGACATGGCTCCGCGACCTGCGGCCTTCATTTGCTGGCGGAACAGGAAGAAGAGAAGGAGCACGATCAGCAGCACCGGCAGGAAGGTGAAGATCAGGCTGCGGACCAGATCGTTGTCCATTTTGAAGATCGGGGCGTTCTCCTTGGATTTAAGGAGGGCTCCGATGTCATCGCCGAGCATGATCAGGTTGGCCGTCACCTCGAAGGGCTTCGGTGCTTCCGGCTTGGTCCCTTCGGGCGCGGCGCCAGGGGCTTCGGGGATCACCCGGGTCCCGACGAGGACTCCCAGATCCCCTTCTCCCGTGTAAACCGTCACCGCGGTCGCGCCGTCGAGCGGCTTGATCTCCTCCAGGGCGGCCGCCTTGCGGAACTCGGCCTTCGAAAGCTCCAGCGTCTCGGGACCCGGTTCCGGGGCGGGCTCCCGGCTCAGGCGATAGACCACCGTGTCGCCAAGGGTTTCGGAAAGTTCCGCCGTCGGCATGGTCACCCGGATCGTCTTGCTGCTTCCGGGTTCCTCACCCTTCTCGCGCTTGGGAGTCGATCTCAGATAGCCGGTGATCTCGGCATTGTAAGCCCCGTTCCGGGTGGTGACCTTGAGCGGGTGCTTCGGCTCGTCCGTGATCACGAGGCCCTGGTCCCACTTCTTCTTGAACTCGGCGTAAGTCAGCGGCGCGGCCGCCGAACCGGCACTGGAGTTGATGAACGCTAATCCCAGGATGAGGAAGGCCGCGCCAAGGAGGATGGCGAGACGCCAGTTGAATCCGGGCGGGTCGTTGGGTCCACGCGAGCCGTTGCCCTGCGGCGGACGATTTTGAGGCGAGTCAGACATGATAGGTGAGTGCGGCAAGCCCTTCAGGAAGCTTCGGGATCCATGGATCCTGACAGTTTACCGTGCATGGGGCGGACGAGAATAGCGCTGCTTTCCGGGAAGGAAACCCAATTTTTTCCGGCGCTCTTGCCGATGAGGACCCGCTTTGCCATGCATGGGCCGGATGGATCCAGAAAACGCACCTGACGACACCCCGGAAACCCGCCCGGGAACCGTCGGATGGCTGGGTCGATTGCTCGAACGGAAAAGACCACCCGGAGTCTCCGGTTCGAGGGTTCTCGGGTTGATGGTCGACGCTTTCGCGGGCTTCGCGACACTGGACGGCCGGCTCGATGCGGAAGAAGCCGATCTGATCCTCGATTTGCTCCGAAATGCCTTTCCTGAAGCGGACCATAGCTGGCTGGCGCGGCGGGTGCAAAGGGCAGTGCGGGAGCAAAAACCGCTCGCCAGGACCGCCCTCGATCTCCGCGAACTGCTCGACGACCCCCAGAAAATGGCGGTCGGACTACAGCTTTACACCCTGGTGGACGCGGTCGGCCGCTCCGAGCGCAGCCGGGCCTCGTTCGAGGTCTTCCTGCGTCGGCTCGGGCGGCCCGACCACGCGCGGCAAATCCTTGCGGAGATGGGCGACGAACGGCCGCCGGAGCACCCCGGCTTCGAGCGGGTGACATTCGGCCCGCGGGAAGACGACGATGTGAGCCTGCCCGAGCAGGCCGCCGGGCACTCCTTCCGGGTTTACCGGGCGTCGGATCTGGTGCTCGTCCGCAACACCGGCGAGCAGCCGCTGTGGGTGCGGGGCCGATCCCTCGAAAGCGGGGCTTTCCTCCGGATGCGGGAGCGCCAGCAGATCGTGCTGCCCGGCTGGACCCTCACCTGCGAGGACCTGATCTTCTTTCTCAATGTGAAGCTTACCGGGAAAAGTCCCGCGATTTTCCTGGCGAAAACGGAGCAAGGACTGGTCAGCGAGCGGGCGCGGAGCCGTCAGAGCGAGGTGCGGATCCGCTTCGGCCTCAAGGCGGAGGTCGAGGCGCTGCGTCCGACCGAACTGGCAGTCGAAGGTCACGGACGGCTGATCCCCGGGAAACCGGTCCACGGCCCCCACCACGCCCGGCTCTCGGATCCGGCCGGCTTTTCCACCAGCCTGGATGTGCTGCGCCGGCGGCGGGCCGAAGCGGGCGGGCGCTTCCGCCTGGAGCCGGACCAGCGGGACTTCCGGGTCTCGAACGATCCCTCGGTGCTGGAAAGCGGCGACCTGCTGCTGGCCCCCGGCCTCGCCCCGCGGGTGGTGCTGCGGGTCCGTTTCGACCTCGAACGTCGCACCGGCGACTTGTTCGTGCGCGAGTCGGATGGATCGGTCACCGCCGACGGCATCCCGGTGAAGTCTTCCGCCCCGCTGCGCGAAGGGTCGATCATCCGCCTGTCGCGAACCCAGGCCCTGCGATGCCGCTTCAGCGAAGGCATCATCGACGAAGAGCGGAATCTCATCGAATCGCTGCGGGTCCAAGATCTCATCCACGAGTTCGTGCCCGGGACGCGGGCCATGGACAATGTGGGCTTCGAAGTCGGCCGCGGCGAAATGCTCTGCATCATCGGCCCCAGCGGCAGCGGCAAAAGCACGCTGCTGTCGGTCCTGGCCGGCCAGCTCGAGCCGAGCCGCGGGCGGGTCCTGCTCAACGACGCCTCGCTCTATCAGAACCGCTTGGAGCTGGTCCGCTTCATTGCCTACATGCCACAGGAGGAGGCGCTCAACCCCCAGCTCACCGTCCGCGAGCACCTCCGGCACGCCACCACCATGCGGCGGCCGTCACTGCCGGCGGAGGAAGTCGGCCGCCGCGCCGACGGCATCCTGGCGGAGCTCGGGCTCCAGGCGATCGCCCGCCGCCGGGTCGGCTCGCCCGGCGAGAAAACCCTCAGCGGCGGTGAGCGCAGCCGCTTGAACCTCGGCCTCGACCTGGGCAGCGCCGCGGAAGTCTTCCTGTTCGACGAGCCGATCTCCGGGCTTTCCTCGAAGGATTCCGAACACGTCGCGGAGACCCTGCGCTCGCTGGCGCGGGACAAGATCGTGATCGCCTCGCTGCACCGGCCGGGAGCCTCGGTGATGAACCTTTTCGACAAGGTCCTGCTGCTCGACACCGGCGGCCGCGTCGCCTTCTTCGGGTCCCCGGCGGCGATGATCCACTATTTCCGCGAGGTCGCCCAGGAGCTGGGAATCTCCCACCCCGCGGTCTCGGCGAACATCCCGCTGGGTGCGGATTTCGTGTTCGATGTCCTCGAAACCCCGCTCGCCCACATCGGCGGTGGCCAGAACCCGTCGGCCGCCCGACGTTTCCCGCCCAGCTTCTGGCAGGAGCGCTTCGAAAGCGAGGCGCTGGTCGACTCGCTGGGCGACGCCGCGTCGCCGTCGCGGATCGAGCGCCTGGGCAACTCGCCCGTGCCCTCGGCCCACGGCCCGGCCGGCCTCGGCGCAGGGCTCAAGCGTGCCTTCTCGGTCTTTTCCACCCAGTTCCAGCGCTCCCTGCTTTCGAAATTCCGCAACCGCGGGACCCTCTATTCGACTCTGCTGGAAGCCCCGCTGCTCGCCGTGCTGATCGGTGTCACCCTCCGCTCCTCGCCGGCCGGGGCCTACGAATACCCCACCGCCCTCCACCTGCCGGCCTACCTTTTCCTGTCCGCCACCGTCGCGATGTTCCTCGGCCTGACCAATTCGGCGACCGAGATCCTCCGCGACCGCCCGATCCTGCGGCGGGAGCGCAACAGCCGGCCCAGCCCGGCGCTCTACGTCGGCGCGAAATTCTGTGCCCTCGGGCTGGTCGCCGCCGCCCAATGCCTGGCCTACACCGCGATCGGGCATTTCCTGCTGGAGATCCGTGGCACCATTCCCAGCCAGTGGCTGTGGATGACTCTGACCGCCTGCACCGGCACCGGCCTCGCCCTGCTGGTCTCCTCGCTGGTCAAGACCGAGCGCGCCGCACTCACCGCCGTGCCGCTGCTGCTGGTGCCGCAGATGCTGCTCGCCGGGGCGCTGGTCCCCTTCCGCGAAATGAACCGCGGTCTCTTTGAAAACAGCGGCGTCGAGCGCGAACGCGGCGGCACGCCCATCCCCTCCCGCCTGATGCCGCTGCGCTATGCCTACGAGGCCATGGTGGTGACCCAGGCCACGCGGAATCCTTACGAAATCGAGCGGATCCGCATCCAGCGCCGGGTCGATGCCATCAAGGAAATGCCCAACCCCCTGGAGCCGGCCGTCGGCGAACGCCTCAAGCTCATGCTCGAAGCGCTGGTGAAGCTCGGCGCGGCCGAGGCGACCAACCCACACGACGCCGGCGAGTTGGCCGAACGCATCACCTCCGTGGCCCGCGGCGGCACCCGGCTGGAGGTCGATTCGGTCAAGATCCAGACCAAGGATCCCGCCGCCCGCCCGATCTCGGAATTCTTCGTCAACAACCGCATCGACCTGCTGATCCGCGAGGCGGAGACCTTCCGCGTCGACTATCGCAACGAGGACGAACCCCGGAACATCTTCCTCGGCCTGAAAAAGCCCGTCGGCGGCGAGTGGATCGAGACCCTCGACTACGACATCGCCGTGCTGCTCCTCGTCATGCTCGCCTCCGGCACCGCGACCTCGCTGGTGCTGGGTTTGCAGAACCGGCGGACACGGTAGCCATGCCTTTCAAGTTCCTAGGGGACGAGCTTGAGACTGCGGGCAGGCACTCGCGCCCCTCTTCTCAAAAGTAGATCCATAGGAGCCATCCACCCCCTCCCGAGCGTGCCTGACCGATCCGAAACCTGCACGAGTCAGGAAGGGCTCGAAGTCCCGCCACTGCGGGACTTCCATTCATGCCAAACCTGATCCTCGTAAGTCCTCCAGACGCCTTCGCCGATCTTCAGGTCGACGACAACCTCCAGAGTCGGGTCCTCTGCCAACAGTAAGGCCAACGGCACGCTTCTCATGTCTGCCTCCGCCACGTCAGGACCAGACCCCGAAAAAATCTCCCAAGCTCCGTCTTCCCAGCGGACACATTCCGTCATCAAATAGCCTTGGAGAGAATCAATATTCGTGATCGCGGTCGAATCCTCGGGGACTTGGAATCCCCACGGGACAGTGATCCACTTCCAAGGCAGATCAGAATCCGGGGAATGGGCATACGACATATCCGGAACATCACAAGTCATCCGATCTGCGTCGGGAACTATCTGGACAGCCTCAAACCCATGCCCACCAAAATAATCCGAACAGCCAAGCATGAGGGAGTCAGCCCAAGACTCATCGACTCGACCCAGCGAAAACACCCCGAACCGATCAAGCTCCACGCTCTCACTTACGCCACACTCCCTCAGCTTGGCCGAAACTGCGGTGAAGATCTCAATCGCTTCCGCATCAGAAAAATACAGCGCACCGGGTAGAATCAACTCGCGCCCTATCAGCCCAGACAATCCAATCGAATAGATAAACCGCGGAAGGAGCCCTCCCTTCACCATGTAAAAGTGAAAACCATGATCCCGGATGTTACCCTCAATCATTCCTCGTATTGCCTCGTCCATTTGGATCTAGGTTTTCTGCAATCTTGGATCGTTTCGGACTACGATCACGGACTCAGTTGCCGGGCAAGGCGCAAAGTTGCGTGAGCTCACCCCCCGCTCTCCCTCGGCGTCGCCGCCTGCCGCAGCGCTTCCGCAATCTCCGCCACCGCCGCCGCCGTCAAGGCCCGCGGCATCACCGCACCGAGCACCAGGCAGCCGAAGGGCGTTTCGACCGGGACGACTTCGAGCACCGCGTGGGAGCCGATCTTGACGTGGACGTTGCCCGATTGCCCGGACACCGGCCGGTAGGCCTGGGCCAGGCTGCGGGCGAGAAAGTGCAGCTTGCCGAAAGCCGGGTCCTCCATCACCGGCTTGCCCTCGCGGTCGAGGATGAACACCCCCTGCGCGCCGGTATGGCGGATCAGGGCATCGCGGAAGCGCGACAAGCGCTCCCAAAGCGGCCCGCGTCCTTCGGGCACGACCGGCGCGGACATCGGCGGCAAGGGCGAGTCGAGCACCGGTGCCACCGGCTCGAACACCATCGCCGGCGGCTCCGGCTCCATCACCGCGGCAGCCACGGCCACGGGCACAGCAGCGGGCACGACCACCGCCGGGGCGGGCTCGCGGCGAGGTTCACCCGCGAAACCGACGAACTCGTTGCCGAATCCGGCATCCGGCCCGGGATTGACCTCCGGCTCATCGGAATCCGCCAGCAAGCGCTCCGCCATCCGGCGCACCGCCGAGGCATCGATCCATGGTTCAAGCGGATCCATCGCGCCGGGGGTGGATCGGGCTGCCCGACCGCTCGAGTTTTCCTTCAATCTCCGCCCGCAGCGCGTCGAACACCGCCAGCGCGCCCGCGCCTTCCTCCAGCACCCCGACCGGCAGGCCGCGGGCGCTGGCTTTCACGAAAAGTCCGTCGCGCGGGATGATCGTCCGCAGCACCAGGTCACCCGGCAAAATCTGTCGCAGCGCCGCCACCGACTCCCGGCTCTCCGCCATGTCCTGCTGGACCATGGTCATCAGCACGCCCAGCACCATCAGCCGCGGATGGATCACCCGCAGGCGGTTGAGACCTTCCAGCATCTTCGGCACCGAGCGGATCCCGAGCGGCTCCGCCTGCTGCGGGACCAGCACCGCGTCGCTGGACGCGATGATGTCCGCCGTCAGCCCGAACAAGCCGGCCGGCGTGTCGACCAGGCAAAGATCGAAGCCGCGCGCCTCGACCGCCCGCAAAAACCCGCGGACCCGCGCCAGATGCGCCCCGGTCGGGGCGCCGCCGACCTCGTAGTCGCTCGCCTGCCCGGCCGCGACCAGCGTGAAAGTCTCCAGCCGGGTCGGCACCAGCAGCCGCTCGAGCGGGATGCCGGGATCCGCCAGGTAGTCGTAGAAGCCCGAAAGCATCCGCGACTGGCGGGTCAGGGAAAGCCCCACGGAACCCTGTGGATCGGCATCCACCAGGAGTGTCCGCACCCCGGCACGGGCAAAGGCATGGGCCATGTTGATCGAGACGGTGGTCTTGCCCACCCCTCCTTTTTGACTGGAAACCGCTATACTGATCACGCTGGTAGCTCCGGAAAATCGCTGCCGCAGCGTAGCTTCCGCTTGTAAGCACGGAAGCCTTTTCTGCAAGGTGCGCCGTCTCCACCGGATGGCACCACCCGTCATGTTGAAAATCGGAACCCGCGCCGCCCTCGCCATCACCCTTGCCCTCGCCCCGTCCTGCAAGAAGAGCGACGAAAGCGGGAACGCCCTGAAGACGGCCACGGCCACGAGCTCGCAGCCGTCGGGAAACGCGATGAAAAACGCCCCCCAGGGCCTGCTTTCCTCGCGCGCCGCCTCTCCGGTCCATTGGCAGCATTGGGAACCCGCCGTCTTCGACCGCGCCAAGGATGCCGGCCGGCTGGTCTTCGTCTTCATCGGTTCCGCCCAATACCCCGGCTGCGTCGAGGCGCTTGACGCCATCGACCGCGACCCCGCCCTGGTCGAACGCCTCAACCGCGAATTCGTCCCGGTCCTCGCCGATGGCGACCTGGCCCGCGAAACCCTGCTCGCCGCCGGCCTGCTGAGCCAGGAAATCAAGCTCCCGGTCTCCTTCCCCTTCATCCTGGTGCTTTCCCCCGAGGGCAACGAAGTCACCTGGCGGCCGATCGCCTTCGTCCCCGGAGCCGACCTCCGCGAACTGTTCGAGGGAGCCACCGACGTGGTGTCCCGGATGTGGACGGAGTCCCCCGCCTACGTCCTCCGCAACAGCACCGCGGACCACACCAACCGGCTGGCCCGCATGCCGGTCGCCGACCTCAAGCCGGCCACCACGGAAGAGCGCGACGAATACCTCCAGCGCGCCACCCGCCAGCTCGTCAGCCTTTACGACGAGGACATCGGCGCCCTCTCCGGCACCGGCGGCCTGCTGCCGCTCGGAATCCTGCAGTGCCTCGCCTCCGCGGCGCTCGATCCCCTCACGCCGCCCGACCTTGCGGCCCGCTCCCGCGAGGCGGTCCGCGCTTTCGGCGGGAACATCCTGTCCAGCGCGATGATCGACCCCCTCGACGGCGGCATTTACTCCAGCCGCCGCGGGAACTCCTGGATGCTGCCGATGCCGAACCGCACCTCGATGACCCAGGCCCGGGCCGCCCGCTCGCTGATCACGCTGCACGCCGCGACGGCGGATCCGCGCGCGCTGGAAGTCGCCCTCGGCGCGGTGCGCTTCGCCGAGCAGCAGTACCTCACCGCCGACAAGCTGTTCTCCGTCCAGCGCCACCCCGCCCCCACCCCGTCCACCGGCTGGCTGTGGACCGCCGACCAGATCAACCAGACCCTCACCCCGCAGGAAGCCGCCCTCTGGCGCCGTCTTTGCGCGGTGGCCGACCTGGGCAACCTGACCGATGCCGGCGGGGACTACTTCCGTCTCAATTCCCTCGGCTTCCGGGTCACCCTCGACGAGGCGGCCAAGGCCCTCGGCCTGCCGCCCGCGGAAGCCGCCATCCTGCTGGAGTCCGGCCGCCGGAAATTGCTCGCCGCCCGTGACGCGAGGATGCCCCAGCCGCCGCCCGCCGCCACCGGCGCCGCCGCCCCCAGCTTCCGCATGGTCTCCGCCTACGCCGCCCTCTTCACCGCCACCGGCGAGACCGCCTGGCGCGACAAGGCGATCTCCCTCGCCCATCGCAGCCGCGACCGGTTTTCCGACGGCGTGCTGCTGGTCGAACAAATCAACGCCACCCCCGCCCCGGTTGGCGACGCCCGCGGCTTCACCTACGCCCTCGCCATCCAGGCCGCGCTCGACCTGGCGGAAATCACTCTCGACGAAAGCTGGCGGATCTGGGCCGGCGACCTCGCCACCACCGTCGCGGAGAAGTTCTCCGATGCCGAGGGCCGCCTGCTCGAAGCCCGCCCCGGCACCAGCCCGCTCAACCTGCCGGTCGAGGACCGCGTCATGCTCTTCGACGACTCGACCGCCGGCCTGATGCGCATGAACCTCGCCCGCCTCGACGCCCTCGGCCAACCGCCGCCGCCCGCCATCACCTCCTGGATCAGCTCGCTGCCCGCCTTCGCCACCTACCCCGTGGTCTTCACCGACTCCATCCTCGCGGCCTCCTTCGGCCGCTCCCGCACGATCATCGAACTCCCCGCCGGGGCCTCCGCCGAATGGAAAAACGCCGCCTGCCGCCTGCCGCTCGACCGCATCGCGCGGCGCTTCGGCAAAGGCAGCGAGGCGGTCGCCCGCCAGCCCGACGGCACGGTCGTCCGCCTCGAATCCCCGGCCGCCATGGCGCGCCCCGTCGCGCCACCCGCGCCCTGACTGGTTTTTTCACTCGCTTCCGCCCGTTCCCCTTGGATTCCTTCTTTCAAATGAAACTCACCCGCCTGCTCCGCCTCTTTCCCCTGCTCGCCCTTTCCAGCGCCATGGCCGATTCCTTCGAATTGAAGGACGGCACCAAGTTCGAAGGCACCATCCTGCGCGAGGAAGGCAGCGACTACATCATCCAGGTGCAAGTCACCAAATCGATCAAGGACGAGCGCCGCATCCCCAAGGCCGACGTGGTCAGCCAGGTCGCCGAGAAGAAGGACGAAACCGCTTTCCTCGAGATCGCCAAGCTGGTGCCCACCCCCGACCTGCTCGAAGAGGCCCAGTACGCCGCCCGGGTCAAAAAGGCGGAGGCCTTCATCAAGGAGTTCCCCAAAAGCCCGAAAGCCGCCGACGTCCGCAAGATTTACGACGACCTCGAAACCGAGCGCGCCGTGGTCGCGGCCGGCGGCGTCAAATTCGGCGGCAAGATGATCTCCGCCGCCGAGCGCGCGCCCAAGGCCTACGCGCTCGACGCCAGCATCGTCGCCACCACGCTCAAGTCCGCCGTCGAGGCCGGCGACATCCTCGGCGCCCTGCGCACCTGGTCGAAGCTGGAGACCCAGTTCCCCGGCTCCACCGCCTACCGCGAGACCGTCCCCTTCATGGTGAAAGTCATGCGCTCCCACCTCGCCAACGTGGACGCCACCCTGGCCGGCTTCGACGCCCGGACCAAGAACCGCGCGTCCGGCCTCGCCGGCATGAGCGGCAACGACCGGGCCCGCAGCGAGCAGGCCATCAAGGAAGAACAGGACCTCTACCTCGCCCGCGTCGCCCAGGAAAAGGCCGCCGGCATCAAGTGGCTCAGCCTCGATCCCTTCGTGAAGCAGCCGCTGGAGGAAACCAAGCGCATGCTCGACAATGAGATCCGCCGCCTGACCAACCTCGATCCCGGCAACCTCCGCAACACCGAGCAAGCCTACGAGGAAGCCTACGCCGCCGTGACCAAGGCCGAAGCCACGCCGCAGGAAGTCCAGGCCGCCATCTCGAAAGCCAAGAGCGCCAACCTGCCCACCGCCTACGTCGAGATCCTGACCAAGGCCGCCCCCGCCACCCCGGCTCCTTGAGCGAACCCTTCCCCGCCTCCTTTCCATGTCCCGCACTTCCCGCCAGCACCGCAAGACCGCGGAAACCGCCATCGATCTCGCCATCGACCTTGATGGCTCCGGCGATTCGACCATTTCCACCGGGATCGGGTTCTTCGACCACATGCTGACGCTGTTCTCGCGGCACGGCTTGTTCGACCTGAACCTCGACGCGAAAGGCGACCTCGAAGTCGACTTCCACCACACCGTGGAAGACACCGGCATCACCCTGGGCGAGGCCATGCGCGAGGCTCTCGGCGATAAAAAGGGCATCCGCCGCTACGGCTGCTGCTACCTGCCGATGGACGAGACCCTCGCCCGCGTCGTCGTCGATCTCAGCAACCGCCCGCACCTCGAATTCCGCGCCGCGCCCGGCACCCCGTCCGCGCCGAACTTCCCCTTCACCCTCGTCGAGGAGTTCTGCCGCGCCCTGGCCTCCAACCTCCGTGCCAACATCCACGTCGAGCTTCTCTACGGCCGCGACGGCCACCACATCGCCGAAGCTATCTTCAAAGGCCTCGCCCGCGCCCTTCGCGATGCCTGCGAGAAGGATCCACGGGTCAAGGGCATCCCGAGCACGAAGGAGGCGCTCTGAGATGGAAGATGGCAGATGGTAGATGAGAAATCTGCCGCCTCACATACTTCATCCACGATCTACCATCTACCATCTGCCATCTCTCCGAATGACCGGCATCATCGACTACGGCGCGGGCAACTTGCGCAGCGTGGCAAACGCCGTCCAAGCCCTCGGCATCGAGCCCCGGCTCGTCGCCAGCCCCGCGGACCTGGCCGGCCTCACCCACCTCATCCTGCCCGGCGTCGGCTCCTTCGGCGACTGCATGGGCGAACTCGAAAAGCGCGGCCTCACCGGCCCGATCCGCGACTGGGTCGCCGCCGGAAAGCCCTACTTCGGCATCTGCCTCGGTTACCAGATCCTGTTCGACGGGAGCGTCGAAACCCCCGGCGTGAAGGGCCTCGGCATCTTCCCGGGACAAGTCGTCCGCTTCAACGAAGACGGGCGCAAAATTCCCCACATGGGCTGGAACGCCGCCGCGCCGGTCGACCCCGCCGACCCGCTCTGGTCCGGCCTCGGAGCCGCACCTTACTTCTATTTCGTCCACTCCTACTTCCCGGTCCCCGCCGATCCCGCGATCGTCGCCATGACCACCGACTACGGCCAGACCTTCGCCAGCGCCATCCGCAGCGGCAACGTCGTCGGCTGCCAGTTCCACCCTGAGAAAAGCCAGCAAGCCGGCCTCCACCTGCTCGCAAATTTCCTCGGCGTCCAGGTCCCCGCCGTGGTCTGAAGGCGGGACGGACCGCCGGATGAACCCACTTTACCTTGAGGCGGCGGAGGTTGATGAAGGGCCATTCTTCGGCGACTTCTTCGGCATCTCACCCTCGGGGGTGAAGTGGGCGGGCCCGGCGGTCCAGCCCTAGCTCATCAATTCCCACCGCCTCGCGACCTATCGCGAGCCGGCATGGATCCGATCACAACTGGCTATTTCCATGCCGCGCAAACTCCCGATACGCTCGGGGCTTCACTTATGAGCAACCTCCACCTCGCGATCCAATTCTTCCTCCAGCTCGCGGTCATCCTGCTCTTCTGCCGGCTGGTCGGCGTGGTGGCGAAGCGCTTCGGCCAGCCGCAGGTCGTGGCGGAAATGATCGCCGGCGTGCTGCTCGGCCCGTCCCTCTTCGGGCTGCTGTTCCCCGAGGCGCAGGCCTGGCTTTTCCCTTGGGACAAGTCGCAGTCGACCCGTGATACCCAGAGCTACCTCTTCCCCGTCTCCCAAGTCGGGCTCGCGCTCTACATGTTCGTCGTCGGGATGGAATTCCGCATGGATATCGTGGCCAAGAAGCTGAAGAGCTCGGTCGCCGTTTCACTGGCCGGCATGATCGCCCCTTTTCTGCTCGGGGCCGGCCTGGCCTGGGTGCTGTTCCATCACACGGAACTCTTCCCGAAGCGGACCTCGCTGATGGAATCCATGCTCTTCCTCGGTGCCTCGATGTGCATCACCGCGTTCCCGATGCTCGCGCGGATCATCCATTTCAAAAAGCTCTCCGGGACCACAATGGGCACGGTGGCGCTGGGCGCGGGAGCCATCGATGACGCCATGGCCTGGTGCCTGCTCGCCGTGGTGCTCGCGAGCTTCGACAACAACTGGTCCCACGCGATCTGGAACATCGGCGGCGGGGCGGCCTACGTCGCGGTGACCCTGTTGCTGATCCGCCCGCTGCTGGCGCGCTTCAAGGAATGGATGATCCAGGACGGCACCCTCACCGAGGCCGGCCTCGTCATCGGTCTGGCCCTGATGGCCCTCGGCGCCTGGTTCACCGACCTGATCGGTCTGCACGCCGTGTTCGGCGCCTTCGTGATGGGTGCGGCGATGCCCCGCGGCATCATTTCCCGCGATCTCATCGGGCGGATCCAGCCGCTGACGGTCGCGCTGCTGCTTCCGCTCTTCTTCACCTACTCCGGCCTGAATACCAAGATCGGCCTGCTCAACACCGGCTTCCTCTGGTTGATGTGCGGCGCGGTGCTGGTGGCCGCGATCGTCGGCAAAGGCGTGGCCTGTTACCTCGCGGCCCGCGCCACCGGCATCCCGAACCGCGAGGCGCTGGGCATCGGCACGCTGATGAATGCCCGCGGCCTGATGGAGCTGATCATCATCAACATCGGCCTCCAGCGCGGCATCATTTCCGAAGGCCTCTTCGCCACGCTGGTGATCATGGCCGTGGTGACCACCCTGATGGCGTCGCCCATCTTCGACCGCCTGGTCGGCACCGGTCCGAACGCGATCCAGCCGGAACCGGATCCGGACCACGAAGCGGAGCCCCGGCCGGCCTCTTGAGCCCCGGGTTGCATGCCCGGGCCAATTTCCCTCGTCAGCCTCACCCCCGCCACCTAGGCAGTCCCCGTGCGGCATGTCGCGGTCATCATCGAAACCTCCACCCAATACGGGCGGAACCTGATCCGCGGGATCGCCCGCTTCGGCCGTCTGCACGACTGGCAGCTCCACTTCGAATACCGCGGCAAGACCGCCGCGGAGCCCGATTGGCTGGCCGATTTCAAGGGCGACGGCGTGATCACCACCAGCCCGGACCAACGGCATTCGAAAGCCCTGCGCGAGCAAGGCATGCCGGTCGTCGACCTCCAGGCCACGCTCGTCGACCCCGCCGGCGAGCACCTGATCGTCGACAGCGACCATCGCGCCGTCGGCCGGCTGGCCGCGGAGCATTTCATGGAAAAGGGCCACCGCCACTTCGCCTTCCTCGGCTACAGCGACCAGAGCGTCTCCCGCGAGCGGGAGATCGGCTTCACCGAAGCCCTCGCCGCCCGCGGCCACAAGCCGCTGCGCCACCACACGCCGGAACGGAAAGCCCGGACTTTCGAAACGCTCCACCGCGGCGACGAGGTCTTCATCGCCTCCCTGCCCAAGCCCTGCGCCCTCTTCTGCTGCTGGGACGAAGTCGCCTTCCGCGCCGTCCAGTCCGCCCTGGAGCAAGGCATCGCCGTGCCGGAAGACCTCGCCGTCCTCGGCGTCGACAACGACCCGGTGTTTTCCGGCACCTCGCGGATCCCGCTTTCGAGCATCGATCCCGACATCATCCGCATGGGCTTCCTCACGGCATCGTGGCTCGCCGAGATGATGGAGGGAAAGTCGCAGCAGGCGATCAAGCTGGAGCGCCTGGTCCCGCCGAAAGGCCTGATCGTCCGCCAGTCGACCGCCCTCGACGCCATCGAGGACCCGGTCGTCCGCCGTTTTCTCGAACTGCTCCGCCAGCAGCGCCCCGGCCTGCTCAGCATCGAGGAACTGGCGCGCGACTGCCATGTCTCGCGCCGTTTGTTAGAGCAGCGGGTCAAGGCCGCGACCGGCAAGACTCCGCGCCAGCTGCTGAGCCAGACGCTGGTCGAGGCCATTCAACGATTCCTGTCCCAGACCGACTACACCTTGGCCCACATCGCCGACCTGCTCGGCTTCGAGCACGCGGAACGGTTGAGTCATCTTTTTCGCAGGCAGACAGACATGACGCCGGGCGAATACCGCAAATCCACGGCTACGTAGCTGTATTTACACCTTCGCAAAATCGCAATCCGGGTTCCCGTCTTCATAATGCGCGGGAACTTGGGGAGGACTAGGTTGATGCCGTTCGCCGGGAGCGCGCTTCCCGACAAAGACCTTAGTCCACGACCTCGAACCAAATAAAACCAATGTCCGTTCCTTCCGCCATTTCATTCCCGGTCAATTCAGGAACCACCCAGCAAAACGGCACCCGCCGCTGAGCGCCCCCCTTTCCGAAACGCCGGTCCTTCACCCGAGGGACCGGCGTTTTTCGTTTTCACCGTCCCGCACTCCCACCCCGCCCCCGGCCGCCAAGTCGCGCTGGAAATCCCGCCGGGTCTTCCATCGACAAGCCCCGGGTTCCGGCTAATTTCCCGCCCCATATGCGCCCGTCACTGCTCGCACTCGCCCTGCTCACCTGCCTTTCGACCGCCTACGCCAACGAGAAGCCCGGCCCGCCGCCGGAGAAAAAGCCCGAGGCCGCCAAGGAAAAGCCCGCCGAACCGGTGACCCGCGACGGCTCGGTCACCATCGACGGCAAGAAGATCGACTATCAGGTCGTCACTTCGAAGCTGGTGCTTGAGAAAGACGACGGTGCCGCCCGCGCCTCGATCTTCCACGTCAGCTACCTCAAAAAGAACGCCGGCGACGTTTCCAAGCGCCCGGTCCTGTTCGCCTTCAACGGCGGCCCCGGCTCGTCCGCGGTCTGGCTCCACCTCGGCACCCTGGGCCCCAAGCGCGTCGACCTGCCCGGCGACGGCACCACCGCCCCGGTCCCGCCGGCACGGCTCGTGCCGAACGAATTCTCGATCCTCGACGTCGCCGACCTGGTCTTCGTCGATCCGGTTTCGACCGGCTACAGCCGCATCGAAAAGGACGGCAAGCCCGAGGAATTCCACGGCGTCGAAGCCGACGTCGAATCGCTCAGCGACTTCATCCGCCGCTGGATCACCGAGAACAAGCGCTGGTCCTCGCCGAAATACCTGCTCGGCGAGTCCTACGGCGGCATCCGCGTCGCCGGCCTCTCCGCGCAGCTCCAGTCGCGCTTCGGCATGTCGCTCAACGGCGTGGTCCTGCTTTCCTCGCTGCTCGACTACCGCACGCTGTCCGCCTCCCAGGGCGACGATCTCTCCTACAAGGTCTTCCTCCCGCTCTACACCTCGGTCGCCCATTTCCACGGCAAGCTCCAGGGCGACCGCAACGCGCTGGTGAAGGAAGCCCGCGAATTCGCCCAAGGTGAATACGCCCTCGCCCTCCTCGCCGGCAGCACCCTCGAACCCGCGAAGCGCCAGGCGGTCGCCGAAAAGCTCGCCGCCCTCACCTCGCTGCCCTTGCCGTTGATCCTCGAGGCCAACCTGCGGATCGACCCCACCCGCTTCCGCGGCGAACTCCTGCGCAAGGAAGGCAAGGTCGTCGGCCGCTTCGACGCCCGGGTCGCCTGGCCGACCACCGATCCTTCATCGGACTATCCCGAATACGATCCCTCCTTCTCGCTCGCCCTCGGCGCCTACTCCACCACCATGCTGAGCTACCTCGGCGGCGAGCTCGGCTGGAAAGAGGACTCCCCCTACGAAATCCTCACCGGCAAGGTCCACCCGTGGAAGATGGGCAGCGGCAATGGCTACGTGAACATGACCGGCCGGCTGGCCACCGCCATGCGCGACAATCCGCACCTCCGCGTGCTGGTGCAAGGCGGCCTCACCGACCTAGCCACCCCGCCGGACGGCATCGCCTACTCGCTCACCCACATGCTGGATCTCCCCGAGGCCGCGCGGAAAAACATCATCTACACCGACTACGAGGCCGGCCACATGTTCTACCTGAACCCGCCCGACCTCGCGAAGTGCCGCAAGGATCTGGTCGACTTCATCACCGGCGGCCAACCCTGAAGCGGCCGGCGCAAGGATGAGCGCCCCTCATTCCCCCGGTGCCGATTTTGCACGGATCCACCGGGGCTCATGCGCCCCTTTGGCAGGCGTGCCGCTACGAAGCCGCACGCCACGATGAAATCAAACACCATTGCCTCCCTGCTGGTCCTCGCCGCCACCACCGCCATCACCCGCGCTGGAACCCCGGCCCCCTCGCCCGAAATCGCCGCCGCCAAGGAAGCCCCCTGGATCACGCCCACGATCGACATCCGCCTGCGTTACGAGTTCGCGGACATCGACGGCCTCGACCCCGCCCACGCGCTGACCATCCGCGAACGCATCGGCTTCAAGACCCGCGCCTGGGGCGGCTTCTCGCTGGTGGCCGATGGCGACTTCACCCAGGCCCTCGTCGATGACTACCACGGCGGTGCCCCCGGCGTGGACCCCTTCGACCCGCGGAATTCGGTCAATGCCGATCCCGAAAACGCCGAACTCAACCAGGCCTACCTCCAGTATGCCGGCTTCGACACCACCGTGAAGCTCGGCCGCCAGCGCATCATCTACGACAACGCCGCCTTCATCGGCAACGTCGGCTGGCGCCAGAATGAGCAGACCTATGATGCCATCTCGCTGATGAACACCTCCGTCCCCGGGCTCACGGTGAACTACGCCTACATCGACCAGGTGCACCGCATCTTCGGCGAGGATGCCACCGGGATTTTCGAGAACGCTCCGTCCGAGATCCATCTGCTCAACGCATCCTACGCCGGCATCAAGGGCGTGACGCTCGGCGGCTACATCTACCTGATGGACTTCGAGGACGCCGGCTCGAACGGCTGGGACAACGACACCTTCGGCGTGAGCGCCAAGGGGGCCCTAGCCGGGCTGAACCTCCATGGCGAACTCGCCTGGCAGGACAAGGCGGGTCCGCTCAACAATGAGGAAGGCCTCTATGCCCATGTCACCGCCACCAAGGCCTTCGGCGCCCAGACCCTGACCTTCGGCATCGAGCACCTCGACGCCGGTGTCCAGACGCCGCTCGCCACGCTGCATGCCTTCAACGGCTACGCGGACGCCACCGATGGCCGCCGCCTCGCCGGCACCCATGGCGGCCTGACCGACACCTATGTCAGCCACATGCTGCCGATCTTTTGGGGCATGAAGTGGACCAACTCCGCGCACATCTTCGGAGACAACGCGATCAGCACCGACCTCGGCTTCGGCTTCGACTCGGTGCTCGCCAAGAAGTTCGACGACCACTTCACCGCCATCGCCAAGCTCGGCTATTTCGACACCAGCGACGCCCTCTACAAGTCCACCACCCGCGTCAGCGTGGAGCTGAACTACACGTTCTAGAGGGCGGGAAGTTCCAAGGAAGAAGTTCCAAATGCCAAGCAAGGCAGGAAAAGCGTCGAGGCAGTCCCCTCGGCGCTTTTTCATGCCGCCCCGGCTTCGGGGAGGCGATCTGACGCGGGGACGGGCAACCTTGACCTCGCCCGGTCACGCGGTCGTCCGGCCCCATGTCTCTGACCAGCAGGGCACTTTTCAACTTGCCCCCGCCGAAACGGGAGCCAGCTTCTGTATGACAACTCAAGCTTCCCGGCGGCTTCACCCACCGCCGTCCAACCCACTGCCTGCGGGATCCCCGCACGCTCCCTGCGACTCGTCATGAGCACCCAAGAATCTCCCGGAAATCATCCATCGTCCGGACCGCCATCGAGAGGCCATCGCTTGCGCTGGAGCGGCGTCATTCTCGTCGCCGCCGCGGCATTGCTTTGGTGGTGGCAACCCTCGACGACTTCGCAGCAGACGGCGATTCCCGAATCCGCCCCGGTCGTCGCGCCGCCATCCCGTGCTCAACAAAATCCGGCCCCGCCCGAACCACCCGCAGAAGCTCCAATCGCCGCCACCGCTCCGCGTCCGGTGCCGCCTGAGGTGACCCGCCCCGTCCGGCAGGACCGTCGCTGGCGGATGCCGGTGAGCGAACCCGCCTTTGCCGGCTTCAAGGAATGGACCGACCGCTTCTCCAATGCCGGGAAGCCGGAAGAAAAAGCCGCGCTGATGAGCGAAGGGCTCGCACTGGCGGAAGAGCGGCGGAACCAGATGGCGGACCTGATGGATCAGGATCCGCGGCGGGCGCTGGAACTCGCGGTGCCGGTCACCCTGCGGCGGCAGTTGCCGGAGGAAATCGTCGCTCAGCTGGAAGAGCCGGTCTCAGGACGCGGCGACCTTTTCGTGATCGCCGCGGTGCCGGCGCCGGGCAAGCCGCTTGGCGTCCGACCGGTCCAGCGCCAGGTGGTCATGACGGACGGGCGGGAATTTGAAGCCTTCACCTTCGGCCAGCGCGACCAGGTGCCGACCCGTGCCGACATCGCCATTCAAGGCATCGCTCTCGACGGCAAGCTGGCTCTCACCGAACTACCCGGGCGCATGATGGAGCCGGTCGAAGTCGCCGACCTGCGCGCGGCCGGCGCCGGGGATCCGGAATGCCCGACCTCCGGGGAAGTCACCAGCACCACCGGCGACGAGGTGGTGGTGGATTGGGACGGGGAAGACGAGACCTTCTTCTGTGGGGAAAACCACGCCATCGACTCCCTGATCGCGGCCTCCGGCGATGAACTCTTCGCCGGCGGCGGCGGCGGCGGGGTCACCGCGCAAAGCACCGCCACCGAAGGACCGAAGAAACTGCTGATCATCCGCGTCGATTTCCCCGACGCGGCCGGGCAGGTGGTGAGCGACGCGACCCTGACTTCACTCATCAACAACATGTCTTCCCACTGGGGCACCATGTCCTTCGGCAAAATGTCCTGGGCCACCCACGGCAACGGCTCGGATTTCACCCCCACCCTGCGCCTGCCGAACGGCCACGCGAGCTACACCAGCTTCGGCACCATGCTCACTGCGGCGCGCAGCGCGGCGGCGGCGGCGGGATTCCCCCATACCAACTACACCCACGAAGTCGTGGTCACCGGCGACAAGCCCGACGTGGGATTCGGCGGGGTCGCCTACGTCGGCGCGCGCGGTGCCTGGCTGGCGAACGGCCAGTGGAATCTCGGCGTGTGCAGCCACGAGGTCGGGCACAATTTCGGGCTCAACCATTCCGGCTTCTGGGACCCCGATGACGGCACGACCATCGGCAGCGGCACCGCGGTGGAATACGGGAATCCTTTCGACCAGATGGGCGGTGCCAGCAGTTCGACCAACGCCCACTTCGGCGCGCGGCAGAAAAACCAGCTCGACTGGATCGCCGACGCCGACGTGGTGAAAATCACGACCAACGGCACCACCACCACCCGCATCCGGGCTTTCGACCGATCCACCGCGGCGGGCGACAAGGCCATCGCCGTGGACCGGAGCGGAACCAGCAACGACTACTGGATCGAGTACCGCCAGAACTACGCGGGCGGCAACAAGTGGATGAAGGACGGCGTGCTGCTGAACTGGGGCGACGTCAACATCAGCAACATGAAGCCGGTCCTGCTGGACTGGACGCCCGGGACCAGCAGCAAGGATGACTGCCCGGTCCTCATCGGCCGCACCTTCTCCGACAGCACGGCGGGCATCCACATCACCCCCTTGCTCCGCGGCGCGGATCCCGACGGCGTCTCGTGGATCGACGTCACCGTCAACCGCGGGACTTTCGCCGGCAACCGCAAGCCGACCGTGGCCGTGACCGCGTCGAACGTGAACCCGGCGGCCAACGCGAGCGTGACTTTCACCGCCGACGCCAGCGACCCGGATGCCGACACACTGGGCTACTTCTGGGACTGGGGCGACGGCACCTTCACCGCGAACAACAGCGCCACGGCCGCGAAAAGCTGGAGCACCACCGGCACCAAGACCGTGCGCTGCCACGTCACCGACATGAAGGGCATGACCACCACCGGCCAGTTGCTGGTGCAGGTCGGCACCAGCAGCACCTTCTTCATCCAGGGCGTGGTCACCACCACCCTCGGCGTGCCGGTCGAGAACGCGGTCGTCCGCGCCACCTCCACGAAAAGCGACACCACCGACAGCGAAGGCTACTTCGCCATCACCGGCCTGGCCGCGGGCAGCTACACGCTGACCGCCACCAAGACGGGACTGACGATCCAGCCCGACGTCGCCTCCTTCACCAACCCGGTGGCGGTCGGGCCGAACAAGCAGAACATCAACTTCACCGCCCCTCCCGGATTGCCGTATTTCGCGACGATGAAAGCCGGCAGCCTGGACGCGGGCTCGAACACCGGCGCGGTCATCATTCCGCTCAGCGACGCGGATACACCGGTGACCTCGTTGACGCTCACCGGCACGTCTTCAAACACGGCGATCATCCCGAACTCGAGCATCACCTTCGGCACGGTCGGCACCACCGTCCGCACGGTCACGGTCGCCGCGGGCTCCTCGGTCAGCGGCCCGGTGAACATCACCCTCACCGCGACCGACCCCGAAGGCGGCACGGCAAGTTATGTCTATCCGGTGACGGTCAACTCCAGGCCGGTGCTTTCCAACCTCACCGGCAAAAGCACCACCGAGAACACCCCGCTCGACATCGACCTGCGGACGCTCGTCGCCGACGACCTGACGGTGGACGACAAGATCGGGTTCGAGCTTTCGCGGTCTCGCAATGGCAGCGTCACCTTGCTCGCCGACGGCCGCACGGCCCGCTTCACGCCCGCCCCGGACTACCACGGCGCGGCATCGTTCCAAGTCGTCGCCCGCGATCAATCGCTCGGGCCGCGGATGCTCTTCCTCTACGACTTCGAGCCCCCGGACGTCGCGACCGATGCCAAGGTCAGCGACCTCTGCAACAACAACCGCTTCGGCGGCTTGGAAACCGCCGGATCCGGCGGCGAATATGCCTATGCCAGCAGCGTGCCCGGCCTGCTTGCGCCCTACGCGACGAAATCCATCAGCCTCACCGAAGCGACGACCGGCGCAGCCCGCATCCGCAAGACGATGGCGGCGACGGACCTGAACTACAACGACGCGGACTGGAGCGTTTCCACTTGGATCAAGCGGGTCAGCCGCGACACGAACGACATCATCTTCCACCTCGGCACCGGCGACGGCTTCGGACCCGAACCGGCCTTGCAACTCTATTTGCCCGCCAATAGCGATATCTTGAAGGTCGGCAAATACGGTGCGGCCGGATTGGAAAAGGAAGCGGTCGGACCCGCGATCCCGATCGGGACCTGGCACCACGTGACCCTGACCTACGACCGCACCGCGACGAACCTCGGCACGCTCGCGCTTTACGTCAACGGCTTCGCGTATGGCACCGTGGCCTCGGTGGCGATGGACGTCAGCCAGACCACGCCGCTCTATTTCGGCGGTGCCGCCACCAACACGACCGGGCTCGATGGATGGTTCGACGGCCAACTCGAGGACGTGACCCTGCAAAGCGGCATCAGCGGACGCCCGGAAATCCACGGCATGGCCCGCAGCGGCACGCAGCACTATCACGGGCTCAGCGCGACCGGCTCCGTGACAATCAATGTCGCCGGCACGAACCAGCCACCGGCGGTCACCGCGATCCCGGACCTGATCCTGCCGGTCGGCACCGCTTCCGCGCCCATCGACTTCGTGGTGTCGGATGCGGAAACGGAAGCACGCAACCTGACCGTCACCGCCGCAACCTCGAACGGCACGCTATTACCGCTTTCCGGCATCGCCGTGAGCACCGCCCCCGCTGCCTGGGCGAGCAGCGACATCGGCACCGTCGGCGCGGCCGGCAGCCTGATCCAGGATCACGGCACCTTCATCGTCACGGGAGCCGGCGCGGACATCGGCCCGGCGACGGGCGATGAATTCCGCTGGGTGCGCCAGGATTTCTCGGGCAACGCGGAGATCATCGCGCGGGTCGAAAGCATGGATTTCATCCACACCGACGGCAAAGCCGGCCTCATGATGCGCGACTCCGCGACGACCACCTCACCCTACGCCTTTGTCGCGGTGACCCCGGGCAGCGGCGTGACTTTCCAATATCGCGCCACCGAGTCCACCACCGCCGTGGTCAAGGCCACGCTCAATGGCGTCGCCGCGCCGTGCTGGCTGCGACTCGTCCGCAGCGGGAACAACTTCACCGCATTCTACGCCACCGATACCGGCGGCACCGCCGGTGCCTGGCAAGCCGTCGGCGCGGCGCAGGCGATCCCCTTCGCGGCCCCCACCAACACCATCGGCCTCGCCGTCACCAGCAAGGTGGACGCGACGCTTTGCACCACCGTCTTCGACCGGCTCGGCGGCACGGTGAAGCTCGGCGGCGAACGCAGCATCACCCTCACCCCGGCCGCGGGCATTTCCGGATCGGCGCTCGTCACACTGACGACCGGCGACGGCACCACGACCACCGCCCGCAGCTTCAACGTGCTCGTCGATGGCGCGCCGCCGAGCACCTCCGTCTGGAATGCCACCGCCACCGGCAGCCTCCTCTGGAGCAATGCCGCGAACTGGAGCGGCGGCACCCCGCCACCTGACAGCCGCTTCTCGACCATCCAATACTTCACCGGCCAGACCTTCGCAGCGGGTGCGATCACCTCCACCAACGACACCGCTCTCGGCCACGCCATGAACGTGCTCACCCTCGGCGGCACCGGCCCCACGACCGGCACGACCACGGTGACGCTCGCAGGGAACCCACTCCTCTTCCGCCAAGAAACCAACCTCGCGCCGGCGGTGAATCTTAGCGCGATCAACGGCACCGGCCTCACTTACAACATCACCGCCCCGGTCACGCTCGACGCCACCACGACGTTCCAAGGAAACGGCAGCGCCACCTTCCGGGTCGGCGGCGCGATCACCGGCGCGGGCGGCCTGGTCAAGACCGGCAGCAGCCGCCTCATCCTCACCGGGACGAACAGCTATCTCGGCACCACCACGATCTCCGGCGGCATCTTGCAAATCGGCCTCGACGGTTCGACCGGCACGCTTCCTCCGGGCAATTTGATCAACAACGCATCCCTACGCTTCGACCGCACCGGCACGCTTCTCGTGCCAAACCAGATCAGTGGCAGCGGCGGGATCACGCTCGACTGCCCGATCAACGCGGGAACCATCGTGTTAAGCGGCACGAATACCTTCACCGGCGGCGTGACCATCACCTCCGGCGCGCTGCGCATCACCAACAGCAGCGCGCTCGGCAGCGGGACGAAGACCATCACCATGACCAACGGTACGAACGGCTCGCCCCAGCTCCGGCTCGATGGCAGCGGCGGCAACATCGACCTGCCGGACACCATCCGCTTCACCACCAGCAACGTCAACGGCTCGGTCATCAACGAAGCGGGCGACAACATCCTGCGCGGCAATTTCACCCTCGCCAGCGGCGGCGGCGACACCCGGATCACTGTCAACGCCGGGACGCTCACGGTGGAAGGCGACATGGCACCCAACACCACCGCGCGTACCCTTCAACTCGCCGGAGCCGGCACCGGTTTCTCCACCGGCATCATCAGCAATGGCAGCACGACCTTCATCCCGTCCGTCGCCAAGAACGACGCGGGCACCTGGACGATCTCCGGGGCGAACACCTACTCCGGCACGACCAGCGTGAATGCCGGCACCTTGAAACTCGGCCATCCCCGGGCACTCGGCGACAGCATCGGCGCAACGAGCGTGGCATCGGGTGCCAAGCTGGATCTGAACGGGCAGTCGGGCATCGTCGAAAACATCAGCCTCAATGGCGGCACCCTGGCAAACGAAAGCGCCACCGCGGCAAGCCTCGCCAGCGGCGTGACGAGCCTCGCGCTGACCGCCGGCGGCACTCATGCCAGCCTGCCGACCGTCACGATCACCGGCAGCGGATCCGGAGCGACCGCCACGGCCACCCTCGGCATCACCGCCGCGAGCTTCACCCTCACCGGCGGGACCACCGTCTATTCCCTCGCGCCCACGGTGTCCATTACCGGCGGTGGTGGCACCGGAGCCACGGCGACCGCCGTGCTCACCGGTGGCGTCGTCAGTGGCATCACGGTTACCAACGCGGGCAGCGGCTTCACCACCGCACCCGCGATCGCCTTCACCGGCGGCACCGTGACCACGGCGGGCACGAACCCAAGCGGCACCGGCAACGCGGCGGCCTTCACGGTGTCCAGACTCGCCCTCACCGCCTCCGGTGCCGGCTACACCACGGCGCCCACCGTGACCTTTGGCAGCGGCACGGGCACGATCGCTACCGCCCAGCTTTCGTCCACCACGCTCACCGCCGCCAGCACCATCGGCGGCGCAGGGAACCTCACGATCAGCAACCCGATCAGCGGCGGCTTCGCCCTGACGAAAAGCGGCACCGGCACCGTAACTCTGGCCGGCGCGAACACCCACTCCTCCACCTCGATCACTGCCGGACGCCTCATCCTTTCCGGCAGCACCACCGGCCCGGTCACGATGAGCGGCGGGATCTTCCAAGGCACCGGCGCCATCGTCGGCAACGTGGTCATCAATGGCGGCATCCACTCCCCGGGCACCTCGGTCGGCATCATGACCGCCACCGGCAGCTACTCGCTCCCCGCCACGGGCACGCTGCAAGTCGAGATCAACGGCACCTCGCCCGGGACCCAATACGACCAACTGAAAATCCAAGGCGCCGCGAGTGTCGTCACGCTGGCCGGCACGCTCGACCTCATCGCCGCGCCCGCGCTCGCCACCGGCAGCACCTTCACCCTCATCGACAACGCCGGCACCAGCCCGGTGAGCGGCACCTTCGCGAACCTGCCCCAGGCGACCGAGTTTTACGAAGACAACCAGTGGTGGCGGATCAGCTACACCGCCGGCACCGGCAACGACGTCACCTTGACCCGGATCACCCCGAGCGCATGGCAAAACTGGCAGGTCGCGAACTTCGGCGCGAATACCAACAACTCCGCGATCTCCGGCGACACGGTCGATGGCGACCGCGACGGTCTCATCAACCTCCTCGAATACGCCCTCAGCGGCAACCCGCAGCTCGCCTCGACCGCCCCGCTGCCCAAAGCGAGCGTCGCCAGCGGCAGACTGGCCCTCACCTTCACCCGCACCGTCGCAAACACCGACCTCACCCTGACCGTGCAAGCCGGCGGATCGCTCAGCGGCCCGTGGACCAACCTCGCGCGCAGCTCCGCCGGGGCCCCGTTCACCGCCCTCGTCGGCGGAGTCGGAATCACCGAATCGGGCACCGGCGCGACCCGGAATGTGGAAGTCCGCGATCCCCACCTCATCACCGATCCCGCCCATCCCCGCCGCTTTCTCCGGCTCTCGGTCACCCGGCCTTGAGTCATGCTTCGCTTTGATGGCCGTCCGTGACGACGGAGATAAATCGCAGCCTCCGCGAGAAGTTCAGTCCACCGATTCACTCAACTCCCGCCCGACCATCTCCGCGATCCCCGCGAACGTTTCCTCGATCAAGCTGAGCCTGCGGTCGGCCTTGAAGAAAATCCCCCACTCGCGCTCGATCGGCTCGCCCGACACCGGCACCCGGACCAGCGATCCGTCGTCGCATTCCCGCTTCGCCACCCACGGCGCGACCAACCCGACACCGAGTCCGATCTTGGCCATGCCCTTGATCGCCTCCATGTCGCCCAGCACCAGCGGCGGCCGGGTGCGCACGCCCATCTTCTCGAAATGCTCCTCCACCAACCGGTGGGTCTCGGTCGCCCTCGCGTAGATGATGAACTGCACCTTCCCCAAATCCTCGGGATCCGCCACGCCGGTCTCCGCCCACGGATGGATCGGCGGCACCACGAAGGTCATCCGGTCCCGGAACAGCGGCCGGTAGCCTTCCGTCGTGCCCACCCGCGGACGCAGCCCGAGCACGATGTCCAGATCATGATCCGCCATCCGTTCCAACAACTTCGAGGTGTCGTCCGCCTCGATCGTCGGCTCGCAGCGCGGGAAGCAGTCGCGGAATTCCCGCAGCACCGTCGGCAGCAGGAACTGGCACAACGAATGCGGCGCGCCGATCCGGATCCGTCCCTGGCCCCAGCGCTTCAGCCCGTCGAGTTCACGGCTCGCGTCTTCCAGCTCCCCCAGCACCCGGCGGCAGCGGCGGAGGAAAACCTCGCCCTCCTCGGTCAGCACCGTTTTCTTGCCCAGCCGGTCTAACAGGCGGCAGCCCAGGCTGTCCTCCAACGCCTTCATCGAGTGGCTGATCGCCGACTGGGTCAGGAAAAGCTTTTTCGCCGCAAGCGTGAAACTCCCCTCATCCGCCACCGAAACGAAAGCACGCAGTTGTCGAAGGTCGGGCAGCAGTTCAGTCATGAACGGGTTTCATCGTCATTCCGGGTCGGAGCCAGCAGGGGACATGCCAATGGCCGGCGCTTGGCATCCTTTCCGCTACGTGGAATGCATGGAGTCCCCGAACATCATCGATTCGCGCTCACCCATCCGGCTCGGCTTCGTCCCGCTGAACGACTGCGCTCCGGTCGCCGTCGCCCACGAACTGGGACTTTTCAAAAGCTACGGCCTCAACGTCCGCATCTCCCGCCAACCCGGCTGGGCCACCGTCCGCGACATGCTTTCCTACGGCGAACTGGATGCCGCCCAGTCGATCGCCGGCCTCGCCTTCTACCTCGCCCTCGGGCTGAACAAGATGCGCCGCGAGATCGCCGTCCCGCTCGTCCTCAGCGCCCACGGCAACGCCATCACCCTCTCCCGCGAACTCCCGCCGGACTCCATCCGCCGCGGCGAAGGCCTCGCCGCCCACCTTTCCCACCGCTGGAAAAAGAACCGCCCCTTCACCCTCGCCGCCGCCCACCGCTTCTCGTCCCACCACATCCTCCTCCATGCCTGGCTCCGCCGCCACGGGGTGGTGCCGGGTCAGGACGCGGAGATCGTCTTCCTCCCGCCGCCGCTGATGCCCCGTAACCTCGCCGCCGGCCACATCGACGGCTACTGCGTCGGCGAGCCGTGGAACTCCGAAAGCATCCTCAACGGCCATGGCTGGTGCCCCGCCACCTCCGCCGAACTCTCGACCGGACATCCGGAAAAAGTCCTGCTGGTCACCGGTGAGTTCGTCACCGAGTCGCGCGACGAATGCATCGCCCTCGGCGCCGCCCTCCTCCACGCCTGCCGGATCTGCCAGGACTCCGGCTTCCGCAACGAACTGATCTCCATCCTCTCCAAGCCGGCCTACACCGGCTGCTCCACCGCCACGCTTCGTAACAGCCTCGGCCCGACTTTCGACTCCGGCCGCGGCGAGCTCGATGCCTCCGATTTCCACCTCTTCTACGGCGGCGACCTGAATTGCCCCACCGCCGACAAGGCCTCGTGGTTCCTCTCCGGCATGCGCGGTGCCGGCCTGCTCCCGGAGACCACCGCCGCCCCGCTGACCCGGCTTTACCGCCAGGACCTCTACCGCTCGTCCGAGAAGATCCTGCTGCCCGCGTGAGGAATGATGAACCCCTCTCATCCCCCCGATGAGAATTCAACCACCACCCTTCATTCCCCTCGGCGCACACTGGCCCGCAGGACGCTTTGATCAGAGCCAGTCCATCCCGGACTTCTCGCCATGAATCAAAGCCACTCCCTCTCACGCCGCGACTTCCTCGGTCGCTCCACCAAGGCCACCGCCCTCGGACTCCTCGCCACCGGCCTACCCGCCGGCTGGGTCGGCAGCGCCCACGCCGCCGATGCCCCGGAGACCACGAACGTCAACTTCGGCATCATCGCCTTGACCGACTGTTCGCCCATCGTCATCGCCCACGAAAAAGGGCTCTTCAAAAAATACGGGATCACCTCGACCGTCACCAAGGGCGCCAGCTGGGCCGCCATCCGCGACTCGCTCGCCAACGGTGACATTCAGGCGACCCACATGCTCATCGGCATGCCCATCGCCTCCACCATGGGCCTCGGCGGCGCGCCGAAGGTCCCGATGGTCATCCCCTGGCTGCTGAATCGCAACGGCCAGTCGATCAGCCTCGCCAAGTCGCTCAAGGGCAAGGTCGGCGCCGACGCGACGGCGCTCAAGCCGCTCGTCGATGCCGCCAAAGCCTCCGGCAATCCCATGTCCTTCGCGATGACCTTCCCGCCCGGCACCCACGCCATGTGGATCCGCTACTGGCTCGCCGCCGGCGGCATCAATCCCGGCGACGCAGCAGGAGGCGGGGCCGATGTCTCCCTCATCACCATCCCGCCACCACAAATGGTCGCCAACATGCAGGTCGGCAAGATGGACGGCTTCTGCGTCGGCGAACCGTGGAACGCCAAGACGATCAACGATGACATCGGCTTCACCGCCATCAACACCCAGGCGATCTGGAAGGACCACCCGGAAAAGGTCTGCGCCTTCACCGAGGCCTTCGCCAACAAGAACCCGAACACCGTCAAGGCCGTGCTCAAGGCCCTCCACGAAGCCAGCGTCTGGCTCGACAAAATGGAGAACCGCCCGGAGCAGGCGAAGATCGTCAGCGCCACCAGCTACATCAACTGCCAGCCGGAACTCATCCTCGGCCGCCTCCAGGGCAAGTATGACATGGGCGACGGCCGCAAGTTCCGCGATCCCGACTACATGATCTTCAGCGAACGCAACTGCAACTACCCGCAGCCGAAATACTGCAAGTGGTGGCTCACCCAGCTCCGCCGCTGGGGCTTCACCGACGGCGCACCGGATTACGAGGGCGTGACCAAACAGGTGATGCGCACCGATCTCTACGAGTCCGCCATGAAGGAAATCGGATACGCCCACGGCGGCATGAGCGATGCCCCCGAATCCTTCTTCGACGGCGCCACCTTCGATCCAAAAGCCGACCTCGAAGCCTTCGCCGCCTCCTTCACCGTCAAGACCCTCAAAGGCTGATCCCATCCCCGGGACCGCCGGCCTTCAGACCGGCCGGCGGTCTCTTCCCTCCTTCACCGCCATGAAGTTCTTCCAATCCCTCAAGCTCGACATCCTCCTGCTGCCCCTCGTCGGCATCATGCTCTGCCTCGGCGGCTGGGCGATCATCGCCGGCAAGTCGACCGTCACCCAGACCGTCGATGACTGGGGCGACCCGGTCACCAAGACCGAGCGCCACGGCATTTCCAAGAACCTCCCCTCGCCCGCCGAAACCTGGACCGCCAGCAAACCCTACATCGTCGAACCGGTCGCCAAACGCGGCGAACTCGACCAGGGCATGCTCCGCTTCGCCTGGCTCTCGCTCAAGCTGGTCGCCCAAGGCTACCTCATCGCGCTGCT
The DNA here is from genome assembly GCA_044372775.1 of Haloferula sp. GTDB lineage: Bacteria > Verrucomicrobiota > Verrucomicrobiia > Verrucomicrobiales > Akkermansiaceae > Haloferula. Next base: position 31,398 of record JBIPNO010000060.1, read on the forward strand.
CGTCGGCACGCCCATCGGCTTCTTCCTCGGCCTCTCGAAGAACTTCACCAAGGCCTTCGATCCGATCATCCAGATCCTCAGGCCCGTCTCGCCCCTCGCCTGGCTCCCCCTCGGCATGGTGCTTTTCAGCGGCCTCTCCATTGCCGACGCGAACGGCCGCGTGACCTTCGGCACCTCCGATGCCGCCGCGCTGTTCACCATCGCCATCTGCGCGATGTGGCCGACCGTCCTCAACACCGCCGTCGGCGTCCGCGCCGTCCCGCAGGACTACTTGAACGTCGCCAAGGTCCTGAAGCTCTCGCGCACCAAGACCCTCTTCAAGATCCTCATCCCCTCGGCCCTGCCCTACATGTTCACCGGCTTCCGGCTCTCGCTCGGCATCGCCTGGCTGGTCATCGTCGCGGTGGAAATGCTCATCGGAAAGCCCGGCGTCGGCGGCTTCCTGTGGCAGCAATACAATGCCAACAGTTATGCCCACATCATCCTCTCGATCCTCACCATCGGGGTGATTGGGTTCGTGTTGGACCGGCTCATGAGCCTGGTGGAGGGGCGCTTCAGGACTGCTTGAAAACCATAGGACCTATTGGACCCATACGACCTATGCCTCCGATTCTAGTGTCCTGCGCGCTAAGTCCATTTAAGAAAATGCCTCGGTGATTTTGTTGAAGATCTTCTCGGGTGTGGCAGTCCAGACGAACGGCTTGGGGTTCTTGTTGTGATTCTCGATGTAGCTTTCGAT
>JBIPNO010000017.1:0-104144 GCA_044372775.1 Haloferula sp.
CGCACCCGCTTCCCCGACCGGTGTCAAACGGCATCCCGCCACACCCCGGAAAACCACCCGTCCTGCGGGTAATTTTAATTGTCGTCAGGGGGTAGTTTTAATCGTCGTCGCACACCCATCACCCGCAGACCCGGGACAACACTCGCCTGGATGTCACGGCGAGGGAATCCAACCCCATGAAAGCCATCATCCGATCCTTTGCCGCCACATTTGCCCTGTCATTCGTCGCCGCGACGCCTTGCGCCCGGGCCGATGCACTCCGCCTCCATGCCATCTTCGACAGCGATATGGTCCTGCAGCGCGGCAAGCCCATCGTCATCTGGGGTTGGGCGAAGCCCGGTGAGAAGGTTTCCGTGCAACTCGGCCAAGACCAAGCCGAAGCCGAGGCCGCCGCCGGCAAGGGCCGCTGGGAAGTGACGTTCGCCGCCCGCGAGGCGAGTGCCGAACCTCAGACGCTGACGGTGGCCGCCGGAGGCGGGAAAGTCGAGATGGGCAACATCGTGGTCGGCGACGTGTGGGTCATGTATGGCCAGAGCAACATGGCGTTTCCTTTGAAACAGGTGCTGAACCGGGATACCGAATCCGCGCAGGCCAATCTTCCCAACCTGCGCCTCTTTTCCATCAGCACCAACGAGCAGGCGGATCCGCAGGACGACATCAATCGCGAGACGATCGATACCGGCGGCTGGGTCGCTTCCACTCCGGAGTCGGCCCTCGAGTTCTCCGCGATCGGCTTCGTTTTCGGCAAACAGCTCCAGCTTTCGACCGGGATCCCCGTCGGCGTGATCAAGAACTCGCGCGGGGGGGCTTCGATGGAAGCCCTGGTGCCTCATCACAAGTTTCAGGAAATCCCTTCCGGCAAGGCGCTCCTCGAGCACATCAACGCCCAGCGCGCGTCCTTTGATCTCCAAGCCGAGTCCCTCAAGACCTACGAAAACGAGCTGAAAAGGGCGAAAGACAAAAAGCTGCCCGAAGACAAGTGGCCTCAGAAACCGGTCAATGGAGAGAACGTCCGCTCCTGGAACATCCCCGGCAAAAGTCCGAGCCATCCCGCCAGCGTCTACAACGGCATGTTCGGCGTGTTCAAGGGCTACAACATCAAGGGGGTGCTGCTCCACCATGGATACAACAACGCGATGACCGGAAACTGCCGTCCGAAATTCTACCGTTGGATGACCAAAGCCCTGATCGAGGGCGTGCGCGAGGATTTCAAGGATCCGACCATTGCCTATGGCGTGATTGGTTTCTGTGCCGGTGGCAAACCGCAGACCGAAGAAGATTTCGAGCTCCAGGCTCCAGGACCTCCCTACATCCGCGAAGCCCAGCGACTCGGCGTTGAAGATCTCAAAGATCCTCTCATCAACGGGTTCATCCCCAGCTACGACGTGCAGGTGCCGGGTCTCCACCCGAGCAGGAAAGTCGAGTACGGCCAGCGCGCGGCACGTTGGGTGCTCAACAAATTCCACGACAAGAAAGCGATATGGGATGAGGCGAAACTTGTCTCCGTGAGAACCGAAGGAGATGAAATGATCCTCACCTACGATAAGCGCGTCCATCCGTACGACCAGTCACCTATCATCGAAGGCTTTGCCCTCGCCGGTGAGGACGGGAAATACTACAAGGCCCATGCCCGCCACTCGGGCACGGGTGATTTTTGGACCGCCACCAAAACCGTCCATGTCTGGAGCCCGCTGGTGCCCAAGCCTGTTCACGTTCGTTACGCCTGGGGAAACAGCCCGATGGGCAATCTCTATGTCGGCGGCCACCAGGAAATGCCCCTTCCCGAATTCCGCACGGATTCATGGGACCTGCCGGAAAGCGAGGATCTGACGGACAAAGGTCTTACCCGGGAGTTTTCCAAGCAGTGGAACGATGACGGGAAAGCCCGCCTCGAACACCGCCGCACCGAGGAAGCCAAGCGTGCCCTCGAAATCATCGAACGCCTCAAAACCCTCGGCAAGCCCTGATCGTTGTTCCCGTTCCGGCCTCCAAGTTCACGCGATCCGCACCCACACGGCGTGGCAGCCGAGATCGCCGGATCTTGGGGAATGGCGGCGCTGGAATTCCCAGACCGGACGGGTGAGGTCGAAGCGGGATTCGTCGAAGGGGCTGCGGCCGCGTTCGCCGATCAAGAGCGGCTGGTAGCGCTGGGTGCCTTCGCGCTTCCGCCATTCGTGGACGTAGCGGGCATCTTCCCAGTCGCCGACGCGGCATTCGGAAAGGGGGAGACAGCGGGTGGGGTGTTCGAGGGTGTTCACGAGTTCAAGTGAACACATGACGCGGGCTTTGTCAACCGGGCGGAGGCGAGAGGCTGCTCCAAGGTTGACCGACGGGCTGCGGGCGAGCCGCCCACACCCCTCTTGTTTGGAAATCCACCTTCCGGTAAAAGGCACGAAAAAAGACACGGCCCGGGAGGACCGTGTCTTCGGGAAAGGCGGGGAAGGTGCCGGTCAGGCGACGACGGCCAGCGGCTTGGTGGTTTTCCATCCGCCGCGGGTGAAGTCGGGGAAGTCCTGCGGCATGCCGTCTTCCTTGATCGACTTTTCACTGAGCGGGGCGACGGCCGACCAGTAGCAGCCCTCGTAAACGTTCTGGTCGAGCGGCTCGCCCTTGCGGAGGCACTCGACGATGCGGAACAGCATCAGGAAATCCATGCCGCCGTGGCCGCCCATCTTCTTTGACATCTCGCCCATGCGCTTGAAGAGCGGGTGCTCGTACTTTTCGGCGATCGCGTTGAACTCCTCGGTGCTGGTCCACTCGTGGTAGTTCTTGGTCATGCCCTCGATCGCCATGCCGTTGGGGAAGCCCTTGAGGGTGCCCTTGGTGCCTTGGATCAGGTTGTGGCGGGAATACGGGCGCGGCGAGGTTTCGTCCCACTGCACCATCACCGTGCGGCCGAGAGTGGTCTTGATGATCGCCGTGTTCATGTCGCCGCACTGGTAGTCGAGCGTCTTGAACTCCGGCTTGGTCAGGTTGGTCGACTTCTCGGCGAAGAGCTTGCGGCCCTTGGCGGGCGAGGAGAAGGAGGTCAGGCGGCGGAAATTGTCCTCGCCGCGTGCCAGGTTCATGTACTGGGCGACGGGGCCGAGGCCGTGGCAGGGGTAGAGGTTGCCGTTGCGGTTGGCGTAGTGAAGCGTGCGCCACGAGCCGGTGGTGTCGCCGCCGTTCATCTGGCCGCGGAGTTCGTGGATGTAGGCGGCCTCGCCGTGGAGCAGTTCCCCGATCACGCCCTGGCGGACCATGTTGAGGTAGAGCAGCTCCTCGCGGCCGTAGTTGACGTTCTCCATCAGCATGCAATGGCGGCCGGTGGACTCGGAGGTGTTCACGATGTCCCACATTTCCTCGAGGGTGAGGGCGATGGGAATCTCGACGAAGGCGTGCGCGCCGGCCTTCATCGCGGCGACCGCCTGCGGGGCGTGGAGCTCCCATGGGGTGGCGATGAACACGGCGTCCGGTTTGACCTCAGCGAGCATCTTCTGCCACGCGTTGTCACTTCCGGAGTAAAGCTTCGGCTGGTGGCCTTTCTTGGTGACGTTCGCCTCGGAGCGCTTCACGAGGTCTTCGCGCAGGTCGCAGATGCCGACGACTTCCACGCCTTCGATGGTGGCGAGCTGCGAAATGTGGCCGGATCCGCGGGCACCGACGCCGATGATCGCGACTTTCACCTTGTCGAGCTTCGGCGCGGCGAAGTCGCCCATGTACTTGGCACCGGCGGCGCGGGCGGGCGCGCCCTGGGCGTTCACGATGCCGGTGGTGGCGGAGATTGCGGCACCGACCCCGCCGAGGGTCTTGAGGAAATTCCGGCGGCCGTTGGCGGAAATGGTCACTTTATCGTTAGGGTTCATCTGTTTGGTGTCGTGCTGATACCCACCAGTAGCGGATCGTCTTTCGCGTGGCAACCCCGGGACCCGCCGTGAATTTGCGATTTTGGGTGGCCGGAAATTGCCATCGGCAGGCCCGTCGCGACGGTGCATCGTGGGCGCGACCATGACTTTCCTGCGGCAAAAGATCCGGTGGCTGGCCCTCCTCGCCTCGGCCTGGAGCCTGGTGTCCTGCCAGACGCTGGGCTTTTACGGGCAGGCGATCGGCGGGCAGATGGAGATCCTGCGAAAGAGCCGGCCGATCGGTCCGATCCTTGCCGATCCGGCGACCGACCCCGCGCTCCGCCGCCAGCTCGCCTCGGTCGAGGAGATCCGGCGCTTCGCCCGCGAGCATCTGGAATTGCCGGGTGATGAAAGTTACGGCCGCTATGCCGACCTCGGCCGCAAGCACGTCACCTGGGTGCTGTTCGCCGCGCCGGAATTCTCGCTGGAGCCGAAGACCTGGTGGTATCCGACGCTGGGCCGGTTGGATTACCGGGGCTTCTTTGACGAGCGCGACACCGAAGCGCTGGCGGCGGACCTTCGCGCGGAAGGGCTGGACGTGCAGGTCGGCGGGGTGGACGCCTATTCGACGCTCGGCTGGTTCCACGATCCGGTGCTGAACACCTTCGTCCACGCCGCGGACATCGACCTCGCGGAGCTGATCTTCCACGAGCTGACCCACCGGAAGTTGTTCCGTGGCGGTGAGACGATGTTCAACGAGTCGCTGGCGAACGCGGTGGCGGAAGAAGGGGTGCGGCGTTGGTTGAAGCATCAGGGCCGGCTTGCCGATTTGAAGAACTACGAGGCGCGGCTGGTGCGGCGGGCGGAGTTCTACGACCGGATCGACTTCACCCGTTCGGAGCTGGAGAATCTCTATCGATCCGGAGCTGCGCCGGAAGCGATGCGGAAGAAGAAGTCGGCCTTGTTCGGCGACCTGCGCGACCGTTTCCGCGAGCTGCGGCGGAAGTGGGGCGGGCGCGGGCTGGAAGGCTGGCTGACGCGCGACATCAACAACGCGGACCTCGTTTCACTCGCCACCTATCAGGAGCATGTGCCGACTTTCCGCCGCTTGCTGGAGGAATGCGACGGCGACTTGGAGCGCTTCTTCAAGCGGGCGAAGCGGCTGGAACTGCCGGAGGAGGATTGAGGCAGGATCTTGGAAAAAGCACAGGCGCCAGGTGGGGGGATCCTGGCGCCTGTTGGCTTCGGGGGGATGGATCGCGAGGGCGGGGGGAGTTCCTTGCGACGGGATGACCTTCGCAGGAAACGGGGCGAAGCGGTATCACGTGATCATGGCTACGGGATCGCGGCTACGGGATCGCGGAGTGCGATGAACCTCCGGTCTTGCGGGCGTGCGATTCCGCGTGCCAGCCTTTCCACCGGCTGTTAGTTTGCGGCCGATAACTTCCGGATGAAATCGATCACCGCCGTCGTCAGCGCTTTCCTCGAGCACCGCAGCAGCCGCCGCAATCTGTCGGCGCTGTTCCGCCTGCTGCTGCTATTGTTCTCGTTGATCGGGATCTACAGCGTGCTCTTCCACGTCCTGATGGAGGCGGAGGGGCAGCAGCACAGCTGGATCACCGGAATCTACTGGACGTTCACGGTGATGACCACGCTGGGCTTCGGCGACATCACGTTCTCGGGCGATGTCGGCCGGCTGTTCTCCGTGGTGGTGATGATGACCGGGGTGATGTTCCTGCTGGTCATCCTGCCCTTCACCTTCATCGAGTTCTTCTATTCGCCCTGGATGCGCGCGCAGGAGGCGGCGCGGACGCCGCGGGAGCTGCCGGAGGACACCCGGCGGCACGTGATTTTCACCTGCCATGATCCGATCACGATGGCGTTGATCCCGATGTTGAAGAAATACGGGCACCCCTATGTCATTCTGAAGTCCCAGGTGGCCGAGGCGCTGGAGCTTTACGAACAGGGGATCAAGGTCGCGGTGGGCGAGCTGGATGACCCGCTCACCTACGAACGCATGCGGATCAAGCGCGCCGCGATGCTGGTCTCGACCCGGTCCGACGTGGTCAACACCAACATCACCTTCACCGCACGGGAGCTCAACGAGCAGATCCCGATCGTGGTCGCCGCCTCGTCCGACGAAGCCCGCGACGTGCTGGAACTGGCGGGGGCGACGCTGGTCCTGAGGCTGGAGGAAATGATGGGCCAGGCGCTCGCGCGGCGGGTGGTCGGCAAGGACTCCGCCGCCCACGTGATCGGCAAATCCGGCGACCTGCTGATCGCGGAAGCCCATGTCGCGGGCACGGAGCTCGAAGGGCGTACCTTGGCGAACTCGAAGCTCCGCACCCGGACCGGGCTGAGCGTGATCGGCGTGTGGGATCACGGCCGGCTCGCCAAGGCGGAGCCCGACACGATGATCCTCCGGCACATGCTGCTGGTGCTGGCGGGGAATGAAGAGCAGATCGGGAATTACAACCGCTGCTTCAGCCGCGAGGAGGTCACCCCCGGACACGTGGTGATCGTTGGCGGAGGGCGGGTCGGGCGGATCACCAGCAAGGCGCTGCAAAAGGCGGGGATCGTCCCGGTGATCATCGAGAAAGCGGCGGAGCGGGTGGTGGATCATCCCGAGGCGGTCATTGGAGACGCGACGCGGATGGAGACCTTGAAGGCGGCGAAAGCGCGTGATGCGGCGTCGATCCTGATCACCACGCACGACGACGACGTGAACATTTCGCTGACCATCTTCTTCCGCCGGATGCGGCCGAACGTGCAGATCATTTCGCGCTGCACGCTGGAGCGCAACGTGCGGACCCTGCACCGGGCGGGCGCGGACTTGGTGCTTTCCTCGGCCTCGATGGGGGCGAACACGATCTTCAACCTGCTGCGCGAGAGCGATCACCTGCTGCTGGCGGAAGGCGTCAGTCTTTTCCCCGCGCCGGTGCCGCACAGCATGCAGGGCCGGCGGCTGGCGGACTGCGCGGTGCGGAGCGAGACGGGCTGCACCATCATCGCGGTGGAGACCGACGGCGAGCGGGTCATCAATCCGGATCCCGAGATGATCCTGCCGTATGGCGGGAACATGCTGTTAATCGGCACCTTGGAGGCGGAGGAGAAGTTCCTGCGCGAATTCCGGCCGGACGTCGACGGGAAGCCGCTGAGGAAGAGGTGGAGAAAGAGAGTGGATTGAACTCTTGAGGAGGGTCGGGGTCTTGCGTCAACGGAAGGCCGGAGTATGGAAAGCCATGTCCCGATGGATGGCAGCTTATGAAGGATCGCTCACGGCGGACGCGCTGGCGATGCCGGTGCATTGGTACTACGATCGCGAGGCCCTGCGGCGGGACTACGGGACAGTGGATCACTTCATGGCGCCGCGGAACCCGCATCCGGGGAGCATCCTGTGGCGGTCGAGCTACACGGCGCTGAACGAGAAAGGCGACATCCTGCGGGAGCAGGCGGAGTTCTGGGGGCAGAGGGACGTCCACTACCACCAGTTTCTAACAGCCGGGGAGAACACCCTGAACTTCAAGCTGGCGGCGGAGCTGTTCGCGATGGTGCGGGAGACCGGCGGCTACGATCCCGACGCGTGGCTGGAGCGCTACATCGCGCGGATGCTGGAGCCGGGCTGGCACCGGGACACCTACGTGGAAGAATATCACCGCGCTTTCTTCACCCGCTACGCCGAGGGCAAGGAGCCACGGAAATGCGGGATCAGCGATGAGCACATCGGCGGACTGTCTCAGGTGCCGGCCCTTGTCGCGGCGCTGGAAGGAACCCCGCGCGACGAGCTGCGGCGGATCGTGAAGGAGCATGTCGGGCTGACCCATGCCCATGCCAACGTGCTGCGGGCGGCGGATACCTTGGTGAGGGTGCTGTGGGCGGTGGCGGAGGGAGAAACCTTGCGCGATGCGATGAGGCGGGAGGCCGGCGACTGGCTGTCGGGCACCAAGGCGGAGTCGTGGCGCGAGCAGCCGGACGAGCTGGTGGTCGGCCGTCGTTTCAGCCCGGCCTGCTACATCGCGGAGGCGATGCCGGCTTCACTTTACCTCGCGTGGAAGTATCACGACGACTTCGCCGCGGGCCTCACCGCCAACGCGATGATCGGCGGCGACAACTGCCATCGCGGCGCGGTGGTCGGGAGTTTGCTCGGCGCGGCGGCGGGAGAGGAAGGGAGCGCTGGCTTCAGCCGGCTTGGACGGTTGGAAGGGGCGGCCGACTAAAGTCTCTGTCGAGATTCAGATTGCTTTGTGACAGCGCCCGCGCTATCGTCTAGGCGTGCTACCCCGTATCGTCGTGGATACCAATGTTTTCGTCGCCGCGCTGCTGAGCCCTGCCGGTATCAACCGGGAGGTGTTGCGGGCATGTCTTGCGGGGAAGGTCGTGCCGCTTATGGGTGCGGCACTGTTTCACGAGTACGAGGATCTGCTGGGCCGCACGGAGCTTATGGCCAAGTGCCCTCTCTCCCCTGGGGAACGCGAACTGCTGCTGGGATCCTTTCTTTCGGTTGCCGAGTGGATCCGGGTTTACTACCTCTGGCGTCCGAATTTACCCGACGAGGGTGACAACCATCTCATCGAACTGGCCATCGCCGGAGCGGCGGAGGTGATTGTCACCCACAACCTGCGCGATCTGAATCGGGGCGAACTGCGCTTTCCCAAGCTCCGGATACTCACTCCTGAATCCTTTCTCTCGACCCTGCCATGAGTATTCTAACCATCCGCCTGCCCGACGACAAACACGCCCGGCTTCGCCAACTGGCCAAGCACCGGGAGATCAGCATCAACAAGCTGATCGAGGAATTCGCAACCATCGGCATCGCCGAGTTCGATGCGGAAACGCGCTTCCGCGCCCTTGCGGCGAGAGGTTCAGCGGCCGCCGGCCTTGCATTGCTCGACAAGCTCGACGCGGACTTTGCAGGGCCGTCCGGTGGCTGAGATCGCAGCGAATGGGGCACACTCCAGGTGCTCCGAAGTGTCTGCTGCCGGTGGTTGTAGCAGGCGCTTCGCGAAGCGATGCGGGCGATTGGTTTGGTTGTTCTTCTGCCATACCTTCCAACATTTCATCGGAGATCTCCTTAAAGATATTATTTTGAAGAAATGGGTTTGGATTACTTTTTGTCGGACTGGTGTGGAACTCCGTGGCTTGTTGTTGAGCGAGTCATGAAAAGGGGTAGGTCTTATTGGGATGAGATCGAGATTCAAGCGTGGGCGGATTGCTTTTAGCGCCTGAATGGTCCCTTCTTGGCCGAATGCACGTGACCGGCGTTTCTCTTCGGCGCGGTCGTAGGGAGCTTGCCCGGGGCGGCGGTCGTAGGGAGCGCTGGCTTCAGCCGGCTTGGACGGTTGGAAGGGACGGCCGACTGAAGTCAGCGCTCCGCCGGAAAGACCACGCTTGAGGCTGTCGCTCCGCCCCGCTATCTCCCGCGCGCGATGACGGATGCGCTGCCGCCGCTGAACTACCCGGAAGGCCTGCCTGTTGTCGGCATGCGGCGGGAGATCGTGGCCGCGATCCGGGATCATCCGGTGATCGTGGTGGTCAGCGAGACCGGCTCCGGCAAGACGACCCAGCTTCCAAAGATGGTGGCCGAGGCGCTCGCAGGCAGCACGCGGAAGATCGGCTGCACCCAGCCGCGGCGGATCGCAGCGGCCAGCGTGGCGAAGCGGGTGGCGGAGGAACTGAAGGGGCCGCTCGGCGACTTCGTCGGCTACCAGGTGCGCTTCGAGGACAAGACTTCCAAGCGGACGCGGGTCAAGTTCATGACCGACGGGATCCTGCTTGCCGAAACGCAGGGCGATCCGGATCTCAAGCAGTACGACGCGCTGATCCTCGACGAGGCCCATGAACGCTCGCTGAACATCGACTTCCTGCTCGGCTACCTGAAGCGGCTGTTAGAGCGGCGGAAGGATCTCAAGCTGGTGATTTCGTCGGCGACGCTGGATGCGGGGTCGTTCGTGAAGTTCTTTTCGGAGGATACGGGCGGGCCGCCCGTGCCCCTCTTGCAGGCGGAAGGGCGGACCTTTCCGGTGGAGGAGTTTTTCCTGCCCTCCTACGACGATGAGGAACTCTCGCGCCATGTCCCGCGGGCGGTCGACTGGCTGACCGAGGTGGATCCTCGAGGCGACGTGCTGGTCTTCCTGCCCGGCGAGCGGGAGATCCGCGACTGCGCCGACGCGCTCGACGGGCGGAACTACCGCAACACCGAGATCCTGCCGCTGTTCGCGCGGCTCGGGCTGGGCGACCAGCAGCGGATTTTCAATCCCGGTAACAAGCGGCGGATCATCCTGGCGACCAACGTGGCGGAGACCTCGCTGACGATCCCGGGCATCGTCAGCGTGGTCGACAGCGGCTTGGCACGGGTCAGTCGCTGGAGTCCGGGGCGCGGGGTGCAGCGGCTTCAGATCGAAGCGGTGTCGCAGGCCAGCGCACGGCAGCGGAAAGGACGCTGCGGGCGGGTCAGCGAGGGCGTGTGCGTGCGGCTCTATTCGGAAGAGGATCTGGCGGAACGCCCCGAGTTCACCGACCCGGAGATCCGGCGGAGTTCGCTGGCCGGGGTGATCCTGCGGATGAAGTCGCTGGGCCTGCCGGACATCGAGGAGTTTCCCTTCCTCGATCCGCCATCGCCGAAAGCGATCTCCGAGGGATATCGTACTTTGCGGGAGGTCGGCGCGCTGGACAAACACCGGCAGCTCACCGAAGCGGGCCGGCTGATGTCGCGGATGCCGGTCGATCCGCGGCTGGCCCGGATGCTGTTAGAGGCGCGGCACGAAGGCTGCCTGGCGGAAATTCTGCCGGTGGTCTCGGCGCTTGAATCGAACGACCCGCGGGAACGCCCGGCGGAGAAGACCAAGGAGGCCGATGCCGCGCATGCCCGCTGGAAGGATGCCGACAGCGACTTCCGCGGGATCCTGCGGCTGTGGCTCGACGTCCAGCGCTTCCGCGAGGGCCGTGGATGGAAGCGCAACCAGCTCCGCAAGTACTGCGGCGATGCCTTTCTCAACTACCGCCGCGTGACCGAGTGGGCGAACGTCCACGACGAGCTCAAGGAGCTGGTTGCGCGCGAGCTGAAATGGCAAATCAACCCGCTGGCGGAGTCGACCGAGAAGGCGGCGTCGTACGACTCGTTCCACCGCGCGCTGCTCGCCGGCGTGCCGCGGCAGTTCGGGCTGTGGGATCGCGAGGAGAAGGCCTACCGCAGCGCGTCGGGCGGGCACTTCGCAGTGTTCCCGGGCTCGGGCCTGTTCAGCGGCAAACGCTGGGACTGGGTGATGGCGATGGAGCTGGTCGACACCTCGCGCTTGTGGGCACGGCGGATCGCGCGGATCGATCCCGCGTGGGTCGAGAAGGTCGCGCCGCACCTGTGCAGCAGCCGTTATGGCGACGGGCACTGGGACGAGCACCAGGGCGCGGTCTATGCCAAGGAGACGGTGACCTGTGGCGGACTGCCGATCGTCGCCGGTCGTCGCGTGCACTTCGGTCGAATCGATCCCGAGGGCGCGCGGAAGATTTTTGTGAGGGAAGGGCTGCTTCAAGGCGGCGTGAAAGGGAAGTCGCGGGCGATGTCGCGGCTGGCGGAGCTGAAGGAGGAGATCGAAGGCATCGAGCACAAGCTGCGGCGGCCCGGCGGGCTGTGGAGCGAGGAGGCGGTGCTGGAGTTCTTCGAAGGCCGGCTGCCGAACGGGATGTGCACGGCGAAGGCCTTCCACGACTGGATCGGCAAGCACGAGGAGCAGATCATCGCCGGGCGGCAGGATGTGGTGCTGGAGGATCTCGACGCGCTGGATCTGGAAGGTTTCCCGGACTGGATCGAGCACGGCGGGCAGGAATACGCGGTCTATTACCGGGCAACGCCGGGTGAGCGCGACGACGGGGTGACGTTGGGCGTGCATATCGACCAGCTGCCGCAGATGCCCGAGTGGCTGCCGTCGTGGGGCGTGCCGGGCGATCTCGAATGGCGGGCCGAGTGGATGATCCGCTCGCTGCCGAAGGACCTGCGGCGCGAGTGCCAGCCGGTGGCCGATGCCTCGCGGGGTTTCGCCGACGAGTGGCGCGACCGCGAGAAGGACGGGCCGCTGGAAGTACGGCTGGCGCAGTACTTGACGAAGTTCTCGCGCTACGACGTCCAGCCGGCGGCCTTCGATCTCGAACGGCTGCCGGAGGAGCTGGTGACCAAGATCTGGGTCTGCGATGACGAGGAGCGCGAGCTGGGCTTCGGCAAGAGCGTGCGGGCCCTGTGCGGGAAGCTGGGCAAGGTCGTGAAGGAGCGCTTCGAAGCCGCGGCGAATGCCGAATGGGAGCGCGGCGGGATGAAAGCGTGGACGGAGGGCGAAGTGCCGGAGCGGATCGACACCCCGGCCGGCCCGGCATTTCCGGCGCTGGTCGATGAAGGCGCGACGGCCGGCGTGCGCGCCTTTTCCAAGGCGGCTGAGGCGGCGCAATCGCATCGTGCCGGACAGGTGCGGCTGCTGATGCTGGCGCAGCCGGATCAGGTGTCCTATTTGAAGAAGAAGTTCCCGCTCGGGCTGATGGCGCGGGTCGAGTTGCCGCGGCTGGGGAATCCGCTGGATGATCTGATCGCGGTGTCGGCGGAGGGCGCGATGGGAGGACGACGGATTTCGAAGCCGGAGGATTTCGCGGCGAAGGTGAAGGACGCGAAGGGGCGCTGGTTCGAGGCGGCGACGGCGATTTCCAAATCGCTCGATTCGACGTTCGAGGCGATCGGTCCGGTGCGGCAGTGGATCCATGACAACTCGAAGGACCGCCACCTGTCGCCCGTCGCGGCGGATCTGGAGGAGGAGTTGGCTTGGTTGATGCGGACCCGCTTCGTTTGGAAAGCAGGATATTCGAGGATCAAGGGTCATGACCGATATCTTCGTGCCATGCGTTCTCGGCTCGGAAGATTGACAAGTTTGCCACTCGTGAAAGATCTGGAAAAGATGGAGCGGGTGCGGAAGTACTGGCAACCGTGGTACATCGTATGGACATCGCGGCCGGAGGATCCTGCGCTGTGGGAGTATGGATGGATGCTGGAGGAGTTCCGGATCTCGTTGTTCGCGCCGGACATCGGGGTGGAGATGAAAGTCTCGGAAAAGCTGCTGGCAGAGGGGTTCTGAGGCCACCGGGTGCGCGGAGCCTCCGGCCCGCAGAAGCGATGGTGACGGCAGTTTTAGCGATGCGGACGTAGATGGGCAGAGGAGCTCGAAGGACCGCACTGCGGGGCAGAGCCTCCGCGCACCCGGTGGAGCGCTGCTATAAAAACTCTCCGAGAATTCGAATTGCCTCCGCGCTTCGGGCGTTCAATCTGCGCTCATGATAAGCCGGAAAGTTATTCTCATCTTGGCAGCTTGTGTGTTTCCCCTGCATGCGGGTGAGATTCCGGAGAAGGCGGAGCGGTATCGCGCGATGTTGCTGAAGAAGCCGGAGAACGCGGTGCTGTTCGGCCGGATGATGGATGCCTGGCTGGAAGAGAAGGAGCTGGAGAGCCTGAAGCCGGAGCTCGAGCTGCGGGCGAAGGAAGGCGGGGCGGCGGACTGGCGATTGCTGGCGGTTTTCCACGAGCACTCGGGTGACGAGGAAGCCGCGCTCAAGGCGCTGGACGAGGCGGTGAAGCTTTCGCCCGAAGATGCGGCGACGCGCCTGGCCCGCGGCAAGGCGCTGGGGACGGCGTTGCGTTTCGACGGCGCCTTGGAAGACCTCGCGCTGGCGGCGAAGGACAAGGCGCTCGAAGTGGAAGCCTCGACCCTGCGCGGCAAACTGTTGGCGCGGGCGGGGCGGCCGGCGGAGGCGGTGAAGGCGTGGCAGGAATTGATCGCGGCGAATCCGGCGGACGAGGGATTGAAGGAGGATCTGATCGAGCTGGAGATCGGCGAGGGGATGCTGGACGAGGCGGTCACCGCGGCGCGCGACCTCGCGGCGAAGACCGAGGATTCCTACAAGAAGGCGCTGCGGCGCTTGCAGGTGGCGGAGATTTTGGCGCAGGCGGGCAAGAAGGACGAGTCGCTGGCGGAATACCGCGAGGTCTTCGCTGTTTCGGCCGACGGTTCGTGGCTGGAGCGCGAGGTGCTGGCGCGGGCCGGGGCCTTGTTTGCCCGCGAGGACGATTCGGCGGGCTTGAAGGATTTCCTGGGAGCGCTGCGCGAGGCCTATCCGCGGCGGGTGGCGGTGAAGAAGGAGGCGGCGAAGAGCCTGCTGGCGGCGGGCGAGGGCGACGAGGCGGTGGCGATGTTCCGCGAGGTGCTGAAGGTGCTGCCGGGCGACCGCGAGGTGCGGGAGGAATTCATCGCGCTGCTGGAAGGGGCCGAGCGGCCGAAGGATGCGGCGGACGAACTCGCGGCCTTGTTGGAGACGGCCAAGGACGACGCGGTGCTGTGGGAGCGGCTGGCGGGATTGAAGAAGCTGCTGGCCGACGAGGCGGGGCTGAAGGAAGCGCTCGACCGGGCGCTGGCGCTGATGCCGGCGGATGAGGCGGGCGACGTGGCGCGGGCACGTCTGTTAGAGAGATTTGAAAAGCTGGACGAGGCGGGCAAGGTGCTGGCCGACGCGGTGGCGAAGCACGGCAAGGCGGGCGAGGCCGGCGAGGCGCTGGCGGGATTCCTGATCGCGCGGGAGAAGGGCGACGAGGCGATCGCGATGTGGAAGGAGATGGCGCTCACCGCCGACCGCGAGGGACTGCTGCGGATCGCGCGTTCGCTGTCGGCGCACGGCAAGGCATCGGAGGCTTTCGCGATGCTGCAACCGCGGGTGAAGGATTTCCCGGACGATCCGCTGCTACTGGCGGCGCTTTGCCAGGCGGCGCAGCTTGGCGACGATCCGGAAGCGGCGGTGCCGCAGGCGATGGAGCTGGTGCGCCAGGCGAAGTCGCCGACCGATCTGGATGCGGCGCTGCGGATGGCGACGGGCCTGATGTCGCGGGCGAAGGATCCGCGCAAGTGGCTGGACGAGCTCGCGGCGAAGAAGGAGCTCACGCTGCAAGAGCGCTGCCTGCTTTCCGAGATGCACGAGTCGCTTGGCGACAGCATCGAGGCGGAGAAGGTGCTCAAGGAAGCGATGGCCGGCGACGACACGCTGCTGGCGGCGACGCAGCGGGTACGGCTGTTGGAGATGCGCGGGAATTCCGAGGAAGCGGTCGCGGCGATGCGCGAGATGATCGCGCTGCCGGGCGGGGCGAAGACGGCGCACGTGAAGCGGCTGGTCGAGCTGTTGGAGCGGGCGGGGGATTTCGATGGGGCGCTGGCCGAGACGATGACCTGGCTGAAGCTGGCACCCGGCGACAAGCTGGCGTGGACCAAGCGGGCCGATCTTTTCCTCGGCGAAGGCCGCGCCGCGGAGGCGGTGTCGGAGCTGCGGCGGGCGCTGGCGAAGTTCGGCGGCGACGAGGACCTGCGGGCGAAGCTGGCGGACGCGCAGCGCGAGGCCGGGATGGCGGAAGAGGCGTGGCGGAGTTTCACCGCGCTCTACGACGAGGCGGAGTCGCCGGCGGCGAAGCTCAAGTGGACGGCATCGCTGGCGCGGATGGCGGCGATCGAGGGCAAGGAGGACGAGTTGGTGAAGGATTTCCGCCGGAGGTCCCGCGACAACCCGTCGTCGGTGGTGCCGCTGCTCGCGCTGGCGGAGATGTTCAAGGAGTGGATGAACGCCGAGGAGGAGCTCAAGTGCGTGGACGAGGCGCTGCGCCGCAAGCCGGAGGACAGCGCGCTGCGTTTCCGCCTGGCGGACCTGGAGGAGGCGGCGGGGAACAACGCCAAGGCCGAGGGGATCCTGCGGGGGATGCTGGCCGGTGCCGATGCCCCCGAGGCCCGGCGGCGGATGGCGGCGTTCTGGATCCGCCAGGGCGAGACCGAGCGCGGCCTGCGCGAGTTGTTGGAGGCGGGCAAGAACAGCGATCCTCGGGTGATCGAGCGGCTGGTCATGGCGCTGGTCTCCGCCAAGGAGTGGGAGAGCGCGGCCCGGGTGCTGGAGCGGGAAAGCGCGTCGCGGCCGGAAGACTGGCGCCTCGGTTATTTCCACGCCGTGGCCTTGCTGGAAACGGATCGCACGGAGGAGGCCTTCGCGAAGTTCGCGGCGCTGCTGGCGGCGGACGGCGAGATCAAGGGCGTGATGCCCTTGCAGTCGCGCGGGATGTCCTATCCTCCGCAGGCGGCGGCGAAGAACAGCCCGCCGACGCGGCTGGTGATCCCCGGTTTCCGGCGCCTGCAAGGATCCGCCTTCGCGCATCGCGGCGAGCGCGATCCCTACTCGTCCTACGGCATGAATCCTCCGGGCGAGGTGGCCTTGCCGGGATCGCCGCAGGAAGTGCGGACGCTGGCGCTTCATCATGCGCTGGCGATTTGCAAGGACGACGAGGCGAAGCGGGACGCGCGGCTGGCGCGGCTCCAGTCGCCGCATCTCGACGATCTCGAAGCATTGAAGAGCGCCTTCTTCATGGACGAGGAGGATTTCAAGGCGGAGCTGGCGAAGGACGATGCCGACCCCGGGCTGATCCGCTGGTATCTGGAGAACCTGAATTACAGTGAAGACCCGCGTGACATGGAGCTGATGCTGCGGAGCTTCCGCGTGGCCTTGAAGAAGGACCCGGACCTCGCCCTCGCGGTGGCCTCCCGCATCGGCTACGGCGGTGAGAAAGGTGCCGGTGCCGAGGTGGCGGCCGAAGTGATGGATCTGTTCGAAACCTTCGATGCGAAGAAGCAGCAGATCTGGATCGGCCTGCTCGCCGGGATCGCTTTCCGGGCGGAAGATCTGCCGGCGGAGACCGTCGCCCGGGCGGAGAAGCTGCTTATCGAAACCTCCCGCACGATGAAGGCGAACGCGCCGGGGAGCTGGATCGTGGCCGGACTTCCGGTGCAGTGGATGCGCCAGGGGCGCTTCAAGGAGGCGGTGGAGTGGATCAACCGGGACGACGCCGCGAAAGCCGGCAAGCCGCGGCCGTTCCAGAACTCCGGCATGCCGATGCAGTATCTGCTGCGCCAGTCGATGGGCGGTGGCGGCGAGAGCCAGAGCTTCCAGCAGTCGCTTGCCAGCATGGTGTCCTACCAGTACCAGGAGCTGGGGGGCAACCGCAACGCCAGCCGCCAGATCGGGGAGAACGAGAAGAAGCTGCTCAAGATGCTGGGGGAGGCCGGATCCGTGTCGGACGACGGCGAGGGGCCGGTGGATCTGGAGGCGTTGGTGAAGATCACGCCGGAGGTCAAGGACCCGGTCCTTCGAATCTACTTCTTTCATCTGGGAGGCAAGGACGAGGAGGTCGCGAAGGAGATCGAGGCGCTCGCGAAATCGCCGGACGCCGGAGCCGCGGAGCTGCTGCTCGCGGCTTCGCACCGCATGACCGTCGGCAAGTCGCCGGCCGGGGCCTTCGAGCTGCTGGTCAAGGCGCGCGAGCTGCCGGTGGAGGCGATGCTGCGCGAGAAGATCGACAGCGAACTCATGACGACGGGCGTGAAGATCGCCGCGGCGAAGGACAAGGAGAAGGAAGTGGACCTGGAGCCGGCAAAGCGCGCCGCGCTGCGGATGCGCAAGTCGATGGGCTACGATCCGGAGCTCAAGACGGTGCTGGCGGGGGCGATGACCCAGCTCGGGATGGAAGAGGAGAGCCGCCGCTTCACCGCGGCACCGGTAACTTTCACCTCGGGGCGGAATCCCTACGCGTCGATGCGCAGCGGCATGCGCGGTGGATCGCGCGGCACGAAGCTCAACGAGATCCCGGCGATGATCCGGGATGGCAAGCGCGAGGCCGCCGCCCGCCTGATGCTTCAGGAGATCCGCCGACTTTCGGGCAGCCGGAACAACAACTACGAGCTCGACCAGATCCACCAGAACGCCACCGCGCTGAAGCTGGTGGACGAGATGATCCGCCTCGACACCCCGGAGCCGGGGGCAGGATTCAACCGCCGGCGCGAGCACGCGCTGCTGCTGGTGCGCTGCGGCAAGAAGGAAGCCGCGCTGCCGCTGCTGCGCGAGCTGGCCAAGGAGAAGCCGAAGGAGACGGTGGTGCGCACCGCGCTGTTCTCGGTGCTGCCGAAGGAGGAACAGAAGGCGAAGCTGGAGACCCTGGCGGACGAGGACTACGATGCGGACGCGCTGTCGGTGATGTTCGAGGAGTGGCTGGAGGAGCGGAAGGTGGACCGCCACCTCGAGGCGCTGGAAGCCCTGGCGATGTTCCTGGAGACCCTCAAGCCGTCCTTTGAAAACGACCGCAACCTGTCGTGGGTGAACTACATGGTGAAGGGAGTGTCGGAGGACAGCAACCTCGAGGTGCAGGTCCGGCCGCTGCTCGGGACCACGCACGAGGGGATGAAGTATGACGACGGGGTCTCCAAAAAGCGCAATGCGCTGGCCGGGCGGATCTACCGCTCGATGCTGAACCATCCTCAGACCGCGGAGCAGGGATTCATCCTGCTCTACGCCACCCGCGAGAAGCTGGAAGTGAAGGCGGAGGAACTCGACCGCGCGGCGATCACGGCCGGCCGGGCGAAGCTGCGGATGTCGGGTTCCGATGCGATGCGGAACACCTTCGGCCGGAGCGACTATCTCTGGGCATGGATCCGCGGCAACGGCAGCGGGACCAGCGGGGGACCGCCGTCCGGCGGCATTCCCACTTCCGTGTATCTGAGCCGCCGGGCGGCGGAAGGGATGGAGTCCAAGCTGTTGGACGACGCCTTCCTGGAGGAGCTGTCCGCCTCCAGCAAGGAGACCGGGGTGATGATCGGGCGCTGCCGGAAGGTGGTCGCCGGCGATGGTACGGCCGCCTTCAAGGAGTGGGCGGAGGACGCGGAAAAGCGCGTCAACGAGATGGCACGCGAGTTGACATGGATCGTCCGGCTCGCCGAAGCGAACAAGCGGACCGACCTGCTGGAGCTGGCCGGGGATCTGGCGGCAAAGACGATTCTGAAGAACGACCAGCGCTCTTCGGACATGGTGACGGTGCTGGCGCAGGCCGTGTCGACCCCGCGCGATGCGGCGACCCGCAACGCGGCGCTCGAGCGGCTGACCAGGACGCTGCTCGGCCCGCCGGAAGCGTGGCCGCTCTTTGCCGCCGTCGATGAGAACGTTTACATCCCCGGCATCCAGAACCGGCGGCAGGCCTTCCAGTCCTTCATTCACGGCCTTTCCCAGGATCGGGCGGCGGCGGTGATGGGCGCCCGCTTCGTCTCCCGGCACGGCTTGGTCAAGATCGCGCGGCTCGACGAAAGCTTCCTGTTCCAGGTCTTCACCTACCAGCCCGGCCCGGCCGACTTGTTGGAGAGCGGTTTCCTCGATCCGGGGCCGGAGATCATCGGCAGCATCGATCCGCAGGAAAGCCAGTCGATGCTCGGCGACGTGATCGAGCGGATGAAGAGCCGGGGCGACGAATCGAAGAAGCAGGGGGAGGAGCTGCTCAAGGTGGAGGGTCCGCGTGCTTTCTGGGCGAGGATCGTGGGTGCGGCGCTGACCGACAACACGGCCGCCGCGCTGAAGGAGATCGACCGCGGGTCCGCCGTGTGGGCGAAATGGTCGCCCACCCAGCGTGCGGGATTTGCCAAGCTGATCCAGGACTGGTTCCCGGATGCCGCGGCGAAGGCCGGCGGGGCGACGCGGAAGATGCTCACGGAGAGCCTCAAGCAGGGCGACGACGAAGCCCGCAAGCAGGTCGAAGCCTATCTCAAGGACGGCTTCCCGCCGAACTTCCAGCCGTGGACGGTGGAGGAGACCGTGCGGCCGCTGGTGATCCGGATGCTGGCGGAAGACCCGGCGCTGGCCGCCAGACTGTGGGACAAGGCGTTGGAAGCCTGCCGCATGGGCAACAACAACTGGGGATCGAGCAACGGCGGATTCCAATCGTCGCCCGACGGCTACGTCCACGGCGAGTTGCTGGAAGCCTTGCTGAGCCAGAAAGTCCCGATCGCCGCGATGTGCGGGTTCCTCGCGGAGTTCGGGAAGCTCGACTCGGCGCGCTCGCTCGGCGTGCAGGAGAACAACTTCCAGTACTACGGCAACAACCGCTTCATGACCGAGGCCAGGACCCGAGCTGCGGATTTCGCCAAGGACAAGGCCATCGCGGCGTTGCCGGTGAAAGGGCGCGACTTCGCGGGCATGTACGGCGTGCTAGGCAAGGAAGTGCCGAAGGAGGCTCGGCCGATCCTGGCGGCGATGGCGATGAATGCCTACTTCTACGGATCCACCGACGGCAAGACGCTCCGGGCGGGTATGCTGGGCTGGGCGAAGGGCGACCTGAAGAAGATCGACCCGGCGCTTTCCGACAGCGCGGTTCTGGTGATCCTAGGGAACGATGTGGCGAATCTGGACGATGCCGCCAAGAAGGACCTGCGCGAGCGCTTCGTGTCGTTTGCGTCCAATGCCGCGATCCCGGTCGAGTGGCGGATCACCGCGCTGCGTCCGCTGCTTTCCAAGGACAAGCTCGGCCCGCTGCTCGACACTCCCGAGTGCGCCAAGGCTGCGGTGGAATTGCTGGCCTCCTTCATGGTTCCGGAGCGCAACTGGGCGAGCGGCAGTTCGATCAGTCTGGCCACGCAGGTCGCCGGATGGTCCTCGATGCCGCCGGACCAGGCGCGGCTGCTGCTCGACCGGCTTTCCGGCAGCGGGATCCGCTATTCCACCAACGGCGGCGACAGCAGCGCCCGCGGCCAGGTCGCGAAGCTGACGCTGGACCTGGCGCTGCGGGTCAAGGACGACGCGGCGATCGCCAAGGCCGTCCGCGAGGCCGGGCCGGCCATCCGTGGCCGACTGGATCTGGCGCTGAAGCTTTGGAAAGGCGGTCAGAACGAGCAGGCGAGGTTCCTGCTGGCGCGGCCGGGCGAGTTCCATGCCGGGACCCGCGACCTGCTCTTAGGCAGCAAGGCGGATGGCGGTGCGGTGGCCTTCTTTGACAAGGATCTCGAAGCCGCCTTGCCAGGGTGGCTGGAAGGAATCGAGGACCCGGGCCAGCGCTTCCGGATGGAGTGCCTGCTGGCCTGCGGCCGCGATGTCGAAGGGGACCTTGCGCCGACGGTCAAGCATCCGGCCCGCGTCGCCGCGCTGGTGAAACGTTTCGAGGCCGAAGCCCCGAAACCGAAATCCTCCCGACTCGAAACTCTGGCAGCGCTCGGCATGGGGCCGAAGCCCGCGGCCGCCCTCGCCGCGGAATACAAGGAGGCGATCAAGGGCGAAGACCTCGCGTCGATCGCCCTCGAGCGCTCCGGCAACCGTTCCAATCAAGCTCGTCCGTTCGACGAGACAGCGGTGATGACCTTCCTGATCCGCACCGCGGTGAGGATCGAACTG
The DNA here is from genome assembly GCA_044372775.1 of Haloferula sp. GTDB lineage: Bacteria > Verrucomicrobiota > Verrucomicrobiia > Verrucomicrobiales > Akkermansiaceae > Haloferula. Next base: position 21,072 of record JBIPNO010000017.1, read on the forward strand.
GAAACGACCGGCGACGCTTCCGAGATGATGCGGCAGGTCGAGCTGATGCAGCTTTCGGAAGCGGGCGACGGGAACAACGAGTACTACATGGGTCAGGCGATGGATGCCTTCTTCGACTGGCATGCGGCGCTGCTGCTGCGGCGGGTGGCCGAGCTGGAGGGCGATGCCCGGGCCAAGGCGAGCGCGCAGGTGATGAAGATCTGCGAGCTGCTGCTGGCCTTCAAGAATTCGGAAATGCACCGCGATGTCATCGCGCTCGGCCCGGTCGTGCACGCGCTGGCCGGAGACGGTGCCGGCTTTGACCGCTGGCTGGCGGGGCTCGATGAGGAGAGGCGGAAGCGCTACGAGAAGATCCGCAAGGAGACCAACCTCCGGCTGGCCTACGCGACCATCCATGAGAGTTCGCTGGGCGGCGACGCATTCGCGAAACCGCGGCGCGACATCCTGACCGCGCTGCTCACCGACCCGGTCACGGTGGCCCGCGAGATCAAGCACCCGACCGACCTGTCCGGCCTGATGGACTCGCAGACCTTCACCCGGGACGAACTCTTCGCGGCGATCGATGCCTTGCCGGCGGAACATCCGCAGAAGGTGGAATTCCTGACCGAAAAGGCGGGCATCATCGGGTGGCGGACCGACGACAAGGAGGGCGCGATCCGGGCCTACGATGCGGCGGATGCCGCCGCGGCGGCGAAGGGCGATCCGAAATCGGCGGCCTATGCCCGCGCCTACCGGGCGAGATATCTCAAGGATCGTGAGGGAAAGCTTGCCGAAGCGACCGCGATCGCGAAAGAAATCAACCAGGAGAACCTGAGCGAACGTGATCGGAAGTGGATCGAGCCGCTTCTCCAGAAGGCTGAAACGAAGAAATGAGCACGAATCCGATCCCTTCGTTCATCGACGCGGTCCGCCGGCGGCTTGACCGCGGCGTGGCGTCGCGCCTCGGGGCGCGTTGTCTCTTGGCCGCCGCCGGTGCCTGCGTGCTGTGGGCGGTGACGTGGCGGATCTTCGGCTACGCCGCGCCGTGGCCCGGCTATGCCATCGCGGGCGGGGCGGGCCTGGTGGCGTTCGTCATTTCCACCCTGATGTCCAAGCGCTCCGACACGCAGGCGGCGGCGGCGGCGGATGAGGTCTTCGGGCTGAAGGACGGGCTGCTGTCGTGGCTCGGCTTCCAGGCGAAAGGCAGCGAGGGCGAGGTGTTCGATCTTCACGAGCGGAGCATGGCGGCGAAGGTCGCGGGCTTGGACGTGGCGGCCGTTCCCGTTCCGCATCCGCGCCGTCAGTATGGAGTCGGGCTGTTGCTGGCGGTGATCGCCGGCGGTCTCGCGTTTCTTCCCCACAGCCAGGCCGTGCGCGACCGGCTGGCCCGTGAGCAGATGACCGCCGAGCGCAGCGCCGAGGTGAAGAAGCAGGTCGAGGAGGCGGTGGAGGAATTGATCGACCAGCTCAGCGAGGAAGAGCGGCAGGTGCTGGATCCTGCGAAGCTGCGCGAACTCGCGAAGCAGCTCGAGGAGACCAAGGACCAGCGCGAGGCGGAAAAGCAGATCGCGAAGTTCGAGCAGGAACTCGCGAAGGCGATGCAGGGGCTGGAGGCGCGGCAGGACGAGGCGGTGCTGAAGCTCGCCGCCGAGGAACTGGCGAAGTCGTCGCTGGCCGATGTCCGCCAGCTCGGCAAGCAGCTCGATGCGAAGGATTTCGAAATGGCCAAGCAGGAGCTTCAGGACATGAAGCCCGGGGCGAAGCCGAAGATGACGCCTGAGCAGCTCGAGAAGCTCAAGAAGAACGCCGCCAAGGCGAAGGACATGGCGAAGCGGATGGCCGACGGCGCCCGCAAGCGCGACTTCGGCAAGGCCCCGAAGCCCGGCAACCATCAGGACGCCGCCGAGATGCCGATGGCGGAAGGTGACCAGAAGCCGATGCAGGAGATGCTCGACGAGATGGATGCCGAAGCGCGCCAGCTCGGCCAGAAGATGGAGCAGGGCGAGTTCGATCCCGACGCCGAGGCGATGGCCGGGCGGATGGATGGCAAGATGGATAAGCTCGGCAGGCGGCTCGGCCAGATGGGTGCCCGCCAGAAGGCCAAGGACAAGCTGGCCAAGCTCCGCGCCGGGATGGGCGAGGCCCGCCAGTTCGCCCAGGGCCAGGCGCAGATGTTAGGCTTGGCCCAGGCGATGGGTCAGGGCCAGCAGCCCGGCGGCCTCAAGCCCGGCCAGGGCAGCGTCGAAAGCCGCCGCAAGGAGCGCGACGAGCTCAAGGACAACGGCAATCTTTCCCAGCTCAAAGGCCAGGCCAACCCCGACGGCCCGTCGTCCAATTCCGTCGAGTCCGCCGAAAGCGGCACCGGCATCGCCGGCCGCGCCGCCGTCGACAACAAGCGCGAATTCCAGCGCCAGATGGAGTCCCTGGTCCGCCGCGACGACATCCCGGAAGAACTCAAGCTCGGCGTCCGCGAATACTTCGAACGCGTCCACGAAACCGCAGACACTCCTGACAACTAACACCCGCCTTTCCACTGATCACTGCTCACTGATCACTCGGCACTTCTTCCCACCATGTCCGCCACCGCCACCACTTCCCTCGAATCCGACGCCGCCCTTTTCACCGAGCGGTTCCAAACCATCCGCGATGAAGTCGCCAAGTTCATCGTCGGCCAGAAAGACATCGTCGAGCACGTGCTCACCGCCATCTGCTGCGGCGGCCACGTCCTGCTCGAAGGCGTGCCCGGCCTCGGCAAGACCGCGCTGGTCAACACTCTGGCCAAGGCGCTCGACCTGAAGTTCGGCCGCATCCAGTTCACGCCCGACCTGCTGCCCAGCGACGTCGTCGGCACCCAGGTGCTGTCCGAGCGCGACGGCCGCCGCGAGTTGGTCTTCCAGCGCGGCCCGGTCTTCTGCAACATCCTGCTCGCCGACGAAATCAACCGCGCCACGCCGAAGACCCAGAGCGCGCTGTTGGAGACGATGCAGGAAAAGCGAGTCACCGTCGCCGGCGTCAGCCACCCGCTGGAGCTGCCCTTCTTCGTGCTGGCCACCCAGAACCCGATCGAGAACGACGGCACCTACCCGCTGCCCGAGGCCCAGCTCGACCGCTTCTTTTTCAAGCTCCAGGTCGCCCTGCCCGACCACGACGAGTTCGCGGAAATCCTCAACCGCACCGGCGGCAACAGCAGCCCCGAGATCAAGCCGGTCGCCCACGGCGAGGACATCCTCCGCATGGGCCGCACCCTGCGCGAGATCCCGGTGGCGAAGGACGTGCAGGACCACCTCATCCGCGTCGTCCGCAACACCCATCCCGAGAACGAGAAGTCGCCGGAGAAGGTGAAGAAGTACGTCCGCCACGGCGCCAGCCCCCGCGCCGCCCAGGCCATGCTCGCCGCCGCGCGGGTGCGGGCCTTGTTAGACGGCCGCTTCCATGTGGCGCGGGAGGATGTCGATGCCGTCGCGCCACCGGCCTTGTGCCACCGGATGATCCTGTCGTTCGAAGGAGAGGCGGAGGGGATCAAGCCGGTTGACCTGGTGAAGTCGGCGATCCGGGGGGCTTATTGAGGAGAGGATGGGAACAACGAAAGGGGCGAAATTGACGAAATTTGAAATGCAGAAGGCACGCATGGGCTTGGACCCCGAACACTGAGATGAACGCACGAGCATTGATCTGTTGCATTGCGGCACTTACCCCTTCGTCGTGTAAGCCAAAGCAGATAGAAGGGGCTTCCAGCTCGGTGTCCACGGCGGCGCCTGTTCATGAGGAAAGGGAACCCAGCACCTACATCGAGGGAGTCGGGGAGGTTCCTGGAGTTGTCGACGATAGCAAAGGGGAGACTTGGCGGAAGTTCGTGAGAGAGACCGGTTGGACGGGTCAGGGGAATATGATCTCATGTTCCCTCGAGGTCGATCCTTCGGCACCTCCAACTGCGGAGCTCTTGGCGATCATTGTGGACTTTTTGATGGATCCATACAAAGGCCAACAGGAGACCGGTTCTCCTGGGCACCTTAGGGTTCGCGATGTCGGGGCGTATGCTGTGGCCCACCTGAACGACGAACTTCAATTCCAAGTGTCGCCTTTCGAGCTCCCTTACGAGAGGGATCTTAAGATTCGGAAGCTCGTCGCGGATTATATCAAAATCTTAGGACGTGGGACGAGCCATTCCCAGGCCACGGAGGACGAATGAACTGCATCACAACGGAATGCCTCTCGTATCGCTACTTCTAAATTTCGTCCTTTTCGTCCCTTTCGTTGCCGAACCCCTCTTCTAACAAATGCCCGAACCCCTCGAATCCCTCCCATCCGGCGAACTGACCGGTGCCGGTTTCATCCGGCGCCTGGAGACGCTGTTCCTGCTCGTCCGCCGCGTGCTCGGCGGGTCGATGCAGGCGGACCGCAAGAGCACCCGCAAGGGCACCGGCATCACCTTCGCCGACTACGCGGAATATCGAATGGGCGACGACTACCGGGCGATCGACTGGCGGGTCTATGCGCGCTTCGACGAGCTCGTGATCAAGCTGTTCGAGCTGGAGGAAGACGCGACGGTTTACCTGCTGTTAGACCTCAGTCGCTCGATGCAGACCAAGACCGCGATGGCGCGCAAGCTGGCGGCGGCGCTGGGCTACATCGGGCTGAATTGCCAGGACCGCGTCGCCTGCTACGGCATGGCCGACGAGTTGCGGCCGCTGCTGGAAGTCACCCGCGGCCGTGGCAAGGTGCTGACTTTCCTGCGCTCCTTGGAAAGCGCGCCCTGTTTCGGTAAGGACACGGATTTCACCACCTGCGTCCGAACCCTGGAAGCGCGTCATCGCAAGAAGGGGCTGGTGGTGGTGATCTCGGACTTCTTTTATCCCGCCGGCTTTGAGGAAGGGCTGAAGCGCCTCTCTGGTCTCGGCCACGACGTGCATGCGATCCAGGTGCTGTCGGAGGAGGACCTGAAATGCGACCGCAAGGGCGACCTCGAGTTGGAGTGCGTCGAGTCCGGCAAGCGGCGCAAGGTGACGGTGACCAGCCGCGAGCTCGATGCCTACGCGGCGGCGGTCGCGGAGTGGAACGAGAAGCTGCGGGTCGAATGCGCGCGGCGGGGGATCGGTTTCACGCGGACCTTGGACACCGAGGCCTTCGACGAGGTGATCCGGGCGATCTTGCAGAGGGGAGGGCTGGCCGCGTGAGGGCTTTTTCCGGGGGAGCGCCGGCTTTAGCCGGCAGCACAGGACCGTTCGTGCCGGCTAAAGCCGGCGCTCCATCAATGCCATGAACTTCACCAGCCCAGCCTTCCTCTGGATGCTCGCGGCCCTGGCACCGCTGGCCGCGGCGTATTTCCTGAAGGTCCGGCCGCGGCGCTTTCCGGTGAACGCGCTGTTCCTGTGGGAGAAGATCTTCCAGGAAAAGAAGGCCTCGTCCCTCTTCCAGCGCCTGCGCGACCTGTTTTCGCTGCTGATGATGGCGCTCGCGCTGGGAGCGATCGCCCTCGCCGCCGCCGGCCCGCGGCCGGTCAACCAGGACAAACGCGACCTGCTGGTGGTGATCGACACCTCGCCTTCGATGAAGGCGAAGTCCGGCAACAAAGACGGCATCGAAGCCGCGAAAGACCGCGCCCGCGACATCGTCCGCGCCCTCAACGGCACCCGCCGCGCCGCGCTGGCCACGGCATCGGGCGAACTCGATTTCCTCAGCCACGCCAGCGACTCGCCGAAGGATCTCACCGATGCCATCGCGCGGCTCGCCGCCTCCGACACTCCCGTCGGCCCGGCCACCGTCGCCGCCCTCAACTCCTGCGCCCGCGGCGCCGGCAGCGCCGGGCGGGTGCTGCTGATCACCGATGGCAATCCCGGCTGGGACGGGCTCGATCCCTCCGTGGAAGTGATGCGCCTCACGCCTGCGCCGCCGAACGCCGGCTTCATCGCCGCCGATCTTGACCGCAAGCCGGGCACCACCCGCGGCGCGGTGTTCTTCTACCGCATCGCCTCCTCGGTGAAGCAGGAAAGCAGCGCCGAGTTGGAACTGCGGCACGAGGAGATGGGTCTTGCGCGGTTGGTGCCGGTGACCTTGAAGCCCGGCGAGGAGACCAGCGACACGCTGGACATCGATGACGCCGCGCCCGGTCGCTGGACCGCGGAGCTGAAGTTCCCGGATGCCCTGGCGACCGACAACAGCGTCGCGCTCGGCCTTGCGGAATCGAAGCCGGTGACGGTGAAGATCGCCGCGCCCCAGGCCTACTTTTTCCAGCGCTGCGTCGAGGCTTTCTCTCTCACAGGCGGGCTGCTCGCGCTGGCCGAGGACGATGCCGACGTGACCATCGCGCAGGGCAGTCCCTCGTCCGATGCCCGCCAGATCGTCTTCGCGCCGGCCGGCGAGTCGCCGTTCTGGAGCGGCGGAGCGGGGGAGATCGAGGTGCTCGCGGCGGAGTCGCGGATTCCCGATCATCCGGTGACCAAGCACCTCGCGCTCGAAGCGATGCGTTTCGAAGGCGCGCGCGACGTCACGCCGGTGGCCGGGGCCTTGGTGCTCGCGGTTTCGGAGTCGGGCAAGCCGCTCATCTGGAAAGCCCGCGCCGACGGCCGCGATGCGCTGGTGGTGAACCTCGATCCGGCGAAGGGCGACTTCTTCTTTTCCCCGGCCTTCCCCGCGCTGGTCCACGGCGCGGCGCTCGATCTCAGCGGCCGCGGGCCGGCGCTGCGCTCGGCGCATCCGACCGGTTCGCGCTTGAATGCGGGCGGTGCGGTGATCGGACCGGACGGCAACAAGCTTGCGGCCGGCGATTTCACCGTGGCGAAGATCGGCCACTATCTCGCGGAAACCCCGGCCGGCCCGCGCTGGTTTGGCGGAGCCTTGTTCGAGCGTTCCGAAACCGTGCTCGACGGCTCCGGCCCGGTCGATTCCGGTGCGTCGGTCGAGCGCGGGCATCCGTTCGCGTTCTGGCTCCTGATCGTGGCGATCGCGCTGCTAGCCGCGGAGTTTTTCCTATATCACCGGAGGAAGGCGGGATGATGGATCGTCGTTCAATGCTTGGTTCCGGCGGAGCGTTAAGGAGTGACGACACTCCTGTCGTCACCCGTCCGCCGTTGGGACAGAAGTGTCCCAACTCCTTAAGGGGCGGCGAAGCGCTAAGGAGTGACGACACTCCTGTCGTCACCTGTCCGCCGTTGGGACAGGAGTGTCCCAACTCCTTAAGGGTCGGCGGAGCGCTGAGGAGCGACGACACTCCTGTCGTCACCCGTCCGCCGTTGGGACAGGAGTGTCCCAACTCCTTAATTTCGCGCGCCATTTCGGGCCATCCCCTTCATTCACTCGCCGGCTAAAGACGGCGCTCCCTTTCCCCATGGAACTCCTCACCTGGATGCCCCTCCTCGGCCTGGCGATTGCCTTGCCGCTGTTCTACTGGATCTACCGGCGCTCGCTGGTGGACCGGCCGCCCGCGATGAAGCTCGCCGCGGCGGTCTGCCGCCTGCTCGCGCTGCTCTTCCTGCTGCTCGCGTTGTGCCGGCCCTTCTTCACTCGGAAAAGCGACGAGGTCCACGTGGCCTTCTTGTTAGATGGCTCCGAGTCGGTCGATCCCGGCGAGATGCGCCGCGGGATCGCGGAGATCAAGAAGTCGGTCGAAGGCCTGAAGTCCGGCGACACCTGGTCGCTGTTCCTCTTTGCCCGCGAACTGCGGCGCAGCGACTTCGAGCAGGCGGAGAAATTCATCGCCGAATGCGAGGCCGGCCGTGGCGATGCCGCCTTCCGCTCCGCCACCGACCTCGACGGCGCGCTGGCCGGCGCCCGCTTCGATCTTCCGGCCAACCGCGGGCGGCGGCTGGTGGTGCTTTCCGACGGGCTGTTAGAGACCCCGGTCGGTGCCGCCGCCGAACGGCTTGCCGCGGAGAAGACCGACCTGCGCTTTGTGAAACTCGGCTCGCTCGACAAGCCGGAAGCCGCGGTGACCTCGATCGAAGCCGGCACGCCGCTGGCTTTCGAAGGCGAGATGGTGCGCTTCACCGTCAAGGTTTCTTCGAATCGCGACATGAACGCGAAGCTGCGGCTGGTCCATCGCGGCGTGGCCGTCGCCGAGCAGGCGATCACCCTGAAGGCGAAGGAAGAAACCGCCTGCCACACCGAAGTCCGCATGGTCACCTCCGGCGACACCGTGTGGGAGGCCGAGCTGGTGCCGGACGACGACTGGTTCCCGGCGAACAACCAGCTCTCGATGACCCTGCCGGTCCGCGGCAAGCCGCGCATCCTCGTCATCCACGAGAAGCCCGCGCAGATGCGGCCCTTCGAGCGGCTGATGCGCGAGCAGGACGTCACACTGGAAACCCGCGGCGCGCGCGGCTTGCCGGATTCTTTCGAGGAGATCCTCGCGTTCGACGCCATCATGCTGGCCGACGTGCCCGCCACCGCGGTCTCTCCGAAACAGATGGCCGCCCTGAAGCGCTACGTCACCGACTTCGGCGGCGGGCTGATCATGACCGGTTCCGAGAACACCTTCGGCATCGGCGGCTATTTCAAGACGCCGGTGGAAGAGGTGCTGCCGCTCGTCTCGCGCTTCGAGAAGGACAAGGAGAAGCCCTCGCTGGCGATGGTGCTGGTGCTCGACAAGTCCGGCTCGATGTCCGGCCAGCCGCTCGAACTCGCACGGCAGGCCGCCAAGAGCGCGGCCGAGCTGTTAGGGAACCAGGACCAGATCGCGGTGATCGCTTTCGACGACCAGCCGCAGCTCGTGCTCGACCTGACCTCTGCCGCGAACCGCGCGCAGGTCGCCGCGGCGATCGATTCCATCGCGGAAGGCGGCGGCACCAACATGCAGCCGGGCATGGTGCAGGCACGCGACATCCTGAAAGGCGCGAACGCGAAACTGAAGCACGTGATCGGCATGACCGACGGCCAGACCGATCCTTCGAACCTGGTCGAGCTGTCGCGCGAGATGGCCGACTCCGGCATGACCGTTTCCACCGTGGCGATGGGCGGCAGCGCGGCGGGCGAACTTTTGGCCGCGATGGCCGATGCCGGACGCGGCCGCTTCTATCAGGCGGACGCCATTGAGAACGTCCCCCAGATCTTCACCCGCGAGACCATGCAGGCCTCGCGCTCGGCGATCAAAGAGGACCTCTACGAACCGGCCGGCGTGACCGAACATCCGATCATGGCCGGCTTCGAGAACGCCGCCTTTCCGCCGGTGCTCGGCTACGTCATGGCGCGGCCGAAGCCGACCGCGCAGGTGCTGCTGGCCGTCGAGTCCGGCGACCCGCTGCTGGCCGTCGGCAAGTTCGGCCTCGGCACCGGTGTCGCTTTCACCGGCGACCTGACCGAGCGCTGGGGCAGCGAGTGGCTGGCGTGGCAGGGCTGCGGGAAATTCTGGGCGCAGGTCTTCCGCGGCACCTTGCGCAAGGAGGAGTCGGTGGGCATCGAGGCCCGCTCGGAGCGCGAGCGCGGGCGCTGGGACATCGATGTCCGCGCCACCGACGACGCCGGTCGGCCGCTGGCGGCGGTGCCCTGGACCGGCAACGCGCTGGATGACAGCGGCAAGGAATTCCCGGTGAAAATCGAGGAAAGCGGGATCGGAAGATATCGCGTCCGCGTCGATCCCGGCGACGCTCCGCGCCTCACGCTGCGTCTGCACGATCCCGAGCGGGGCAAGGTCAAGACGCTGCGTTGGGAGCGCGGCTATCCGGCGGAATACCGGCTTTCCGGCGAGCCGGATCCGGCCCTGGCAAAGGTCGCGGTGTTCGACGCCGCCGCGCCGCGGGAAGGCATCCCCGTGGTGCGGGTCCGCAGCAGCGCGCTGCCGTGGGCCGGCCTGGTGGCGATTGTGTTCATGATCGCGGGGATCGTGTTGCGGAGGGTGTGACACCGGGTGCGCGGAGCCTCCGGCCCGCAGAGTGGTCCCTGGACGTCTGCTTTTCTCTTCAGTCCGCATCGCCTGTTCGCGTCGGACGAGCGATGAAGCGGCTTGCTATCGATCAAAAAATGGCGAAGCATGAGTGATACCGAAACCGGGTATCGATCATGGAGTGGAACTGGCAACTGGCGGCCTGGCCGAATTTTGAATGGGAATCCGGGCATCACCCGGAACTCGAGGCGCGCTATCTGGTCGCTGCCGGCAAATTGGCGGGTGCATTTGGCGGATTGGCCATTGCGGACGCGGCGGAGTTGCGGGCCGACCTCTTGAGTGAGGAGGCCATGGAGACTTCCCGGATCGAAGGCGAGCTGCTGGACCGCGAGAGCGTGCAGTCTTCCATTCGCCGTCAGCTCGGCCTCGCGGTGGATGGCCGTCGGGCCAATCCGGCGGAGCAAGGGGTTTCCGAGGTCATGGTCGATGCCTACCGGAGCCATGGGGACGACCTGTCGGACGGGAAGCTCTTCCATTGGCATTCGCTGCTCATGAAAGGGAAGCACGGCTTGAAGGATGTCGGCAGGTATCGCCGCTCGGCCGAGCCGATGCAGATCGTGTCCGGTCCCATCCACGCGCCCAAGGTGCACTTCGAGGCTCCGCCTTCCGACCGGGTGCCGCAGGAGATGGCGGGCTTCATCGGCTGGTTCAACGGTTCCCGCGGCCGGATGCCGGCGCTCTGCCGGGCGGCGGTGGCGCACGTGTATTTCGAGTCGATCCATCCGTTCGAGGATGGCAATGGCCGCATCGGCCGGGTGATTGCCGAACTCGCGCTTTCCCAGGCGGTCGGGGCTCCGGTGTTGCTTGCTCTCTCGCAGGTGATCGGCAGCGGGAAGAAGGAGTATTACGCCCAATTGCAACGAGCCAACGGGACCTTGGACCTGACCGCGTGGGTCGGGTATTTCTCAGGGACGGTGATGGCTGCGCTGGCGAGGTCGGAGAGGCGGATCGAGTTCGTGATCGGCAAGGCGAGGCTGTTCGAGAGGCTCCGTGGAAGGCTCAACCCGCGTCAGGAGAAAGTCCTGCTGCGGATGTTCGCCGAAGGCCCGGACGGCTTCACGGGCGGGCTGAGTGCGGGCAACTATCAGGCGATTGCAAAGACCTCCGCGGCGACGGCCACGCGGGATCTCGCAGAACTGGTCGAGATGGGAGCCTTCCACCGCAGCGGGGAACGGAAGCACACCCGCTATCGGCTTGAGGGTGGTCCGTGATCTTCCGGAATGAGGAAGAACGGGACCTGGAGATTCGAGATTCGGACATTGGCACCCGCACTCGGTGTAACGCACACCTCGCACCTGGCCCGGTAGGGGCTGCTCTTCACCACGTGCCGCTTGCTTCCAGCGCACTTCAGCCCACCAGGAGGCGACGCTGGATTGGGCATCAGACAGAACGGGCACCGGGCTGCCGTTGTATGACCCTCTCCAAGTCATGCCTACCCGCCGCCAGTTTCTCCTGTCCTCTCTTGCCGCCAGCGCCAGTCAGGCACCTGGGTCTGCGCCTCGCCTGCGGATCGCCCAGATCGGCACTCACCACGCCCATGCTGCGGGTAAGATCGCTTCTTTGCTGGCCCTGAAAGATCACTATGAGGTGGTGGGGTTGGCTGATATCGAGCCCTCCGCCGCTGAGGTGTATGCCGGATTGAAGCGCTTGGAGGTGGATGCCCTGCTCGCGCTGCCCGACCTCCAGGCCGTGACCGTTGAGACAGATCTGACGCTGAGCTGCGCGATGGCGCTGAAAGCCATCCGCGCAGGGAAGCATGTGCACCTCGACAAGCCGGGGGCCACCTCACTGGAGGCCTTTCGCGAGATGCGGCTCGAGGCGGAGAAGCGAGGCTTGATCGTCCAGATGGGCTACATGCTACGGCACAATCCGGCCTTTGAGCTGCTGTTCCGGGCGGTGCGTGAAGATTGGCTGGGAGAGATCACGGAAATCGATGCAATGATGGGTAAACTCGCTGATGGGGGAACCCGCAAAAAAATCGGTGAGCTGCCAGGGGGCGGCATGTTTGAGCTGGGCTGCCACATGATCGATGCCGTGCTGACGATCTTGGGCAGACCTGCCAAAGTCCACGCCTTCTCCACCCCAACGAAGGCTGACGGTGTGAAGGACAACCAACTGGCCGTGCTGGAGTATGCAAAGGCCACCGTGACGCTGCGGTGCAACCATGCTGACCCCTTCGGCGGGCCGCGGCGCCGCTTTCAGGTCACGGGGACCAAGGGCAGCATGGAACTCCAGCCAATGGAGGCTGGAAGCTTCGTCCTGCGCCTGAGCCAAGCTCGGGATGGCTACAGAAAAGGGGAGCAGACCGTTAAGGTGAATGTGCCGAAGGATCGCTACGTGGGCGAGTTCATCACGCTGGCGAAGTGCCTCCGGTCGGAGATGAAGTTCCCCTGGACCGCGGCGCATGACATTGCGGTGTTTGAGACGGTGCTGGCGGCCACGGGGGGCTGAGGGAAAAGGGTAAGGCAAGCTGGAGGCAGGGCGTGAACGAACCAGCGCTCTGCCCGGCAGGGTGACGGCTCCATGGGCAGAAACGCCCGCCGGTACGGATACCATCAGGACTCCCGGATCAACATCCAGGAGTCACCCCAAAATCCCCTTCACCACCTTGCCATGCACGTCCGTCAGGCGGAAGTCGCGGCCTTGGAAGCGGTAGGTGAGGCGTTCGTGGTCGAGGCCTAACAGGTGGAGGATGGTGGCCTGGAGGTCGTGGATGTGGACCTTGTCGGCGGTGACGCTGAAGCCGAGCTCGTCGGTCTCGCCGTAGGTGAAGCCGCCCTTCACGCCGCCGCCGGCGAGGAAGATCGAGAAGGCATCCGGGAAGTGGTCGCGGCCGAGGATGGCGCTGCCGGCGGTGCGGCCTTCGCGGAAGGGCGTGCGGCCGAACTCGCCGCCCCAGACGATGAGGGTGTCGTCGAGCAAGCCGCGCTGCTTGAGGTCGCGGATCAGGGCGGCGACCGGCTTGTCGGTGCGCTTCATTTTATCGGTCAGGCCACCGCGGATGTCCTCGTTGCCATTGGTGCCGTGGAAGTCCCAGCCCCAGTCGAAGAGGTGGACGAAGCGGACGCCTTGCTCGAGCAGGCGGCGGCCGAGCAGGCAGTTGTTGGCGAAGCTGGAGTCGCCGGGGACCGCGCCGTAGTCGTCGAGGGTGGCCTTCGATTCACGCGAGATGTCCATGACTTCGGGCACGCTGGCCTGCATGCGGAAGGCGAGTTCGTACTGGGCGATGCGGGTGGCGGTCTCGGGGTGGCCGAGCTGGCTGGCTTGCTCCTGGTTGAGGTCGCGCAGGGCATCGAGCGTCTTGCGGCGCAAAGCGCGGTCCATGCCCGGAGGGTCGCCGACGTAAAGCACCGGGTCGCCCTTCGAGCGGCACTGCACGCCTTGGAAGACGGAGGGGATGAAGCCGGTGCCCCAGCAGCTCTGGCCGCCGCTCGGTTGCACGCCACTGCTGATCAGCACGACGAAACCGGGCAGGTTTTCATTTTCCGAACCGAGGCCGTAGGTCACCCACGAACCCATCGACGGCCGGCCCTGGCGCGGCGACCCGGTGTAGAGCAGCAGCTCGGCCGGGGCGTGGTTGAACTGGTCGGTGTACATCGACTTGATCACGCACATCTCGTCGGCGATGCCGTGGAAGTTCGGGATCGCGTCGGACATCCAGATGCCGCCTTTGCCGTGCTGCTTGAAGGTGCGCGGCGTGCCCATCAGCTTCGGCGTGCCGGCGGTGAAGGCGAAGGTCTTGCCTTTCACGAACTGGTCGGGCGCGTCCTGGCCGTCGCGCTTCACCAGCTCCGGCTTGTAGTCGAAGAGATCGAGGTGTGGCGGTCCGCCCGACATGTGGAGGTAGATCACACGCTTCACCTTGGCCGGTCCCGGCGCGGTGCGGGCGGCGAGGGGATTGTCGCTGGCGGCTGGAGCGCTGCCCTGGGCGAGGGCCTGCAGGGCGATGGCACCGAGGCTGAACTGCCCGGCATCGCGCAGGAAATGGCGGCGGGTCAGGTGCTGGAGATGGTCGAAGCGAGGGTTCATGGGCGTCACCGTTTGAGCAGGGTTTCGTCGAGGTTGAAAAGAACACCGGCGACCGCGGTCCACGCCGCGAGTTCGGCGGGATCGGCGCCGGCCGGCAGCGGGCCGATCGGGACGGTCGCCATGTCGGCGGCCTTCTTGGGATCCGCGCGGTAGTCGGCGAGCAGTTCGTCGCGCAGGTCTAACAGACGCTTCAGCTCGGTGTCCGATGGCGGTCTTGAAAGCACGCGGCGGAAGCCTTCGCGGATCACCTGGTCCGGCGGCGAAGCCTGGGCGGTGAGGCGGCGGGCGAGCGCCTGGGCGGCTTCGACGTAGACCGGGTCGTTGAGCAGGACGAGCGCCTGGAGCGGGGTGTTCGAGCGGTCGCGGCGGACCGTGCAGACTTCGCGGCTCGGGGCGTCGAAAGTGGCCATCGACGGGTAGGGGCTGGTGCGCCGCCACTCGGTGTAGAGCGCGCGGCGGTGCTGGTCGCCGCCCGTGCTGGTCTGCCAGTCGAGCCCGCCGCCGAAGGCTGCGGAAAGCCCGAGCGCGGGGCGGACGGGACGGACCGAGGGGCCGAACATCACGGGCGACAAGAGGCCGCTGGCGGCGAGCGCCTGGTCGCGGACCATCTCGGCGGTGAGGCGGACGCGGGGACCGCGGGCGAGCAGGCGGTTGTCGGGATCGCGCTCGGCCATGCCGGACTCGATCTTCGACGACTGGCGGTAGGTTTCCGAGGTCACGATCAGCCGGATGAAGCGCTTGATGTCCCAGCCGGAGCGGACGAGATCGACCGCGAGCCAATCGAGCAGTTCGGGGTGGGTAGGCGCGTCACCTTGCGCGCCGAATTCCTCGCTGGTCCGCACGATGCCGATGCCGAACAGCGATTCCCAGTAGCGGTTGGCGATGACCCGGGCGGTGAGCGGGTTGGCGGGATCGACCAGCCAGCGGGCGAGGGTCAGGCGGTTCTTCGCGCCTTCTTCCGGCAGCGGGAGAATCGCCAAGGGCGTGCCCTCGGTGACCTCGTCGCCTTCGGTGAGATAATTGCCGCGGAGGTGGACGTGGGTCTTGCGGCGCTTGCCTTCCGGCAGTTCGCGGAGGATCGGTACGGTGCTCGGTTGGATCGCGGCGAGCTGCTGCCGGAGGTCTGTTAGAGACTTGCGGTCGGCGGCGCTTTCCGGGGCGAGTTCGCGGAGGTAGTGCTCGGTGACGCGGGCCTTTTGGGCGGCATCGCGCTTTTCTGCGGGCAAGGCGAGGATGCCGGCGAGTTCGCGCGGGATTTCGGTCAGGCGGGCCGCGGTGGGATGGCCGGTGGCGCTCAGGCGGAAGCGGCCGAGCGTGTGGTTGGTGTGGGGCGATTGCTGCTCGATGGTGATGCGCAGTGTGGAGCCGGCCGGGATCTCGACCGGTGCTGCGGTGGCGAGGACCAGCGAACGGGCAACGCCGGGGCCGCCGCCGATCGCCCAGCCGGCTTGGGAGCCGCGGGGTTTGGTGGTGCTGTTAGAAAGCACGCGGCTTTCGTCGAAGTCGGGCTGCACATAGTCCGCGGAGGCAGCGGCGAAGGAGATCTCGCGGGATCCATCGAGGCCGAAGGGGATCTCCGCGGCGGCAGGGTTGCCGGACTTTTCCCAGACCGGCCGGCGCTGGGCATCGAGCGCGACGATGCGGAACCCGGCGAGGCGCTCGGCGGCTTCGCTGCGGTTCCAGACGACGATCCGGCTCACCGGGTGGTCGGATTTCAGGTCGACTTCCCACCAGGGATCCTCGGTGCCGAGCCCGGTGTGGGCGACCGAGCCTTTATCGTAGGCGCCCGCCGTGTTGCCGTCGTTGGCGCGGGCGGCGGTGGCGTCGGCGTAGGTGGATTTTTGCGAGGCGGTGCCCTGAGCCGCCACGTTGACGCCGCGGCTGAAGACCTGGACTTCGGCGAGTTGGAGCAGCTGGTCCTTGCCCGGCAGTTCGATGCGCACGAAGCGGACCTGGGGTTCCTTCGCGCTTTCCGGCGGCGTCAGTTCCGCCTTGATGCCGGTGATGACGAAGTTGCCCGCAGCGTGGCCGGGGCCTTTGTTCGGGAGCGAATCGTGGGGCAGCGCTTCGAGGCGGAGCGCGGTGAGGTTCTGCGCGGCGGGCGAGGGGATCTCGATGACGTAGCTGTCTTTTGCGGCGGAGGTGGCGACGGCGATGGCGTCGTCCGCTTCGCGGGTCATCGCGAGGCCGGCTTGGGACTTGAGGGTGGAGGGCTTGAGCGTTTGCCACTCGAGCGACAACGGGAACTGGTTCGCCCACTGGTCGGCGGCGGCTTGCAGGGCCGGCGCGGGATTTTTGAAGCGGGCCTCCACTTCGGCGATGCCGGCTTCGAGCTTGGCGCGCTGCGCTTTCTGCTCCTCGCTGAAGAAGCTGAGCAGCGGCGCTTCGTCGCGGAGGTCGGCGTCGGCGGTGTTGTTCAGGAAGGCGAACATCCTGAAATACTCGGTGTGCGTGAGCGGGTCGTACTTGTGGGTGTGGCACTGCGCGCAGGCCATCGAGGTACCCATCCAGACGGCCATCGTGGTGTTCACGCGGTCGACCACGGCGGCGGTGCGGAATTCCTCGTCGTTGGTGCCGCCTTCGCTGTTGGTCATCGTGTTCCGATGAAAGGCGGTGGCGATGAGCTGTTCCTCGGTCGGGTTCGGCAGCAGGTCGCCGGCGATCTGCTCGATGGTGAACTGGTCGAAGGGCTTGTTGGCGTTGAAGGAGCGGATGACGTAGTCGCGGAAAGCCCAGATCGAGCGCGAGGGGTCGTCGGCGTAGCCCGCGGAGTCGGCGTAGCGGGCGAGGTCGAGCCACTGGCGGCCCCAGTGTTCGCCGTAGGCGGGCGAGGCGAGCAGGCGGTCGACGAGGCGCTCGTAGGCATCGGGTGCCTTGTCATTCACGAAGGCATCGACGTCCGCCGGCTCAGGCGGCAGGCCGATGAGGTCGAAGGACAGGCGGCGGGCGAGGGTGGCGCGGTCGGCTTCCGGCTGGGGCTGGAGCTTCTCCTTTTCGAGGCGGTCGCGGATGAAGGCGTCGATCGGATGGATGTCCGGCTTCGGCGGATCGACGGCGACCGGCGGCTCGTAGGACCAGTGTTTGGCGTAGTTCGCGCCGCTCTTGATCCAGTCCTTGAGCAGTTTGACCTCCTCGGGAGTGAGCGGGCTACCGGATTTCGGCGGCGGCATGATCTCGTCTTCCTCGGTGGCGATGATCCGGGCGATCAGCTCGCTTTCCTCCGGATGCCCGGGCACCACAGAGGAGCGGCCGCCCATGTCTTCGAGCGCGCCTTCCTCGGTGTCGAGGCGCAGGCCGGTGCCGTCGCGCGGGCCGCCCTTGCGCTCGGCTTCGTCCGGCCCGTGGCATTTGAAGCAGGCATTCGAAAGGATGGGCCGGATGTCGCGGGCGAAGTTGATCGAGGGTTCTTCCGCCGCGAGCAAGGCGGGCATTCCGGCCAGGACGGTGGCCAGGGCGGCGGCGGGTTCGCGGGTGAAGGGATTCATGAGGCGAGTGGGATCCGGTTTCGTCGGGAAAGCTGCGGATTCCTGCCTGAAACCGCACGCTGAAAACGCGTGAGCGGGCAGGTTCCTTGCAGTGGGGTAGGCCAGGCGGGAAATCAAACTTCCGGCCAGTTCCGGACGTAGCGGACCTGCGTGGGCTGCTGCGGGGAATACGGGTAGCGCGAGAGTTTTCCGGGATCCATGTGGGAACCGTAGAGATGCTGAACGCGGGCCAGGGCGCTGTCGGGATCCAGCCCGCATTCGCGCAGCCAGCAGCCGGTGGCGGTGCCAGTCCGGCCGATGCCGCCCCAGCAGTGGACGTAGCAGGTGCGGTCGGCCTCGAGTTCGGCGCGGATGAGATCGAGGATTCCGCGCATCAGGTCCGGGCCGGACGGGATGTTCATGTCGGGGATTTCGAAGGAGTGGCGGCGGAATTCGAGCGATCCGTGGTCGTCGATTTCGATGAAGAGCGGCTCGTAGGGAGTGAGTCCGTCGACCTGCGAGGTCAGGTCGATGAAGGTGCGGACCCCGTTGCCGACCAGTTCGCGGAGGCGGGTTTCGGCGACGTTCGGGCTTTGGTGACCGGGATACTCCCCAGCGAAGAGGCCGGGCTGCACGGGGTAATGGCTGACTTTCATCATGCCGGGAGCATGGCGATGGAATCCGCCCGTGGAAATTCCATTTGCGCCCCGGGTCCTCCGCGGGCATGGTCACTCCGTCAGTCACAGGGGGCGTACCGGTTTCGACGGGATGTTCGAAGTGCTGGCTGCACGTGGAGGTTGATCGGCTGGCCTCCTAAAAAGCCGTTCAAAACAAATAAATGCAGACTCTAACGAGCTCGCACTGGCTGCTTAATTGACAGCCACGCCTGAACCCCGACGCCTACTGAGGGGGACGGCGAAAATGAGTAGGCTGGTCAGGGAGCCGGGAGACCGGGCACCTTGATGAGATCAAACAGGTCCCTAGGAAAGAAGACGCCGTCGACGGGCCGAAGCTCTCCGAAATACCAGACCGTCGGCTAAACGTGTAGATGCCCGCGCGGAAGATGTTTCGGACAGGGGTTCAACTCCCCTCGCCTCCATTCTTTCATAATCCCGGATCGAGCCCCGTGCTCGGTCCGGGATTTTGCTTGGGTGGGGGAGCCGGTATGCCGGTTCTTCGGACGGTGAGGTTGAGGTGACACACAGGCCCACACGACAGGAGTGTCGTGGCTCCTTCGCTCGCCCCTGCGGGACGAAGTTTTCTCGAAATTCTTCGCTTCCTCCGCGACCTCCGCGCCTTGGCGGTTCGTTCGCCTTGTCCTCAATCACCCACTCGCCCAATTCCCCAATCACCGTTTCCCACCCCTCCATTTCCATTGCCCGCAGACGCCATCCATCGCTAGATTCCGACCCATCGCCATGGCTGAGAATCCCGCACCGCCCGATCTTCCGCGCCGCAAGTCCTGCCTCGTGCCCGTGTTGGTCGGCGTGATCGCCGTGCTGCTGGTGGCGATCGGACTGATCTGGTGGAACAACCGCGCGATCAAGCCGGTGCAACTCAGCGTCGAGGAGAAAGCGGCGGTGGAGGCGAAGGTGGAAGCCTTGCAGGTCGAGGCACCCGCGACGCCGGCGGAGCCGAGCTATGAGAAGGGCAAGAGGGAGATCGTGCTGACCGACCGCGAGCTCAACGGACTGCTTAACGAGCACACGAACTTTGGCGAAAAGCTGAAGTTCGAGCTCGGCACCGATGCGATCAACGCGCGGCTTGAGACCGACCTCGACCCCGATCTGCCGGTGGTCGGCGGCAAGAAGTTGAAGGCGCGCGCTCGTTTCACGGTGAAGACAGAAGGTGGTGTGCCGAGTCTGGTGCTCGAAGACCTCACCGTCTGGGGCGTCTCCCTCCCGAACGATTGGTTGGCGCAGTTGAAGGGCAAGGATTTGCTCGGCGAGATCCTCGGCGGCGGGAAAGGCGGGCAGGTCGCCGGGATCGAGGAGATGAAGGTCGAGCCCGGGCGGTTGCGGATCCGGCTGAAGGAGTGACACCGCTTTCAAGGAAAGCGGACCAACCCGAGGAGGCGACCGGTTTTTTCACCGGGCCGATGTTCCGCCTTCGACAGGTCGGGCCCTTTTGCTGTGACGAAAATGGTCTTTCCCCGCGCTCCGGGTGCTGTTAATCGCAGGCTTCCTATGAAGCCCTCCACCCCCTCCTGGGGCGGCCTTGTTGTCGGACTTCCGGCTTTGGTCGCGTTTATCTCGCCCCTTTCCGCCGCTCCGGTTGTCTGGGACAATTCCAACGCCACGGGGACTTGGTCCACAGGGGCGAATTGGGACACCAACGTCGAGCCGACCGCGGCGGATGATGTCACCTTTCCGCTGGGGCTCGGGGGCACGATCACCACCGCGACGACGGAGAACGCGCTGAGTTTGACGTTCAACGACGCCTACACCTTGAGCGGCGGCACGCTGGCCTTGGCGAGCGGGAACAGCATCAACGTCGCCGACGGGATCACGGCCACGATCAACAACGCGCTCAATATCACCGGTGGCCTTTCGAAGACCGGCGCCGGCACGCTGGTGCTCGGCGCTTTGAATACGAATCCCGGCGGCACGGTGATCTCGGCCGGCAAGATCCGCGCCGCGAATGCCGGGGCGCTGGGGACGACGGGCATCGTCACCACCGTCAACGGCGGCACGATCCTGGAGATCGCGAATGCCATCACCCTCGACCGACCGATCACTCTGATGCAGGGCGGCACGGTCGCGGGACTGGGTGCGGCGATCAATAGCGGCAAGATCACCATCGATGCCGCGGCGACTTCGGTCACGCTGGCGACGGATCAGGCGGGTGATGTTTTCACCGTCGGGAATGGCGCGAACGATGTGACCGGCGGCACGTCCGCGACGGTCATCGGATTGAGCGGTCCGGGCGCGGTGCGGCTCGGTGGGGCAAGCGATTTCGACGGATCGTGGAGCATCCCGTCGGGCCGGCTTGAACTCGGGGCTGCTGCTGCCTTGGGGGATCAGGCGGCATCTTCCGTGACGCTTTCCGGCGGCACCTTGTCTGTCCGGCTTGCCACCGCGACGACTTTCACCGGGCCGGCGGCGAACCTGATCGTCACGGCGGACAGCGGACTGCTGAGCGACCGCAGCTCGGTCAGCGTGGGCGTGACGCACATCCTGGGCACGCTTTCGATGGGGTCCCACATTTTGACCGTGGCACCTGGTGCCAGTGCGACCAGCGGCACGGCCGGGATCACTTTGGGAAATGTCACGCTGACCGGGAATCCCACCTTCGCGGTCAACGACGCAGGCGCGACCAATGGCAAGCTCACCACTGGATCGCTGCTCGGCGGCCTGACGCCGCGGACCATCGTCAAATCGGGCGGCGGCGATTTGGCGGTGACCGGGGGCTTGACGGAGCTGGTGACGGGCTCGGCCTTTTCTTCGACCGGCGGCGGGAGCATCGAGATGCTGTTCCCGAACCTCGGAAGCGATGCCACGGTGGTGGTCAGCGCGGCGCAGAATCCCTTCGGCGAGGCACCGGTCTCGATCACCGACGGCGGCCTGCGGCTGCTGGCCGATGGCAGCGGCACCTCCGCGGTGCAGACTTATCAGGTCGCCTCCGCCATCACCCTCGGCGGCAGCGTGACGCTCGACCCCGACCGCCGCTCCGTCGCGATCGCGAACTCGAACAAAACTTTCGAACTCCCCGGCCTCTCGCTGGCGGCGGACACGGTGTTGACGATGTCAGGCGACAATACCCACGGCGTCCGCTTGACCGGGCCGCTGGCGCTTGGCGGGGATGCGACGTTGAAGGGCATCGATGTCTCCAGCAAGGACGGGCTGCTCACGTTGAATGCCGGCATCACCGGCGGCGCGGGTGATAGCCTCACCATCGGCGGCGGCACCAGCCCGCTGAACCTGACGGTGGGCGGCAGTTCCACCTACGGCGGCGGGACCGAGATGACCGCGGGCACGGTGACTCTGAACGCGAGCGCGGCGTTCGGCACCGGGCCGACCGAGGTCTCGGGCGGCACGCTGATCGTCAACAGCGCCGGGGCCCTCAGCGGCGCGGTGACCCTGAGCGGCGGCATCCTGCGGGTGAGCGGAGCGGATCTCCTGGCGGGCAATTCGGTGCTGCTCCAGGGCGGCACACTGGAGATGAAAAACAACGGCGGAGCGACGGTCGGCACGTCATCGCTGACAGTTTCCGGCACCTCGGCGCTGAATCTTTCCAACAACGGTTCCCTCTCCAATCAGGTGATGATCCTGCCGCTGCTCAATGTCTCCGGTGCCAGCAACCTGACGCTGACCAACGCCAACAATTACACGCCGACCTTCACCGAGGTCTCGCTGGCCGGGGACCTGACGCTTAACCACGCGATCATCGCCCGGATTGGCTCGATCACCGAGGACGCCAGCGCGCGGGCGCTGGTGAAGACCGGGATCGGCACGCTGGAACTCGAAGGAGCTTCCTCGCACAGCGGCGGCACCGAAGTGCTCGCCGGGATCCTGCTGGTGGAACACGGGTCGGCGCTCGGCGGCGGTTCGCTCACGCTCGGTGCCACCAGCGGCACGGCGACGGCGACCGCGCAGTTCAGCAGCGGGCTGAGCATCGCCAATGACATCGTCGTGCGATCCGGAAGCAGCGGCCTCGCGACCCTTGATTCCGTCACCGGCGGAGTGACCTGGACCGGCGGACTGTCGCTCCAGAAAGCCCTCACGCTGGATATTGGATCATCGGTATCGTCCTACGACGGCGTGATCAGCGGGACCGTCGCGATCACCAAGATCAGCGGCGGGGAACTTGTTCTTGGCAACTCTTCCAACTCCTTCCTTGGAAACATCGCGGTCACCAGCGGTACCTTCACCGTCGCGTCCGACGGCGCTCTTGGCAACGCGGCGAACAATCTCGCCTTCAGCGCCAGCACCACGTTCAAGGCCACCGGCAGCCTCGCCACCTCCCGCACGCTGTCCTTTGCCAGCGGCACGGGAAGCGTGAACGTGCCCGACGCCGGCCACACGCTGACCCTTAACTCCGGCATTTCGGGCGCGGCGACGCTGACCAAGCTTGGAATCGGAACTCTCGCGTTCGGACCCGCGGCGGACAGCAGCGCGCGGGGCGCGATCAACACCAACATCAACGCGGGCACCCTGCGGCTCTCGGCACCGGGTAATGTCAGTGATGCCGGGATGATCACGCTCAACGCCGCCTCGGTCACCCTGATGCTGGCTGCTGATGCCAACACCGACTTCGTCCATCCGGTCACCGGCAACCTCACCGGCGCCGTGATTCACGTCGACCGCGGCACCGGCGGCAGTGGAAGCAACGGCCGCCACACGCTGGGCGTGTTCACCACGACTTCCGGCAACCTGACGGTGACCGGCGACAACGGCTACGGACTGAGCCTCGACAGCTACACCGCCACCTCCGGCGGCACCTTCCGGATGACCGGAGCCGGCAACACCCTGAGCGATGCGATCTCCGTCACTGCCGGCGTGCTGGAATTCGCGAAAACCAGTGGCCACGCGATCGGCACCGGCGGCCTGAATCTAAGCGGCAGCGGCGCCGTGGCGCGACTCGCTGCTGCGGGTCAGCTTCACGACAGCGCGGCGATTTCCATCGGCAACAGTTCCTTCCTCGACCTCGAGAACTTCACCGAGACCACCGGCCCGCTGACCTTCACCCAGACCACGCCGAACCTCTACGCCGCGGTCCGCACCGGAGCTGCCGGCACCCTGGTGCTGAACGGTGACATCGTTTTCAACAACAACACCAACAACAGCTCCACCACCGACGCGCGGAACCTGCTCATCACCGGGACCGGCAGCAAGACGGTGGCCGCGACCGACGGCACCCTCGATCTCGGCGGTGCGGTCCGCACGATCCACGTTGCCACGACCACCGTCGGCACCAACGAGCCGAAAGCCAATGCCACCATCGAGACGCAGGTCATCAACGGCGGCATCCTCAAGACCGGCCCGCGGACGCTGTTCCTCAACCACCCGAACAACACCTTCAACGGCGGCCTCCAGATCGCCGAGGGCACCGTGAAGCCGGCCACCTTCGCCTCGCTCGGGTCCGGTCCGGTGACTTTCACCAATAGCGGGGCGACTTCCGCGATCATCGATCTCGGCACCCTCACCGGCACCATGAGCGGCGACCTGACCGTCGGCGGCTCGGGCTCCGGCAGCGCCACGCTTTTGTATTCGGGCATCCGCCCGTCCAGCCTGGCGCTGTCCGGCACGATCACCCTCCAGCGAGACCTCACCGTCAACGTGGTCGACGGCACCACGGCCGATGGCGACAGCGCGATGATCGACATCACGGGCACGGTCGATGATGCCGCCGGCAGCTATGGCCTGGTCAAGGTCGGCAACGGCACGCTCCGCCTCGCCGCCGGCAACACCTTCAGCGGCGGGACCACCGTGCAGAAGGGCATCCTGACCATCGCCGCCGACAGCGCGCTGGGAGACTCCACCGCCGCACTGACAATCGACGGCGGCTCCTTCCAGCCGACCGCCTCGATCAGCAGTGCGCGCGATCTTTCCTTCGGTCCGGGTGGCGGGAGTGTCCGGGTCGTCTCTCCGGTGCAGTTTGAAAGCTCCGGCACCGTCACGTGGGGCAGCGGACTGACGACTTTCTTCGGTACCGGCATGACCATCCTTTCCGGCAGCAGCAGCGGCGGAGGAGGGGATCTGGCGATCGGCGAGCACATCGCGTTTGCTGCCTCGTCGTTCACCCCGCTGGCGACCGCCGGCCACACCCTCTCGCTGCGCGGCACCACCGCCTTGCCCGCCGGCAATCTCAAGCTGGGCCGCGGTGCCATCCTCGAGCTGGGATCGGGAAACCTGACCCGCCCTCTCGGCACCGGACCGGGTGAAGTTTACCTGCCGACCAACGATGGTGCGGGCTTCGCCGCTCACGGCGCGAATCGCTCGGTGAACCTCGGCGGCGCTTCGGCACCGGTCGTCTGGGGCCAAGCCGCGCCCGCCTTCTTGAATCTATCAGGCTCCATCGGTGACCTGATCCTCGGCAGCCCCACCGGCACCCACACCGTGGACTTCCAGAATCCGATCGAACTCAACAACGGTGGCAGCTCCTTTTTCCGGGATCTGGTGGTGCGGGACGGACCGGCCGCCGTCGATGCCCGCATTTCCGGTGGGATCAGCCAGTCGGCGGATCCGAACATCACCTTCACCTCGCTCGACCTCGAGGTCGCCGGGACTCTCGACATCAGCGGGCCGATGAGCGGCGAGATCGGCCTCGACAAGCTCGGCAGCGGCACCGTGATCCTCAGCGGCACCAACACCTTCTTCGGCGACCGCGCGGTTTACGAGGGCACCCTGCAGATCGCGGGCAATGCCAGCTGGGGGAATCCCGATTATGTCTATGTGGAAACCGGTGCCACCCTCGACGCCTCGGCGATGACCTCGCCCATCGTCATCGCGTCCGACGAGTTCATCAGCATCTACGGCAGCCTGCTGGGCGACGTCACCACGCCCGGCTACTTCGAGGGCAACGGGCTGGTCGATGGCAATGTCCAGGCCCAGGCCGGGGCCTACGTTTTCCCCGACTACAACGGACTCCTCCACATCACCGGCGACCTCACCCTCGATTCCGCGGCGTTCATCGACTTCTACATCGAGAGCCTGGTGCCGCAGACCGGTTTCAACCGGATGCGGGTCGGCGGGGAGGTGAATCTTTCCGGGGGACTCTACGTCGGTGCCGGCTCCCTGCTGGTGGAGAACGACTCCGCGGTGCTCATCCTCAACGACGGCAGCGACCCGATCATCGGCACCTTCGCCGGACTGCCGGAAGGCGCCGGTATTCCGATCGGCAACGGCCTCGCCCTTCAAGTGACCTACCTTGCCAATGGCGACGGTGGCGCGGTCGGAAATGACTTCGGTGTCACCGTGGTGATCGACACCTTCAGCACCGACCTCGCCCTCACGGTCGATGCCCCGCTGGCGGTGGACTTCGGATCGGCTTTCCAGATCACTTACACCGTGGAGAATTTCGGACCCACCGACTCGACCGGCAGCACCCTCGACATTCCCCTTCCTCCGGACGCGGTGTTTGTCGGCTCCATCCCGGCTGGCACGGTCGATGCCGGCACGCTCACCATCCCGGTGCCCGCGCTCGCCGTTTCCGCGACCACGACGGTCACGCTTCAATTCACGGCCCCTTTGACGGAGGCGGCCATCCTCGTGGAGCCTTTGCTCACGGCCAACGGCATCGACGGCTTCCCGTTCGACAATGAAGCACCCAGTGTCACGGCGGTGATGGCCGGCGGGTGTCTGCAACTCTCGACATTCGAGAGGGACGAGTTGAACAATGACCTCATCCTGGGCATCGACACCATTCCCGGCGTGTCCTATGTGCTCGAGCGGTCCCTGGGACTCGACGATTGGTCGGGCTACTGGTTCTTCGAAGGCGATGGCGAAATCCAGGAGTTCACCCTGCCCATGAATGAAGAACGGGAATTCTTCCGCTTCAACATCGTGCCGTACAACGGCGGTGGCATCGGGGAATAGAATCCCCAGTGCCCGCTCAGGAATCCACCTGCCGGATCACCGGGATGCCGGCGCGGGGAGTGGCCATGCTTCCTCCGCGCGTCGGCCATCCATTTCAAGGTGACGGCGGAGCGACCGCCGGCGGCGTGGCAGGTGCCGTCTTTTCCCGCAATGCCACGAGCTTGAGCGGCTGGCGGGGTTTGACACCATCCGCGGCATAGACCAGCACGGTGGAGCGCTCGCCGCGGTTCTGGACCAGGGCGCTCGACCAGAGTTTCTTCCAGCCCTTCTCGGGATCGCGGTACTGCGCCAGGGTCTCGGCACCCGTGGCCACGCCGAGTTTCTTGGTAATAGTCTTTCCCGCCGGAACCTCGAAGGCCGCGGTGCCCTTGATCTGAAAGCGCAGCGGGGCGGCGGTGAGGCTGATGAAGCGGATGTCCCCTTCATCGAATTTTCCGGCACCCTCCGGCACGAGGATGGACCGCGCCTTGTCCCAATTCTTCGAGGCGGGATCGCGCAGCAGGATCACCAGGTAATCGCCGCCTTCCGGCAGGTTGACCGCGTGCCAGACCTGGCCGCCGGCCTGAAGATCCACCCGCGTGGCTTCGCCCGGCACAGCCACGGGGGGCGTGGTCTCGCCCAGCGCGAGCTTCATCGTTTTCTTGTCTCCGGCGTTTCCCGACAGCTCGATCTGGCGCGGCGGGATCGAGCCCGGCGGGGCCTCGACTTCATGGCGGACGCCATCGCGATACTCCTGCTGGAAGGGAGGCGGATCGCCCACCGCCATCAGCCGGAGTTTCCGCGTGGGAGCTTTGGTGTCCTGGGCGGCAAGGTCGGCGGCGGTGAGGAGGAATGCCAGGCCGGTGAGAAAGAGAACGGGCTTCATGATCGGGAAGAGGGATGAATCTACACTTCAGCCCCGGCGAGCCAGCGGAAAGAGATCACTTTGAACGACCTCCCGAAGGCTCCTTCCGGCCGGCTGCGGTCGGGATCGAGCCCGGTATGATCCGGCGCGATGGGATCCGGGGTCCGCTGGACCACGGCCTCGCACCAGGCCCGGGCGGTGATTTCCCCGCGGGCATCCTTGGCCTCGCCGTAGGTCCGGATCACGAAGGAATCCGAGCGGGCGCTGAGTGCCGGCCCGATGACCTGGAGCAGGTCCGCCTGGGTCAGATAGCCCGGCGCGCCCCAGGCTTTCGAGGCCGGCTTCAGGCGTTGTTCGATGCGGGTGGCGTCCCGGATATTGTCGGGGTGCCGGTAGTCTCCCAGCGGTGTTCCGTTTTCCAGACGATAGGCCTGGTCGAAGGCCGCGTTGAGGTTCGCGCGATCAATCGCCGCCTGAAGGGCACCCTTCACTCCCGTCTGGTTCGTCGCATGGTCGTTGACCAGCCGACGGTTCACGAAGTCCGAAAGCGACAGGAAGGGGCCGCGCAGCTTGACCTCGTTCACGATCTCCCGGGCGAGGAGCTCGATCTCTTCCTCGCCCAAGCTCCGGAAGCCGTCCCATGCGCTGTCGTCGTCCGCACTGCCGCCGCCCGCTTCCCATTCCTCGCCTTTGGAAAGAGGGGAGCGGGGAATGGGTATGCCGCCGGAGGTGGCGAGTTTCGCGCCCAGGGTCGAGGCGAGGAGCGCTTTCCATGCCTCGACGCTGGTCGAGTTCACATTAAAAGCTCCGTCGAGCATGAGGGTCCTGGCGGAGCGGTTGAGGTCGGCGAGGTCGTCCGGGGAAGCGCCGACGCGCCGCTTCAGGCGGCCGTTGGGAAGCGGTTCGCCGTCCTCGAGCATGTCCGACAAGCGGGCCTTGCCGCCGCCGGAGAGGAAGAATTCATCCCACAGGCTGTGATTGACCTCATAACTCAAGTCATAGACGACCGAGTCGTTCTCGGGCAGGTCCTGCAGGATGAAGCGGCCGAACCTGGCCCATTCGTCCGAATTCGTGGAGCGGTCCGCGTCGCTGGCCCAGCCGATCGCCGAGGCGTTCCAACCGCCCATGGTCTCGGATCCCAGGTTCGGCGCCGTGCCGGTCAGGCCGTCGATGCCCAGTCGCGGGTCGGCCAGTGAATTGCCGATCGCGTAGGACGGGTGCCAGACGTGGTCGCTGAGCTTGGCGTGCTGGAATTGCGCCAGGGAGACGACCCCGGTCTCCGCGCGCGGCACTTCGAAGAGGATCATCCGGTCGCGGCCTTCCTGCGGCGGCCCGAACGGGTTGCCGCGTGCCTTGCCGCCGGAGAAGCGCGGCATCTGCGCGGCCCAGCCGACCTCGTTGTCGTAAAGGTCCTTGGTGTAGGCTCCGTAGAACCAAGGGCCGGAAGCGATGCCATCGCCGGGATCGCCCGCCAGGTTCTCCCAAGGGGAACGGATCGAATAGGCGGCCCGCGGATTCCAGTTGGCAAGCAGCGCTTCCTCGAAGGCGGCCTCGCCGGTGGTCAGCGAGGCACCGAGGAGGTTGGAGACCGGTTCGTCGAACCAGCGCAGGCGGTAGCCCTCGCGGGAGCGGGTGTCGGGGAGTGCCGTGATGGTGTATTCCGGGGTGCCGTAATAGGGGATGGGAACGGTGTTGTTCACGCTCCACACCACGTTCGGCTCGCGGCCGGCTCCGAACTGGGGCGAGCAGGAGACGGCCTGGATTTGCGGGAGGGTGTCGAAGCCCGTCACGTTCAGGCTCGACACGCCCTTCGCCGATTTCCAGATCGCCCGGGAGTCGTCCACCTGGTTCTTCTCACCCGAGACCAGGTTGTGCGTATAGCTTTGATAGAGGAAATCACTGCCGCCCTCGAAGGTGTTGGTGGCGGAGACATAAGTGCTGTAGTTAATATGAAGATTTCTCGAAGGATCGGGAATCACCGACGATGACAGGCGGTTCCCCAACACGTCCGCCCCGCTGTAGGGTCGTGCGGCCGCGGTGGTGTAGACGTAGCAGCCGCCGGGCTCGATGGTCTCGGCGGGCAGGCTGAAGTACCACATGCCGGCATAGGGGTCGCGGAACAGGTCCGAATCCTTGAACGCGGTCCCCGGGGGGATCTGGCGGGCCGCCCTGCCGCCTTCGAGGAACTGGACGATCAGGGTTCCCTGTGAGCCGGTCAGGGACCGCGCCTGGACCCTCAGGGTGGAGCGGCCGTTGATCTGGATCATCACGACGGACGGCGGCAATTCGAGCGGGATGTTGTAGGGGTTCCACAGCACCACGCGCGGCCAGAAATGCTTGCGCAGGCTGTAGGCCCGGAGCGAACCGACGGGATTCCGGAAATTCGAGTAGAGGCTGAAGGCGGAGGCTTCCACCAGGATCGGTTGCAAGTCGGAGGCGGATTTGCCCCTGAGCAGGGTGGGGGCGTTGTTCGCGAAGGCCGAGCGGCCGGCGGCGAGGTCGCCGGACTGCGTGGTGGCCTGGGGTAACCTCACGGCGGCGCGGTTGGCGTCGAGCGAGGGGGACTGGCGGACCAGGTCCCGCAGCATCGCGAAGGTTGGTGCCGTGTTCTTGTAGCGGACGCTGCCCCAGTCCTGGCCGAGAATCGCGGCATGGCCGGCGTTCCGGGGGCCGACCAGGCGGTCGCTGTCCGCGATCGATCCGGCCGGCCCGCCGCCGGCGGAGGTGGAGTCGAGATAGATCGAAAGGTTCTTCTTGAGGCCGCCTTCGCGGACATCGGCAAGCACGCCTTGCGACCAGGTGGTCACGTCCTGCCAGAGTTCCTTCTTCCACTCCTTACCCACGGCCAGGTCGATCTGGGAAATGCTGGCCAGCTTTCCGCGTTCGACCTTTTGGTCGTCCCATCGCCCGCCCGATCCCGCGTTCATGACCTGCGGGCTCACCTGCTGGCTGGCCATCATGGAATAGATTTCCGGGTCGCCGCCCGCTTTCCCTTTCCACTCGTCCTGCACGGCCACGTTCGCCCGGACCCCGAGGTCCCCCACCCAATAGCCATAACTTCCGGACGGGCGGCCGCCTTCGCTCAGCTCCACCTTCGGCACCGACACCCGTTTCCGGTCGAAATTTGCCGCCGAGCCCAGGGTTCCCGGGCCGACCAGTTCGACCCAGGTATCGTCATCGCGCCGGTCTTCGAAGGGCTCGATCAGATTCCGGCCGGCGGCGCGGCCGCCTTCGTTGCCGCTGACCAGATACGACAGCGCCTCCTTCTCGCGGTCCCAGTTCCCGCGGATCCGCAGGTCCTGCAAGCCGCCCCGGAGATCGTCGCGCGTCCAGAACGAAGAGCCGTCGCTCTTTCTCGTGCTCCAGACGCCCACCCACTGCGGATTCGCCACGGATCTGCCGCCGTTCTCGAGGATGGCACCCGGCGCGCTGACCCGCTGGTCCGGGCCCAGGGAGGTCTGTAGCTCCCCGATGGCGATCATCAGGGCCAGCCGGGCGTTGGCTTTCGCGATCTCCTGGTCGCTGACGCGGCTGGCGGAGCGCAGGGCGATCGAGGACAGTGAAAGGAGCCCGGTGGCGATCAAGGTCATCACCACCATCAGGAACAACGACACGACCAGCGAGAACCCGCGGGACCTCGGCGGGAAGGGCCAGCGATGACGCACCGGGACCGGATTTGAGAAATTTCTCAAGATTTGCGCGGAGTGTAGGCCGTGGAGTTCCGATTTCAATGCGCGAAAACGCAGGCCCGGGGGGAAGGCTTTGGCGCCACTCCAGCACTTTCCGGACCGCACCGACAGGTTTCCCCCCGCGGTTGCGGGGCGGAGATGCAGGGCTTGGCCCGTCTCCGAAACGGTCCGGCCTACCGGCCGCCCTGCTCGAGGTCCACGAAATGCCGGCGCGAGGACAGCAGGTGCTTCCGCATCGCTTCGGCCGCCTTGTCGGGCAGTCCGGCTTCGATGGCGTCGAGGATTTCGCGGTGGCCGTTGATCACCGGGCTCGACCAGTCGCCGTCGCCGCGGTTGGCCTGGGCGTAGGCGATGCAGCGCTTCTCGAGCGCGCCCAGCAGGATCGAGTAAATGCCGTTGCCCGAGCCGCGGGCGATCGCGAGGTGGAAGGCGATGTCGGCCTTGCTGAACTTGTCCTTGGTGTCGCGGAGCTTCTCCATGCTCTCCAGGTTGCGGTTCAACTCGCGGATCACCTGCTCGCCGGCGTTCTTCGCGGCCAGCCGTGCGCACTCGGTTTCGATCAGGATGCGGAAGTCGATCAGTTCGAGGAAATCGCTGTCCTCGACCAGCGCCGAGTAGCTTTGCACCGCGTGGCCGAGCGATTCCAGGCTGGGGTCGGCGATGTAGGTGCCGGAGCCTTTCAAGGTCCGCAGCAGGCCGCGTCCGCGGAGCTGCTGGATCGCCTCGCGGATCACCGTGCGGCTCACACCGAAGCGTTCGCAGTACTTTTCCTCCGAAGGCAGGCGCTCCCCGGGCGGCAGCTTGCCGGCCAGGATTTCCTGCTCGAGTTCACCGGCGATCTGGGCGCTCCGTCGTTGCACGGTGAAAGCCTAGGCCGGGGGGCGGCGCGGCTGCCAGAGGAAACCTGACGACATTCCCGCATGACGTCCGCCGCCCGGTGTGCATCATCCGGCCCATGCTCCAGACCGGCATCCTCAATCCCCACGTCCTGCAACTGATCGCGCGGATCCGTCATACAAATACCCTGGTCATCGCCGACTGGGCATTTCCCTACTGGCCGGAGATCGAAACGGTCGATATCTCGCTGACCAAGGGCATCCCGACCGTGCTCGACGTGCTCGACCTGCTGAAACCGAACTTCAAGATCGGCCGCATCTGGCAGGCGGAGGAGTTCCTGGCGACCAATCCGCAGGAGACGGTGAACACCTTCGCCAAGTCCTTCGGCAGCATCCCGTTGACCCGCGAGCCGCACGTCGAGTTCAAGAAGCGCGTGCCCCGGGCGATCGGCCTGATCCGCACCGGCGACCCGACCGCCTACGGCAATCTCATCCTGGAGTCCGAGTGATGAAGACCGCCGTCACCCTCTGCCGCGTGCCGGAGTCGGCCGCCGGTCCCTTCGTGTTTCATGACGCGCTGGAAACCGGCTTCGCGAAAGCCGCGGCGCTGGGCTTCGATGCCGTCGAGCTCTTCCTCGAAGGCCCCGACGCGGTGGCAGTGGAGGAAATCCAGGCCCTTCAAGAGCAGCACGGCCTCGCCATCGCCGCCGTCGGCACCGGCGCCGGAATGGTGAAGCACGGGCTGTCCCTGACCGATCCCGCGCCGGAGAAACGCGCGGCGGCGCTCGACTTCGTGCTCCGCATGATCGATTTCGGCGGAAGCCTCGGCGCCCCTGCCATCCTCGGCTCGATGCAGGGGAAATGGGGTGGCACGGTGAACCGCGAGCTGGCGCTCGATTTTCTAACAAGCGCGTTGCAGGCCGCCGGGGAAGCTGCTGCAAAGCATGGCGTCCCCTTCATCTACGAGCCGCTCAACCGCTACGAGACGAACCTCTTCAATCGCCTCACACCCGCCGCGGACTACCTCGATGAACGCGGCTTGAAGAACATCGTCCTGCTCGCCGACCTGTTCCACATGAACATCGAGGAGCGCGACATCGCCGCGGCGCTGCGCGAGGCCGCCCGCCACGTCGGCCACGTCCACTGGGCCGACTCCAATCGCCAGGCGATGGGCTTCGGCCACACCGATCCCGCCCCGATTTTCGTCGCACTACGTGAGATCTCGTACTCCGGCTACCTCTCCGCCGAAATCTTCCCGTTGCCCGATCCTGACACGGCCGCCCGTCAAACTCTCAAATCACTGATCACTGATCACTGATCACTCGGCACTCTTCCATGAAAGCCATCCAGTTCACCCGCCCCGAGGAGATCAACGTCATCGACCTCCCCGAACCACCCGCCCCCGGCCCCGGCGAGGCGCTGGTCCGCACCCACCGCATGGGCATCTGCGGCACCGACCTCTCCGGCTATCTCGGCAAGATGCCCTTCTTCTCTTACCCGCGCATCCCCGGCCACGAACTCGGCCTGGAGGTGCTGGCGACCGGCGAAGGCGTGACGAACGTCAAGGCCGGCGACAAGTGCTCGCTCGAACCCTACGTCAACGATCCCAGCTCGCCGACCAGCCTCAAGGGCTCCTCCAACTGCTGCCCCGGCGTGCAGGTGCTCGGTGTCCATTGCGACGGCGGCCTGCGCGACTCGTGGATCGTCCCGGCGCGCAAGCT
The DNA here is from genome assembly GCA_044372775.1 of Haloferula sp. Taxonomy (GTDB): domain Bacteria; phylum Verrucomicrobiota; class Verrucomicrobiia; order Verrucomicrobiales; family Akkermansiaceae; genus Haloferula. The sequence continues at coordinate 54,045 of JBIPNO010000017.1, forward strand.
CCACCCGGGCAACGATCTTTCCTACGACCAGCTCGCCCTCGTCGAGACCCTGGCGATCGGCTACCACGCCGTGCAGCGCGGCAATCCGCAGCCGGGTGAGACCGTGCTCGTCATCGGCGCCGGGCCGATCGGTCTGGCCTGCCTCGAGTTCCTCAAACTGATGGACGTGAAGGTCGTCATCATGGACATGGTCCAGGGCCGCCTCGATTTCTGCCGCGAGCGGCTCGGGCTCGGCAACGGCATCCTCGCGAAGGGCGACGGCTCCGAACTCGCGGCGCTGGAGGAACTCACCGGCGGCCAGCTTGCCGACGTGATCATCGACGCCACCGGCTCCGCGGTCTCGATGTCGACCTGCTTCCAGTTCGCCGCCTTCACCGGTCGCGTGGTCTATGTCGGCATCACCACCCAGGAGCTGAAATTCCCGCACGCGCCGGTCTTCCATCGCCGCGAAATCACGCTGATGGCCTCGCGCAACGCCCTGCCGAAGGACTTCGGCGAGATCATCGGGCTGATCGGCGAGGGCAGGATCGACACCGACGCGTGGATCACCCACCGCCTCGCTTTCGCCGACGTCCCCACCGGCTTCGCCCGCTTCACCGATCCGAAGCTCGGCGCGATCAAGGTGATCATCGACCTCTGACATGAAGATCGTCATCGCCGGCGTCAGCGGCAGCGGGAAGAGCACCGTCGGCAGGCTGCTGGCGGAGCGGCTCGGCTGCGGGTTCGCCGACGCCGATGATTTCCATCCGCCGGAGAACATCGCGAAGATGAAAGCGGGCATCCCGCTCGACGACACCGACCGCGCCGGCTGGCTGGAGGCCCTTGGCAGGCATCTCGCGAGCAGCGGAAACATCGTCCTCGCCTGCTCGGCGCTGAAGAAGATCTACCGCGACCGCCTCCGTGAACTCGCGGGGCCGCTGGAGTTCTTCGTCCTTTCGCTCGACAAGGAATTGTTGATGGAGCGGGTGAAATCCCGCGAACACTTCATGCCGCCCAGCCTGCTCGATTCCCAACTCGCCACGCTGGAACTCGGCGACGACGTGACGATGGTCGACAACACCTCGACCCCCGGCGAAGTGGCCGCCAGGATTGCGGCGGGACGAGGAACTCTAACAACATCCTGAACACCATGCGTCGTTCTGTTCTCACCACGTTGGCACTGCTGGCCGGCTACTCCGCCTTTGCCGCGAATCCGCACGACCTGCCGGATGGGCTCTACACCGAGATCACCACCGAGCGTGGTGTCGTGGTGGGCGAGCTTTTTTACGAGAAGGTGCCGATGACGGTGGCGAACCACGTCGGGCTGGCCGAGGGCACGCTGGGTCCGGCACCGCGCAAGCCGTTTTACGACGGGCTGACCTGGTGCCGCGTGGTGCCTGGCATGGTCCTGCAAGGCGGCGATCCCACCAACACCGGTAGCGGTGACGCGGGCTATCTCTTTCCTGACGAGATCGTCCCCGGCCTGCGCCACGAGGGCATGGGAGTGTTGCAGATGGGCAACGATGGACCGGATACCAACGGCTCCCAGTTTTGCGTGATGATGAGCGAGGAGCACCGGCTGAACTACCAGCACAGCGTCTTCGGCCGCGTGGTCCGCGGAATGGATGTGCTGCCGAAGGTCCGGCAAGGCGACACCATGCGGGTGAAAATCCTGCGCTTGGGAGATGCGGCCCGGGCATTCCGCGCCGATGAGGCAAGCTTCGACGAACTTGTGAAGAAGGCCGGCCGCTACTCCGGACCGCGCGAGCCGGGCCCTGATGCGCCCTTTGACGATCCCGACCGGATGCTACCGACCGATTGGGACCGCGCGAAGAACTTCAACTACAAGCTGGTGAACTTCGAGCGCTTCACCGGCACCAAGCTCGCGGTCCGGCTGCTTGCGAAGGCGCCAGAGGCCGATCTGGAAAGCTGGCTGGCGAAGGAAGCGGCCCGCTTGGGCGTGGCCAAGCGGGGAGCCTTGGCGGTCTATGTCGGGGATGGAGACCGCTGGCACATCCGCATCGGCGGGGAGTCCGCCGTGAAGTTCCGCGAGTCCGGTTCCGTCGGCGAGAAAGCCGCGCCGGCCGCCTCGGTCGAGACGGCGGTGAACGAACTCCTGCAAGCCGCCGCCAAGCGTTCCGAAACAGGGATCGCCAAGACCGCGACGCGTCTGGCCCCGGGCGAGGTGATGACCGATGCCCGCCGTCTCAAGAACCGGGTCGACAGCGTGATCGACGCGCTGATTTTCAAACTGGAATAGGCCGTGGCAGCGATTTCCTGTGGCTTCTACCCTGAACGCTTCAACTGTGACCCCCTTCATCCGCCTCTTCCTGACGCCGCGGTTCCGACGCCGTGGATGCCGCACCGCCGCCTGCGGCCTGCTGCTTGTCCTCGCCTCCTGCGGCGTCCAGCCGGTCGAGCCGCCGCCGGTCCGCGGGCCCTTGCCGCGGGTGATTCCTCCCGGCGGACTCGACGCCTACACCCGCACCGTCCAGACCGGGCCGGATGCCTTCGCGATGCAGACCGGCAGCCGCTTGTTCCGGAAAGCGGGGGCACCGGCGGTCGATCTGGTCGGTGTGGCCCACATCGGGAGCGCCGATTATTACCAACGGGTCAGCCGCCGCCTGGCGCAGGCGGACCTGGTGCTGTTCGAGGGAGTGACCGACGGGACCCAGGGCGACCCGCTCGACCGCGATCCGGCGGCGATCGCCAAGGTTCATTCGAAGTCCGGCTACGGACGCATCGCCTCCAGCCTCGGCCTGTCGTCGCAGGGTGAGCAGATCCGCTACGAGCGCCCGCGCTTCCGCCGCTGCGACATGACGATCCAGGAAATGATCGGCTTGTTAGACCGCGACATCGCCCGCGGCGGAAAGGCCGCGGAGGACGCCGCCGGGGCCAAGGCGGAGATGCAGTCGATCAAGCGCGTGCTCGGCGGGGAATCCCTGCTGATGAATTCCATGCTGGGGCTGGTGAAGATCAATCATTCGCTCCGTTCGCGGATCCGCCTGAGCATGGTGGGCATCGGCACCCGCAAGTCGGAGGCGGAGGGCGTTTCGGCGCGCTTGAAGAAGCTGATCAACGAGGACCGCAACGAGCACGTGATCCGCGAGCTTTCGCAAGTCCTGCGCAAGGAACCGGGCCGGCGCCGGATCGCGGTGTTTTACGGCTCCGGCCATCACGCGGATCTCGAGCGGCGGCTGCGGCGGCTCGGCTATGCTCCCGCCGGCCCGGTGAGCTGGGACAGCGCGATCACCAGCAGTCCCTACGCCGACGGGATTCCGGAGTCGGAGGTCCGCGAAATGCTGAACGAGGGGTGAGCGCGCCCGATCCGGGGTTGCGCGGCCGTCCGCCCGTCGCGAAGCTCCGCGCGTGCGAAGCATCCTCATCACCGGCGGGAACGGCGGCCTCGGCCTCGGGATCGGCCGCTATTTTCTGGAAAACGAGCCGGACGCCAAAGTCTGGCTCGGCGTGCGGTCGAACCGGGCGAACGCCGAAGCCCTCGCGGCGGAATTTTCCGGACGGGTGGCGCTGGCGGACCTCGAGGTGACCTCCAAGGAAAGCTGGGAAGCCGCTGTGGCCGCCATTTTGGAAGCCGACGGCCGGCTCGACGTGCTGGTGAACAACGCCGGCTTGCACCGCGACCACCTGCTCGCCGCGATGCCCGACGAGGCCTGGTCCTCGGTCATTTCCACCAACCTCGACTCCGTCTTCCTCGGCTGCCGCGCGGTGATCCGCCCGATGATGGCGCAGCGCTTCGGCCGCATCATCAACATCGCCTCGCTCAGCGCCATCCTGCCGCCGCTCGGCCAGACGAACTACGCCGCCGCCAAGGCCGGGGTGGTCGCGCTGACGCAGACGCTGGCCAAGGAAGTGGCCCGCGCCGGCATCACCGTGAACGCCGTGCTGCCGGGCTACATCGCCACCGAAGCGCTGTCCCACATGGACGAGGAAGCGGCCAAGCGGGCCAAGGCGGGCATCCCGATGCGGCGTTTCGGCACCCCGGCCGAGGTGGCCAGCGCGGTGCGGTTTCTCGCTTGCCAGGATGCGGCCTACGTCACAGGTTCCGCCCTGAAAATCGACGGCGGTATTTTCTAACAAGCTCACCATCATGGCACAAGGCGCGGAACTCCGGCAGAAGATCAAGGAAACGATGGTCGAGGAACTGATGCTCGACTCCGATGCGTCGGAGATCGCCGACGAAACGCCGATCTTCGGGGCCGGCGGCCTCGGGCTGGATTCCGTCGATGCGCTGCAGCTCGTGGTGGCCATCGAGAAGCACTTCGGGCTGAAGATCGCCGATGCCGAGAAGGCGAAGGGCGTGCTTCAGAGCGTCGAGACCATCGCCAAGGCGATCGAGGAGAAGGGATGAAGAAGTGGCTGCTGTTCGCCGTGAAGCTGGTCTTCACCGTGGCCTGCCTATGGTGGGCTTTTTCGGGCGAGGACTTCAGTAAGTCGGCCCTCTTGCAGCCTTCGCAACTCCGCTGGGACTGGATCGCCGGGGGAATCGCGCTCGGCGGGCTCACGTATTTTATTTCCGCGGTGCGCTGGTGGATCCTGCTGCGGGCCCAGGGCATCCGGGTCACCATCGCGCGGAGCTTCGAGCTGACCCTGATGGGGGAGATTTTCAATCTGGTGACCGTCGGCGGCGTCGGCGGGGATGCGGCGAAGGTGTTCCTGCTCAACCGCCAACATCCCGAACGCAAACTGGCGGTGACGATGTCGCTGATGGTCGATCACCTGGTCGGCCTGGTCGCGATGTCGCTGCTGTTTTTCGCGGTGACGGCCGGGCGCTTCGATGCCTTGGAAAGCCAGAGTGCGATGGGCAAAGGGGCGATCCATTTCGGTTGGGTGTTTTTCGGCGGCGGGCTGGCTTTGATCGCTCTGATGTTCGTGGTGTCCAGCCCTTGGGTCCACTGCCGGATCCACAAGCCCGGCAGGGGAATGAAGTCGGACTTCCTGCGACGGGTGCCGGAGATCTATGACGTCTATCGTAGGAAGTGGGGCCATGCCCTGTTCGCCCTGTTGGCGAGCGCGCTGATGCTGCCGGTGGAGTATGCGATCTTCTGGTGCGGTTTTCACGCGATCGGCCATCCGGAGAGCCTCATGACGGTGATCGGTGCGACGCCGGTGGTGGAGGCGATCAGCGCCCTGCCGCTTTCCGTCTCGGGGATCGGGGTGCGGGAAAAGACCTTCGAGATCCTGATGAACGACCTGACGGGAATGCCGGCCGAGGTGGCGATCGGTGGTTCGTTGATCGGCTTCGCGTGCCGGAACCTGATCTGGTCGCTCTGCGGCGGCTTGCTCTTCCTCCGCCCATCCGACCGCACTTCGATCAAGGCGATCGAGGAAACCACCCACGAGGAGCCATGAGCGACGAGTCCTCACTACCACCGTCCGATCCAGGGCTGGCGCTTTGCCTGTCCTCGTCGTTCTTCGGTTACTACGCCCACCTCGGCCTGCTGAGCGCGATGGAGAAGCGGGGCTTGCGGCCGGGCCGGCTGGCCGGGGCGTCGGCGGGTGCCTTGGCCGGCGGCCTGTGGGCGGCGGGGCTGCGCGGCGAGGAGCTGGCGCGGATCATCTACGATTTCCATTTCCTGCGCGCCTTCTTCGACCTCGGGGCCTTTTTCCGGCTGCCGGGCATCGTCACCGGCATCGCCGGAGCCGGCCTGCTGTCGGGCGTGCGGATGCGGCGCTACCTTGCGCGCTGCATCGGCGAGCGGCGGATCGAGGACCTGAAGAGCCCGCGGCTGGAGATCGCGGTGTCGAACCTGACGCGACAATGCCCGGAAGTCCGCGATTCCGGGCCGCTGAACGAATTCATGATCGCGAGCTGCTCGATGCCGGTGCTGTTCAAGCCGCAGCGGATCGGCGGCGAGGACTTCCTGGACGGTGGCGTGGCCAACGAGAGTCCTTTTGATCAATGGCTGGACGACCCGACGGTCCACACCATCGTTGTGCACCGCATTCGCCACACCTCGGAGATGGGCGGGCTGCCGTGGCGGACGCCCGGCGGGATCCTCGGGGCTTGCCACGGGGTCGCGGCGAACGAGCTGCACCGGCGGCGCTGCGAGCAGGCGGAAGCCTCCGGCAAGCGAATGGTGTTTCTGGAGACGGAACATGAATGCCCGGGCCTGCTGCACCGGGGGAAGGCGCGGGGGTATTTCGCCGCCGGGGAGAAGACGGGGCGGGAGTGGGGCGGCTTGGATTGACGGGATCGCCGGAGCCGCCACCGGGTGCGCGGAGGCTCCGCCCCGCAGAAGCACGGGCACGGCCACGCGTCGGAAATGCGGACTGGAATGGGCTGCTGGCTCCCAAGGACCGCGCTGCGGGCCGGAGGCTCCGCGCACCCGGTGGGCTCCGCCCGTCGGATTCAGAGATCCACCATGCACGCGTCTTCGCGGCGCTGGCGGCGTTTGCGGCGGATGCGCAGGATCAGGGCGACGATGCCGGCCAGCAGCAGGCCCGCCGCGACATGGGCATACCAGGGAATGGGCAGCGCGGCGCGGAAGTGGGTGACCAGCGGCCCTTTCATGGCGTCGCCGAGGGAGGACTTCCAGACCAGGGTCTTGCCGCCGTCAGCCGTGGATGCCGCGTTGGATTCCTTCGCGGCCCGGGGCAGGTGGATGATGTATTCCAGGCTGCGGTTCCGCCGGTCGTCCGCGCCGATCGCCAGGCTGGCGAGCCCCAGCGCCTCCCGGACTTTCACGGTGCGGGTGAAGTCGATGTCGAGGCCCTTGAGCTGCACGACCAGATCGCCGGCGATGTTGGATGCGGCGGAGGGAAGCTTCTCGAATTCGTCGCTGTTCCGGAGTTCCAGCAATGAAAGCATGGAGTCGGTGGATAGCACCACGGCGATCTTCGCCTCTCTATCGACCACGGTCACGGTCACGGCATCGAGCCGGATCTCGGGCTGGGTGGCGACCAGATCGCGGATCTTTCCCTCCAGCCCGGCCGTGCCACCGCTGAGCAGCAGGGCGGACTCGGGGATCGAGTAGTCGAGCTTCGCCAGCCCGGAGCCATTGGGCCGGATCCAGACTTCCTCTCGGATGTCGAAGCAAGCGCTCAATACAAGGCAGGCGATACCCGCGAGAAGGCGGGAGAAAATGGCGGGAAGCTTGCGCATCGGAAAAGCCGGGGCCACGCTCTAACCGCGATGCAGCGCGTTGTAGAGCCCGAAATCATCGACCAACTCCCCCCGGACCATCCGGACGTGGTGCGGAGCCGCATCGACCTCAAGGTGATCAATTTCCTGATGGGCAACGAGCGCTGGATCGCCCGGCAGGTCCGCGAGTTCCCGGAGGCGCGGGGAAAGGGGGTGCTGGAGATCGGCGCGGGCGAGGGCACGCTGCTGGAGAAGCTCGCGAAGAACCATCCCGGCATTCCGCTGAAAGCCTGCGACCTCGCGCCGCGGCCGCCGTGGCTGGAGGAGCCGATCGTCTGGGATCAGCGCGATGTCTTCGAGTGCCTGGCGGAGGAGTCCGGCGGGCTCCTGGCGGCGAATCTTTTCCTGCACCACTTCGAGGAGCCGGAGCTGCGCCGCTTCGCGCCGCTGATGAGGAATTTCGAGGTGATCTGCATCAACGAGCCGTTCCGCACCGCGCAGACGATCATGGACGCGAGGTTCATGCTGCCTTTCGTCGGCCGGGCGACCAAGCACGACATGGTGGTCAGCATCCGCGCGGGCTTCGTGCCGGGCGAGCTGCCGGAGCTGTTAGGTCTGGCGGGCCCGGACTGGCAGGTTCGCGAGGAAACCAGCTGGCGCGGAGGGCTGCGCGTGCTAGCGTCGCGAGTTTGAACGGCACGGTGACCATCGCGGGAGGAGGACTGGCGGGCTTGTCGCTCGCCGCGGGACTGCGTTCGCGCGGCGTGGCGGTGGAGGTTCATGAGGCCGGGTGCTATCCGCGGCACCGGGTGTGCGGGGAGTTCATCTCCGGGGTGGAAGCTTCCACTTTGGAGAGCTTGGGCATTCGCGCGGACTTCGATGATGCCCTGCGGCACCGCAGCGTGGTGTGGTTTCGCGAAGGCCGGCGGATCCACGAGGATGTGATGCCCGCGCCGGCGCTGGGAATTTCGCGGCATCGGCTGGACCTGCGGCTGCGCGACCGGGTGGTGGCGGCGGGTGGGGTGGTCCACGAGCGGTCCCGGCAGCTCCGGGAGCCGCGCGAGGGCCTGGTCTGGGCGGCGGGGCGGATTCCGCGCAAAGGGGGGTGGATCGGCCTGAAGTGCCACTTTCACGATCTGGAAATGGCCGCCGATCTGGAGATGCAGCTCGGTGCGAACGGCTACGCCGGGCTCGCGGGGATCGAGGACGGCGGGGTGAATGTCTGCGGGCTCTTCAAGGTCGACCGCACGCGCCGCGCGCCGGGTCCGGAGCTGCTGTTCGACTATCTAACGGCCGGCGGGAACACCAAGCTGGTCGAGCGCTTGAAGGCGGCGCGGGCGGACGAGGGATCATTCAGTGCGGTCGCGGGCTTCGAGCTCGGGCGGCAGGCGATCGAGGATGATTTTTGCGCGATCGGCGACGCCGAGAGCATGATCCCGCCCTTCACCGGCAACGGCATGAGCATGGCCTTCCAATCCGCGGAGATCGCGCTGGATCCGTTGGAGCGCTGGAGCCGTGGTCAACTTTCGTGGGACGCCTGCGTTGCGGAGATCCGCGGCCGCTTGCACCATCGCTTCCGCCGGCGCTTGTTCGCGGCCTCGGCCATGCACCCCGTGCTGCTGCGCCGCGGCGGCCGGACTTTTCTCGAAGTGCTGGCGCGTTCCGGCGCGCTGCCTTTCCGTCCTTTGCTTTCCCTTGTCCGCTGATGTTCCTTGAATCGATCGCCTCCGCCGTTCCGCCCCACCGTTTCACCCAGCCGGAGTGCCTCGAGGCGCTGGCCTCCACCCCGGCCTTCGCGGCGCTGAAGCCGCGCTCGCGGACGATGATGGAGAAGATCCTGGGCAACGGGGCGTCGGGGATCGCCACGCGGAGCTTCTGCACGCCGGAGATCGCGCCGGTGGTCGGCCGCGACGCCCAGCAGCTCAACGAGACCTTCGAGCGCGAGGCCCCGCGGCTGGCGGCGGCGGCGCTGGTGCCGGCCTTGGAGAAGGCGGGCATCGTGGCGGCGGATCTGGACGCGCTCTTCATCTGCACCTGCACCGGCTACCTCTGTCCGGGGGTGACCAGCCATGTGGCGGAGTTGCTCGGACTACGGGAAACGGCGTACTTGCAGGACCTGGTCGGGCTCGGCTGTGGCGCGGCGATCCCGATGCTGCGGTCGGCCGCCGGCTTCCTCGCGCTGCATCCCGGGGCGAAGGTCGCGACGGTGGCGGTGGAGGTTTGCTCCGCGGCTTTTTTTGCCGACGATGATCCGGGCGTGTTGATCTCGCTCTGCCTCTTCGGCGACGGCGCGGCGGCGGCGGTGTGGTCGGATGTTCCGGGCGAGGGCAAGTGGCAGGCCGGGCATTTCACCACCGTCCACCGGCCGGAGCAGCGCGAGAAGATCCGCTTCGTGAATGCGGGCGGGAAGCTGCGCAACCAGCTCGATAAGGCCGTGCCGGGCCTAGCGGCGGAAGCGGTGGCGGAGCTGTGGGCGCAGCGGCAAGGCGAGCCGGACCGGGTGCTGGCGCATTCCGGCGGGCGGGATGTGATCGATGCCTTGGAAGCGGTGTTGCCGTTTACGTTGGAAGAGACGCGCGGGGTTTTGCGGGATCACGGGAACATGAGCAGCCCGTCGGTGATGTTCGCCTTGGAGCGGGCGGTGGCCGCGGCGAACGGGGACCGGAGGTGGTGGCTGACCGCCTTCGGCGCGGGATTTGCGGCGCATGCCTGTGAGGTGTGGCGGTGAGGAGAGGGCCGGAGGCTCCCACTGGGTGCGCGGAGGCTCCGCCCCGCAGAACGGTCCCTTCGGCTTGTTTGGCGGTTGAGGTCCGCATGGGTGAGCCTGCCGTCCCCGTGGCTTCTGCGGGCCGGAGGCTCCGCGCACCCGGTGGGCTCCGCCCCGCAGAACGGTCCCTTCGGCTTGTTTGGCGGTTGAGGTCCGCATGGGTGAGCCGACCGTCTCCGTGGCTTCTGCGGGCCGGAGGCTCCGCGAACCCAGTGGGGGATCACGTCGCCGGGGCGACTTTCTGGAGCAGGCGGCCGAGGACGAAGGCGAGGAGGGGGATGAGGAGGAGGGCCTGAAGATGGATTAGATTTGGATCTTCTTCATAGCTGAACCTTTTAACAAAGCTCATCACACCGAGTGCAAGCGGTGCCGCGGCGATGAAGTCCACCAATGGAATCCCGGCGAGAAGACCGGACACGTAGCGCGGGATCGGCTTCCGCAGTAGCGTGAGACAAAGGGCCAGCCACACGGCGAACGGTATCATGCCGACGATGCCGAAGGCAGGAGTCTTCGCCATGAGGTGACAGCTCATGGCGAGCAGAGGCATGCCGATCAATGCCCAAGAAATCACGCGCGGACCCTGGGGCGGATTCTCCATCCCTTCGTAGCGGGCGGAGAGCGACAGGCCGGCGATGTAGCAGAAGATACCGATGGCCAAGGTCGAGATCCACTCCAGCTTCGTATAATACCAGGAGATTGGAGCGACAATTCCACTTGTTTCCCAAATCGAGCCGGAGACGGTCACAAAGAACCCCAGGAAGTACAAGCCGGCCCGGCAGGCTCCCATCGGAATGACCGCCCACATCGCCTGTTTGTGGTAGCGGGTGTAAATGAGGATCAAGCTTGCGATGACCAACCCGCAGATCCCGCAGGTGACGTTGAGGGAAAAGCAAAGCAGCAGCGCCACCAGCCCGCTGATGACAGCCGCGATCAGATAAGCGATCGGTGGGAAGTGTCCCGCGGGCAAAGCACGCTCAGGCCTCTTGACCTTGTCCCAATCGCGGTCGAACCAATCGTTCGCGAGGTTTCCGGCGAAATAGAGCAGGACCGCTGCCGTCGCCGCAATGGCGAGGGACCAACCATTCGCCGCATCGAAGTCAAGATAGGGCGGATTCGTTATTTGAATCCACCCCACCATGTATCCCAACCACACATTGCTCACCACGCTCGGCGCGTTGGCGATGCGGAGGGTGGCGAGGAGGGCGCGGAGGGCGCGGAGGCGGGACATTCTGGAAGGCGGATTGCGGATTGTTGATTGTTCAGCCACCGAGCACCCACCGGTATTCCGCGGCGATCTGTTCTTCCACCGGACGCTGCATCTCCGTGGGAAGCACGCCCCAGGTGTAGGTTTCGATTTCCCAGTGCGAGCAGAGGTCGGGGATCTCTTCGGCGAGTGCCAGCGCGTCGCGGGCGTGCTGGCGGGTGCTGCGCAGCGGCTCGGCGGGGGCGGCGTCGAGGGGGATGTGGAAGTGGACGCGCCATTGCTCGGCGTCGCGGCCGTCGGCGGTGGCGAGCGAGGCGAGGCCGTCGGGGAGATCGGTGAAGCGCTCGATCCGGCCGTCGGGGTGGCGGGCGAGGACCTGGTGGAGGTAGGTCGGCTCGTCGAAGGCGCGGACGGATTCGATCGCGTGCGGGAAGCGGGGGTCGAGGGCGAGGGCGGAGGAGAGGTGGATCTTCGAAAGGCGCAGACCTTCGTTGCGGAGGGCGGTCAGCGAACTACGGGCTTCCTCGTACTGGAGCGCGAAGTGGCAGCAGTCGTAGTTGATGCCGATGCGGCGCTTGATCTGTTCGTGGTCCGGGGCGGCGTCGAGCAGGCGGTCGAAGAAGCGCAGGGTTTCCTCGGTGTTCTCGAAGTGGCCGCGCGGCTCGGGCTCCATGCCGAGGTGGAGGTCGCGGCCGGAGACCTCGCTGAGGGCGTCGAGGAAACCGGCCAGTTCGATCAGGTGGTCGTGGATCATCGACTCGTCCGCGCCGAATTCCTTGAAGGAGCCGGGCAGGGTGGAGACCGAGCCGTCGATGCCTTCCGGGACGAGTTCGGAGATGATGGTGAAGAGTTCCTTGGTGTATTCGAGGCGGGCGGGGTCGGTCCAGTCGGGGCGGAAGACGTTGCGCTTCACCCGGGTGCCGTGGAAGTCGCCGTAGGGGAAGCCGTTGATGGTGAAAACGTAGGCGTTCTCCTCGCCGAGCCAGGTTTTGAACTCGTTCAGTTCCTCGCCGCGCAGGAGTTCGGCGGCGGCCTTGGCGGAGAGGCGGAGGCCGATGGCGAAGGGCTGGCCGGGCGAGACCAGGTCGCGGACTTTCATCGCGTGGGTGTCCAGCGCGCGGAAGGTGCTGGCCCAGTCCTCGGCGGGGTGGATGTTGGTGCAGTAGGCGAGGTGGCCGTGGGGAAAGCGCATGGGGGGAGGATGAAGTTCCAAGGGAAAAGTTCCAAGTGCCAAGAAAGGCAGGCGCGGTCAGAACATCGGAAGCGCGGAATGAACTCTGCGGGACCGGTGGAGGGAGAAATGGATTGGTTCCCGCGGGTTTCGTTTTGCTTCGGAGCGAGGGTCGAGCGGAATGAATTCCGCGCTCCCAGTTCGCTTAGCGCCGCGCGACGACGGTGATGATCTGCGCATCGTCATCGACGGGGAGTTCGGGGTCGAAGTCGGCGATGGCGTGGAGCGGCTCGAAGCCGGCCTTGGCGAGTAGGCCGCGGAGCTGGCGGGCGGTGAACCAGCGGAGGGTCTGGGTGCTTTCATGCTCCGCATCGAGGGTTCCGTCGGGACGGTGGAGGCGGTAGCGGTGCTCGCGGGTGAGGATGCGCGCCTTGCGGTCGAGGCGGTGGCGGGTCTCGACACTGGCCGCGCGGCCGTCGGGGAGCGTGGTACGGTGGTCGTCGTACCATTCGCCTTCGGGCAGCTCGCGGTGGAGCTCGGCCATGGGGATGAAGACGCTGAGGTAGATCAGGCCGCCGGGGTCGAGCAGGGACTTGAAATGCAGGAGCGCCGCGGCGGGATCCGGGGCGAGCTGGAGGGTGAAAGCGGGGAGGAGAAGGGAGGCGTAGGTTTTACCGGGGGAGAAGACGGTCATGTCGCCCTCGTGAAGCACGGGATCGAGCGAGAGGTCGGCAGCGGCCTGGCGGCACATCGCGAGCATCTCAGCCGAGAGTTCGAGGCCTTCGACATGGTGGCCCTTTTGCAGCAGGGGGAGCAGCAGGCGACCGGAACCGCAGCCGATCTCCAGCGAGGGGCCGGGGTGTTCGCGGAGCAGCTCGTCTAGCAACGTGAGTTCCGCGGGTTCGCCTTCCGCGGCCCAGAAGGCGTCGTGGAGGAGGGCTTCGAGGGAGGTGTAAGGGGTCACCGGGGGAGGAAATCATCAATCCTCAATCTTCCAATCCTCAATCGGCGTGGCGTTGCGGGCCGGGAGGACCGGCTGTCTCGCCCAAAGGTTTTACCGCGAAACCACGCGAAAGGGCGCGAAATCTTAACAGCCCCATGCCGAATGGATTTCCTGCAGTTCAGATTTCGCGCCCTTTCGCGCCCTTTCGCGCCCTTTCGCGCATTTTCGCGGTTCAAAACAAATGCCGGATCTCCTTCGGTGATGTGTCCTTTCAAATGGAGAGGCCATCCAGGGGCCAGGCGGGCGGCCTTGACAGTCGAGGGGTTGGCTTCTTGCTTGCGGGATGGCGATCCGTTTCAAGGTGCTCGGCGGGGCGGGGCAGGACAACGCGCTGTGGGTCGAGGTGGACAGCGGGCAGCGGATCCGCCGGCTGCTGTTCGACTGCGGCGAGGGCTGTCTTTCCGCGCTGGCTTTCGCCGACGTGCAGGCGACCGACCATTTGTTTTTCTCGCACTTCCACATGGACCATGTGTCGGGCTTCGACTCGTTCTTCCGGGCGAACTTCAACCGCGAAGACCGGGCGAACCGGATCTGGGGGCCGCCGGGCAGCGGGCGGATCATGCAACATCGATTTCAGAGTTACCTGTGGAATTTGCACGAAGGGCTGAATGCGGTTTGGCGGGTGTCGGACATCGGCGAGACGGACATCAGGACCTGGCGATACGAACTGCCGGACGCTTTCGAGACCGCGCATGAGGAGGCGGCGGTGGTGCGGGATGGCGCGCTGGTGCTCGATGAGGACGATTTCATCGTGGAAGCGATGACGATGGATCATCGTACGCCGAGCATGGCCTACCGGGTGACGGAGAAGACGCGCTGGAACATTGATCCGACGGCCTTGGCGGCGCTGGGCTTGCGGCCGGGACCGTGGCTGAAGGCGCTGAAGGATCCGGTGGAATTGCCGGACGAGGTGATGGTCGAAGGCCGGCCGGCGGGCGAGCTGCGGGAAAAGCTGCTGGTGCCGACGCCGGGGGATTCGGTGGCCTACCTCACGGATTTCCTGATGGACGAGGCGGCGGCGGAGCGGCTGGAGCCGTGGCTGGCGGGCTGCAAGAGGGTGGTCTGCGAATCGCAGTATCGCGCGGCCGATCTGGAACTCGCGTTGAAGAACTATCACATGACCGCGGTGCAAGGCGCGGCGGTGGCGAGGCGGGCGGGGGTGGAGGATCTGGTGCTGATCCACGTCTCGTCGCGGTATACGCGGGAGGAATGGATGACGCTGTTAGATGAGGCGCGGGATGTGTTTCCGGGGGCGCGGTTTGCGGAGGGGTGGGGGATGGGGTGAGGAGAGGCGAGACTCTTGTCGCCTCTGCCAGAAAAGTCGGGGCGACAGGAGTCTCGCCCCTCCATTTCAAACTCTCTGCCCCGCGAAGAAGATTTCCATGCGGTGCTGCATGTCCTCGTAGAAGCGCTTCTTGATGGCTTCGAGCGCGGCGAGCTTTTCCGGGCCGGCGTGGAAGGCTTCTTCCTGCTCCATGCGCATCTTTTCGGCGAAGGACTTTTCCATCTGGATCAGCGCGTCGAGGAATTCCTGGGCGGCGCGGCTGTGCTCGACGCCATCGACCAGCGCGTTCTCGAGGCGCTTGTTCCGGGTGACGCCCATCAGGTTGCCGGCGGCCAGGGTTTCCATGTAGCGGGAATGGCTGGAGCGGAAGGCGCGGTGCTCGCCATCGAAGGTGATCTCGTCGCGGTCGAGCAGGGTGTCGTAGGGGCCGGGCTTGGTGAAGAACTTCACGATCAGCGGGATGGTGTCCACCAGCATGAAGAGCAGGGTGAGGATGACGTAGGTGGCGAAGGCGAACTGGCCGCCTTCGTTGCCGGCGCGGAACAGGCCGTGGAGGGCGAGGGTCTGGGTCAGGATGTCCTTGCGCGGCTCGGCGATCATGGCGTCGATGCGGGTGCGCTCCTCGCTGGCGACGGCGGCGAGCTCGTCCTGGGCGCGGTCGAGTTCCTCGAGGCGGGTGTCGATCTGCTGCTTGATGGTGTCGCGCAGGGCGTCCTGTTGGACGACGAAGGTCTCGGCCTGGTTTTCCTCGACCTTGCGCTTGAGGGTGGCGACGCGTTCTTCTTCGGCCTTGTTGGCATTTTCGATTTCGGCGAGGCGGGTTTCGAAGCTGGCGATGGCCGCCTTTTCCGCCTCGCGGGCCTGGGTCTGGAGGGTGGCCTTTTCGGCGGTGAGGTGTTCGAGCAGGGCGCCGAGGCGCTTGGATTCCTCGCGGCGGGGTTCGAGCTGGTCGGAGCGGATCGAGCGGGCGCGCGGGCCTTCGCCGCGGAGGCCGGAGCGCTGGCCGTTGAGCTCGCGCTCGAACTCGGCCTGCCAGAAGCCGAGCTCGGTCTGGAGCTTGGCATACTGCGGGGAAAGCTCGTCGGACTGTTTGTTGACGAGCTCGAGCCGGGTGCGGAAGGGCGCGGTGGCCTCGTCGGTGGCGGCCTTCAGCTCGGTCTGCTGCGCGGCGGTCAGGCCGGGGATGGCGGAGTCGGCGTCCTCGCGGTCCTGGATGATGAACTTGGCCTGGAAGGTCTCGTTCCACTTCTCGCGCTGGGCGGCGATGGTGGCTTCCAGCTTGTTGATCTCGACCCGGACGTTCTCCTTGGCGACCGCGAACTTGCCGCGTTCCTGGGCGATTTCGGTGGCGCGCTCTTCCTCGATGACGGTGTTGATGGTGTCGCGGAACAGCAGCAGGACGAGCGGGTGGGCGATGGTCAGGCCCATCAGCACGGCGACGATCAGGCGCAGCGAGAACTGCGACAATTTCCGCCACCACGAGAGGAAGGGTCGGTAGCCGGCGAGCAGGGCGCGGTCGATGGTCAGGATGATGAAGGCCCAGACCGTGGCGACGCCGTAGATGACGCGGGGATTGTCGGTGAGGGTCGAAAGGGCGTAGGCGCAGGCGATGAAGGCGAAGGCGCAGGGGACCAGCACGGTGGCGCCGAAGGCGACGTACTTGCGCTGCTCCCAGTTCGGGCACTGCTCGAGGGTCTCGGTGCCGGCACCGGACAGCCAGAAGAAGAGGCGCTTGAAGAAAGGGGACCGGTTCATGGTTTTCGGGATGAAAGCGGGGGATTTGGCGGTTGGCGAGGACGCGCTAGAGATTTAGGCGGAAACGGGCGGGGATTCGGGGATCTCTCAGGTCGACGGGCCCTTTTTGAGGGAACGAACCGCGGAGGCGCTGAGGTCGCGGAGGTGAGCGCGGAGACGGAGAGGGAAAAGGCAGGTGACGATACTGACGGGATTGACCTTGGTGACCTTGTTGAGGCGGGGTTGTCCGAATCTCGCGGCAGTTTCTTACTGTGCGTTCTTCTCTGCAGCCTCAGCGCCTCCACGGTTCGTTCCCGCCCCACCTTGGCGCTCGCCATGCCGGGCCGCGCCCGCTAGGGACAGCCGCGATGCCCAACCGCTTCTACGGCGCCTTCGATACCGAGCGATTCTCCGGGAAATCCGACGCGGGGGATTTCCGCACCCCGTTCCAGATCGACCGCGACCGGGTGCTGCACACGCCGGCCTTCCGCCGCTTGCAGAACAAGACGCAGGTGTTCTGGAGCGGAGAGTATGACTTTTACCGGACGCGGCTGACCCACTCGCTGGAGGTCGCGCAGATCGGCCGTTCGATCTGCCATTGGCTGAAAGCGCCGAGCGGGCTGCTGGAGGAGGACTTTTTCATCGATCCCGACCTGGTCGAAGCCGCCTGCCTGTCGCACGACCTCGGCCACCCGCCCTTCGGCCATGCCGGCGAGCGCACGCTGAACCACCTGATGGCCCCGTACGGCGGCTTCGAGGGGAATGCCCAGACGCTGCGGCTGCTCACCGAGCGGATCTTTTCGGCGAAGCGCGCTGGGATGGACCCTTCGCGCGCCTTCCTCGACGCGGTGCTGAAGTACAAGTCGCTGTGGAGCGAGCTGAAGGACGGCGGCAAATTGCCGGAGCACCATTTCCTCTACGACTTCCAGCACGCGTGGCTCGACTGGGCGATGGGTGGAAACGACTTCCCCGCCGAACTGCCGCCGGGCAGGGAGCGCGATTCGTTCAAGTCGATCGAGTGCCAGGTGATGGATTGGGCGGACGACACCGCGTATTCGCTGAACGACCTGGCCGACAGCGTGCGCGCGGGATTTTTGCGGATCGAGCGGATCGAGGCCTGGGCGGAAAAGCACGGCGAGTCCGTGGGCGAGGGGACGCCTCTGGGGGAGCTGATCGCGTCGATCCGCAAGCGCAAGGTCGACCCCTTCGTCGGTTCGCGGATCGGCAAATACATCCGCGCGACGACACTGGTCCACGACGTGAATTTCCTCAGCGGCGCGACGAACCGCTACCGCTTCCGGCTGGCGATCGATCCGGCGTTCAAGGCGGAGTCGAAGGTCTTCAAGAAGCTGGCCTTCGAGGTCGTCTTCCTTTCCCCGCAGCTCAAGCAGCTCGAGCACAAGGGCAACCACCTGCTGCACGGGCTGTGGGACGTTCTGGCGAAGCGCTATGTCACGGGCGACAATATCGACGGCCAGACCTTCCAACTGCTGCCGGAGGATGCCGCGGCGGAGATTGGTCAGGCGGACAGCGAGGAAAAGAAGGCGCGGCTGGTGTGCGACTTCCTGGCCGGCATGACCGATGGCTATGCGGCGCGGATGTACAAGCGGCTTTTCACCCCGGACTTCGGGTCGATCGGGGACTTGATCGGGTGAGGAACGCAAGCCGCTTCAATCCGCGACCACCCGCAGGCCGGTGGGAGCGGACGGCGGGCCACCAGCGGCTTGGACGGTGATGGCGGACGTGGTGTGTGACCCGGTCTGGGCGAAGACCGCCAGGTTGGCGATGGAACTGGCGGAGGCCTGCTCGCTACGGAAGGCGTAGTTGTTCGCGATCGTCACCGGGCCGCCGCCGGGAGGCGTCACGGTGGCGGAGTAGGTGCGGGCCGCGACATTGACGGTGACGGACACGCGATAAGTGACACCGGCCTGATAGGTGAGGGTGTTCGCGGCCTGGTAGGAGCCGCCGTTGCGGGCATCGAACACGCCGGTCGGCGCGCAGCGGATGGCCACGGCGAGATTCGAGTAAGCGGATGCGCTGGAGGTGGAGAGGCCGGTGATGGCATCGATCCCCAGCGCCGAAGGGCGCATGTTGAAAGTCACCGTGAAGGTGCCGTTTTGGGAAGGGATCGAGCGGTTCTGCCAGCCGCTGCCGGTGATCAGATACTCGGATGGCGGGGCGGCGGCGATGGCGGTGCCGGCGATCCATCCGGTCAGGCCGTTGTCGAAATAGGCCTGCCACCATTCGATCCCGCCGGCAACGGTCGGGCCGGCGAGGACGGTGCCGAAGGACGCGGCGGGCAGCGTGCCGACCAGGGCCGAGCTTTCGGAAGCGGACGCGCGGAGCGGGGCGGCGGCGGCATTGGTGATGCGCGCTCCGGCGGCAAAGGCCGGCGGGTCGGGGTCGGGATCCGGGTCCGGATCGGTTCCGCCGGGGAGATCGTGGTAAGGGCGTAGCACGTCGTCCCACAGCGAGCGGTTGTAAACGAAGCCGCGGCTGGCGCTGTAGGACGGGTAGTCGACGGTGGCCTGGGCCTTGCCTTTGGCGTAGCCGATGTAGCCCTTCTCCGCCTTGTACCAGAGGTCGGTATTGCCGACGTTCATGAGCGCCACGGCCTGGTTGGCGATGGCGCTGCCTTTCGGCCAGAAGCCGGCGACGATCAGCGCGAGCTGGTTGGTCAGGTGCGGGCGATAGCCGTCGAAGGCATAGACGAACGAGCTGCGGGCCCCGTTGGCATCGACCGCGTCGAACTCCTTCAGCATTCCATCGACGCCCTTGTTCGGCAGGGTTTCGGCTCCGCTCACGATCTTCCCGGCGCCACCGATGCCGGCCCCGTTGTTCAAGCCGGCATTGACCTTGCGGCCGTAGGTGTCGCTGACCAGGGCCTGATAGATCTTCATGTAGTCCGTCAGCGTGGAGCTGAAATACTTGTAGTTTTCGATCGCGGACTCGATCTGGCTTCCCGACGGGGCCTTCGAGGTAGGGTTGGCGGTCTTCCAGTTGAAGGTCTCGCGGATGTTCGGGAGATTGTTCGAGGTCAGTTCGGCGACAAAGCCGGCGTGATCGTAGCTGGCGAGGATGGCCTGGGTCGCGGTGGGGCCGCCGAAGTAAGCCATGCCGGTGAGGACCCCGCCGATCATGCCCTCGCGGTAGTTGGGATTCCACCCGCGGTTCAGGTTGCTATCGGCATCCAGCGAATACTGCTGGGTTCCCGCCTTGATGAAGGGGTTGTTGTCGGAGGTGGTGAAGGCGTTGGCGACCAGGGTGGCCTTCATGATCAGGTCGATGCGCGCCTTTTCCGCGGCGGTGAGCTGGTCCCAGATCCGAGGCGTGTGCTTCACGATCACGAACATGCCGGTGGCGTGGCGCTCGTGCTGGGCGGGGTAGCCGCCGTTCGAGGTCGGCTCGTTGCCTGGGGTGAGCGTGTGGCGGATCTGCCCGAGCAGCCGGGCGTCGGCGCTGGTGTTGCCGGCATGGCTGGCCACCGCCAGGGTGATGGAGGCCCCGCCGAACCAGGCACCGTTGGTGTGGGCGCCGCCGGAGAAGTCGCGGTCGAAGCTGATGAACTGGGTGGAGATGGCCGCGTTCACCGCCGCCTGGGAAGGGCCGGGCAGATCGGCGGCGTGGCTTGCCAACGCGGCGGCCCATCCCAGAATTCCCAAAAGTCCCGGGGAGAGGCGGGGCTTGGCATTCGTGAAATCGAAAAAATACATTCCTCTTAGAAACAACGGGATGACGAGTTTTTCAAGGCGCAAGTTCAGGCTGTTAGGCGCGGCATCCACGTAGGGCACCGGGCGACAGCTCCGCGACCGGCACGCGTTCCGCAGCCCGCGCTTGACCCGCCAGCCATCCTCCGTTCATCTGAACAAGTTCATGCCGTCCGCCGCTCCGAAAGTCCTGATCCAGACCCCGCTCGAAGCGCTGAAGAAGCACTTCGGGCACGGTGGCTTCCTCGACGGGCAGGACCGGGTGATCGAGCAGATCACCAGCGGCCGCGACGGGCTGGTGGTGATGCCGACCGGCGGCGGGAAATCGCTGTGCTACCAGTTGCCGGCGCTGTGCTTCGAAGGCGTGACGCTGGTGGTCTCGCCGCTGATCGCGTTGATGAAGGACCAGGTGGACGCGTTGCTTTCAAAGGGCATCCCGGCGACGCTGATCAACTCGACGGTCGCCTGGGAGGATCAGAAGGAGCGGCTCGATGGCATGCGGACCGGCCGCTACAAGCTGGTTTATGTCGCGCCGGAGCGCTTCCGGGCGGAGTCGTTCCTCAGCGCGCTGAAGGGCGTGGAAGTCTCGCTGTTCGCGGTCGACGAGGCGCACTGCCTGAGCCAGTGGGGCCATGATTTCCGGCCGGACTACATGCGGCTCGGCAAGGCGCTGGACAAGATCGGAAGGCCGCAGTGCGTGGCGCTGACGGCCACGGCGACGCCTGTGGTGCGGGCTGACATTCTGGAAGTCCTCAAGCTGCGCGAACCCTTCGAGGTGGTCAGCGGTTTCGCCCGGCCGAACCTTTCGCTGGGGATCACGGCGGTCGAGAAGAAGCAGCAGAAGTACGACCGGATCCGCGAGATCATCACGGCGAACAAGACCGGGATCGTTTACTGTGCGACCCGCAAGAAGGTCGAGGAGGTGGCCGAGACCCTGGCCGCGTGGCGGATCAAGGCGATCGCCTACCACGGCGGGATGAGCGACGTCGAACGGGAGAACGCCCAGAACATCTTCCTCCAGCGGAAAGCCGACGTGGCGGTGGCGACGAACGCATTCGGGATGGGGATCGACCGCTCCGACGTGCGCTTCGTGATCCATTTCGAGGTGCCCGGCAGCGTCGAGGCCTACTACCAGGAAGCCGGCCGCGCGGGGCGCGACGGCGAGGCGGCGACCTGCGAGCTGCTGTTCAACTACGCCGACACCCGGACCCAGGAGTTTTTCATCGAGGGTGCCAACCCCGGGGCCCACACGATCCGTGAGGTTTACCAGTATCTGCTGAACACCGCCGACAAGGAGTACGAGATCCATCGTACCATCGAGGAGATCACCGACGGCGCGGGCGTGAAGAACTCGATGTCGGTGAGCAGCGCGCTGGCCGCGCTGGGCCGGGCCGGCTACATCGAGCGCTTCGACATTCCCGGCAAGCGGCTGCGCGGGACGCGGCTGAAGCGGCCGGACGTGTTCGCCCGGGCGCTGGAGCTGGATGAGGCGGCGCTGGAGGAGAAGGAGCGGCGCGACCGGGACAAGCTCAAGTCGATGGTCGAGCTCTGCTACGCCCGGACCTGCCGCCAGCAGTGGATCCTCGGCTACTTCGGCGAGGAGGATGCGGACGTCTGCGGGAATTGCGACATCTGCCGTGACAGCGAGGGCAACGACCAGCGTGCGCCGACCGAGGAGGAGGCCCTCATCGTGCGGAAGGCGCTGAGCGGCGTGGCGCGGATGTCGCGGAAGACCGCCGACGGCTGGGAAGGGCGCTACGGACGGGGGAAGATCGTGCAAATGCTGTGCGGCAGCCGCTCGCAGGAAATCCTGGCCGGCGGGCTGGACCAACTCAGCACTTACGGGCTGCTGAAAGAGCAGGGAACGGGCTACTTGAACGCGTTGATGCGGGCGATGGGCGACGCCGGGCTGGTGCGGGTGGATGCCGGGGAATACCCGTTGCTGACTCTAACAGCGCTGGGCGAGAAGGTGATGCGCGGCGGCGGGAAATACCGGCTGGCCTGGCCTTCCAAAAGCACCGGCGGCGGCCATGTCGATTCGCTGGCGGACCAGGGCTTCGACGGTGGTCTTTATTCGATGCTCCGCGACCTGCGTGCCAGCCTGGCGAAGCGCGACGAGGTGCCGCCCTATGTCATTTTCAGCAACAAGACGCTCGAGGCGCTGGCCCGCTACCGGCCGACCACGGTGGCGGAAGGGCTGGCGGTGCCGGGGATCGGCGAGGCGAAGGCGCAGCGCTACCTGCCGGCCTTCCTTGATGTGCTGAAAACGTGGCGTTGACGGGAGTCACCGAAGGCGCCCGGGAATTTGGAATCCCGCGGCGCTGTGACTTTTTCGTAACGGTCCCGGCGCGTGAGGGCCCGGATGCTTGATAGGCGGGCGTTTTAAGCCGGAATGCGCTCCCCGTGTGAGTCATGGAGGCTCATGAAATCGATTGAAAGCTGCCTCTGGATTCGCTAGGGCTGAGGGTCATGATCCCCGTAAAACCCAAGTCCCGGGGGCGTGTCTGGACGAATGGTCTGGTGGCAGCGTGTGCGATGACGGTCCTGCCGTTCGGCGCTTCCGGCCAGACGAGCGGCCTTGATGCGCCCCAAGCGGTCGGTGCGTATTTCAACGCCACCTTCCCCACGACCGCACCGGGTGAGGCGACCGGCTGGCAGACGGAGAATGCATTTCCGAACCTGACCTTCGTCGATCCGATCTGGATGACCGAGATTCCCGGGACCAACCAATTCCTGCTGGTGGGCAAGAACGGCCAGCTCTGGCGCTTCGAGAACAATCCGGCGGTGACGCAGGGCCAGGTGACCAAGGTGCTGGAGTGGGTGGCGAACACCCAGTCTTCGGAGGACCAGGGATTCTACAGCATCGCCTTCCACCCGCAGTTCGGCCAGCCCGGCTCGCCGAACGCGAACTACGCCTACGTCTGCTACAATCACCGGCCGGCGCTCGTCGGGGCGGACTCGAACCGTTCCTTCTGGCGGGTCTCCCGCTTCACCTGGCAGCCGGCGACCGGCACGCTCGATCCGGGAAGCGAGTTCGTGCTGATGAACCAGTACGACCGCTGCCGCTGGCACAACGGTGGCGCGATGTTCTTCGGCAACGACGGCTTCCTCTATATCAACTGCGGTGATGGTGGTGATAGCGCGGAAGGCGGCGGCCTGGCCGGTGCGGATGGCGCGCTGAGCCGGACCCAGAAGCTCAACGGGGGGCTGTTCAGCGGCGTGTTCCGGATCGACGTGGACAACGACCCGGCGAAGTCGCATTCGATCCGCCGCCAGCCGCAAAGCCCGACCAACAAGCCGGCCGGGTGGCCGGCGAGCTTCACCCAGGGCTACGGCATCCCGAGCGACAACCCGTGGCTGGATGTCAACGGCGGCGTCCTCGAGGAATACTGGTCGCTGGGTCTCCGCAGCCCGCACACGATGCACTACGATGCGGTCACCGGCGACATCTGGATCGGCGACGTGGGCGAAGGCGCGCGGGAGGAAATGACGCTCGCCCCGAAAGGAAGCAACGCGCAGTGGGGATTCATGGAAGGAACGATCGGTGGCCCGGGCGCCATGCCGGCATCGCTCATCGGAGTTTCGACCGCACCGCTCCACGACTATAACCGTAGTACCGGCACCTGCATCATCGGCGGCATGCGCTACCGCGGTGCGAAGTGGGACGGCCTGCTGGGCGGCAAGCTGCTTTTCGGCGACCACGTCCGGGGGCGGATCTGGACCGCGACGCTCGACGCGGGCGGTGGCGCGCCGGTGGTGGACGAGATCGTCAGCGCCCTGCCGACCGGCAACAAGGCGGGCCTCGGTAATTTCTGCACCGACTCCGCGGGCGAGATCTACCTGATGAACGTCAACGGCACGAACCAGCCGGGCGGCACGATCCGCAAGCTGAGCGCCGCCGGCGTTTCGACCGAGCCGCCGCAATTCCTGTCGCAGACCGGGGTCTTCACCGACCTCGCGACGCTGGCCACCGCTCCCGGCGTGATCCCTTACGACGTGGCGAACCCGCTGTGGTCCGACGCCGCGGCGAAGCAGCGCTGGATCATCCTGCCGAACGACGGCACCCACAACAGCGCGGCGGAGGACATCGTGTTCAGCGAGGAGGGCAACTGGACTTTCCCGGCCGGCACCGTGTTCGTGAAGCATTTCGAAGTGGAGCTCGACGAGAACAACCCGTCGCTCGTCAAGCGCCTCGAAACGCGCTTCCTCATCTGCACGGAGGGCGGCGGCAAGTATGGCTTCACCTACCGCTGGAATGCCGGTGGCACCGACGCGGAGCTGCTCACCACCGGTCAGGCGGAAAGCTACGACGTGACCCTGGCCGGCGGCGGCACCGAGACGCGGAACTGGGACTATCCCTCGCGCGCCGATTGCATGCTCTGCCACAACAACGCGTCCGGCCAGGCGCTCGGCTTCCGGACCCACTCGCTCAACTTGACCCGCCACTACGCCGCGACCGGCCGCGACGCGAACCAGCTCGTGACCTTGAACGCGCTCGGAATGTTCGACACCACGCTGACCGCCGCGCAGATCGAGGACTACATCGAGGCGCGTCCGCTGGACGACGAGACCGCGCCGGTCGAGCACCGGGTGCGCTCCTACCTCGACTCCAACTGCTCCCACTGCCACCGCCCGGGCGGGACGGTCGATGCCTTCGACGCACGGCTCGGCACGCCGCTCCAGGTGCAGGGGCTGATCAACGGCATGATCCAGGGTCACTTCAGCCTCGGGCCGGACGGCCGCTACCTGAAGCCGGGAGATCCGTCCTTGTCCGCGGTGCACGTCCGCCTTGCGAATGTCGGCAACGGTGCCGCGATGCCGCCGCTGGCGAAGAACGTGGTCGATCAGGAAGCGGTGGATCTGCTGCAGGGCTACCTCGAAAGCCTGACCGAAGCGGAGTTCGAAACGACGCCGTCTCCCGAAGCCCGTTACGTCCGGTTGACCGCCTTGTCGGAAGTCAACGGCGCTGCTTGGACGGCGGTCGGGGAGTTCTCGGTGCTGGACGGCAACGGCTCGCCGGTGCCGATCTCCGAGCTGTCGATCCATGACTTCGACAGCCAGGAACTGGTCGATGAGTTCTCGCCGGTGGTGCGGGTCATCGACGGCAATCCCGACACCTTCTGGCATACCGAGTGGGGCGCGGTGAATCCGCCGCCGCCGCACTTCGTGACCATCGACCTCGGATCGCGGCGGCCGGTCGGCGGTTTCGTTTACACGCCGCGGCAGGCAGGCGTGAACGGCCGGATCGCGAACTACCAGGTCCACTACAGCAGCGACGCGGTGAACTGGACGCTGATGAGCTCCGGCACCTGGCCGAACGATGCCGTGCCCAAGCGCTTCGACGGGCTGGTCGGTCAGCGCAAGGCCCGTTGCCAGATCGCCGGGCCGGCCGCGCAGGTCGGCGGAAATTTCGACGTGACGGTGGTCTTCGACATGGACGTCACCGACTTCGATGCGTCGGACCTGCAGGTGAGCGGCGGCAGTGTCAGCGGCTTCCGCGGCAAGGGATACTACTACGTCGCGACGATTTCCCCGACGGCTTCGAACGTCACCGTCTCGGTGCCCGCCGACGCGGCGAACAGCTCCGGTCTGGGCAGCCGCGCGTCGGCTTCGCTGGCGGTGGGCTTTGCCGACACCCAGCCGCCGGTGCCCGGGTTCACCGGCGTGCCCGCGCAGGTCGCGGGTCCCTTCCAGGTCGTGCTGACTTTCGGCGAGCCGGTCACCGGCCTGACGTCCGGAGATTTCACGGTGACGAATGCGACCCTCGATTCCATCACGCCGTCGGGCGACGACTACATCCTCAACCTGACCCCGCTGGCGGAAGGCACGGTGCAGGTCGGGATCCTGGCCGGAGCGGTCACCGATACCGCCGGCTTGACGATGGGTGGGGGGACCTCGTTCTCGCTCCAGTATCTCTTGCAGGTCCTCGCCCGCAACGCCTCGGAGGCGTCCTACATCGGCGGCGGCATGATCCTGGTGACGGATCCCGCGGCTCCCTCGGGCAGTTATCTCTGGCTGCCCGACGGCGCGTATCCGAACAACTGGACGCTTCCCGTGAAGCCGCAGCACCGGGCGGAGTTCACCTTCATCGTGCCGCATGCCGGCCAGTGGGTCCTGCGCGGGCGGGTCCGGTCGCCGGATGCATCGAGCGATTCGTTCTGGGTCGAAATCGACGGCAACCAGGCCGGCGGGAGCGTGAACACCTGGGACACCGCGCCGATCGGGACGACCTACGTCTGGGACGTCATGAACAACCGCAACGTCGCCGATCCGGTGATCCTGAATCTTACGGCGGGCAGCCACACCGTCACCGTCTTCGCCCGCGACGACGGCACGCGGCTCGACCGCCTGGAGCTCGTAAGCCTGAATGACCCGCCGGCCTTCAGTGCCGACCCGCTGACCGGGCCTGCCGGCAGCGCCGGGGTGGCTTATGCGGGGACGCTTGCGGGTAGCGCGGTCGATCCGGATGCCGGGGACACCGTGACCTACTCGAAGGTGTCCGGTCCGCTCTGGTTGTCCGTCGCACCGAATGGTGCGCTTTCCGGCACGCCGGGTGCCGGCGATCTCGGTTCGAACAACTTCCTCATCCGCGCGACCGACGGGGCGGGGCTGACGGACGACGCGGTGCTTTCGATCCTGGTGAGCGGCACCAACAACCCGCCGGCCTTCACCGCCGATCCGCTGGCGGGTCCCGCGGCGACCGAGGATGTGGCATATGCGGCCTCCCTTGCGGGTTCGGCGACCGACCCGGATGCCGGGGACGTGCTGAGCTTCCTGAAAATCTCCGGCCCCGATTGGCTCGCGGTGGCACCAAACGGCGCGCTTTCCGGAACGCCGGGCAACGGCGACGTCGGGCCGAACGGGTTCGTCGTGCGCGTCACCGATGGCGGCGGCCTTTCCGACCAGGCCCAGCTCGCGATCGAGGTGGTGAACGTCAACGATGCGCCGGTTTTCACGGTCGATCCGATCCTCCGGGCCGCAGGTCTGGAAGGTGCCGCCTATGCCGGTGCCACGCTCGCCGGCAGCGCGGTCGATGCCGATGCCGGGGATACCGTCACCTATTCGAAAGCGGCCGGTCCCGCATGGCTCGCGGTGTCCCCGGACGGCGCGCTTTCCGGCACGCCGCCGGCCGGCAGCGCGGGGATGAATGCGTTCACCGTCCGCGCCACCGACGTCCAAGGCGCGATCGGCGAGGCCCAGCTTTTGATCGAGGTGGAGGCTGGTGCCCTGCCGCTGCCCTGGGACTCCGCGGGGATCGGCTCCGGAAATCTCGCCGGGTCCGTCAGCCACACGGCGGGGACCTTCACGGTGGCCGGCTCCGGACTGCTTGCGGGGCGCAACGACACGCTGAACTTCGCGTGGCAAACGATCAGCGGGAACGGCCAGATCACCGCCCGGATCACGGCCTTGCAGGATACCGGCGACCTGGCGAGGGCCGGCGTGATGATCCGGGACACCCTCGCCTCGAATTCCCGCCACGTCTTCATGGGGCTGTCCGGCAGCGGCGGCTACCGCTGGGTGCGGCGGACGGGCTTCAACTCCAGTACATCGACCACCAAGAGCGGCAGCGCCGTGGTGCCGGCGTCGTGGGTCCGGCTGGTGCGGAGCGGCAACACGATCAGCACCTACAAAAGCGCAGACGGCTCGGCATGGACGATGGTTGGCACGCTCACCGCGTCCTTCCCGGCGACCTGCTATTTCGGCCTGGCGGTGGCCAGCGGCAGCAATTCCACGCTCAACACCGCGCAGTTCAGCAACGTAAGCATCACGCCTTGAATCGTCCTCCGCGCGTCCCGGGTCCCGGCATGCCCTGCCTTGACCCGGGAGGCACTGCGGGTCATGGTCCGCCCGATGTCCGCCAGCAAATCGGTCCTTTTCGTCTGCACGGGAAACACCTGCCGCAGCCCGATGGCGGAGGGATTGTTCCGCAATGCGGTCGGGGCACGCGGCGACTTCGAGGTGGCCTCCGCCGGCATCGCTGCCTACCCGGGCGACCAGGCGAATCCGGAAACCGTGAAATTCCTCGCCGGCCGCGGGATCCAGCTCGATGGCTTCTCCAGCCAGCCGGTCTCGCCGGAGCTGCTGGAGAAAGCGACGCACGTCTTTGCGATGACCTCCGGCCACCTGGAAGCACTGGAGAACCTGTTCCCCGAGTATTCCGACAAGTTCTTCCTGGTCTGCGAGTTCGTGGAAATCCCCGGCCGCGGCGTCGCGGCCGACGTCCCGGACCCCATCGGAATGGGCCGCAAGGCCTACGAGGAGACCGGCAAGACGCTGGACCAGGCCATCCCCACGCTGGTCGCCTTCATCGACCAGACCTGGCAGGGGGGAAGTTCCAAGTAGGAGAAGTTCCAAGTGCCAAGGGAACTGCCGCTGAATCGTGGCAACACGGGATTTTCCGCGCCTTTTTTGGCACTTGGAACTTCTTACTTGGCACTTCCCGCCTCCGCGCCAATTTCCGTGCGCCCCAAGCGACCATCATGAGCCAGAAGTCCCTGCGTATTGCCCTCGGCGCCGATCACGGCGGAGTTGATCTCAAGAACGCGCTCGCCGCCCATCTCAAGGCCGCGGGGCACGAGGTGACGGACTTCGGCACCCATGGCACGGAGTCGGTCGATTACCCGGACTACGCCAATCTCGTGGGCCGCTCGGTTTCCGATGGCACGCAGGATTTCGGCATCCTCTGCTGCACCTCCGGCGTCGGCGTGTGCATCGCCGCCAACCGCCACCGCCACGTCCGCGCGGCGAACGTGCGGAGCGTCGAGGAAACGGTCACCACCCGCCAGCACAACGACGCCAACGTGCTCTGCCTCGGCGGCAAGGCGCTGGATGTCGCGACCGCGACGGCGATGACCGATGCCTTCCTTTCCACCGACTTCGAGGGCGGCCGCCACGAGCGCCGCGTCTGCAAGTCCTCCGGCTCCCGGATCGCGGAAATCGACCCCGCGATCTACGACGCGATCGTCGCCGAAGAGCGCCGCCAGCGGAACAACATCGAGTTGATCGCCTCGGAAAACTTCGCCTCGCCCGCCGTGATGGAAGCCCAGGGCTCGGTGCTGACCAACAAGTACGCCGAAGGCTACCCCGGCCGCCGCTGGTATGGCGGCTGCGAGAATGTCGACGTGGTCGAGCAGCTCGCGATCGACCGCGCCAAGCAGCTCTTTGGCGCCGAGCACGCCAACGTCCAGGCCCACTCCGGCTCGCAGGCGAACACGGCGGTCTATTTCTCCGTCCTCAAGCCCGGCGACCGGATCCTGACGATGGACCTGGCCCACGGCGGTCACCTGACCCATGGCCACAAGGCGAACTTCTCCGGCAAGTTTTACGACGTGGTCCACTACGGCGTGAGCCCGGATGACGAGCGGATCGACTACGACGCCCTCGCCGAACTCGCCCGCGAGTGCAAGCCGGCGCTGATCACCTGCGGTGCCAGCGCCTACTCCCGCGTGATCGATTTCGAGCGGATGTCGAAGATCGCCCGCGAGGTCGGTGCCTACCTGTTCGTCGACATGGCGCACATCGCCGGCCTGGTCGCCGCCGGGGTGCATCCGAGCCCGGTCCCGCACGCCGATTTCGTCACCTCCACCACCCACAAATCGCTGCGCGGTCCGCGCGGCGGGATCATCCTGTGCAAGGAGGAGTTCGCGAAGAAGATCGACGCCCAGGTCTTCCCGGGCATCCAGGGTGGCCCGCTGATGCACGTCATCGCGGCCAAGGCGATCTGCTTCGGGGAGGCGCTGAAGCCGGAATTCCGGGGCTATCAGGAGCAGGTGATCAAGAACTCGCAGGCCCTCGCCGCGCGGCTCACCCAGCACGGCTTCCGCATCGTTTCCGGCGGATCGGACAACCACGTGATGATGGTCGATCTCCGGCCGAAGGGCCTCAACGGTTCCGAAGCCTCCGTCGCACTGGACGAAGCCGGCATCACGGTGAACAAGAACTCGATCCCCTTCGACACCGGCACCCCGATGAAGCCGAGCGGCATCCGCATCGGCACACCGGCGGTGACGACCCGCGGGATGAAGGAGAAGGACGTCGAGCAGGTGGCCGACTTCATCGCCGAGGCGCTGGGAGCCATCGGCGACGAGGCCAAGCTGCACGCGATCCGCGAGAAGGTGTTCGCCTTCAACCGGGCCTTCCCGATGCCTTGGTGAACCGCCGCCTCAGGGCGTGTCGAGCGGCGGCAGGACGCCGGAGGAGCCGTCGTCGTAGATGTTCGGTTCCTCTTCGACCTTGAGCGGGCGGAACTGGCCATCGTAGGTGTCGACCTGGAATCTCAGTTCCTGAAGGTCCCGGTTGGTGCCGGCGATCTGGTCGCGGAGTTCCTGGTTCTGCTCCACGGTGCCTTCGAGCAAGGTCAGGAGTTTCTCCATCCGGAGGTCGGTATCGCCGAGCGGTGCGGACGGCTTGGCGGGACGCTCGGGGGCGTCGTGACCGCGGCGGGCTTCGGCGAGGAAGTCCTTGGCTTCCTGGGCCAGGCCATCGTCGGGCAAGGTCGCGGGAGACCGTTCGGGCCCGGCGGATGGTTCCAAATCGCGGGGAAGCAGGGCCGCGAGGGTGGTCATGCCGCGCACGGAATACCAATGGGAACCGGCGGCTCCGGCCATCAGGGCGAGGGCGGTGCCGCAGGCGATCGGGACGAGACTGGGTTTCATCGCTGCTTTTTGACGGGTGAAGGCTTGGCAGGGGGCGCTTCGGGGGCAGCGGGAAGGGAACCAAGGAGTTGGCCGAGACGTTCGAGGGCTTCGCTCATGCGGCGGGAGTCCTCCTCCATCCGCTCGGCGGAGGCAGTCAGGACGGCGCTCATGGTGCCGGTCTGGGCGTAGCGGAGGGCGGGGTCGTAGCCGGGCTCATGGACGGCGACGACATTCTCGCCGTCGGCATCCGGGACCAGGACATGGGGCCGGATCGAGAGGGAAATGACGGTGCCGTTGGCCAGCGGGACTTTCTCGACGAAAGCGGGAACGTCCTCGGGATGCTCGAGCCGCCAGCCGGCTGGCGCTTGGAACAGCGGCTTGGCGGCGAAGGGGGCGAGCAGCTTGACCGCGGAGGCATCGACCTTCGCGTCGCCGTCCCGGCCGGGTTCCACCTGGATCGAGACGCCCTCGGGCTCCGGTTCCGGCGGGGCGGATTCTTCTTCGGCGGGTTCGGTTTTCTCCTCCTCCTCGTCGTCAGCCGGCGGGGCCTCGTCTTCGCCGCTTTCGTCATCAAGACCGGCGGGCTCTTCGTCGGCGAGGGCGGCATCGGTCGCGCTGATATCGACGGTGACCGATGGCATGTCCTCGTCCTCGAAGCCTTCCGACAAGGCGGACAGCAGGGGGTCGCGCTCCGAGTCCTTGGGCGCGATGTCCTGCGCCGTGGCTGCGGCCAGGGTGAGGGCGAAGCAGGTGGAAAGGGGGCGGATCATCGGTTCTGGATTTTTTCGATGGCTTCGGTGCTGTCGAGACCTTCGCTGCCGACGACAGGCTGGGCGGTGCCGGAGAGCGACGGGCTGTCGGCGCGAAGGGCGGTGGCGGGGATGGAACTGCCGACGAGGGCGTTCCACTCGGTGAGCAGGGTGCTTCCTTCCTCGCGGAGGATGCGGGAGGCTTCCTGGTAATTGTTGATGCGGGCCATCAGGTCGCGGGCCTGGGCGATCTCGGCGGGAGTCCAGCGGAGGGCCCGGCTGCGGTAGAGGACCGGGACCTTGAGGTCGATCTTCCCGAGGTCCTGGCCCTCCGGACCCTGGGCCTTGAGGACGTGCTGGATCTGGAGGTTGGTCTCTTCGAAGGCGTTTTCCGGACCGGCCTGGGCGGAAGCGAGGCGGCGGGGGTCGGCGGGCTGCGGCTTGCTGATGTCTCCCGGCAGGGCACCGGAGCGGGGCAGCATCGATTCGGCTTCCTCGAGGGGTGAGGCCGAAGCAGCCAGGACCGGGGCCGGGGCGTTCGCGGTGGCGGCGGGGCCGGGATCGCCCCCGGCGACGATGACCGGCTTGGTCATGTAGAGACCGCAGAAAAGGGCGGCAAGGCCGGTGCTTGAGACCAGCAGCCAGGGATAGGCCCGCTGGACCGGGCAGGAAGTGGCGCGGCGATTGGGGGCCGGCGAGGCGGAGTTGCTCAGCGGACCCAGCTCCAAGGTCTGGGGTGCGGGCAGCGCCGGCGCGGGCTTCGCGGCCAGTGGAGAACTGTGGCTGGTGGTGGGCAGGGGTCGCATGACTTCAAGGTGCGGGCGATTCGGTTCCTGAATCGGGGGCGGGCTGCTCATCTGGGGAGGGGGTGGCGAGGACGGCGTGGGTGATGAGGGTCTGGTCGGAAACTCCGGGGAAGACCGTGAGAGTGAGGGTGTCCCGGGTCAGCCGGAGATGCTTGTGGACGCCACCGTGGTCGCTGGTCGCCTGCACGCCCGGGACCACTTCCAGCGGTCCGCCGGGGACGTTCTGGCGGCCGATGCCGTCGGAGCGGTAGATGGTGAAGGTCGACCAGGCGTCGGTCTGGGTGCCGGAAGCGAGGCGGATGGTCACCCCGTCGGTGGAGACCGACAGCTTGAGCGGCTTGATCGGAACCTGGACCGCCTTGCCGGTGCCGGTGATCTTGGTCTGGCTGCGGATCACGAACTCTCCCACCGGGTCGAACTCGCCCTCTTCGGCCCGCGCGGTGCAGGCGAAGGCCAGGGCAAGCAAGGCGGCTTTGGAGATGAGGTTCATTCGCCGACGTCCCACAGGGAGTCTGTGGTGGTTTGGGAAGGATCGTAGCGGGTCCCCGCGATACCGCCGGCGGTGACGGTAAAGTAGGGAGGTGAAATATTGACCCGGGCGTGAAGGACCGCGCTGGTGAGCGAGGTGGTCGTCGGGAAGGTCGCCGGATTGTTGGGAAGATAGGGAAGCAGCATCGCCTGGGTGAGCGAGGTTACCGGGACGGTCGGGTTGTCGGCGAGGTAGGTGCGCTGCGCGACATAGACGGTGCGCAGCGTTTCCGACGCATCGCGCGCGAGCTTCCACTGGCCGACGATGTTGGACACGAAGAAGCCGGAGGTGAGCAGTGCGAGCAGCACGAAGATCACCAGCGACATTTCGATCAGAGTGAAGCCCCGCGGGATGGGACGGGTGCAAGTCTTGCAGTTCATGGGAACGATTTGGAAAGTAAGATGACAAATGTGAATTGAAAAGACGGAAATCCTAAGGTTTTGGACGTCGGTTCATCGGGGTCGGTGGAGTGCGTTATCCTTTCAGGATTTCGATGGCTTCCAGGACGTTCTTCCGGAGTTCGGGATTCGCCCATGCGGTGCGACCGAGGTGCACCAGCGTGAAGACCACCGCCACCGTGATGCCAAGCCAGATGAACCACCAGGTGATGGACTTCCCGGCGGGCGCGATGAGGGGGACGTACCAGGCCTCGCGATCGACGACCCGGGTGGTGAACATCTGGTTGCCGTCGCGGAGCTGCTCGATCAGCGCGGCGACGGCGCGGTCGCTGCGCAGGACGAAGCGGTGCCTGAACTTGCGGCCCGGCGACTCCGGAAGTTCTTCCGCGATGATGCCGGCGGGGATGCTTTCCGGCAGCCGCAGGGTGTAGATGTGGGTTTCGTAGACGTAGCGTTCTCTCAGCCAGCGGTCGAGTCGGGTCAGTTGCATGGCGGTGGTGAGGTTCGGTCTCCGGATCGGGATCAGATCCCGCTGTTCATCATCTTCGGACCCATGAGGAAGATGGGCAGGAAGGTGCCGATGAAGACCGCGGCGATCAGGCCGACGGCGATCAGCAGGACGAGGAAATTGACGGTGGCGGTGAAGGCGGCCATGTAGTTTTCGGAATCCTCTTCATACATCTGCGCGAGCATGCCGAGCTGGCTGTCGAGCGATGCGGATTTCTCGCCGATCGACAGCATGTGGACCACCTGGGAGTCGACCGAGGTGTATTTGGCGAAGGAGGTGGAGAGCGGGACGCCGGAGTGCTCGTATTTGTCGGCGGCGTCGCGGAGTTCCTGATAGAAGGGCGTGCCCTTGACGCTGTTCGCGGAGACGCGGATCGACTTGGCGAGGTTGATGCCGTTGCCGTGGAGCATCTTGATCGTCGAAAGGAAGGTCATCTGCCGCAGGCTGAGGATCATCATGCGGAGCAGGCGCCACTTGGACATGGCGAGGCCGAGGATGAGGTTGCGCACCTTGTCGGACTTCGCGATGGTGATGCCGGCCGCGAGGACCCCGGTGATCACGAAGGGATAGAGCGCCTTGGTCATGGCGCTGACCTTGAAGGCGATGGCGGTCATGCCGTCCGGCTTCTGGCTGACCTGCTTGAGCATGTCCTGCACCTGCGGGACGATGCTGATCTGCGAGAAAATGAAGGCGCCGCCGAGCACGCAGATGATGACGCCCGGCATGATCGTCGCCTTCTTGATGGCCTTGTTGAAATGGAGTTCGCTGGTGAAGCGGGAGGCGAGCGAGGTGAAGGCCTCGTGGAGCTGGCCGGCGTCGCTGCCGGCCTGGACCAGGCCGATTACCATGTCGCTGAAGCGGCCGGTCCGCTTGAAGGCCTCGTGGATGCTGACGCCCGCGTTGATGTCCTCGCGGATCTTGGTCAGGGCGTCGGCCATGACCTTGTCCTGCAGCCCCTGGCCATAGTATTTCATGGCGTCCGCGGTGTTGATCTGTGCGCGCAGCATCGAGCCGAGGCCGCGGAACAAGGAGATCAACTGCTTCTTGTTGAACGGCTTGACCTTGGACTGCTTGAGGAAGCTGAACGAGCCCGGGGCGGCGGCCGCTTGGGCCGGAGTCGCGGAATTGCCCTGTTTGGCGGCGGCGGTGGCACTACTCATCGGTGTATGTCATGTCGATGACCTTGGAGACGGCTTCGATGTCGGTTTTACCTTCGCGCAGCAGGCGAAGGCCGCTGCGACGGAGGTTGGGGAGCTTTCCTTCCTCCTGGATCTTGATTTCCAGGTCGTAGGGAGAGATCTCGCCCTTGGACAGCATGTCCGAGGTCTTCGGGGTGATGGGGATGATTTCGAGGATGGCGGTACGGCCGCTGTAGCCGGAGTTGCGGCACTCCGAGCAGCCGCCCGATTTGGCGGAAAAGACCGGGATCGTGGCCCAACTGTCGTCGAGGTTGAAGGTCCGGCGGTCGTTGTCGGAGATCCCGTTGGCGGGCTCCTTGCAGTAGGGGCAGAGGAGCTTGACCAGACGCTGGGCGCAGGCGGCTTTCAGGGTCTGGGCGATCTTCCAGCGCTCGACGCCGAGCTGTTCGAAGCGCTCGATGATCTGCGAAGCGCGGGGGGTGTGGATGGTGGTGAGGACCTTGTGGCCCGTGACCGCGGCTTCGATGGCGAGTTCGGCGGACTCGATGTCGCGCACCTCGCCCATCAGGATGATGTCCGGGTCGGACCGCATGAAGGAGGCGATCATCGGCTTGAACTCCTTGGCGCTCCGCAAGTCGCAATGAGTGATGCCGGGAACCTCGTCTTCCACGGGGTTTTCCAGGGTCAGGATATTGACGTCCGGGCGGTTCAGTTCACGCAGGATCGCGTTGAGAGTGGTCGATTTTCCCGAGCCGGTGGGACCGGACATGACGATGATGCCGGCTGGGACCTTCATCACCTTGTTGAGCTCGAACATCGTCTCTTCGTCGAAGGCGAGGGTGCCTTTGCCGAGGGTCACGTTGATGTTGCTCTTGTCGAGCAAACGCATGGTGACGTGGTAGCCGCGGTAGGTGCGGTGGCGCTCGTAGCGGATGTCGATGGGCCGGTGGAAATAGGAGATGGTGAAGCGGCCGGAGATGCCGGGCGCGGTGGCGCGGATCTCGGTGGGGAGCTTCATCAGGTTGAGCAGAAAGGCGTCCAGCCGGTCCTTCAGCTTCATCGGGATCTCCACCTTGTCGCCGATGTCACCGTCGACCCGGTAGGCATAGTAGAAGGACTCCTTCTCGACCTTGAAGTGGATGTCGGAAGCGCGGGTCTTGACCGCGTCCGCCATGACGGTGGCCACGAGCTGGGCCATCGGTTCGGTGTAGTCGGTGGTGACGTCGAAGTCGCGGATGCCCTCGTCGTTGTCCTCGACGTCGATGGCTTCGAGTTCGGAACGGCTGGGGCCGGAGTTGGTGGCGACCGACTCGATGGCGCGGGCGATTTCCGAGGCGAGGGTGACGATCTTGACGATCTCGAGGTCCGGGAAGCGCGGCGCGAGGTACTCGTCGGGCAGCGGGCTCCATGGATTGGCGACGGCGACGATCAGCTTGTCGCCGGTGATGGAAAGCGGGCTGAAGAGGCCGCGGGTGAGGACGGTGGGGTCGCAGTAGGTGTGGAGCGAGCCGTCGCAGAACTCGGCGACCTTCGGGAAGAAGGCGAGGCCGTTGATCCTGGCCACGGCGCCCATGAAGCAGTAGCGGGTGACGCGGTTGGCCACCTGGTCGTGCGACAGTTCGCCGAACTGCGGGTCGTGGTTGGCCAGCGCGCGCATGATCTGCCCGCTGATCAGCTCGTTGAAGGACATGGAGTCGAAGTCGATCACAATCCGAAGTGTTTGCGTGAGAGGAAGCTCCAGCTTTCGTAGTCCATGCGGACGGCGGTGACGAAGGGCTTGATGCCGAAGCGGCGGTCGACGGTGGCGAGGATTTCCTCGGCCATGATGCGGGCTGCGATGGGATTGAGGGCCCCGGTGCCGATCGCGTCGGTGTCTTCGGCGTAGATGACCGGGGACAGCAAGGCGCGGGCGGATTTGTGGAGCTGGTCGAAGGATTCGTAGAAGGCGGACGGGGCGATCAGCTTGCCGGCGAAGGGAACCATCGGCGGTGAAGGATGGATGACCATCGACACCGCGTGGGTGATCCGTGCCACTTCGATGCCCATATGCTCTTCCTCGGCCCCTTGGACGCGGGCGAGGATCTCGAGGAGATCCATCGGCGCGCCCTGGGACACCGAGCGCTCGAAGACCACCCGGGTGCGGGCGATCTCCGTTTCGGTGGCGATGCCCGTCGCTTGAAGGGCTTGCACGGTTTGCTCCATGCAATCCTTCAGGAGGCGCAGGGTATCGCCGGGTTTGCGCACCGGGGTTTCGTGAACGGAATGGATGGGGGATGACATGGCGGCGTGGATGTGAGATGAAACGGGCGGCGGGGAAGAGTTCCCCGCCGGCGCTTCACTTCCGGGCGCGGCTGAAGCGCTCCTTCGGGGCCGGCGTGGCGGCCGGGACGGGAGCGGCGGACTTGGCGCGGTTCAACTCGGCCTGGGTCGGGTAGTAAGGTGCTTCCTGCACCTGGATGCCCCGCACGCCGCGGCGGAGGTTCGGCTCGTGGGCCGGGCCGGGGTTGCAGGTGGGGTCGATCCAGTCGTGGTCCTGGGTCAGCGACGCGTTGCGGTGGATGCGGCTCGACTGGGCGCTGGTGGCGGAGCGGTTGGCCGGATCGTAGGAAGTCGGGGTGACGATGAAGACCAGGCTGGCATTCTCCTTCACGGTGTCCTTGCTCTTGAAGAAGAAGTTGATGAGCGGGATATCACCGAGCAGCGGGACCTTGGTGCGGTCCTTGTTCTCGACTTCACCGTAGAAGCCGCCGACCACCAGCGAGTGGCCGTCCGGGACGCGGGCGAGGGACTCGATCATCGACTCGGTGACGCGCGGGTAGACGTTGCCGGATTGGCCGGTGATGTTCTCGACGATCTGGGCCGAGCGCGGGCGGAGGCGCATGCGGATGGTGCCGTCGGGCAGCAGGGTGGGAGTGACCGACACCGAGATGCCGAGCTCACGATGCTTCTCGGCGTCTTCCGAAATCGCCTTGTCGGCGGAGTCGATCTTGTAGCGGACTTCCTCCGTCACGTTGCTGACGCCTTCCGACTGTGTGACCGTGGCGGTGATGATCGGGACGCGGTCGATGATGGAGATGGCACCCTGTTCGTTGTCCTCGGTGATGAGGGTCGGGTTGGAGACCTGGGTCGCGTAGTTGCCCTCGGCGAGGGCTCGCAGCACGCCGCTGAGCTGGATGGGGGAAAGCACCACGTTGCTGGCGGCGGCGGATTCCGTGGCCCCGAGGCCATTGCCGGCCGTAACGCCGGTAGCGTTGTAGATCGAGTCGATGCCGAACATGCTGTTGAGGCTGCGGGCGACGCTGATCGAGGTGCCGTTGTCGCCGAGCGAAGCCGACCAGTTGATGCCGGTGCGCTGGGCGGCGGTGCTGTTGACCCGGAGGATCTTGGTCTCGACGACGATCTGGCCTTTGGCCTGGTCGATGCTCTGGAGGAGGCCGCGTGCCTGCTCGATGCGGTGGGCGGTGTCGATGATGATGACCGTGTTGGTCTTCGGCTCGAAGTTCACGATGCCGGTGCCCGGGGTAAGCATCGGCTGGATGAGGGTCTTGATGTTCAGGACGTCTTCCTCGTTCGCGGTGCGCAGGTAGCGGAGCTGGTAGGTGAACTCGGCGCTGGGCAACTGGCTGAGCTGGGTTGAACTGAGGGCGTAGATGGTATTGCCCTTCGTGTAGAGGGTCAGGCCGTACATGAAGGCCAGTTCTTCCATCTGCTGGAGGGGATCGCCGTCATTGAGGTGACCGGTGACCCGGTAGTCCTGCGACATGATCTTGGCATTGTGGAAATACTGCCGACCCGCCTGCTTGGCGAGGAACTGGAAGATGTCGTTGATCGGCGCATCCTTGATCAGGTAGCCCTCTTCGGACTCCTGGATTTCCTGATTGGCTGCCGCGGCGGCGGGATCCACGGCGGGAGCACCGTTGGGATTGAGATCGGCCGGCGGAGCGACCGGTTCGACCGGCGGGGCGGCCGGGAGGTCCGGGGCATCGGGCGCGCCGGGTGCGGGCGGGATTTCGCCGACCGGGACCGGCGGCGGTTCCGGAGCGGGCGGAGGAAGATCCGCGACGGTGGTGCTACCGGCCGTTTCGGCGGGTCCGATGGCAAGAGGGGCGTCTTCCTGGGAGAAGGCGCTCGTGAATGGCAGGGCCAGCAGCGTGGCGACAGCGATGGCAGGCTTCATGACGGGTGTTGGTGCGGTGTGGGTGTGGGACAGGTGTGAGAGCAGTGGCGATCAGGGATTGCCAGAGACGGGAGTGACCGGATCGATCATGAGCGGAGCGTCGCCACCGGTCGGCTGGAGGCCAGGAACGGCGATGGGACCCATGTCCTTAGGGGGCCTGGTCATGCCGGCGGGGATCATCTCGAGCCGGAGGGGAGCGGTTTCGCCGGTTTCGAGATTGCGGAAATCGATGCGGGTGGCGGAAACCGCCATCACCTGGACTTTCACCATCTTGCCGTTGGGCAGTTGCATGGTGATCAAGTCCTTGGCCCGGTAGGGACGGTCGCGGCCTTCGATGATGAAATGATCCTTGTTGTTCATGTTCACCTTGATCGCGCCGATGATGTCGGAGAAGGCGGTGGGAGGGGCGGCCTTGTAGGGCAGGTTCGGATTCTTCGCGAGCTGCCGGGGAGGCTCCGGGGCCTTGTAGTCCGGGTCCTGGTAGCGGCCGAAGGGATCGGTCGCGCGCTGGCGGATCGAGAAGC
Organism: Haloferula sp.; assembly: GCA_044372775.1. Taxonomy (GTDB): domain Bacteria; phylum Verrucomicrobiota; class Verrucomicrobiia; order Verrucomicrobiales; family Akkermansiaceae; genus Haloferula. The sequence continues at coordinate 93,464 of JBIPNO010000017.1, forward strand.
GTCCGGACAAGCTCAGCACGTAGGACTGGATGTCATCGCCGGCGAAGCGGGATGGCCCGAGGTTGGCGGCGGGAGTGGCCGGAGCCACCGGCTCCGCCGGTTTGGCCGCGGGTGCCGGTTCGGCGGGGACGAGTCCGGATGTGTCGAAACCTTCCGCGGACTGGGCCGCGGAAGGCAGGGAACCGAGAAGGAGCAGGGCGGCGACGGACGCCTGCAGGGCGGGTGACGAGGGGTAGGCTTTCATTTTTCCCAAGCGGTGTAGGTGACCTGGAAGTTCAGGGTGGAGGCCGAGGTGGAGCTGGGGTCGATCTTGAGCTCCTGGAGCTGGAGTTGCGGCATGCGGGTTTCGAGCTCGATGAAGGCTTTCTGCACCGAGCGGAAGGTGCCGCGGAAAGCGAGCTTCACCTGCGACGAGTTCTGGGCGGAGGCCGTGGCGAAGCCGGCGGTGCCGGAGGGTCGCTCGAACATCGTCTGGGTGAACTCCTTGGCCGGCAGCATGTCGCCGATTTCCTTCAGGTGGGAGGTGATGGAGTTGGCGGTTTCTTGCGCCATCTGGTTGTTCCAGCGCTCGAAATGCGGGCGCTTTTTGCTGACCTGGGCCTCGATGCCGAGGGCACCGAGGCGGTTGCTCTGGTCGCTCGCGTAAAGTGTCTGCTTCTGTTGGAACGAGGCGGCGGCCTTCGACTTCGCGGCGAAGCCTGCCCCGACCACCGCGGCGCAGACCATGAATGGAAGGACGAAGCCGAAGAGAACGATGGATTGGCGGTAGAACATGGGAGTCGGGGAGCTAGGTTTCCGGGAGCAGTCAGGGGGCCTTGGCAGAGGTCACCGCCATCGTGTCGGAGGATGCGAAGCGTTGCTGGATCGTCAGGTCGAACGAGTAGGGGTAGGTCGACTCGTCGAGACGGGAAGAATCATCGATCGGAGCGGGGCGGTAGCCGCTGTTCTCCAGCGTCCGAACGTTGACGACGAGACTGCGGCTTGGCCGGTCGGTGTTGAAGGAGTCATTGCCGGTGACGCTGGCGACGTTGGTGAAGATCGCCGAAATGCCGTCGCGGGTGTTGAGGATGGCGAGGCGTTCGAGCGCTTCCTCGCGGGCGAGTCCGGTGATTTTCCATTCGCGGACGAAGCCGACCTTGGCCTGTCCGGGGGCGCTGTCGGTGCGGATCGAATGATTGAAGGTCTTGACCAGGAAGCCGCTCCGGTCGGGGAAGAGTCCTCCCAGCAGTTCCATCGTGGTCCAGGCCTTGGAACGGTCCTCAAGCAGGTTGTCCCAGTGGTCCAGGCGGGCACGCTCCGTCGCGAGGAAGGCAAGCCGCTGTTGCTGCGACTGCGCCATCTTGGAGTCGAAGGCCCATTCGGGCTTGCGGACCATGTCGATCATCTGGAGGCCGGTCCAGGCGAGTGCCAGGATGCCGGCTGAAGCGAATGCAAGACGGGCGTAGCGGGCGGAGCGGAGGAGCTTCATCTCCCCGCGTGAGGGATAAACCTCGGCCGCTTCCTTTGCCACAGGCAGGAAATCCTGGGCCGCCCAGCCGTCGCCGCGCAGGACGGTAAAAGTGTGGGAGGCTGCCAGCGGACTGGACGGGGTGACCGAGAGCGCGGTCGCGATCATCGCCTCCGGGCAGCCGGCACCGGTGGATGCGGCGTGGTAGGGTGTGCCGGACCAGTCGATCTCGTGGATGGATGCGGCGGGGAAGACCAGTTGGAGGTCGGCCGCGAGCTGGGGGTCGGCATGTTCGCCGATGGTCAGCAGGAAGACCTCCGGATCGGAAAGTTCCAGTGCCGCCGCCGTGGTCGAGGCCGCGTGGCGGAGATTGGTCGGACGTCGTTGGCCGCGGTGTTGCAGGGTGCGGAGCAGGCGGAGGTCGCCATGCTCGTTGAAGAAAGCGAGCAGGGTGAAACGCGGATAGGGCAACACCGCGATCAGCGGGCGGGTCAATTCGTCCTGCTTGAGATCGGGAAGTGCCAGCAAGGAGATCAACGGGGCGCTGACGGCCCGGGTGGCGATCGGGAAATTCTTGGCTTCGCCATACTTGCGGACCTCGTCGAGGAAGCCTGCCCAGTGGCGGCTGATGCAGACCGTGGTCGCGATGGCCTCGCTGCCGGCGGCAGGATAGGGAATCAGGCGCCAGCTCGACTCGGTGGCGGAGACGGAGGAGTCATCGAGGATCGACTTCGGATCCGACTCGATGGTGACGCGCAATTCCGCCAGGGCACCCGGATTGTCGAGTTCGGGCTTGAGTTCGGAAGTGGCGAACTCATCGGCGATGTGAAGGACGACGCCAATGGCCTGGGTGCCGGCTTTTTGGGCACAGCCGACGACCAGGGCGGCAAAAGCCGGCACCAGGGTCAGGTCGGTGGCAAGCGCCTCGTCGAGGGCGGGACCGGTGCTCCACTGATTGGAACGGCGGTCGAAAAGGAAGGAGTCGAGGCGGTTGCCATCGACCCGGAGGTGGAGCTGGAGATCCAGCTCAAGCGCACTCTGGTACCAAGCCGAATTCGCGGCACGGCTGGTGCCGCGCAGGATGGATCCTGCCTGGCGGAAGCGCTGGAGGGGGTTGAGACCCGCGGGATGTTGGTAGGCGACCAAGGGATGAAGGGTGTAAGGGTGCGAACATCGGCGGGGGGAGAAAGGGGTGGGGGAAAGGGAGGTCCCCCGCCCGCCGGAGCGGACGGGAGACCGAGGCTGATTCCGGATTGTCGACCTTGCGGGACGCTCCGGAAGAGCGGATTACCAGTCTTTGGTCGTGCTGGCGGCGGTGCCGTAGCCGGTCGGCATGTAGTCGGCGGCATCGGTGCCGGTGACGGTGAGATACAGGGTTCCCACGGCAGGGATGGTGCCGGCGGCGGCAGTCCAGGTGAAACCGGTGCCGGCGGGATGCGGGTTGCCGACGGGGTTCACTTCGATGAACTTGCCGGTGCCGAAGACGGCGGCCTCGAGGCCGGCATCCGCGTCGCCTGCATTCTTGCCGTTCATGTTGGAATACGAGCGGACGGCCTGCTGCACGTTCCGGATCACGAGGATCGAAGCGGCACGGTCGGAACCCTTCTTCCAGGCGCGGGCACCGATGAAGAGGATGGAGATAAGGGAGAGCAAGACGAGGATGACGACCGTCAGTTCGAGGAGGGTCATACCGCGTGAGCGCTTGGTGTTACGTGTCAGTTTCATGTGTGGTGTGTTGTATCTGGGTGTGTTACTTGTTTGTCGTATTGTCGGAGGGAGAGCGCCCGGATAAATCAGAGAATCTCGGATTCGTCGCGATTCATGCGTGCGTTCTCGAAAGTGTGTTCGGTGATGAGGCCCTGGCGCATCAGGCGGCGCAGGTTGGCGTCCCATTCGATGTTGCCGGCGCGGCGGATGACGTCTTCCAGCGAGCGGGCGCCGCCGTCGTAGTTGGCGATGGCCGATGCCACGGCGTCGTCGTTGTTCTGGAGGAACTCGTAGGTGAGGACCCGGCGGTTGATGCCGTTGAGCAGGCCCTGGGAGTGGATGAAGATGAGGATTTCGGAGAGCCGGGAGAGGATCGAGAGGTGGCTTTCCTTCGGGTAGAGTTCCAGGATACGGCCGATGGTTTTGACGGCACCGGTGGTGTGGAGGGTGGAAAGGACGAGGTGGCCGGTCTGGGCGGCTTCCATGCAGGTTTCCATCGCCTCGCGGTCGCGGATTTCCCCGAGCAGGATGACGTGGGGAGCCTTTCGCAGCACGTCCTTGAGGCCCTGGCGGTAGGAGTGGACGTCGCGGCCGACTTCCTGCTGGGTGACCACGCTGGGGCAGGGGACACGGCGGCCCGGGTATTCGGGATCCTCCATGTCGTCCGGATACTGGTATTCGATCGGGTCCTCGACGGTAACGATGTGCTTGCCGTGGTTGCGGCGGAGCCAGTCGATCAGGGCGGCAAGGGTGGTCGATTTGCCGGAACCGGTGGGGCCGGTGACGAGGCAGAGTCCGGCGCGCTTTTGCACCGCCATGCGGAGGATCGTGTTGGTGTCGGGATCGATGCCGAGGCTTTCGAGCTCCGGGATGTAGTCGTTGAGGATACGGCAGGTGACGCCGAGGCCGGAGGAGCTGAGGTGGGCCTGGATGCGGAGTCGTCCGGAGCGTTCGCCGTTGGCTCCCATCGGGATGCCGTCGCAGGAGAAGTCGGCCACCTTGCGTTCCGAGAAGTCGCGGATGGCGTTGGCGATCTTGTCTTCGACGCGCTGGTCGAGGTTGCTATCCTCGCCGAAGCCGTGGCTGGCGCTTTCGCGGTGGCTGATGAGTTCCTTGAGGATCTCATCCATGTGGCGGCTGGTGAGGATGCCGAGGAAGTCGAGTTTCTCCACGCCCTTGTTGGTGTGGATGTAAACCGGGCGGCCGGACCGCATCTGGATGTCAGAGACACGGACTTCCTTGCAGACGCGGAAGATGATCGCCAGCAGGGTCGCACCATCCATCCCCGCCTGGAAACGCGGGGCGGCTGCCGGGGCATTGCTGACCGGGAGCGGTGGTGGTTCGTGGACGGCGGTGAACATGAGAAGGCGGGAGGTGCTGGGAAAAGTAAGAACAGGGTCCGGAGGGTGGTTCAGCGGGAGAGGGAAGCCTGGTCGGGGGTGGACGCGGAGAGACGTTCGATGGTGGCGGAGGCCGCATCTCGTACCTTGGTGACGAAGCGGAGGCGCTCGAGCATTTCGGACTGGCGGGCGGCGGAGAGGCGCTGGAAGTCGCCGGTCTCGATCCAGCGGGTCGCCAAGTGGCGGTGGCGCTCGAGGGAGAAGTCCAGGATCTGCAGTTGTTCCTGCATCTCGGCGATCGAGTGATTCTGCCGGTGGAGGAACATCAGTTCGAGGATGTTGCCTGCGGCCGACGCCGCGGTGAGGGCCGGCCGGGGATCGGACTCCTCGCGCAGCGAATAGCTGATCGTGAGCCGGGCGAGTTCCACCACGCGGCCGGTGAGGACGCGGCGGGTGCCGACGGCCGGTTCGGTGAGGAAGAGATGATAGGAGTTGTAGTTCGCGTAGTTGGAAGGATCCAACTCGAAGGCGAAGCGGAGGCGGTCCTCGACCTGACGCCGGAGGTAGAATTTGTGGCCGGGAGTGGCGGGGCGCGGGTTGGTCCGCTCGCTGACGGCCGTTTCGAGGCGCTCGACGAGGGATTGGTCGCGCGTCGCGATGGCGCTTCCGGCCGACTCGTCGCAATGATCGCCGGCGGCTTCTTCATCGTGGTCGTGGCCGCAGGTGTCGCAAACCTTGCCGTCGGTGCGGGCATTGGCACCGTGCCAGTCGGAATCGATCCCGCCTTGTACGGCGAGGGCGATGACCTGGCCGTAAGGACTCATCTTGAGGCCGAGCGGGTTGGGGCGGAAATCGAGGTCCCCGCCCGCCGCGAGACGGCTGGCTCCAAAGGACCACAGCGCGACGCCGGTGACGGCGAGCGAGATGTTGATCACGATGTTACGGGAGTTCATGGGAAAGGGGAAATGTCGAGGATCGATCAGGCGGTGGCACGGACCCGGAAGATGAGGCGGGAGATCACGGCGTGGATCAGCATGATGCCTCCGAAGTAGGCGAGGAGCAGCGGGAACTTGTCCCAGGCGATGGCGCCGAGCTTGTAGCGGAGGCGTTCGGTGGGGTCGGCGAAGTGGTAGTGCGGCGAGGTTTCCCAGATCCACTTCAGGACCGCGTTGCTCTCGAGGTTCGCCAGCAGCTTGAGGTAGCCGACCCCGTAGAGGCCGTAGATGGCGAGGGCGCTGGACGAGAGGAAGCCGGTGATGCTGCCGAAGCGGGATGCCACGGCGGCGGCGAGCGCGACCAAGGGTGCCATGACCAGCAGGAAGAGGATCGCATACTGGAAGTTGGTGGCGATCCACATGCTGCGCTCATCGGGCAGGGCCGGGCTCGCGCAGAGGATGCAGATCCCGGCGGCGATGAAGGGCAGCGGAGCCAGGTAGGTCAGGACCGAGAGCCACATCTGGAACAACTGGCGGCCGGCGGAGACCCCGGTGGTGAGGAAGTATTCGCCGATGCCGCTGCGGGCGTTGGACTCGCCTTGGCGGGCGGCGGTGAAAAAGCCCCAGAACACGGCGGACAGCAGCGCCATGGCCCACGTGGCTTGGGCGATTGCGGGCTTCAAAAGGGCCGGATTTTCAGTCCCGCTGGAGATGTACTGCAGGAGGAAGGGGAGAATGCCCACGGCAAAGACGCAGATCACCCACGACTTCCGTCGGAACAGTGTGGCGGTGGTGAGGTGGTAGAGACGCATGGCGGCAGTTCAGTTGAGCTGTTGCTTCAGTTGGCTCCATGTCTGGTCGCTTCCGACCGTGTGGCGGATTCCCTGTCCCTGAATCACGACCGCGCTGGGCATGCCCATCGAGTCATAGTCGGGGTGACAGCTCACGAGGCGGAGCACTTGGCCGGAGCTTTCCCGCCAGATGTTTTCAAAAACTTCGCGGGCGTAGGCGTCGAGACCGCTGAAGGGCTCGTCAAGCAGGAGGATGTTCCCGCAGGAAGGATCCACCGAGTGTTCCGCGACGATCAGGTGCGTCTTGCGGCGGTTGCCGGTGGAGAGTTTGCCGTAATCCTTGCGGACATCGAGTTCGATCGAGGCGGCCAGGTCGAGCGCCGGCTTGACGCTGGCGGCGGGAAGCATCGCCTTGAAGATGCCGCCGACCGTGATCTCGGGATCGAAGCGGAGGTCTTCCGGCAGATACTGCGTCTTGCCCTCGGCGATGAACTTGCCGTCCATCTGCTTGAGGGTCTTCGCGAGGGTGCGGAGGAGGGTGGTCTTGCCGCGTCCGTTGCGGGCAATCAGGAAGTGGGTCCCACCTTCCAGCACGATGTCTTCAGCGGCCGAGGCCAGCGCCTGGCTGTAACCAATGGTCAGGCCGGCGTTGAGCTTCAGCTGTGGGGACTGCGGTTTCATGCGAGGAGGCACTGATTTCGCTGTTGGTTCTAGTGATTGCGGCCAAGTATTCAAGATTAATTAAATATCGGGCGCCCCGTTGCTTCTGGTGTTATTGATTTTTTTTTAAATTGGCAATAAATTTTTGAACATTTTCAAAAGAGCTTGGTCTTCAAGCCCTAAAGCTTGTCAATAAATCCGTTTGAAACTCTCGTGGGAGCTTGAAAATCCGGTTTTCCGTGGTTTCGGGGCCCGCGGGGAGTTCCCGATTGGGCGGCAAGAGGCCGCTCCGGGGATTTCCCGATTTTCCGCGTGACCGGGGGAGGGGCCGCTGTCACAACCCGCGCACTTCGCGACACATGGCAGGAAAGTTGACTTACCAGCAGGCCGGGGTGGACACGCGCAGAGCGGCCGCCTTGGTAGGGGACATCAAAGGCCACGTGGCCCGCACGCAGCAGAACCGCAAGCTTCTCGGGGCTTTCGGACTCTTCGCCGCCTGCTACGATCTGAGTTCCTACCGGGAACCCGTGATCGTGACCGGATGCGACGGCGTCGGCACCAAGCTCGAGTTGCTGCTGGAGCACGACCTGCTGGAAACGGCGGGCAAGGATCTGGTGGCGATGAGCGTGAATGACATCCTGACCACCGGCGGCGATCCGCTGCTGTTTCTGGACTACATCGGCATCGCCGCGCTGGACGAGGACAAGATCACCCGGCTGATCGGCGGCATGTGCGACTACCTGGCGGACTGCGACTGCATTCTGGCCGGCGGCGAGACCGCGGAAATGCCGGGGATCGTGCCGGCGGACGTGATTGAACTTTCCGGATTCTGCATCGGCTGCGCCGAAAAGCCGGATCTGGTGGATCCTTCGACCCTGGCGGTCGGCGACGTGCTGGTCGGCTATGCTTCCGACAGCATCCACGCCAACGGCTGGAGCCTGGTGCGACGGGTGCTGGCCGAGCATCCCGGCTGTGTCGATGAATCCGAGCTGCTTGGATTCCTCCAGCCGACCCGCCTTTATCATGACGTCGTCCGCGACATCAAGGCGGCCGGCGTGAAGCCGAAAGCCTACGCGCACATCACCGGCGGCGGCTTGCCGGAGAACCTCGAGCGTCTGTTCCGGGGCTTCGGGGCCGATCTGGAGATCCCGCGCTGGGAGCTTCCCGGCATCGAAAAGCTGCTGGCCCACGTCGACAGCGAGGACCGCTTCCACACCTTCAACATGGGCATCGGATGGGTGGCCATCGTTTCTCCCGCCGATGCGGACGCCATCCTTTCGGCCGGACCGGGCGGGACCATTCTGGGTCGCCTGGTGGAGACCGAGGGGGTCCGGGTGAAGGTCCGCGGCGAGTGATTCCAAGGCACCCATGAGCGACTTCCTCACCCACGAATGCGGAATCGCCGCCGTCCGGCTCCGCAAACCGCTGGCCTATTACTACGATCGCTACGGCACCGCGCTGTGGGGATTCCAGAAGCTTTTCCTGCTGATGGAAAAGCAGCACAACCGCGGCCAGGACGGGATCGGGATCGGCTGCACCAAGCTCGACATGCCGCTGGGCCAGCCCTACGTGTTCCGGCGACGGGACAGCGAGCGGGACGGCCTGGCGAACGTTTTCCGGAAGGAAATGAAGACCTTCCACAAAATGGTGCGGAAGGGGGTGCTCAGTCCCGACCGGCCCGATGCCATCAAGGAACACTACGACTTCGGCGGCGAGGTGCTGATCGGCCACCTGCGCTACGGGACCTCCGGCGAGTTCGACGAGGGCTCCTGCCACCCCTACCTGCGGCGCAGCAACTGGCCGACCCGCACGCTCATGGTCATGGGCAATTTCAACATGACCAACGCCGACGAGCTCAACCAGGTGCTCATCGAACGCGGGCAGCACCCGGTCTTCGGCACCGACACGCAGACGGTGCTGGAGGAGATCGGCTTCCACCTCGACGAAGCGCACACCGACCTCTACCGCAACTTGCGTGACGAAGGAGTGGACGGACGCGACATGCCGGAGCGGATTTCCGCCCAGCTCGACCTGGCCCGCATCGTTGGCGAGTCCGCCCAGGCCTGGGACGGCGGCTATTCGATCTGCGGCGTGGTGGGCAACGGCGACATGTTCGTGATGCGCGATCCCCGCGGGATCCGGCCCTGCCACATGCTGGTGACGGAGGACGTGATCGCCTTCGCCTCCGAGCGGGTGCCGCTGATGACGGTGTTCGAAGCCGACGCTTCGCAGGTCAAGGCGGTCGATCCCGGCAGCATCATCACCATCAAGGCCGACGGGACCTTCAGCGACGTGCAATTCGCGCCGCCGCAGCGCTACACGCCCTGCTCGTTTGAAAAGATCTACTTTTCCCGCGGCAACGACCCGCAGATTTATCGGGAGCGAAAGGCGATGGGTGCCTCGCTGGTCAGCCAGGTGGTCGAGGCGATCGACGGCAGTTTCGACCGGGCGGTTTTTTCCTTCATCCCGAACACCGCCGAGACCGCCTACTATGGCCTGATGGACGGCCTGCGCCTCTATCGCCGGCAGGAAGTCCGCTCCGCGATCCTCGCGGCCCAGGCGGCCGGCACCCTCACCGCCGACGCGCTGGACGACCTGATCCTGCGCAACTGGCCGCGCGGTGAGAAGATCGCGCACAAGGACATCAAGATGCGGACCTTCATCGCCCAGGAAAAGGGCCGCGACCAGCTGGTGTCCCACGTTTACGACATCAGCTACGGCGTGGTCCGGCCGGACGACGCGCTGGTGATGCTCGACGACTCGATCGTCCGCGGCACCACCTTGAAGAAGTCGATCCTCAAGATTCTGGCGCGCACCCAGCCGCGCAAGATCGTCGTCTGCTCGACCGCGCCGCAGATCCGCTACCCGGATTGCTACGGCATCGACATGTCGGAACTCGGCAAGTTCATCGCCTTCCAGGCCGCGGTGGCGCTTCACCGCCGCGCCGGGCGGCAGTCGCTGCTGGACCGGATCTACGATGAATGCCGTAGCGAGCTGGCCAAGCCGGCATCGCAGATGGTCAACCGCGTGCAGGGTGTTTACGAAGCGTTCAGCGACGAGGAGATCTCCGACGAGATCAGCCGCATGGTCACCCCGGAAGACATCGACTGGGACGGCGAGGTCCGGGTGATCTTCCAGACCATCGAGAACCTCCACGCCTCGATCAAGGGCCCCTGCGGCGACTGGTATTTCACCGGCAACTACCCGACGGCCGGCGGCTATTCCATGGTGAATTCCGCCTACGTCCGCTGGTACGACGGCGTCGGCGGGCGGAGCTACGGGCTCCAGCTCTGATTTCCGGCGTCAGTTTCCCGGATTTCCACCTCATCGAGCCCGCCGGGATCCCCCGGCGGGTTTTTTGTGGATTTTCTCAAAGTCTGTAAATCACTGAAAACTAAAGCATCCGGGGGTCCTGATGATCCCATTCTAAAAATTTTCCGCAAAGTTTGGAAATCCGGTTGGGTGGATTGCGATTGGTTCAGTAATGACGAGCTTCCTCCACTTCCAAACCTCCTCGACCGGGACGCAAGTTCCGGGGGGTGCTTACGGAACGGCCGGGGATGCAGGATGGTTGAAGCTCGTGGCACCGCGCGGTAGCGAAAGCTCCCCGGTGCCGACCTTTTTTCCGATTTCGGCCCGAACGACGGGGGGAACGGCTGCGAAGGCGAACCGCACGATGAGGAACAGGACCGGGGGGTCTTTTCTTCCAAGCGGCAAGTCCCGCACCGTCTGTCACCGGGCCGGTCGCACGGGACCGACGCTCTACAGCCGGGGGGCTGGAACAAGCGTCGGGCCCGACAC